>NZ_CALNWY010000071.1 GCF_940807255.1 Mixta sp. Marseille-Q2659 | reverse complement strand
GCACGCTATCGATAAGGCGCTGGCGCTGAAGCCGGAAGATCGTCCGCAGTCCATTGACGACTTTGCCGCACTGATGGAGCTGTCGGTTTCCGATCTGAACGATATTCTTAACGTGAAGATTGACGGACCGGGCACCATGCTGGTGCCGGTTGAACCGGAAGCGCCAGCGGCGCCGCCGTCACCGCTGAAGCGCTATATGTGGCCGGGGCTGGCTGCCGCAGGCGTGTTGGTCGGTATTGCTGTGGGCGCGCTGATTGCCGGCGGCGGCAATGATGGTGTGCAAAGCGCTGCCGTCGCGCCGTCCGATACCGCTGCGCCCGCCGCCGTTCAGACGCAGAACGCCGCTCCCGTCGCCAGTACCTCTGCGCCGACCGCCACGGAAAGCAGCGCCGCTGCTGAACCGTCGCAGCCTGCGGTGGTGCCGGAGCCGGTTGCCCAGGTTTATATCAAACTGCGCACGGGCGATGAGGTGGCACTCAACGGTAATCAGCAGGCGCTGGTGCCTTCGCCAAACGGTTTTGCTTCGCTGCAATTACCGCCGGGCGAGTACACCTTTACCGTGACCAATCAGGGACAGTCACGACAACAAAAAATAACTGTCGATCGCGAAGGCGTTTGGTTGATAAACCCGCAAAGCTAAGGTAATAAAGAGTGACCGTTTTTATAACGGTCATCTCTTCTCTTCAGGAACAATAATTACAGGAAAGGAAATGGCAAATAATCCATGGCGCCTGTTGATCACCGCGTTGCTGGCGCTTTTTATTACCTCATGCGATAAATCCTCTGACGGTGATATAAACTCTGCTTCACCCGTTTCTGCTGCACAAACTCAAATTAACGACAAACTTACCGCTTTTACTAAGGCGGCTAATAGTGAAGCCAGCATTAATACTTACTCGTTGCCGGATGCTTTTTATAAATATCGTCGCGAGATCGAGCCGCAGCTCACTTCAACCCTGACCGCTTATTCGGTGGTTAATCCTGGGATATTTCGTAAGGTCAGCGAGCAATTAAACCAGGGCTTAAGCCTGCCGGGAGAATTGCCGCAGCTGGATGAGGCGGCAAGGCAATATCAGGCGAGCCTCGATAAAATGCTGCCGCTTAGCGAAACGCTTTACGCCTACAGCCAGAGCAAGGGCTGGCGCAATGACAACGGGGCGCTGGCGCGCAACAGCAATGCGGAATATATCGCGACGTTTGAAACGCTGCTTATTAAGCGGGATAATTTTTTAAAAGCGATTTCCGTTGCCAACAGCGAACAAATAAAAAAGGCTTATGAAAATTCTGAGCCAAATAGCGCAGAGCATTATCGTAACGGTATCGTTGGTAATGACTCCAACTTACTGATAGTGTTTTATGTTCAGATAATGCCCGATGACCTTGTCATGCAGCTCCACCGATTTTGAGAACGACAGTGACTTCCGTCCCAGCCTTGCCAGATGTTGTCTCAGA
>NZ_CALNWY010000070.1 GCF_940807255.1 Mixta sp. Marseille-Q2659 | reverse complement strand
CGGAAAAAGAGCTGGCCATTCTGATGAAGGCGGCCGAAGCGCGGGACATCCCGGTGTACTTCCGGGGGCTGGTCGGCGACAGCATGGAGCAGACCGCGAAGTACATGATGTACATGGTCACCACCTATAAAGTGCGCGGTGTGCAGATAGACCCGGTGCGCTTTGACCGCTATGGCGTAAAGCAGGTGCCGGCGCTGGTGAAGAAGTGCGGCGACCACTTCGACATCGTGTACGGCAACGTGGCGCTGAATCAGGCGCTGGACATGATCGACAGGCGGGGCGAGTGCCACCGTCCTGAATCTGAAAAACACTGAATGAGGTCATGATGAAGAGAAAAATGCTATTCAGCCTGGCGTTGCTTACCGCAGGCGTTGTCACTGGCGTGCAGGCGGCTGACGATGGCGATGCCTACGTCCACGCCATGCAGCAGAGCGGGGACCCGGATGTGGCTAACGTGCTCAGCGACATTAACGCCAGGCATAAAAAAGCCTGCGGTGAAGGTTACAGCGAGGAGCAGCTGCGCGGTATCGCCGAGAAGAGCGGCGATTACGCTTCGCTGCTGAGTCTGTATGCAATGGATCGCGCAAGCTATCGCGAGAAGCTTAACGCCAGCTTTACCCGCTGCGACTGAAACCTGCCCTGCCCGCTGCGGCGGGCATTTCTCCACCCTCTCCGGAAACCCAGATGAAAAAAGCAACCCGCACCCTGCTGCAGGGCCTGCTGCTGACCTGCCTGTCTGCGGGCGCACTGGCGGCGTCGATGGATGCCTCAAATCAGGAAGGCATTAACGCCGGCAGGGCCGCTGACGGCACAACCAGCGCCGACCCGAACAGTTATTTCGAGAATTACAGCGCAGACGCGCCGCAGCGCGCCCTGTACGGCGACCCGACACAGACGTCCACAAATATCGACGTGAAGGGACAGACGGAACTGAGTGAGTCCGACCTCGGACAAACCGCGCGCGAATCCTATGTGAACAACCCGGCGGACACGCTCAGCTATGACTCTGACATGATGAAGTACAGCGACGAAATCCGGGAAAACGCCGATGCCATTACCGGCGTCAACGGCAGCCAGTGCGTGGCGCAGGAGCTGAACAAAACCACGTACACCACACACCGCTGTGAAATGGCCAATAACCTGACACAGGCCTGTACACGCAAGGCCACCATCGTGACAACCGGTTCACGCGAGACGTACAGCACGAAACTGGTGCTGAATGCCGGCAGCGTCACCGGTAAACGGATGAGTGATGGCTGGGTGCAGTACGACGTCACAGTACCGGAAAGCGGCACCGTGAGCAGCGGGACATGGGAACTGTTATATCCGAGAAGCAGCAGCTGGCACGGCGATCGCCTTGATTATTCTTTCCAGGTCATGGGGAAGACGGTTCGCACAAAGCTTAACAATTCCGGCACCTTCAGCCTCGCCGCTCAGCAGGTGAAGGCCGGTCAGGTTATCAGCATGCGGATACGCTACAACACCGATGGCCATTACGATGAGGGCCGGGAGGGAATGAT
>NZ_CALNWY010000069.1 GCF_940807255.1 Mixta sp. Marseille-Q2659 | reverse complement strand
TGCGCGATGCGCCGCTGTTCAGCTTTAGCGATATACGTCAGGTCGGCCCTGATTTACGTCTGACGCTCAAACCGGTTTAACACGCTGCGGAAAAGCGGAAGCAGAGTGCGAAAGAGTGTGGTAGAATCCGCCCCCCTGCGGGGCCAATAAGAACCCTGAAAGGAAAATTATGAAAATTATCGAAGCTGCTGTTGCTACGCCGGATGCGAAAGTCGCGATTATCATTGCGCGTTTCAACAACTTCATCAACGAAAGCCTGCTGGATGGCGCGATTGATGCGCTGAAGCGCATTGGCCAGGTGAAAGACGAAAACATCACCGTTATCTGGGTACCAGGCGCCTATGAATTACCGATGACGGCCCGTGCCGTTGCCAATGCCGGAAAACACGATGCGGTTATCGCCCTGGGCACCGTTATCCGTGGCGGCACTGCGCACTTCGAATATGTTGCCGGTGAGGCCAGTTCAGGTCTTGCCAGCGTCGCTATGAACAGTGACATCCCGGTCGCCTTCGGCGTCCTGACCACTGAAAATATCGAGCAGGCTATTGAACGCGCTGGTACTAAAGCGGGCAATAAAGGTGCGGAAGCCGCACTGACCGCGCTCGAAATGATTAACGTATTGAAAGCCATTAAAGCCTGATTTTTGTAAGGGGATTTTTGTGAAACCTGCTGCTCGTCGCCGCGCCCGTGAGTGTGCTGTCCAGGCGCTTTATTCCTGGCAGTTGTCCAACAATGACATTGCTGATATTGAATATCAGTTCCTCGCGGAACAGGATGTCAAAGATGTTGACATCAACTATTTCCGCGAGCTGCTGGCTGGCGTTGCGACCAACAGCGCGTACCTTGACGGTTTGATGAAGCCTTACCTGTCACGCCAGCTGGAAGAGCTGGGACAGGTGGAAAAAGCGATCCTGCGCGTTTCGCTGTATGAGCTGAGCAAGCGTAGCGATGTGCCTTATAAAGTGGCCATCAACGAAGGTATTGAGCTGGCGAAAGTATTTGGCGCTGAAGACAGCCATAAATTTGTTAACGGCGTACTGGATAAAGCCGCTCCGCAAATCCGCCCCAACAAGAAATAATCAATCGAGGCCGGAGTTCTTCCGGCCTTTTTCATTCAGGTTCAGCGGAATTTCATTATGTCATGTGGCGAATTTGAACTGATCGCGCGTTATTTTAACCGCGTGACAAGCTCACGTCGCGATGTGGAAAAAGGCATTGGCGACGACTGCGCGTTACTGAACGTGCCGGAAAAACAGACTCTGGCCATCAGTACCGATACGCTGGTAGAAGGCATTCACTTTCTGCGCGATATTCATCCAGCCGATCTCGGCTATAAGGCGCTGGCGGTTAATCTTAGCGACCTTGCCGCGATGGGCGCCGATCCCGCCTGGCTGACGCTGGCGCTTACGCTGCCGGAGATTGATGAGGCCTGGCTGAAAGCCTTCAGCGATAGTCTGTTTGAGTTGCTCGATTACTACGATATGCAGCTGATCGGCGGCGACACCACGCGCGGGCCGCGCAGCCTGACGCTGGGTATTCACGGCCTGGTGCCTGCCGGTCGGGCTTTGCGCC
>NZ_CALNWY010000068.1 GCF_940807255.1 Mixta sp. Marseille-Q2659 | reverse complement strand
ACCACGGAGTGCCGCCAGTCATGAATGACACTCTGTTGCCGAGGTGCTTCACGTCCGTAACCTGCACCGCCAGCCCATCCTCAAGCTCAATCAGCCATCCGTTGCGAACCCTTCCAGCTTCCGTTTTCAGCCTGCGTCTGTGTTTGCGCATAGATCACCTGTACGAAGGAGGGAGTCGGTCGTTGATTAGCTCAGCTGCTCGCTGAGCCCGGAGAGGATTGCGGATAACTTTCCCGGTTGGAGTAACCCAGCCGCGCTCCTTTCGGCTGTATGGCAGGGCTATACGCCCGACCCGGATTGCGTCAGTTGGCTGTTTCATCGTTATCTCCACTGATCGCCGAACGAGAAGCCAATGGCTGCCAGTGATTCGTCCATCTTCTCAATGAACTCCGGCACCATCTCTTCAAAGTCGGCCATAAATTTCTCGTCGCGTTCGACGATGACGTGGTGTATGCCTTCGCGCTTCATGCGCGGGTCATAGTTAGCGAAATACCAGGCATCCTTACCGGTGACCCACATGCTGAATTGCACCTGAGCCATGTACTCTGATTTAATGGCATCGAAGCCACCGAGGCGGAACTTCATGAAGTCGCGAGATGTGAAAGGGCACTTCAATTCGAGCCCGCGTCCGTCACTGCAAAGCCCGTCAGGAGAACACGCCGTCCTTAGCGATTCGTCCCGGTAGATAATTGGCGCCTCCGTTACCTGCACGTCCGTTGTGAACTCAAACAGCGTCCTTGCTGATTCCTCGTGCGTCTTTCCCCATGTGAGCGCTTTTGCGTTTATCTCCGGCGCCTCACCTGTGCAGACTTCACCAAGAAGGGTGTAGAAATAGGCCAGCTTCATGTCGGTCCATTTCTTTCCGCTCCGTGGCTTTGCGATAACCTTTGATGCTTCCGATGCCGTTATCACTCCCAGCCTCAATCTCTGCCACTCATAGCTTCCCTGCTCAACAGACAGCACATCTATCCCTGTGCGCTGCTGTATGCATTCAGGGGGAATCATGCTGCCGCCTTAGCCTTCCTTGACAAGAAATCGAGAGCCTTGACCGCTTCCGCTTCGGTCAGGTCAGATGCCTGCTTGATTGGCCTGCGGAATATCTGTGAGCAAACCGGCAGGAGGTCTTCTTCCCACGTTTTATCCATGCTCAGCAGCAGGTCAGTAATGGTCTGGAGTGTTTGCTCCGTTGATGGCGTAACGTCCCGTTCCTGCCCGCGTTCCTGATTGAAATTGATGCCCTCGCCACCTTCTGTATTGACGTAGTCGATCGCGTTATCCAGGCGCTCGCGGCGCGGCCAGTATTTGGCGGCCTGCTTAACTACCGTCTTGAGAATCATCTGCTCTTCGTCAGTGACCCAAGGGCATTTCTTGCTGTTGTCGGTCAGATACTTCTTCCATGCCTCTGACCGGTCACGGATGGCGAAGATGTCTTCGGCGCGCATCGTGTGAGTCAGATAATCACCTTCATCCGTTTTAACCACAGTGTAAGCACCTACGATTTCCCCACGTTGCTCAATGGTGTCGAACTCATTAAATTCATGCGTCGGCGGGCGATCGATGCCTGTACGCATGAAGCGGTCATTTTTCCTGACGATTGCCGACTGACACCATTTAATCGCACCCGACTGCTGAGCAATATGCATCAGACCCATGTAGCTAATATCGAGGCAGATAGCGCCTTTTCGTGGAACCAGATAAGCGAGTTTCTGCGCCGGGTTCAGCGTGATACCTATGGCGGCAATGTTCATTACCGCGCTGCGAGTTGACGTGCTGTTTTGGGCTGCAATCTTTGCCAGATAATCGTTGTTAGCGAATATCTGCATTGCGAATTCTGACTCGCGCTTGAAGGTAATCGACGGATCAGCGCAAACCTGTTCAAACTCCACTTTAAGCGGGTTAACAATTTCAAAAACCTGATTAACCAGCTGCTGATTCATGATGCCTCCATAAAGCCGATTTGAATTAACTGGTCGTGTTCCTCCGCCTGAAGCCGGGAAAGACGGTCAACGAATGCCGCATATTCATCCTGGGCTTTATCGGTACGCAGGAACATACGAAGCTCAATGGGGATGTTTCCCATGTCGGCGAAGTCGGTCAGATCTTCCGGGTACTTATTCGTAAGGTCGGCCGCGATAACATCAATGCGGGATATACGCTGCGCTTCGGCTTGCTCAGCCATATCCAGACGGTCTTTGTAGCGCTCCTGAGACATATAAGCGTTCACTGAAAAGCCCTCCGCAGTAATTGCATAGCCATCGCCCATTTATCGGCGTTTCCGTACAGCTGAGCCTCTCTGCAAAGCTCCTGAGCGCGTTTGAAGAATTGGTTTTTCATGGGTTGCCTCGCTGATTGATGTTATCGATAAACCAGCGACCAATGCGGCGCAGGCGTTCCGTTAAGCGTGAAAGTTGAGACGTGTGATGCCCGAAGCTACCCATAGGGGCAGCCCCAGCAAATGCGTATTGCATGGGTAACTCCTGCTGAATTCGTTTGATTGGTGTAAAAGAAAGGGGCCATTGCGGCCCCTAAGGTGTCTTACTGTCTGGTTATTGAAGCTCTCTAAAGCGTTGGTGCGTAGCACCTCAAAGCCGTCTAAGCAGACAGCTTTACGGTGTCACTCAATCCCAGGCTTTACTCCATGCCTCTTCTGGGGTCAGTCCGGCGTCATAATCCTCTTGCCATTCATCTGGGAAGTTAGCCTTGCCGCCCTTCTTAGCTGCATGGTCACGCAGAAAATCCATCCACTCTTCAAACTCAAAGTTCTCGTTATTCATCCTCTTCTCCTGTCAGTGATTACTGTCCGCGTGCTGCAATCATTGCTTCTGCGATTTCGTATGCATAAATGGGGATTTCTCCTGATGGAACGCCACTTGCCAGCATTCCTTGCATAGCCTTAGCTGCGAAGTAATCGCGCAGCGTCATGCCTTCCTGCCCCTCAACCGTCTCACTACCTAATGGCAGTGGAAATGCCGGACCGCCTGTTTCTTTGCTCATAAACACCTCTCCATCACTTTCGCCAGCGCCATCAGCGCGACTATTGTTAAAACAATCACCAGACT
>NZ_CALNWY010000067.1 GCF_940807255.1 Mixta sp. Marseille-Q2659 | reverse complement strand
CTGACCTCTTTTTCCCCATGAATACTGCCTGCCTGCTTACGTCTGTAAGCATTGCGTGGAGTTTTGCGTTTTGCGCAAGGCTGCGGGTGTCTTCCTGGATGATTATCTGTAGGGGGCGATCGGTATTAGCGGGGAGGTTCTGGATGGCTTCTATGCAGTTCTGGCGTATTCGGTTATCTCTGATGAGGTACGTCTGTTTCTCCACTGTCATCACCTTTCACATTCAAACCATGCTCGTAAATGGCATTCAAAACTCCGGCGCGGCCATATGCACAAAAAGAGATGGCTGGCTCTTCAATGCGCATCACCGGCGGCAGTTCAATTTCGATAGCTGCGCGTGATGCCTTCCAAATTTCCCAATAGCCACGCTTAACGCTATATGGCGGGTTGTGCCCCGTTGATTTAAGCCACGCTTCAAACTGCTCTCTGCTCTTATCCATCGCTCTGCTCCTGTTTGCTGCGGGCGAGCCATGCCCACCATGCTATCTGCTGAAGCCTTCTTCTCTCCATTGCTGAGAAAGATTTTATGGTGTAGCGCCAGTTATCTTCGAACCAGCAGTTAAACTTCTGCCGCTCCAGCTCATCGTTGCTTGTCATAATGTCACCGCCAGTCCAATCATAAACCCGAGTGACATCCCTATTGCGATGAAGCCTATGGCCTCGAAACCGCTATAAATCTTCGCGTTCATCTCACTCTCCTTCCTGATGCTTGCCGGCTGCCTTCTCTTGCTGCTCCAGTACTGGCAGGGCAATCTCAGCCCGAGCTTTCCATCCATCCCACATCTTGCAATACTCAAAGCCATCCCATGCATTGAACTCAGATACTGCATAACCATTTCCGCAGCGACTTGTGTGCCTTGGGATTGGATAAAGCTTCTCAAATACATCCATTTCTGATGCGATTTGTTCAGCGGTTAACTTGCTCATCACTCTTCCCCTTTGTCGTGCATCATCAGGTAGACGCTGCGGCGGTAGTCGTTGAACTCTGCGGCATTAATGCCAGGCACCATGCAGTTACCGAAAACAACCTCACCTTCTGGCGTCAATACAAACCGGTGGGATTTATGGTATGCAACGGAAATCTCCGGCGTCGGACCGCCCTGCGGTACTTTTGTCGGGAACTCATCGAAGTGCTTTATCAGGTACTCCATCGCGTCCGTATATTCAGCGGCTTCTTTGTAGCTGAGTCGGTAATTCATGCATACTCCGTAACATTTTGGTTCGCCCAGGCCTCGTCATATTCAGCGGCTGGCATATTGGCGATGTAGTTGTAAGGTGAGGCGGTTTCAGTCATCAGGAACTGATGCGACTGCTCCTCAAGATAGAGCGGTATACCACCTTCCCATCCCTCTCCGTTTCGCTGCTTCTCAAGCATCAGGACAGAAGCCGATGCGGATAGTGCGGCTTGTTCCTTGTCGTTCAGCGTTTCGCCCATCTGCTGCTTCTGGATGGCTCGCTCCCTGACTTTGTTGCGCCAGATGATAAACAGGTTATCGGTGAGGTCAGTGATTGCCCCGGTGCCTTTAACGTCCATCTTGCCGGTTGGTTTCTCTTCGCTGTCACCTTTACGGCTGTGAGTAACCATGATGACGTGGCTGTTGGTGCGGTTCTTGAAGTCACACACCGCATCGACAAAGGCTTTCTGCCCGTTGTAATCGTCATCACCAATTCCGCACTTCATCAGGCTGTCGATGATGAACAGCTGGATGCCGTAGCGTCGATGGGCGTATTCGAAGATTTCCAGAAGGCGATCTGCTTTTGCGGTGCCGGTCAGGCCGAAGAGCCACAGCCGGTCATCGTAGAACTTGAACGCTGAGTCTATCTCCAGCTGCGGTGGCAGTTTCAGACAGGTAGCCTGTCGTGTAAGGCGTTTAAGCAGTGCGCCCGGCTTCAGCTCAAGAGAAGCAACACAAGCTCTTACGCCCTGCCTCATCGCTTCCAGCACCATGTGGCCTGCCACTTCCGTTTTGCCATGACCGTTCACCCCATTCACGATGGTCAGCTCAGACTCGCGGAAAAGGAAATTGTGGTTCAGGGACTCCCACGGACTGGTGAAGAGATACTGCTCTTTGCCGTAGAAGGCGTTGATGGTGTCCTGATAGAACTCGCGGGCGCTGTAAAGCTCTTCAGGATCGAAGAACGCAGCTCGCTCCAGCACATCGATAACCTGCTCCGCTGTCATTCCTGCCTGCAAACACTCGTTGATGTCCTTGTGCGGGAGGCTGACCAGACGGCAGCGATGCTCACCGAGGCGGCTGGCGATTTCTTTGGCTGCAATCTGACCCACTTCATCGGCATCCATTGAAATCCAGATTTCATCGAACCGGTCCAGATTGTGAAACTCAAACTCAATCCACTGCTGCTTGGCACCCTTACCACCGCCGAACGGGACAGACAGAGCCGGAAGGCCGTACTGGTAATACGTCATGCAGTCGATTTCGCCCTCACACAGCACAACCAGGCGAACGTCTTTAGGGATTGCCTGCCAGCCAAACAGACACGGCTCACAATCGCCTTCTGCCATAATCACTTTCTTCCCGTCAGGGCGCTCAGTGCTGATGCGTTTAACCTGCAAAAGCTCACCGTCGCGCTTGTACGGGAAAGCCAGTGCATCCAGCTCACGCTCACCGTTCCAGACCTTTGCCGCCGCAACTTCAAATGCCTTTGCCGTCTCAGCGGTAATGCCGCGAGATGCCAGATATTCGAGATGCTTTTCGGTTTTGGTGAGGTAGCGGGAGATTTTTTTGCGGTCTGGTCGGGAGAATTTCTTTTGCTGCTTTGCTGTGAAGTGGTGGTCACTGTCTTTGATGCCGAGAAACTCTTTCGCTTCCGTCATCGCCGGTGTAGTCCGCAATCCCGGACCGCTACCCATAAATCCAGCAGGTCACCACCGCTTCCTTCCGCAAAATCCTGCCAGACTTTCTTGCCTGCCAGATTCACCTTCAGGCTTTTCCCTGACTCCCCGTTAACGCTTCCTGCAACCCACTCATGTGCCTCTTTCTTGCCGTTTGGCAACAGGTATCGGGCTACCCTGTCGACCTGATTCCACAGCAGGTCACTCAGTTCAGACGGTGTCATACAGACCTCAGTTGGAGTTTTTCAAACCAGAACCGGACAAACGCAGCGCTCAGCAGGCCGTGGTTATATCCGGCAATCAGCAGTGACTTAATTCGTGGCTTCATGTGATCACCTGTCGATAAACACGTAGCCAGACTTGGTTACTGTGATGGCTGATTTAACGCCGCTTGCCGTGACTGATGCTGCTGGCTTCTCGTCATTCC
>NZ_CALNWY010000066.1 GCF_940807255.1 Mixta sp. Marseille-Q2659 | reverse complement strand
GTCCAGCTTCTTGCCAAAACCGTATGTTTTTCTGATTACCGCAAGAACGATCTTGAGCTGCCGGGCTGTTAAATCGGCTGACATAACGGCTTCCAATAGCTCGTTAGCGATGCGGGTATATCCATCATCGGTATCGGCCACTCTGCGCTCCATGCCCTCCGGTGAAGGGCGGTAGTCTGCTAGTCTTGCTAAGTTACTCATTTGCCCTTCTCCTTCGCTTTGTGTTCCTCAAAGATTTCCCGCAGCTTCGGCCCGATAGCCGGGTTGCACTTGAGAAGAAAGTCGAGCCGGGCAAGGTTTTTATGCACACCGGTATGGCGATAAGTCTGCTTCTTCATGTATAATTACTCCGTTGAAATTGCACATATTTCGATACTAGGCCTCGAAGCTGTTCGCGCAGCTCGGGGCTTTTTCTTTGGTCATTTCCAACTGCAACTTTGCGAATTCCATCGCAACTGTCATCAGCCATCGGTACTGCTCCATTGGCATCTTCTTTTCCCCGTGCATGACAAAATCCTCTACACCGCTGGCGGCGAGAGTTTCCATTAGCTCCGGGTATTTTTCTGTCCTGCGAAGGATGGTTGAGTCAGCTACGTTTAGCAGCTTTGCAACCACTGTCTGACGGGTGTTGCTTAGTGCCTGGTGTGCGGTGGCCAGCAGGTGGCGACCGATGAAAGATACGCTGTCCGATTTGCGTGGTTTTGCCTGTTCCATTTAGTAGTATTCTCTTGTTGATTAATTAGTTACATGAGCAAACCGTGGGGTTTGCCACTTGGGTTATGGAAGCCGAAACAGCCTCCGGTCGGGTTATTAAAGAGCGGTGTTACTTATGCGGCTGAATCAGCTGCTTTCATGTATCGCTGCGGGTAGAGAATCTGCATCTCACTGATCTTCCCTTTGAAGAACTTTGAGAGCTTCTCTGCCGTTTCGAGAGAAGGAACCTGCATTCCCCTTTCGATGCGGCTGAGGTTTCCAACGTCTAACTGCGTTGCGATGGCTACCTCAGAGATTGTCAGTTTTTTCTCTACACGCATTTTTCTAAGTGGCGTCTGCATATTGCACCTCCGTAATGCGCTATACGCATAATATGCGAAATACAAAATATGCGCAAGACGCTTTGCGTGTCACGCATAAAAAAGGTTGAATATCCGCCATGAAAATAGGCGACAAGATTAGACAAATTCGCAAAGCGAATAAGATGACCCTGAGTGAGCTTGCGTTGCGAGTAGATAGCGACGTGGGAAACTTGTCACGCCTTGAGCGCGGCATTCAGGGTTATAGTGATGCACTCATCAAAAAGATTGCTGAAGCGCTCGGAGTTCCGGTAGCTGAACTATTCTCTTCTAATGAAGCTGATGATACTGTACCTATATACAGTGTTGGTTCCATTATAAAAAAGGGGAGGAATGATGTGTACCGGATTGATGTACTTGATGTTTCAGCAAGCGCGGGTGATGGGGCTGCCTCGAAAGACGTTATTGAGGTAATAAGGTCTATAGAGTATGTGCCTGACCAGGCTAGAGTCATATTTGGCAATCGGCCGGAATCATCCGTGAAGCTCATCAACGTCCGCGGTGACAGCATGGAAGGAACCATAGAGCCAGGCGATCTCATTTTCGTAGATGTTGGCGTCAGCGTTTTTGATGGTGACGGCATTTACGTGTTCGACTTCAATGGCGATATGTTCGTCAAGAGACTACAGAAAGTTAAAAACCAGCTGATCGTAATTTCTGACAATCCTCGTTATCGCGAGTGGACAATTTCAGAAGAAGAAATGCATATGTTTCATGTGGCTGGACGTAATGCTCAGCCAGTCACAGCAGTTCCGTCGTCACGGTTAACTTTCCTTCAGCATATTAAGCCCGCCAAGTGCGGGCTTTTTTGTGCCTGCCACATACACCGCCTAAATTTTTTTCTTCTGTTTCATACGCATACCTAAAAAACACCAAAAATCCTACTCCAAATCTATTTTATGCGCTTTACGCATATGCGTGATGCGCATATTATTTATCTCAACAGCAGGACGCTGGCGCAGTACGAAACGGAAGTTTGCTCTTTAACAATCGGACTTGAGACTGATTCGGTCTCACCAAAGAGAAGTTGCCTTTGGGATTGGATGAATGCGCAGGCTGATGCGCTACGGTGCGAAAGCGTAAAGGCGGCATAGCCGACACCATGAGATTGAGTGAGAACTCAGCAAGCCGGAGATCAGCGCCGGCCATCCAATCACCTAAGCCAATTTAAAAGCCAAGCCGCTGGCGATATGACGCGGCCTATTAAACAGGAGGACTTATGTGAATGCATAAATCATCAATCGAGAATAAATAAATTATCTGATCTGGCGCGGGGCTCAACCTGTTGGTCGCGATCCCCCTTATCCCCTCCCTCGCGGAGGGGTTTAAGTGAGTTGATTTAGCAATGCAGGTCATCGCTAAGCCAATTACCGGAGGCAACATGAACAACAAGCAACGCAAGAAGCTGCAGCGCGCCATTGAGCATCGCGCAGCACAACGTAGTCAGCTGAGCTTTGAACGCAAAATCACAGCGGCGCTGTCTGGCTGCAGCTTAAACGTAGCCAAAGCAACCACCCTGCCGAGTCTGCGTGATCGGAATGAAGGCGGTGCTGTATGTCTGCCGAGCGTGGCTATCTACAGCGCGGGCTTCCGTAAGGTTCGCAAAGAAGCAACACACATTGTTAAGTGAGTTCAGCATGACAACGCAACAGAAATACGCAGCAGAGTGTCAGTCCGAGTTTGTTCGCTACCGAGCCAAGTGCAAAGCAACTGTCCGCGGTGATGGCGTACACGACCTGTGGGTCAAGCTGGCCTGGCGCAACAGGCAGCAGGCCCGGCAGTGGGCATCAGAGGTCGCCTAACCCGCAGCCTTTTTTATTACCTGAATTCAGGCCAACAACGTAGGGAGTGAGGTAGTTATGGGGTGTGATAAATGCACTGGCGGCTTTGTTTTTAAACATTGCTGCTCGGGATTGAGCGAAATGTGTGGATGTATGGGCTACCCCGTAGCCGTCACAAATTGCAAGGCATGCAACCCTAAAAATAAAAATACAAGCGACCCTGAGTTGATTGAGCAACTCAAATATGTCGAGTGGGTGGATGAATAAACAGGTCGCTACGGCGGCTTTTTTTACGCCCTATTTCAGGCCAACACCATGGTTACACGAAAAGAGAGTCTGGTGATTGTTTTAACAATAGTCGCGCTGATGGCGCTGGCGAAAGTGATGGAGAGGTGTTTATGAGCAAAGAAACAGGCGGTCCGGCATTT
>NZ_CALNWY010000065.1 GCF_940807255.1 Mixta sp. Marseille-Q2659 | reverse complement strand
GAACCAGTGACATACGGATTAACAGTCCGCCGTTCTACCGACTGAACTACAGAGGAATCGTGTGAACGGGGCGCATATTACTGATTTTCCGACGCGTGTCAAAACTCTTTTTTCATTGTTGCGTACCGTTTGCAGAAAGCTTAGACAATCTGTCGTATTAATCAGCGTTTCAGCTCATTTATTGCCGCATTTATCGCAATAAGCGTTGATGACAGCGATAAACAAACCGGCTGACGCACGGGAATCAGCGCGGATCGTGCTGAGCGGCGGCGCATGGTCAGGGCACATGCTGCAAAAAAGGAAGTTGTAATAAAGCGTTAAACCGCACCGGAAAGATTTTGCATATTCGCTGACCATTGCCCATCATCATTATTCTCACCTTTATCAAGTCATCGGGTCGACCTTGCAAACTTTACTCGTCAAACTGCGGCGCGCCATTGAAGGCACGGCGTGGTATCCCAAACGGCGTTCCTATCGGGTGCTGTTCTGGCGTGAAATCACGCCGCTGGCGGTGCCTATCTTTATTGAAAACCTCTGCGTGCTGCTGATGGGGGTGCTGAGTACCTTCCTCGTCAGTTGGCTGGGCAAAGAGGCGATGGCGGGCGTCGGGCTGGCCGACAGCTTCAATATGGTGATCATCTCCTTTTTTGCGGCGGTTGATCTTGGCACCACAGTGGTGGTGGCGTTCAGTCTCGGCAAGCGTGACGGTGAGCGCGCACGCGCGGCGGCGCGTCAGTCACTGGCGCTGATGACCGTGGTGTCGCTGCTGCTGGTGGGCGTGATTGAATTCTACGGTCACCTGATTATTGACGGCATCGCGGGCAGCGCCTCGCCAGAGGTCAAACAGCTGGCGCTGGAGTATTTGCAAACCTCGGCCTGGAGCTATCCGGCGGCGGCCATCGCGCTTATCGGCAGCGGCGCGCTGCGCGGCGCGGGCAATACCAAAATCCCGATGTTGATTAATGGCGGGATGAATATTCTCAATATCGTTATCAGCGGCGTGCTAATTTACGGCTGTTTCTCATGGGAAGGGCTGGGCTTCATCGGTGCCGGTCTGGGGCTGACCATTTCCCGTTATATCGGCGCGATTGGCGTTATCGTGGTGCTGATGGTCGGTTTTAATCCGGCGTTACGCATTTCGCTGCGCAGCTATTTCAGCCGATGGAACAGCAAAATTCTGATGGAAGTGCTGGGCATCGGCGTTCCGGCCAGTATCGAATCGGTGCTGTTTAACGGCGGCAAGCTGCTGACCCAGGTTTTTGTCGCTGGCATGGGCACCAGTGAAATCGCCGGTAACTTTATCGCCTTTTCCATCGCCTCGCTGATTAATCTGCCGGGTAACGCGCTCGGCTCCGCCTCAACCATTATTGTCGGTACCCGGCTGGGCAAAAATCAAATTGGCCAGGCAACGCGCCAGCTGAAGCATATTTTCTGGCTGGCGACCTTTGGCCTGTGCTGCCTGGCCTTCCTCTCGGTGCCCTTTGCCGGTCTGCTGGCGCGCTTTTATACCCGCGATGCGGACGTGATCGAAGTGGTGAAGCATCTGGTCTGGCTGAACGCCGCCTGTATGCCGATTTGGGCCGCCTCGTGGGTGCTGCCCGCTGGCCTGAAAGGGGCGCGCGACGCGCGTTATACCATGTACGTTTCGATGATAAGTATGTGGGGCGCGCGCGTGGTGGCCGGTTATCTGCTGGGGATTGTGCTGGGCATGGGTGTGGTTGGCGTCTGGCTGGGCATGTTCCTTGACTGGCTGGTACGCGGCATCTGTTTTTGGCGACGGCTTATCAGCGGCAAGTGGCTGCAGAAGTATCGGCCTGTTTCCACCCAAAACCCGACGCAAATCAATAAGTGACGCAGCGCCAGTGAGATGCCGGTTCCATACTTACCTTTTATCAAATGAAAGGAGCGGTTATGTCGAATCAGGAAAATGCAGAAGTTTATGATTTTCGCGCTGCGCTGGAGAAGCTGCAGTCAGTGCCGGGGCAATATATTGAAACCGATCATCCGGTCGATCCCAACGGTGAGCTGGCCGGCGTTTATAAACGTATCGGCGCGGGCGGTACGGTACAGCGCCCGACGCGCATCGGCCCGGCGATGATGTTCAATAATGTGCAGGGGTATCCCGATGTGCGCGTGCTGGTGGGGCTGATGGCAAGCCGCGAGCGCGTCGGTTTGCTGCTGGATACGCCGCCCCATAAGCTGACGCAGCGCATTGATGAAGCGTTACGCAATCCGGTACCGCCGGTCAATGCCGGGCCGGAAGCGGCACAGTGTCAGGAAGTGGTTTATCGCGCTACCGACGCCGACTTCGATTTGCGCAAGCTGCTGCCAGCGCCCACCAATACCGATGAGGACGCCGGCCCCTATTTCTGCCTGGGGCTGGTGCTGGCCAGCGATCCTGAACTGGGCACCGATGTGACGATTCATCGTCTCTGCGTCCAAAGCCGCGATGAATTGAGCATCTTTTTTGCGCCTGGCCGTCATATTGATATGTTCCGCCAACGCGCCGAAGCGCAGGGCAAAAAGCTGTCGGTTACCATCAACATGGGGCTGGATCCGGCGATTCATATCGGCGCCTGCTTTGAAGCGCCGACCACGCCGCTGGGCTATGACGAGCTTGCCGTCGCTGGCGGCTTGCGTCAGCAGCCGGTGAAGCTGGTTGATGCGCTAACGGTGAACGCCAAAGCCATTGGCGCCGCGGAAATTGTCATTGAAGGCGTTATCGAGCCAGGCCAGTACGTACGTGAAGATCAAAACACGAATACCGGCCATGCGATGCCGGAGTTTCCCGGCTATGACGGCGATGCGAATCCGTCCCTGCCGGTCATTAAAGTGACCGCCATTACCACGCGTAAAAATCCGATATTGCAAACGCTGGTCGGCCCTGGCGAAGAGCATGTCAGCCTGGCAGGATTGCCCACCGAAGGCAGTATTTATCATGCGCTGGATAAGGCGATGCCGGGCTTTGTCAGTGAAGTCTACGCGCACAGCGCGGGCGGCGGTAAATTTCTCGCCATTCTGAAATGCAACAAAAAATCAGCGTTTGACGACGGGCGCGCACGCCAGGCGGCGTTGCTGGCTTTCGGTATCTATTCTGAGCTGAAAAATGTCATTCTGGTGGATGAGGATGTGGATATTTACGACAGCGACGATATTCTCTGGGCGATGATGACCCGTTTCCAGGGCAACCGCGATCTGATCGCCATTCCCGGCGTCAGCTGCCACGTTCTCGATCCCTCCCAGTCGCCGGAATACGATCCCAGCCTGTCGGCGAAGGGATTAACCAGTAAATCCATTTTTGACTGTACAGCGC
>NZ_CALNWY010000064.1 GCF_940807255.1 Mixta sp. Marseille-Q2659 | reverse complement strand
GGGGACCTCACCCTTACCAAGGGTGCGCTCTACCAACTGAGCCATATCAGCACATCTGGAGCGGGCAGCGGGAATCGAACCCGCATCATCAGCTTGGAAGGCTGAGGTAATAGCCATTATACGATGCCCGCAACCTGGAACTCGGCTACCTGTTCTTTCTGTAGCAAATGAATAATAAGTTAAGGATGCTTATTATTCGAGCTTCGAGCCAACTTGCGTTGCTTGCTGACTCTGACTGTGCTTGAGCTCAGTCTGAATATGGTGGTGGGAGAAGGATTATTCGTCGCTTCGCTCCTCACCCTTCGGGCCGCGCTGCGCGCATTGTCTCGCGCTGCTCGACTCGAACCTTTACGAAGGTTCTCACCTTCTTCCAACTGAAGATACGTTAGCATTTCAGTTGTTGTTGGTTCTGTTTCCAGAGCCTGAATTTGGTGGTGGGAGAAGGATTCGAACCTTCGAAGTCTGTGACGGCAGATTTACAGTCTGCTCCCTTTGGCCGCTCGGGAATCCCACCTGAAACTTGATGGTGCCGACTACCGGAATCGAACTGGTGACCTACTGATTACAAGTCAGTTGCTCTACCTACTGAGCTAAGTCGGCATCAAGTGAGGCGCATTCTAGGAAGAGCGGATGATGGATGCAACAAAAAAATCGCGATAAATGTTCTATCGACTACTATTTGTGCAATTCTTCGCAAAATTGCGTTTTTATGGAGAAAAAACAACCGTTCCTGCTGATATATTTTGGTCTCAAAAGCAGATTTATGAATTTAGTACGCACTTGTAGTTTGTAAATTCGCTTTGCCGGGGCGCAATTTTTTACCGAACCCGGAACCTGACGACAGGCTGCCGCAGTCAACTATAAATAAGAGATATAGAAAAAGCGCTTTTTGTGATCAGAATCACCTTTTCATTTCACTCAGGCTTACCACTATCAAACTGCCTACCTGCTTTTCAAAATTTGCACTCAATCCGTATAAATGTAAAACCGGGTTAACCTACCTGTATGGCTGTCTTATCTAATTATGAAAAATGAGGGGATCCTTCCGATTGCATTTGCCGATTCATCTTTTTCCTTCTTTTTATGCCATTACTGGTGTTAACCTCCTGCGCATTGTTTTCTGAAATTACCTTGAAAGCACAGGAGGGTGGCTATGCTTACCTGTTGCTATTCGGTAAATATTTGCTGGCAGAAGCATGCTTATGAGTAATAAAGAGTCCTCATTTACCACTCCGTATCTGACATTCAGTCGCCAACAGTGGGCTGCGTTGCGTGATTCTGTACCGATGACGCTATCAGAAGAAGAGATAGCACGCCTGAAAGGCATCAACGAAGATCTGTCGCTGGAAGAAGTAGCTGAAATTTATCTGCCTCTGTCTCGTCTGCTGAATTTCTATATCAATTCTAATTTGCGGCGCCAGGCAGTTCTGGAACAGTTTTTAGGCACTAATGGGCAAAAAGTCCCTTATATCATCAGTATTGCCGGCAGCGTTGCCGTAGGTAAAAGTACGACTGCCCGCGTATTGCAAGCGTTGTTAAGCCGTTGGCCTGAGCATCGTCGTGTTGAGTTAATTACTACTGATGGCTTCCTTCATCCAAATGCCGTTTTGAAAGAGCGCGGCCTGATGAAGAAAAAAGGCTTTCCACAATCATACGATATGCATCGTCTGGTTAATTTTGTGGCCGATCTTAAATCAGGTGCCGCTGAAGTTACCGCGCCAGTCTATTCTCATCTGATTTATGATGTTATTCCAGATGGCGATAAGGTCGTGCAACAGCCTGATATTCTTATCCTTGAAGGCCTGAACGTTCTACAGAGCGGAATGGATTATCCTCACGATCCCCATCACGTATTTGTCTCTGACTTTGTAGATTTTTCTATTTACGTTGATGCGCCTGAGGACTTGTTGGAGGACTGGTACATCAATCGGTTCCTGAAATTCCGTAAAGGCGCTTTCACCGATCCCGATTCCTATTTCCATCATTACGCGCAGCTATCCGAAGAAGAAGCCGTTAATACTGCAACCCAGCTGTGGAAAGAAATTAACTGGCGTAACCTGAGAGAAAATATTTTACCGACCCGTGAACGCGCCAGCCTGATTCTTAGCAAAAGCGCTAATCACGCCGTTGAAAAAGTACGGTTACGTAAATAAGTTTCTTTATTGATTCTGGCGGGATTACGTACCGCCAGAATCATCGAGAGCTTAAAGATAAGGATCAAACCTGCGGCCGCAACGAAATCTCACCGCCAACCCAGGACTTTGTTACGCCCTCTTGCTCCAGTAAAAGCCCGCCTTGTTCATCAATACCACGAGCAATACCTGGTACTTCACGATCGCCGATTAAAAGCTTAACGGGCCGATTGATAAAATTATCCAGCTGCTGCCAGCGTGGCAGGAAGGGAGCCAGCCCATCGCGCTCAAAATCACGCAGACTGCGTCGTAGCTGATTTATTAATACGCTGACAAGCTGGTTACGGTTGATAGCGATACCGGCTTCCTGCAGATTAATCCAGCCCTGGTTAACGACATTAGTATCAGGCGAACGCATTGTCAGATTGATGCCTGCACCAAAAACAATTTGTGCGGCATCACCTGTTTTGCCGGTCATTTCAACAAGAATGCCTGCCAGTTTACGATCGTTCAGATAAAGATCGTTTGGCCATTTTACCCTTACGCCTTCAGCACCGAGCTGCTGCAATACTTCAGCTATCACTATTCCTATTACCAGGCTTAAGCCCATAGCAGCAGCAGGACCTTGATCGAGCCGCCAATACATAGAAAGGTAAAGATTAGCGCCGAAGGGAGAAAACCACTGGCGTCCGCGGCGTCCGCGGCCTGCTTGTTGGTATTCCGCTACGCAGGCATCGCCCGTGTTTAGCGACCCCATCCGCTCTAAAAGATACTGGTTAGTTGAGTCTATAACCGGTATGACGGATAGCCCCGGCTGTTCCAGATGCTGATTTATCTTTTCTTCATCCAGCAGTTGGATTGGCGCGGGCAAACAGTAGCCTTTACCTGTAACGGTAAAGACATCCAATCCCCACTCTTTTAAAGTTTGGATATGTTTGTTTATCGCTGCCCGGCTCATACCGAGCTTTTCACCTATCTGCTCACCCGAATGAAATTCTCCATCAGCTAAAATGGACACCAGTTTCAACGGTACGCTGTTATCTTTCATGAAATGATCTCAACGGCATTTTTCTCTCCGTCAGCGCCAATAAAACGCACCTCCGGCTCCAGCCAGACGTTAAACCTTTCGCCGACGCGCTGTCTGACTTCATGAGCCAGCGCGACAATATCCTGCGCGCTGGCATTTTCTGCATTAATCAGCACCAGAGCCTGCTGTTGATGAACAGCCGCCCCACCGATACGGTAACCCTTCAGACCACACTGGTCGATAAGCCAGCCCGCTGCCAGCTTAATACCCCCATTACCTTGAGGATAATGGGGGGCCTGAGGGTATTGAGACAGTAAGTTAGCTGCCTGCGCTGCATTAATAACAGGATTTTTAAAAAAGCTACCGGCATTGCCTGTAATCGCAGGATCGGGAAGCTTGCTGCGACGCATTTGACAGACGCTATCAAAAATTTGTTGTGCCGTAACGGTTGCGGGATCAAGCTTAGCCAGATCGCCGTAGCTCATTACCGGCTGCCACTGTTTTGGCAGGTTAAAGCCCACGCTAATAATTACATGACCATGCTGAAGCTGATGTTTGAAAATACTATCGCGATAACCAAACTGGCACTGCGCTGCGGTGAATCGTGTAACTAACCCACTCTGCAGATCAAGCACATCAACCCATTCACAGACATCTTTCAGTTCAACGCCATAGGCGCCAATATTTTGAATAGGCGCGGAGCCGACGCAGCCGGGAATTAAGGCGAGATTCTCCAGACCATTGATGCCTTGCTGTAGTGTATAAGTTATCAGCGCATGCCAGTTTTCACCGGCCCCGGCCTGCACATGCCATGACTTATCATCTTCATTAACGGTAATGCCTTTCAGTCGGTTAACGACAATAATGCCGTTAAATGATTCCAGGAACAGAATATTACTTCCTTCACCGAGCAGTAAAAAAGGCAGGTTGCGCTGTTGGCATTCACGCCAGGCTACAAGAATATCCTGTGAGCTTTCTGCGAATACGACTTTTTCAGCGACAGTTTCAATGGCAAAAGTATGTAGGTTTTTCAATGAAATTGCAGGACTGGACATGAAACGGCCTTTTCCGGTTAACTTCGGCCATTTTATCCGATCGGTTCGATGGAAAGAAAACTTTATCCTTTGAAACAGAGCAGGATAATGACAGGGAGGCGGGCGTGACGGGATAAAAAAACGGCGGCGGGCCGGGCCGGCGCCGGACGGCGCACACGAAAAAGCCTCAGCTTTCGCTGAGGCTCCGTCGCTGGTTTGATGCCTGG
>NZ_CALNWY010000063.1 GCF_940807255.1 Mixta sp. Marseille-Q2659 | reverse complement strand
CGCTATATCAACGGCAAAATCACCCGGGCGGCGGTGAAAAGCGAGGAGCTGGGCGGCACGCGCTATGCGGTGTACGAGCTGACGCTGGAGCCGGACCTGTGGCCGATGAAGCGCGACCGCAACTCGCGCATCTTCCAGGGGCAGACGGCGGTGCAGATTATCCACCAGCTGCTGGCGGAGTACGGCGTGCAGGTGGAGGACCGGCTGAAGGGCAGCTACCGCGAGTGGGAATATTGCGTGCAGTACCAGGAGAGCAGCTTCGCCTTTATCAGCCGCCTGATGGAGCTGGAGGGGATTTATTACTGGTTCCGCCACGAGCAGGACCGGCACGTGATGGTGCTGGCGGACGCGCCGGAGGCGCATCAGCCGTGGCCGGGCTATGAGCATATCGCTTACCACGTGACGGGCAGCGGCGGGGTGACGTCGGAGCAGGGCGTCAGCGGCTGGGCGCTGGAGGACAGCGTGACGCCGGGCATCTACAGCATCGACGACTACGACTTCCGCAAGCCGAACGCCTGGCTGCTGCAGGCGCGGCAGAACCCGGTCTCGCCACAGCCGGGGCAGATAGACGTTTACGACTGGCCGGGGCGCTTTGTGGAACACGCGCAGGGCGAGAAGTATGTGCGCGTGCGCCAGGAGGAGTGGCAGGCGGCGCACCGGCAGATAAGCGGTTCCGGCACGGCGCTGGGTATCGCGCCGGGTTACACCTTCGCGCTGCTGAACGCGCCGCACGGCGGCGACAACGGGCAGTACCTGACGCTGGAGACGGACTATTACCTGGAGGAGAACCGCTACGCCAGCGGAGAGGGAGAAACGGTGCATCGCATCGCGTTCCGGGTGCTGCCGGCGGAGGTGACGTTCCGGCCGCCGGCCGTGACGCCGTGGCCGAAAACGCACGGCCCGCAGACGGCGCGGGTGGTGGGGCCGCAGGGCGAGTCGATTTATACCGACCGCTACGGGCGCATCAAGGTGAAGTTCCACTGGGACCGGCTGGCGAAGGGGGACGAAACCAGTTCGTGCTGGGTGCGGGTGTCGAGCGCGTGGGCGGGCCAGGGGTTCGGCGGGGTGCAGATCCCGCGGGTGAATGACGAAGTGGTGGTGGACTTTATCAACGGCGACCCGGACCGGCCCATCGTGACGGGGCGGGTGTACAACGAGGCGAGCATGCCGCCGTGGGCGCTGCCGGCGGCGGCGACGCAGATGGGCTTTCTGAGCCGGTCGAAGGACGGCACGCCGGACAACGCTAACGCACTGCGCTTCGAGGACCGGGCGGGTGAAGAGCAGGTGTGGATCCAGGCCGAAAGGAATATGGATACCAACATTAAAAATGATGAGACCCATGCGGTTGGCGGCAACCAGACGGTGAATATCGGCAAAGATCACGTCAGTAAAGTGGAAGGCAGCTATGCCCAAATGACGCAGGCGACGCGCAGCGAGCTGGTTGGCGGCGATTATGAGCTAAGCGTCGAAGGCACGCTAACGCTGGCGTCGGCCAGCGCGATCCGCCTGATCTGCGGTGACAGCACATTTATTATGAACGAAGCGGGCGACGTAATGCTGGAATGCAATACCTTCTCAATTAATGCCGCCGCACAGGGCGAAATTAATACCGGCGGCACGCTTGATTTAAATATTAAAAAGCCCGGCGGCGCTATCTCTGTCGCGCCGATGCCGGATCAAATTAAAGAGCGGGTTAACGCGGCATTTAATAAAAACAAAGGAAACAGCTAATGAGTCAGCCAGTGGAATATATTTTGACGGAAGGCACCCTGACCCTGCCGGAAGCGGTGCAGGATGAAAGCGTCACTATTCTTAAGCTGCCGCAGGCGCGCGCTTCGCTGGTGGTTACCCGCGCGTTTAACGTGAAGCCGGGCGAGGAGACGCAGTATCTCCAGCAGCAGCTGGCGAAGGTCAAACGCGACATGAAAAAGTTTGTGGCGGAAGCGCCGCAGCCGACACAGCTTGGCGGCCTGCCCGCGCAGGAGGTCGCTTTTCATTTTCAAAATCAGCAGATAACGCTGTATCAGATCCTGCTGACTACCATGCTTAGCGATCATCTACTGGTATTAACCTTTAGCCGCACGCTGCCGTTCGATGAGGCGGCGCTGGCGATGTGGCAGGAGATTAAGGCAGGTTTCACGCCTGCTGGGGCCGGGGAGGCCTGAGCATGGCGGATGAACTGATTGCCGCCCGCATCGACGATCCGCTGGTACACAGCTCGGCGCTGGCCGATTTCGCCAGTGGGCTGGTGGAAGGCGCGATCTATTTAGGGATCTACGCCGCCGCTACCGCCGTCAGCGCAACCGGCGTCGGCGTGGCGGTGGGCATCGGCCTGACCGCCGCGGCGATGGTAAGCGGCATTCCTGAGCAAATCGGTAACAAAGCGGGCGAACTGGTTGATTCTGCACTCGATTTCTTTGGGTTGAAAGGCCCGCCTGACGCCAAAATCACCAGCGGCTCTGCAAATGTCTTTATTCAGGGCAAAGCCGCGGCGCGCGCGGCTGGTACCGTCGATCACGCCTTTCTGAACTCGCCTGCGGCCGATGCAGATGACAGCCTGTCGGCGGAAGATGTGGTGATGATGGTGGCGGCGGGCATCTCGGCCACCGCTTCCGCCGTGCTGCATCCGGGCAAAACGGCGCAGGCGCTGGCGGAAAGCATCAGTCATATCGACGGCGATGACGTTAAACACTACTTCAGCAATATCTGGAAAAACCTGACGCAGCCGGTTGTCGAAAGCGCCAGCTCCTACGCCACGCCCGCACCGCTGGATACCGTTCTCTGTTCCAAAGGCCACCTGGCGGAAAACAGCAATTTTATTGCGGAAGGTTCGCGCAAGGTACTGATTAACGGCCAGCCCGCCGCACGCAACGGCGATCGCAGCACCTGCGAGGCCAAAATCGAGGTGGCGGAAAATCCGCGCGTGCGCATCGGCGGCGGCAGTATCGTGGTGCGCGAGATACGCAGCGGTAAAAATGCCCTGATGTATATGCTGGGCGGGCTGATTGGCGGTATGGGCGCACGCCAGGCCGTGCGGGCGCTGCAAAGCCTGTATCGTGAGTTTAAGTTTATGCGCATGCTGCGTAACGCGGTTTGTCCGTTGGCCGCGGCTGGCGCCCAGTCGGCCGCTACGGAAGGCGCGGTGCAGGCAGCAGGGATGATCGCCAGCAAAGCGGTGCAGACGGCGCATCCGGTTAACATCGCAACCGGCGCTAAAATCCTTGCCGGACAGGAAGATCTCGATTTTTCGCTGGCGGATCGTATTCCGCTGCACTGGCAGCGCGTTTACCACAGCCGCAATACCGCCACCGGCCTGCTGGGCGTTGGCTGGATGCTGCCGTTTGAGACCCGGCTGCTGCAGCGCCTAAGCGGCGATCGCAGCCTGTTCTTCTGGCGCGATATTACCGGTCGCGAACTTGGGCTTGGCGAGATCAAACCGGGCGATGTCATGCACTGTCTGGAAGATGGCATGACGATCTGGTACAGCGTGCAGGGATCGATCGTTTTACAAAGCGATCTCGGCGAGTTCCAGCTTTACGAGCCGGATCCGCAGCGCGCCGGCGAATGGCGCATCACGCGTATTTACGATCGCCATGAAAATTGCCAGCACTACGATTACAACGATGCGGGCCAGCTAATCGCTATTTCCGGCGACAACCAGGCGATGGAAGTCGCGCTGAGCTATGAATCACAGGGGCGTCTGGCCGCCGTTCATCAGGTGTGCGACGGCATTCACCATTTACTGGTGAGCTATCGCTATAACGACCAGGGACAGCTGATCGCCGTCGAAGACGCGGACGGGATCGTAACGCGCCGCTTTGACTGGGATCGGGCCAGCGACTGCATGGCCTCGCACAGCTATGCTACCGGGCTGACCGTGGCATATCAGTGGCGTCCGGCTAATAACGGCACGGCGTGGCGCGTGGCGGAATATCAGGTGCGCGACGAGCAGCATAAGGTGCTGGAACACTGGCTGATCGATGCCGACGAACAGGCGCGTAAGGCCAGGGTAACCTGCCTGTCGGGCGGCAGCTCTGAACATCACTGGGATCACCTTTATCGGATCACCCGCTATATCGACAGCTACGGCGCCGAATGGCGCTATCACTGGGCAACCGACAGTGAGCTGTTAAAGGCGACCGTCGATCCTGACGGCAACCGCTGGGAATATAACCACGACCCGCGCGGCAATCTGACCATGGTGCGCGATCCGCTTGGCCTGGCGACCTTAACCACCTGGCATAAGGTGTATGCATTTCCGTTAAAGGAAGTGCTGCCGGACGGCGCGGCGTGGGAATATCGTTATAACAACCGGGGCGACGTCACTGAGCTGATCGATCCGGCGGGCAGCGTAACGCGCTTCAGCTGGAATGAGCAGGGCGATCTGGTTGGGCGTATCGATGCGCTGCAGAACAGCCATCGCTTCTGGTGGGATGAACGTGGACAGCTGCTGCGCGATGAAGATTGCTCCGGCCATCAGCAACAGCGCATTTATGACGAACGCGGCCGACAAATCAGTCACAGCCTGCCCGGCGCCGGTACTGAACGCTGGCGGTGGACGGCGGCCGGGCGTCTTGCCTGCCACATTCGCGCCGACGGACGCGAAACCCGTTATGATTACGATCGGGCCGGTATGCCGGCGGGCATTAATGTCGACGGATTTTCCGAACGTCACG
>NZ_CALNWY010000062.1 GCF_940807255.1 Mixta sp. Marseille-Q2659 | reverse complement strand
CAGATTTTCGGTGCGCGCGGCGTTTTTCTCGCTGCCGCTGATGCCGCACCCTTTTAAAGCCCTGATGAAAGCTGCCGACGGCGGCAGCGAGAAAAACGCCGCGCGCACCGAAAATCTGTTTGCCGCCAGCGCCAACGATATGAAAGAGGAGGTGGGGCTGATGTTTGCCGAGCGCGCCGAAAGCCAGAAAAAGGCCGAGCAGCGCCGCGTGCAGCAGCAGCATCTGCGCCATCGCCAGAACGCGGGCAAAGTCGAGCTGCATAAACTCTACGCCATGCTCGATTCTGGCGATCAGGCGCGGCGCGAAGCCCATCTCAGCCAGCTGCGCGACGCCTTAAAACGCAAGCCGCCAGCCGATACCGATGAACTGCTGGCGCTGCTGGACAACGATCCGGCGCGCTGCGATCTGCTGCTGCGCGTCATGGAGCGCGACGCGCGCGAGCAGGGCGACGACGAGCTGTCGCAAACCATCGCAACCCATCTGGAGGTCTTGCAGGAGCAGCACGGCGAACGCCTGCGCGCGGGCGTCAATACCGCCGCCGCCTTTGCGGAATTCACGCAGCATCCGCAGCAGCGCCAGTCGCTGCGCAACCTCTATTACGACAGCATTGTGCATCAGCAGTCGGCTATCGCCATGGTCGATCTGCTGCTGGCGCATATGGAGCCGCAGCAGTTTGTTTCCGGCCTGCGCACCTTACAGCGCGCGCTGGCGGACGATATTGCCGCGCTGGCCTCCTCAATCAGCACCGGCGCGCTGCGTCATATCCAGAACGGTCTGGCGGAAGCGCGTCAGGTGGGACACACGCTGGAAGAGAGCCAGAAGTTGCTGGATCGCATGGCGGGCAGAATGACACTGCACGCTGTCAGCGCGGTCGATCTGACGCGCCGCCTGCTGCATCTCAGCCATCACGGCGCCTGGCAGCAGGATTTACAGCAGCTGGGCGAGGAAGTGATCGCCGATGCCAGCGCCCGCCAGCTGTCACTGTTTTTTAACGGCATCCTGCCGCTGGTGCGCAGCCTGCCGCTGCCGCTGTGGAAAGTGAAGGACGGGCGCAAAACCACGCTGGCGCTGCTGGCGAATCACAGCGCCATGCTGCTGCAAAACGAACGTAAACAGGCGCGGCGCGCCTGAAGCGGGGAATAAGAGAGACGCAAGATGAACGGCTTATTTTTAATCCTCAATAAAATCGCCATCAGCGCCATGCAGCGTTCCGAAATCGTCGGCGCCGCGTTCGCGATGGCGCTGGTGTTTATGCTGATTATTCCGCTGCCGCTGGCGCTGATTGATACGCTGATCGCCCTCAACATCTGTCTCTCCTCGCTGCTGATTGTGCTGGCGATGTACCTGCCAAAGCCGCTGGCGTTCTCCACCTTTCCGGCGGTGCTGCTGCTGACCACCATGTTCCGTCTGGCGCTGTCGATCTCGGTGACGCGCCAGATCCTGATCCAGCAGGATGCCGGTCATATCGTCGAGGCGTTCGGCAGCTTTGTGGTCGGCGGCAATCTCGCCGTCGGGATGGTGATGTTTTTGATCCTGACGGTGGTGAACTTTCTGGTGATCACCAAAGGATCGGAGCGCGTGGCGGAGGTGGCGGCACGCTTTACCCTCGACGCGATGCCGGGCAAGCAGATGTCGATCGACAGCGATCTGCGCGCCGGGTTGATCGACGTGCATCAGGCGAAGGCGCGCCGCAGCGATCTGGCGAAAGAGAGCCAGCTGTTCGGGGCGATGGACGGCGCGATGAAATTTGTGAAAGGCGACGCCATCGCCGCGCTGGTGATCCTGTTTATTAACCTGATCGGCGGCATCAGTATCGGCGTGCTGCAGGTCGGCATGTCGGCGGGCGAGGCGATGCACGTTTTCTCGATCCTGACCATCGGCGACGGGTTGATCGCCCAGATCCCGGCTCTGCTGATCTCGCTCACCGCCGGGATGATCATCACCCGCGTCTCGTCCGATACCGATACGGTTGAAACGCCCAATATTGGCCGCGAGATCGCCGAGCAGCTGACCAGCCAGCCGAAGGCCTGGATCCTCGCCTCGATGGGAATGCTGGGCTTTGCGCTGGTGCCGGGCATGCCGGGCGCGGTCTTTACCCTGCTGGCCTTTATCACCTTAAGCAGCGGTGGCTTTCAGGTCTGGCGCGCGCGCCATACGCTAAAGCTGGCGCAGCCGCAGATGGAAAACGAAGTGATCCCGCCGGAGCTGAACGGTCGCGAAGATCTACGCCAGTTCAATCCGACGCGCCCTTATTTGATCCAGTTTCCCGTCGACTGCCGTGGCAAAGCGGAAACGCTCGATCTGGTTCAGGAGATCCGCCGCCTGCGCAACCGCATCGTTTACCATTTCGGTTTTACCCTGCCGGCGTTTGATATTGAATTCAGCGACAAAGTGGCGGCGGATGAGTTTCGCTTCTCGGTGTATGAAATCCCGAAAGTGGTGGGCACCTTTAACACCGCCTGCCTGGCCGTCGAGGCGCGCTGGCTGGAGAGCCTGAGCGACGAGGAGCAGCGTCAACTCCGGCTGGCAGAAGAGATCGCGCCGGAAACGGACGAGGCGGAGCAGGGCGCGGCGGCGCTGCAACCCATGCTGGGCGACAGCCTGCGTCAGGAAGCGGATTATCTCTGGCTGCCGCCCGATCATCCGCTGCTGGAGAATGAGGAGGTGGCGCGCTGGACGGCCGCCGAGCTGCTGCTGAAGCGTATGGAGAACGCCATTCACGCCAGCAGCCCACACTTTATCGGCCTGCAGGAAACCCGTGCGCTAATGGGCTGGCTGGAGAGCGAGCAGCCGGAGCTGGCGCAGGAGCTGCAGCGCGTTATGCCGCTGGCGCGCTTCTCCAGCGTGCTGCAAAAGCTGGTGGCGGAGCGTATTCCGCTGCGTTCGGTGCGCGCCATCGCCGAGGCGCTGATCGAACATGGTCAGCATGAGCGCGATGTATTCCTGCTGACTGAACAGGTGCGTATCACCTTAAAAACCCACCTTTGCCACCAGTACAGCGAGGTGGACGGCATTCACGCCTGGCTGCTGGCGCCGGAGCTGGAAGAGGCGCTGCGCGACAGCCTGCGCCAGACGCAAAACGATATTTTCTTCGCGCTTACCCAGCAGCAGATCCAGGCGCTGCATCAGCAGATACGTCTTGCCTTTACCACTGGCAATGAACGGCAGGCGGTGCTGCTGGCGGCTCAGGATCTGCGTGGCCCGCTGCGCGCGCTGATCGCCGAATCATTCCACCAGGTGCCGGTACTCTCTTTCGCGGAGCTGGAGCCGACGCTGGAAATTCATGTGCTGGGGCGTCTGGAAGCCGATGCCCGCTTTTATTCACTCACCGGCTGGGAGGGAGAATAATGTTTGAACTGCGCGTACTGTCGGGGCTGCACTGCGGCGCCGCGCTGCCGCTGAGCGGCGATCGCTGGCAGATTGGCGCGTCGCCGATGGCAGATCTGTTGCTCAGCGACGAGAGTATGGCTGGCTGCGAGCGCTGGCTGCATCGGCAGGCGGAAAGCTGGCGGCTGACGGAGACGGAAGACGGCAGCGACGGGCAGCCGATTACGGCGGAGGAGCCGTTTGTGCTGGCGGGCATCTGGCTCTGCGTGGCGCAGGCCAGCACGCCCTGGCATGAAGCGGCCGCGCTGCCCGCCAGCGCCTTTGCGCCCGCGTCCGCGCCTGACGAGAGCGCTGCGCGCCGCAGCGGCACGCCGCGCTGGATGCGCGGCGTCATGTTCGGCCTGCTGCTGCTGTTCAGCTTTACCGTCGTTAGCTGGATTTTACAGCCCTCGGTCGCCCAGCCCAGCGCGGGCGAAAGCTCGCGTCCCGCCTGGAGTACGGCGGAAGATCTGCGCGCGCCGCTGCAAATTATGCTGCGTGAACGCGACCTCGCCAACAGCGTGAAAATCAACCGTCAGGGCGAACAGCTGCTGCTGAGCGGCACCCTGAGCAAGGCGCAAATTACCGTCTTTAACCGCATGATGACGCGCTTTTACGCGCGCTACAGCGCCAGCGCGCCGGTAAAAAGCGCGATACGTCCGCTGGAGAAAAAGCTGCCGTTTCGTATTGTGCAGATCGCGACCGGATCGCGCGCCAATATCGTGACCGACGAGGGCGATCGGCTGTTTATCGGCGACCAGATCGGCGAGCTGAAGCTGGTGGCGATCACCGACGATCGGATCGAGTTCAGCGGGCGCGATCCCATTACGGTGAAATGGTAATGCTGGCCGATCTCGACAGCTGGTTCAGCCAGCAGCAGCGGCGCCTGCAACAGCCCGATGCGGTGAGCGTCTACGGGCGCATTACCGGTATCAGCGGCATCCTGCTGGAGTGCAGCCTGCCGCGCGCACGCATCGGCGATCTCTGCCGCATCGAGCGCGATGCCGACGAAAGCGTGATGGCGGAAGTGGTCGGTTTCAATCCGCAGCATACGCTGCTGTCGGCGCTCGGCCCGCTGGACGGCATTGCACAGGGCGCGCGCGTCACGCCGCTTTATCTACCGCACAGCATCTGCGTTTCCGATGCGCTGCTGGGCTGCGTGCTGGATGGCTTTGGCCGCCCCATCGATGGTGAAGGCGTCGGCGCCTTTGCTCTGCCGGGCGAGGCGGAACAGACCATTCCGGTGCTGGGCGATGCGCCGCCGCCGACCGCCCGTCCGCGTATCGCCACGCCGCTGCCGACCGGCGTACGCGCCATTGACGGCATGCTGACTATCGGCGTCGGCCAGCGCGTCGGCGTATTTGCCGGTGCCGGCTGCGGCAAGACTACGCTGCTG
>NZ_CALNWY010000061.1 GCF_940807255.1 Mixta sp. Marseille-Q2659 | reverse complement strand
GCTGCCGTCACGAAGCAGTTATCCAGCTGCACCATTTTGTTGTTGCCCGGCATGTGCGCCCTGCCCTTGAGCTTGAACTGCATCGGCACCAGGTTGTTCTCGCCGCGCACCGAGGCGTTGGCGTCAGCCCCCTCGATCACGATGGCGTCAGAAAAGGTACCGGTCGGCACCCAGAACGAGGTGTCTTTGGTTTTTGGCTCAAACTGCGAATAGTCGAACGTCTGGTTATCGATTTGCCCCGTCTGCACCGGCGCGGGCGCAAAAGAGTATTCCGTGCGGGGCGGTGTGTAACCGGCTGCCTGCGCCGGTTGTCCGGCAGGTGGTGACTTATGCTGGTTCTGCTGATTTTTCAGCTGCTCCATCAGGTCGCTCACGTTCTGCTGCAGCGACTTGTTGTTGTTCATCACATCCGACATCTGGTCCTTCAGTGATTTAAAGTCTTTCTGCATAGCGGAAAGCTGCTCGCGCGCCTCCTTCTCACGGTTCTGCGCGGTGACCAGCAGCGAGCCCTGTGCGGAACCGTCAAACGTATTCACCACGCCGCCACCGGTCAGGTCCGGCTCGGCAGCAGCTTTATCTGGCTTATCTGCTTTATTTACTGTATGGCCGGATACGCCCCGGTTGGCCATGTACAGGCCGCCAATGATGACTGCAGCGGCGGCCAGGATGATGGCAAACAGCCGGCGCTGCTTGCTGCGAACCAGCGTATTAAGGTTCATCCGGGCCTCCTTTGGTGCGGAACACGGTGATCACCGAAACCTTTGCTCCCGGCTCCAGCACATCGAGCTGCGGATGGAACGCCACGGCCATGACGCCCGGGCTCCAGAAGTAGCGCTCGCTCAGGCGAATGCGCTGTGAGGAAAGGCTGGTAATGTCAGTGCGCACAATGCGCACCCGGTCGCCCTGCCATGCGGTCACCGGGCGCAGCGCAAAGGCGCTTTCCACCGCCCCGCTCACCGGCACGTCGGTATTTTTGCTGAACACGTAGCCCGCCGGCTTACGGTTGGTAATGAAGCGCCCGACCAGCCCGCTGATGAGCGCGCTGTAGGTATCCTGCTTCTGCTCATACTCCCGCGCCTCTTCCGTACCCCGCACCTCGCGGTTATTCACTGTCAGGCTTAAGCCTGCGCGTTTGCCCGGCGTGGCCTGTACCGAGAAGGCAAAGCCGGACGCGGTCTGCACGAACATGGTGAACGGCTTGTCGGTCACGGTAGAGAACACAATCGCGCCTTCCGGCGTGGGTGATTTGGCGCTCAGCACCCCCTGAGCCGCCTGCACGCTGAGGATACGGTCATCGTTCACACGCAGGTAGTTCGGGTTGGTGTTGCTCACGGCCGCGTTCACGCGGGCGCCGGGATTAAGCGTCAGCTGTTCGGCGCGGGCGCCAAAAACGGTCAGCAGCGCCACGGCGCTGATTAGCAGGGATTTACGCATCAGGAACCTCCAGGAAAGCGCTCCAGCAGAGACGGTTATTACGGGTGTCGGTGCGCAGGCGGTAGTGCTTCTTCACCGGCTTACCGTCATGCAGTCCGTAGCTCAGCTGCAGATCGCCTGACACATCGACGATGCCCTTATCCGGCCAGACGCTGATGTCTTTGGGATAGAACACCGAGCCGCCGCTGTTGCCTTTCACGCGTGAGGCTTCATCGGTCAGGACACCTTTAAGTGATTTCTCCGCGCCGTCGCAGGCGCCCGCCAGTAACATTTCGTGACTGGCATCTGCGTTGCTGTCGGAGATATTGAGGCGCAGATTCAGCCACGCCAGCGCCATCAGGCGCAGATATCGGGCGTCGCCACGCTCACCGGTAAAGCTGAACGGTGTGTCCGCGCCATAGGGAATGACAATCGTCTGTCGGTTATTAACGAGCTGATTCATCAGCGCCCGGTTATCGCCGTAAATGCGCCAGCAGAGTGTGAGCGCGAGGATCGTGATAACGAGCAGCACCAGAATAGCCACGGCCATATTGCGGTTTCCCGCCGAACGCAGCTTTAATTCCATGTTGTCTCCGGAGGGGGTCAGGCGACCCAGTGCCGTTTGTAGCTGTCAGGCAGGATGCTGATAAAGAAGCGCATCACTGAGGTGGGCACCACCAGTACGCAAGGTTGAGAAGATACTGAGAACCGCGGCCTTTCTTGAGATGACGAATTCCAACCACGGCGGCCAAGAGCGTGGGGCCGAAAATCCACATGTTGAGGAAAACTGCCAGCAGTGCCAGTGGCACATACAGGCAGAACTCATCAGGTGGCAGCCCCACGAACCGCTTTTGCTCGGAAAACGTAGCCGCAAAGGTATACCGGTCACGTTTATCCATTAGCGTGCGTTAAGAAGGAATGATGCCGAAGGCAACGTTGATGAACACCATGACCGCTGCGATACCACCAAACATGGCCAGGTTCTTGGTTTTCACATAGGTAAACACGGCAGCGATAATCTCGAGAATATACAGGATCCATACAACTGTACTTCCCGATCCAAACGTATCGTTAATCGTAGTTTTCCCGTTTGCGAAAAGGTCTTCAGCGTGGGCCGGCATAGCAGCCGCGGCCAGGATCGCCATTCCGGTGAAGAGAGCTGGCTTGTTCACTTTTTTCCACGCTACCGCCCCTGCCTTGCGGCAGTAATTTACACACGAAGAGAGTGCCCTTCATAGGATTTTTCCTCAGTTAGAGATATAATGATGAGTTGGATAAACTATCTTTTGTCACTGTTCGCTTTGCCTTAAGTCAAATTACTGGTTTGCCGTTTACGCCTCCTTTACATATTTGTGGTATCGCAGCAGAAACTTACGTTTTCCTGACGGGTTGACGTTTTTTTACGCTTCCGGATCGCATACTTCAATTTAAGTTATTGATCTTACTGATCAAATTCACTTGCCGTTAAGGCGAGAAATTTTACTCATCCCGCTAACTAAATGAATGGAAAATAAAAAATATGGCTGAAACTGCCGATTTGGTTCTTCTTGTCGCGGATACTGCGGGCTTTGCGACTGAAATTTTTAGGACAAATCATGAGGAAGCCTTAAGTAAGTTACTTAAAGAGGCGCTTTTCCATTACAAGCGGGACCCGGGCTGGTTTGAAGTGACAGTCAGGGGCAACCGCTTTTATGCCTGTCAGCTTGTCACGATCCCCCTGCTCGTCTTTATTAAAAAACGCGTCCCCGCCAGGCAACTGCAGGCAGCAGCAGAGCGAACACTTGCACAAATGAGTGTTTATTCAGACAGCGCAGACCCGGATGCCTGGATAATGATAAATGCGAATTTTCTCTCCCCTCTTCCCCGTCCCTGCGTAAACCTCTGGCAGGCACGTAAATTAAAAAACTGGCTGGAAAAGGCGATATTTACTGAACCGGGTGAATACGAGATACCGGAAAAAAAAACTGCGCCGGTCGGGGTAAAAAAAGCCGCTGAGGCTGTTAATGAAAATGCGTCTGCAGTGCAGAATAAAAGAAAAAAAGGACCCGACGCAGAGAAAATTATGGAGCGCGTTATGCTTGGCTGGCGCGTCAGCGAAATATGCAAAGAGCAGAACTGTTCTGAATCGTATGTTTATAAACTGATAAAAAAACGCAAGGGCAACTCCGCAATGGATTACCGCTGGAAGCAGTGGGAGCTGATAGCGGGTATGTATCATGCAGAGCCAAAGATGACAGTAGAAGAAATAGAGAAAGCCTGCGGAGTATCCCGTGCGGTAATCTATCATGCCGTAAAAAAAATAGCCGATCGTGACGGAAAAGAAATTACGCCCCGGGAGCGGGAGAAAAAACTGACACAGGAAGACGTGGAAGCGATAAAAAACAAATTAAGCACGGGCGTACTCAGAAAACATATTCTGGATGAATACAACATCACGACAGATACACTTATTAAGTACATCGGCAGACGTGCAGACCACAGGGTTATACCGGAGGAATTAAAAGAATATGCGGTCAGGCTGCGTGTACAGGGAAAAACACTGCAACAAACCGCCGCTATACTGGGTGTGACGGTGGCGACGGTTAAAAGAGCATGGAGTAAAAAGAAAGACTCACCTGAAATAAAGGAAAAGCGCGTCAAATATGATAACCGCAACGTGCTTTCAAAACGCGACCGCGATCAGGCTGTGAATGCTGTTTTACGTGACGGACACACACGCAAGCAGATTTATACGCAGTACGGGATTAATGCGCTTACGTTGCGTCGTTATATTCGAGAAGCACAGAGAAAAGAAACGGAGTTATTGAGAGAGAAGGGCAAGGATTCGGGACAGAATGATGACAACTGAAAGAATAAGCCTGATACGTTCCGACGCATATCAGGCTTATGGTAGCTACTTAAAGTATTCAAGTAATTTACCGGCAACCCTTTCCTTCATTTCTTTAGGCCAGTCTGGATCAAGTAACGTTTCATTTTTTATTACTTTTGACTGATCAATCGTTTCTTTCATAATTCCAAAAATAGCATCTATGATAAAGCCATTCATTAGTGCATTTTTAGCGATGAGTTCCAGTTTCTGATCCAGTGTTTTCTCTGAAGCGTCCTTATTAATTTTATTCTCATGCACCCTTAGACCGAGCTTGAACATTTCCATGACAAAGGATGACCGGTTAGCAGTATCCCGGGACTCACCATCTTCCAGCATTTTTTCTACATGCGCATCAACTTTCTCCAAAAGTGAAAAAGGTACAGTGAGATAAACGCGGTTTCTTTTTGATGAATTTTCGTCATTCATGCTTATACCAGCCTCTTTAATTCAGTTACTTTCTGGAATCACTCATCGGATGAGCAATGATAACTCCCAAACAAGCTGATGAGAGTATGTTTTTTGGATGCTACCAGGCCACCATACAGCCACCATATGGAAAACACAAGGCAGCCAATGGGCATTTATAAGTGGCACTTGTTCTTTAACACGCTGTTTATAATACATTTGCTATTAAGCACCCAATAAGTTGCCAGTAAGCAAACCACTGGCAACCTTCAGGCAACCACAGGAAAGGCGTTTTTTTACACAAATTTCAACTAAGTTGCTGATATTAAAAAGTTAATAATGCAAAAATAAATTTGCGAGTGGTGTGTAAAATCCCACTTCTTATGATATTATTGAGTTAATAAGCAACCCTGAACTTTTCAAATCAGGAGCCGCTATGCGTATATTCATACACGCTGCAGCCCTGCTGGCCACAGGTATTTTCTCAGTCAGCGTGAATGCGGACTGTTTTATTAAAGCCGGCAAATGGTATTCCATCGATCCGGATTACCTGCGTGCTATTGCCTGGCAGGAATCCCGCTACAATCCTGCTGCCATAAATACGAACAGAACTAAAGACGGAAAGCCCGGCAGCAGCGATTACGGCATCATGCAGATTAATTCGGTGACCATGCGCGGGTTACAGAAAGAATACCCCGACCTCAGTAAAGAAAAGCTTCTCAGTGATCCGTGCCTGAATATCTACATTGGCGGCATGCTGCTGCGCCGTAACTTTAATCAGTACGGCACAACATGGCTGGCAGTGGGAATGTATAATGCAGGAATGAAAAACATTCCGGTGACGATAAAGAACCGATATAACTACGCGATGATCATCGACGGACATTACAAGGCCATCAAGGCAGGTAAAATCCCCCGCAAGGCATTCAAAGACTAAACGGAATTTGATTAAGCTAAGTCTCGCACCTCATTTTTATTTTCCAGAGACATCTTATTTCAACGGCATTGGCATAGACCGCGCAAAGAATTAACCGTTCCCGGTTCAATGCCGGGCACGGTTAATATGAGTAACGCTCCTGATTTTTTACCGCACCGTGCAGGAAGATTTTGCACCGGTTTTTTATTTATTCGTCACCGGTTCAATACCGGCGACGGATAACAGGCCAAAAAAAGGGAGCCATCCGGCCCCCTGCTGTTTATGCTTTCATTTCAGAAAGCATTCTGTTTATTTCACCGTGAACGCCCTGACTGTGCCAGAAGCAATCCCGGCCGATCCGGTACAGCTCGCCCGATTTAAATCGGGCCAGCGTAATTTTCTCACCCTCCAGGCT
>NZ_CALNWY010000060.1 GCF_940807255.1 Mixta sp. Marseille-Q2659 | reverse complement strand
TTGCCGTATACACACTTTCCAGGCGTGCTCCTTCAGCCACTCGGACACCTCACCATATTGTTGTCGGCAGGCACACTGTCGACCGGCGCTAATGTAGGGATTTTGCTGCGGCGCGTCAATCAACTTTCTGCACAAAATGATGCGTTTAGTCAGTTTTAAACCACTTCGCCGCGAAAATAAGCGAAAAGGCGTCCAAAAAGCCCGGATCGTTGAAATCCCACTGCATAACCGCCGCAGAGAGTGCATACTGATGCGCTTTAGATGCTTAAAAATCACTGAGGTCAGCTTGAAAAACGCAACCAAAGCGCAACCGCAGGGGATCCCGGCCGGAACCGGGGCGCTGTTTTTTATTCAGATTTTCGCCACGCTCGGCTTTGCCGTTCTCTATTCCACGCTGGTGTTGTACGCCACTAAACGTCTCGGCTTTAGCGAAGCGCAAGCCAACGCCACCATGGGCGTTTTCGGCGCCTTCAACTATGGCCTGCACCTGTTTGGCGGCTATCTGGGCGGACGTTTCCTCAGTAACCGTAACCTCTTTGTGCTGGGCATGATATTGCAGGTCGCCGGCTGCTGGGTGCTGTCCGGCGAAAGCGCGCAGGGGCTTTACTGGGGGCTGGCGATGTTCCTCACCGGCAGCGGGCTGAACGTCACCTGTATCAATATGATGCTCACTCAGCGCTTTACGCCAGACGATCAGCGCCGTGAAAGCGCCTTTCTGTGGAACTACGCCGGTATGAACCTCGGCTTCTTTATCGGCTTTACCGGCGCCGGTTATTTCCAGCTGGAGGAGCAGTATCAGGCGCTGTTCCTGTTCGCTACCGTCGGCAACGCGCTGGCTATTATTATCAGCCTGCTACGCTGGAAAATTCTGGCGGATATTGATACGCCGCTGCTGCATGTCACTCCGCGCCAGTTCCGGTTGCGCATGTTGGTCGGCCTGGCGGTGCTGGTGGTGCTGGTGCCGCTGATTCGCGTGATGTTGACGCACGCTGACTTTACCGGCTCTTTCGTCATCGGGCTGGGCGGCGTGATCTTCCTGCTGCTCTGTATCACCACACTGCGTCACCATCCGCGTCATGAACAGCGTCGGATGGCCGCTTATCTGCTGCTGGCGCTGGGTTCGCTGGTGTTCTGGATGCTGTATCAGCTGGCGCCGATGGGGCTGATGCTGTTCGTTGAGCATAATATCAACCTTAACGTCTGGGGCATGCGCGTAGCGCCGCAGTGGGTGCAAAACATCAACACCCTGGTGATCGTGATTGGCGGCCCGCTGCTGGCGATTGCCTTTAACCGTTTGCGTCAGCGCGGCTGGCGTATCGATATCCCGCTGCAGTTTGCCTGCTCCCTGTTCTGTATTGGTCTTGGCATGCTGGTATTGCCGTTGGGCATTATGCTGGCGGGCGGCGACGGCATGGTGGCCTTTAAATGGATCTTCTTTAGTTATCTGCTGCAAAGCATCGGCGAACTGCTGATCTCGCCGATTGGCTACGCGATGATCGGCAAGCTGGCGCCGACGCGCTATCAGGGCATTATGATGGGCTGCTGGATGATGGTCACCGGCGTGGCCTCGGTGCTGGCAGGCTACGTGTCGGCGCTGATGCCGCAAAACAGCGGCAGTAGCGCGCTGCTTACCAATCCCGGCTACAGCCATATCTTCAGCCTGTTGGGCTGGGGTGCAGCCGCCGTCGGTCTGGTGATGCTGTTCCTGATCCCGCTGTTGCGCAGGCTGATTCAGTCCACCGCACCACAGGCCTGATTTTCGCAAAAGGCCCAATCGCCTGACAGCGGGCGAATGGGCCAGGCCGATGCGCCGGGCGTATCGGCTGGACGCCCGACTCCTGCGTCCGTTGTTTAAGCGAGAACGCCAGACCCAACCCTGCGCGCCTCCAGCTGCTAATTTTTACTTGCCAGCGCCGCCGATTTCCCTGAGCCTTGGGTGAAATAACAACAACGGAGGCGCTATGGATATCATCTTTTATCATCCCACCTTTAACCCGGAAAAGTGGCAGCAGGGCTTGCAGCAGCGGTTGCCGCAGGCACGGCTGCGGCTCTGGCAGCCGGGCGATAACGATCATGCTGACTATGCGCTGATGCGCTTTGCGCCGGTTGAGATGCTGCAGGGCCGGCGCGGGCTGAAAGCCATTTTTGCTATCGGCGCGGGCGTTGATGACATCCTGGGGCAGCTTCAGCAGCATCCTGATATGATCGATCCCGCCGTACCGCTGTTCCGCCTGGAAGATACCGGCATGGGCCTGCAAATGCAGGAGTATGCAGTGCATACCGTGCTGGGCTGGTTTCGCCGTTTTGATGACTACCGGCTCCAGCAGCAGCAGGCGCTGTGGCAGCCGCTGCGCAACTATAAGCGCGAAAACTTCACCGTCGGCATTATGGGCGCGGGCGTGCTGGGCCTCAGCGTCGCTGAAAGCCTGAAGCCCTGGGGCTTTCCGCTGCGCTGCTGGAGCCGCTCGCCCAAGCAGCTGGACGGCATTGAGAGCTTTCACGGTAGCGAACAGATGGCGGATTTCCTCTCCGGCACCCAGGTTTTAATTAACCTGTTGCCGAATACGCCGCAAACCGTCGGCATCATCAATCGCGCGCTGTTGGATAAGCTGAATGACGGCGCCTTTGTGATGAATCTGGCGCGCGGCGCGCACCTGGTGGAGGACGATCTGCTGGCGGCGCTCAATGATAATAAAATCAAGGGTGCGGCGCTGGATGTCTTTGTCAAAGAGCCACTTTCGCCGGAACATCCTTTCTGGCGTCATCCGCGCGTCACGCTGACGCCGCACAATGCGGCGGTGACGCTGCAGGGCGAGGCGATGAGCTATATCGCCAGCGCGATTGAACAACTGGAAGCGGGCCAGCAGCCCGAAGGGCGCGTGGATCTGACGCGCGGCTATTAATTTATCAGGGGCAGGAACGCTGGCCTGCCCACTCAGAAGGAGATGAAATGTACCCTGTTGATCTGCATATGCACACCGTAGCAAGTACCCACGCCTACAGCACGCTGCACGACTATATCGCTGCCGCGAAGCAAAACGGCATCAGGCTGTTTGCGATCACCGATCACGGCCCCGATATGGCCGATGCGCCGCACTACTGGCATTTTGTCAATATGCACGTCTGGCCGCGTGTGGTGGATGGTGTCGGCATTCTGCGCGGCATCGAAGCGAATATAAAAAACACGCAAGGTGAAATCGACTGCACCGGACGCATGCTGGAGACGATGGATCTGGTGATCGCGGGCTTTCACGAGCCGGTATTCGCCCCGCAGGATAAAGCGACGCACACCGAGGCGATGATCGCCGCGATGGCCAGCGGCGATGTGCATATTATCAGCCATCCCGGCAACCCGAAGTTCCCGGTTGATATTCCGGCCATTGCCGAGGCGGCAGCGAAATATCAGGTGGGGCTGGAGATCAATAACTCCTCCTTTACCCATTCGCGCCCCGGCAGTGAACCCAACTGTCGCGCCATCGCCGCAGCGGTAAAAGAGGCGGGCGGCATGCTGGCCTTTGGATCCGATTCCCACACCGCCTTTACGCTGGGCAATTTTGAACATTGCCTGCGAATCGCGCGCGAGGTGGATTTTCCTGAAGAACGCGTGTTAAATGTCACGCCGCGCCGCCTGCTCGATTTTCTGGAAATGCGCAGCGGGAAGCATCTTGACGCGTTTGCCGATTTTTAAAGCGGCGCTTTAACCTCTGAACGGACTGAAAGTAATGAATGAGTTTTCCATCATCTGCCGCGTAATCGGCTCGCTGTTTAATCGCCAGCCGCAGGACCCGCTGCTGGAGCCGCTGTTTACGTTGCTCCGCACGGGCAAGTTGCAGCAGCACTGGCCGCTGGAGCAGGATGAACTGCTGGCGCGTTTACAGCAGCATGCCGATCCGCAGGCGCTGGCGGCTGATTACAATGCGCTGTTTATCGGCAGCGAGTGCCGCGTTTCGCCCTATGGTTCCCAGTGGCAGGATGGCCCGGCAGAGGCGGAAGTGCGCAGCTTCCTGCAACAGCGCGGGATGCCGCTGACCGATGCGCCGGTCGATCACTTCGGCGCGCTGTTGCTGGCCGCCTCCTGGCTGGAAGATCAGGCGCAGGAAGATGAAATTCAGGCGCAGATTGCGCTGTTTGATGACTATCTGCTGCCGTGGTGCGGCGCGTTCCTCGGCAAAGTGGAAGCGCATGCGGCCAGCGGTTTTTACCGCACGCTGGCGGCCCTGAGCCGCGAAGCGCTACAGGCGATGCGCGAAGAGCTGGCGGAAGCGGAAGAGAGCGAAGAAGCCGGCGAAGACGACGCCTGACCGCTGTCAGCCCGCCGGCTATAAGCGGAAGCCGTCAGCATCCATACTGACGGCTTTATTTGTACAACGATAAATTGCCCGTCATCTTAGTAATTTTCTTTTTTGGCCCAATCAGCCCAACGGCCACCAGCTCAATATTGTCGCTGTTCACCGAGGCGATGCGCTCGCCATATTCCTCATAGGTTTTGCAGGATTGCGCCAGCGCGCTAAACGGCATCACATAAATCTCCTCATCCTGTTCCGCGCCAGATTGCAGCTGGCGAATCGTCTCGCCCGATGCCAGCAGCACCGGCAGCGGCGCATAAATTACGCCAGGATAGTTAATTTCATCCAGGCTGCACTGATCCGGCCCGACTAAATTTTCCACGGTACGGCCAAAGCTGATGCCGATAACGCTGGCGGCATTCATCGCCAGGCCAACGGGCAGATGTTGATCAATCACAATCGTACAGCGATGCAGGTTGGCGTCGAACTTCATCTTTCTCTCCAGGTGGTAAGCCATAAACAGCGCGCGACGGGCGCATTGCCTTGGGAAGGCTGATTAAATTTCCGTTCTATTATGGGATGGCTGAGCGGGTATTTGTTTTCTCAATTGCTTGCTCAACCGGCGTTTTAAGACAAAAATCACCCTTAACCGCGCCAATAAAGAAAGGAATTTTCCGCTATGGCAATAACGCCGACAGAAATTAAAATCCTGCGACTGTTACAGGACGACGCTCGCGTAACCAACCAGGATCTGGCTGATAAGGTCGGCATGTCCGCTTCGCCGTGCTGGCGTAAAGTCCGTAAGCTGGAGGAGGAGGGGGTGATTCAGGGCTATCGGGCGGTGCTGGATCGTAAAAAAATCGGCCTGGGCGTCATGGTGTTTGTGCGTGTCGCCATTGACAGCCACAGCGAGGCGGAAGCCAAAAAATTTGAGGAGGAGGTCACGGCGCTGGAGGATGTTGTGGCCTGCTACAGCATCGGCGGCGATACGGATTTTCTGCTGCAGGTAGTGGCACCCGATCTCGATTCTTATGCCGATTTCGCCATGTCAGTGATCCGCAGGCTGCCCGGCATCAAAGAGATGCAGAGTATGTTTGTGCTGAAAGAGATTAAGCCGCTGGTAAATTACCCGGTTAAAAAGCAATGACTCGCTTGACCCGTGGGCGATGGCCGATCCCACAGGTCGCCGGCATGAGACCGGCACAGCAGCGAGGCGGCAATCTTTTACTCACTTAGCCAGCAGGCAGCAGCCGATCCCAACGGGCCGCCGGGACGTGACCAGAGCAGCGGCGTACCGGGCAGCCACAGCGGTGGCTTCAGACGATAGCCGATGCCCAGCGGCGTGATCTCCAGCGTATCGCTTTCATCATGCGCCTGCGCCGGACCGATACCGAGCGCCACGTTGCCCGCGGGATAAGGATGCGAGGTCAGCAGGTGCGCGGTTCTTGCCAGCGAAAGCCGCGCCGTAATGCCTCGGTTATGGCTGACGCGCCGTCGCATGCCTTCCAGCGCCGCCGCCGCCATCAAATAGCCGGTTGCATGATCCAGCGCCTGCACCGGCAGCGGACGCGGCGCGTCGGCGTTCTGCCAGCGCTGTCCCGCCTCGGCAATACCGCAGGCCATCTGCACCAGACTGTCGAAGCCGCGCCGGTTGCGCCAGGGGCCGCTCCAGCCCCAGGCGTTCAGGCTGACATCAACCAGGCCCGGCGCCAGCTGTTGCAGGCGCGCGCTGTCGTAACCCAGCTTTTCCAGCGCGTCGGCGCGATAGCCGTGCAGCAGCAGATCCGTCTGCGATAACAGCTGCTCAAACTGCTGGCGACC
>NZ_CALNWY010000059.1 GCF_940807255.1 Mixta sp. Marseille-Q2659 | reverse complement strand
GTCTCTCATTTATGCTGATGTCGATGCTGCACCTGATGATTGGCAATGTGCAGGGCGGCGCGATCGATTTAGTGGTGTTTGGCATTCTCGGCGGGGAGAAAACCCACTGGTGGTGGACGCTGGCGCTGGGCGCCGTTTACGCGCCGCTCTACTATTACGCCTTCCGCTTTGTAATTAAACGGATGAATGTCGAAACCCCGGGACGCGAATCGGAAGAGCAGGAAACCACGGCGCAAACGGTCAGCGCAGACGATCGCACAAAAACCATCATCAGCGGGCTGGGCGGTGAAGGAAATATCGAAGATGTCGATTGCTGTTTTACACGGCTGCGCGTGCGGGTGAAGGATATGAAAGAGGTGGTTGATCAAACCTTAATGACCACCGGCGCCAACGGCGTTAACCGCGTCAGCGAGCATGATGTGCAGGTTATCTATGGGCCGCAGGTGGAAAAAATCGCCAATGAAGTTAAAACGGCGCTTGGCGTAGCCTGAGTCAGGTCCCGGTACGTCGTCTGGCGGCGACCTGTACTTTAGGGGAGTAGATTGATAAGTTAATTTTATAAATAATGGCGGCGTCTGCTCGATAACGGTTCGCCCGGTTTTAGTTAAAACCACTTATACACTGCTTGCAGCTCTCAAAATGCGTCGTAAGCGGGCAGACAGCGCAGTAATACAGTCACACCAGGGAAACTCTATACTGAAAGTTTTTCGCGTTTCAGTAATTATATAAATAAAATTAAACGTAATGCGAAGGCTGCCTCCGGGTAGCCTTTTTATTTGGCGCGAATCTGTCCTTTTTCAGACGCCGCCTAACCAGAAAAAGCAGGGCGGAAAGGGCGGCTAACCTGACCATCACCTATACTTTGTTAACTTACCTGCGTTAATGGAGGAACCTATGTCAGAACGCCCCGACCATAACAAGCCTTACCCGGACGAACATGAGCATCATGGCCTGCCTGAAGATGCGCCTCACGCGCCCAATCCTTATGAAGAGGATGACTTTGCGGCCAGCGGCTCGCCTGAGCATGAAGGCGAAATTCCTCGTAAACGCGATGACAGCAGCGATGATGAAGAGGATCCCTACGATACCGAAGGCAAGCATTAATCCTTTCTGAATTGCTGTTCCCGGCCCTGACGGTACGCTGTCAGGGCTTTCTTTTTTCCCCGCCTGATACCGCCCCGCGCCTCTGCGTGCGTTTTAATCGTCTGCAAACTGTGAGTAAGCGAACACAAAGCAGATTCACGCTGTATTTTTATTTGTTTCTGCCGATAACTAATTAGAGCCAACGCATAAGCGCTAATGTTGCCGGGTAATGAGCCGTTTCTGATATACCCCGTAACGCCTAACAGATACCGCATTGTGAGCTTCCGCCAGCCACAATAATAACCAGAGGTAAAGATGGATAACTTCCAGAAAGATATTGATGAGAGAGCGAATCTCGCCTTATCTAACAAATTCGAATTGTTATTATTCCGGCTGGGGTCTTCTCCTGATAGCGAAAAGTCTGAGCTGTTTGGCATTAACGTCTTTAAACTGCGTGAAATCGTGCCGATGCCGACCATTACCAAAGCCGCGGGCATGCAGTCGCCTTTGCTGGGCATGGCAAATATTCGCGAGCAAATTATTCCGGTTATCGATCTGGCGGCGGTCGCAGGCTGTACGCCTTCAACCGGACTTAATCTGCTGTTGGTTACCGAATACGCGCGCAGCACCCAAGCCTTTGCCGTGGAGTCGGTTGATAATATCGTGCGTCTGGACTGGAACCAGGTGCATACTGCGGAATCGGGCGTCAGCAGTCGTAACATCACCAGCATCGCCTGTCTGGACAGCGACGGCCAGAGCAATAGCCTGGCGATGGTGTTGGACGTAGAACAAATTCTGTATGACATCGTGCCTTCCGTGCGCGATGCCGCGCCGAAAGAGATCAAAGCGCGCACGTTCAAATTCAAGCCCGGCGCCGTGGTCATTGTGGCGGAAGATTCTAAAGTAGCGCGTACCATGCTGGAACACGGTTTACAGAGCATGGGTATTCCGGCGCTTATGCATAACACCGGCCTTGAAGCCTGGGAAAAAATCAAAACCATCGCCCGCGAAGCGCAGGCGGCGGGGCAGCACATAAGTGAGCGCATCGCGATGGTGCTGACGGATCTGGAAATGCCGGAAATGGATGGCTTTACGTTAACGCGTAATATCAAACGCGACGAAACCCTGAAAAAGATCCCGGTCGTTATTCACTCTTCGCTCTCCGGCAGCGCCAACGAAGAACATGTGCGTAAAGTTGGCGCCGACGGCTATGTGGCGAAATTTGAAATCAACGAACTTTCTGAAGCGATTCAGGCCGCGCTGGACAAAGTGGCGGGCTGAGTGAGTGTCTGATGCTTGCTGTCGGGCCAACCGGCAGCGGCATCGATGTATAACGTACCGCGTTTGTCGAACTGTCACGCTTGCTTCTGACGCACACAAAGCGCTGCATCAGGGGCGGTTCTTCTCTCTGCAAGCTTATTGCTGGCCATCGTCAGTTCCGCATCGGTAAAAACCATTTTCTGGTAAAGTAAACTCTGGCCATTTGTACAGTATTGCGCTTGCGAAACCGGGCGCAAAAAAAGATGGCCGCGTCTTTTTTTCCGTGCAATCAATTCGGCCACCTCTTATTAAATTAACTCGTTGAATTTATGGATATTAAACAGCTCATCTATCTTTGTAATCTTGAACGTGAGCGCCATTTTGGCCGCGCGGCGGAGGCCAGCTTTGTCAGCCAGCCGACCCTGTCGATGCGCCTGAAAAATCTGGAGCGTGAGCTGGGACTGTCGTTAATTAACCGCAGCAATAACTTTGACGGCTTTACTGCTGAAGGTGAAAGGGTACTGGCCTGGGCGCGCGAAATCGTTTCGGTTTATCAGGGGTTGAAGCTGGAAGTCGAATCGCTGAAGCATGGCGTGAACGGCACGCTGCGCATTGGCGTGGTGCCGCAGTGCAGCGTTTCGCTGCCGCTATTGTTGAAAACGGTCAACGATCGCTATCCGCAGCTCGATTATCGCGTCGCGGTACTGAGCGCCGATCAACTGCTGGATGCGCTGAACAGCCACACCGTTGATGTCGGAATCGGTTTTTTTGAGCTGGCCACGCTGCGGGAACTGCACTTTCAGGCAGAATCGCTGACGGATAATGGGGTAGAGCTGGTTTATCATCCCACGCATTTTCCTCAGCTGGAATCTTTCGAACAGCTAAAGCTGAATGATATTGCCGATTTACCGCTCTGCCTGGCTGAGCCGACGCGCTATTTTCGCCGTTATCTGGATGCCAGCTTTCGCGAAGCGGGTATTACGCAGCGCGTTATCCTGGAAAGCACCTCGATTTTTCAGCTATTGCAGGGCGTTCAGGTAGGGCTGGGCTGCCTGATTGCACCGGTGGGCCATCTGTTGCCCGATATGAATCCCGATTTACGCAGCCGTCCGCTGGCAATAGCGCCGATGGCGCGCCACGCTGCAGTGGTTATTGCTGAACCGGGCCGCGCCACGCCGCTCTCTCAGCACTTTTTTGACGAAGTTCGCCGCATCCTTAGCGAAGGTTAACCATCGCCCAGCGTTTGGTGCAGACGATTGTTCCAGTTTGCCAGCGCGACATGCTGGATCAGGCAAAACAGCTGTTGATGCGATAAGCCCTCAGCCAACAGCGGCTGTAATTGTGCCGCGCTCAGGCGATCCGGCGCACGCGTCAACTGAGCGGCAAACTGGATTACCGCATGTTGTAGCGGAGCCTGACGGCAGGCGGTCAGCGCGGCATCAATACCCGGCAACAGCGCCTGGCAATCGCGACTTTCACCAGTACGAAAGCATAACGCGCTGCCGTTAATCCGCGCGCTTACCGTCTGTGCCAGGCGCGCTTCTGCGGTTGCTACGGGCAGGGAGAGCTGCAATGTTGTGCGGGCGCGCAACACCTGCTCATCCCAGGCCAGCAGCCATACTATTGGCGTTAAATCAGGAAGCGCCTGCGCATCGGCGATGGCGGCAAGCTGCTGCTCGCTGGCGTAGCGCCGCTCCAGCGGCGGCAGCCGAAAACGTTCCGTCGCTGCGGCGGTAAAACAGTGCGGCTCCGCATCCACTCTCTCATTCAGGCCCGGCAGCCAGCGCACAGGCATACCGAGCAGCGCCTGTAGTCCGGCAACGACCCGCGCCTGATAGCTGACAAAGCCAACCAGCTGGCTCAGGGTAATAATATCCGGCGTCGTCAAACCGACCTCATCCAGACGCTGCAGCGCGGCAGCATCAATCACCGCAGGATCGCTGGCCAGCTGGCGCGCATACTGCGTGAGCTGCGTCAGGCGATTATTACTTTCACGGGAAGAGTCGGGGCCGGGCAGCGGATTCAGACGGGCCGCATAGTGGTTGCATAATCGCTGAATGCCGGTAACTTGCGCCACGGTCAGCGCGACGGCCAGTCGATCATAGAGCGTTAGCGTATGGATTAGCGTTGGCGTTATGTCAGAGGGAAGCAGTTGCTGACTCAGCGCAACACCTGCGCGCAGAGCGGGGCGAAACTCGCTGAAAAGCGGCGTCAGGCTCGATTTATCCTGTTGTAAGCCCAGCAAGAAACGATCTTCAACATCGGCGGCTTCAGGATAAAGCGGAGGCGTTTGCCCAGCGCGCGCGCTGGACTGAGTTTCATGATACCAGTGGCTGTTGCCGGAATAACGGCGTGGTTCCATGCTCATTCCTTTCACAAGTTAGCAAATCCGACCGCATAAAATGCCATCAAATCGGGTAATAATGGCGTAGCTATCCTGCAACAAGCCCATGAACGCAGCAAAGAATGATCGGCGATAACAAATAGCGGAAAGCTATAACGTAACGCGTAAGAAAGGTATCGCCGAAGTCAGTGATGGGCGCGGCAAGGGGAGTTGAATGACGTTAAATATCCACAGGATCAATAACGAAAAGATATCAGGAACAGGTGAAAGCGTGCGCCAGTAGCGATAGCCTGAGCTGGTGAAAGGTGAAAGGTGAAAGGTGAAAGGTGAAAGGTGAAAGGTGAAAGGTGAAAGGTGAAAGGTGAAAGGTGAAAGGTGAAAGGGCGAGACCGCAGCCTCGCCCAGGGAACCTTATTTCAGTTCCAGTTCATTCATCGCAGCGATGCTGAAACCGCCGTCAACGTGAACCACTTCACCAGTAATGCCGCCAGCCAGGTCGGAACACAGGAAGGCAGCGGAGTTGCCCACATCTTCAATGGTAACGGTACGGCGAATCGGCGTAACCGCTTCGCAATGCGCCAGCATTTTACGGAAATCTTTGATACCGGATGCGGCCAGCGTACGAATCGGACCGGCAGAAACGGCGTTCACGCGCACGCCTTCCGGGCCCATCGCATTCGCCATATAACGCACGTTTGCTTCCAGCGACGCTTTCGCCAGGCCCATGACGTTATAGTTCGGAATAGCACGTTCCGCGCCCAGGTAGGAGAGCGTCAGCAGCGCTGAGTTCGGGTTCAGCATCGCGCGGCACTCTTTCGCCATTGCGACAAAGCTGTAGGCGCTGATGTCGTGCGCAATTTTGAAACCTTCACGGGTAACGGCGTTCACATAGTCGCCATCCAGCTGGTCGCCGGGCGCGAAGCCGATAGAGTGAACGAAACCGTCAAATTTAGGCCAGGTTTTTGCCAGTTCAGTAAACAGCGCTTTGATGCTCTCATCTTCAGCAACGTCACAGGGCAGAACAATTTCAGAGCCGAGATCTTTAGCGAACTCTTCAACGCGGCCTTTCAATTTATCGTTCTGATAGGTGAAAGCCAGCTCTGCGCCCTGTTTGTGCATCGCCTGTGCAATACCGTAGGCGATGGAGAGTTTACTGGCAACGCCAGTAATCAGAATGCGCTTACCGGAAAGAAAACCCATAGCTGTAATCCTTATGGTCATTGTTGTTGGCGGCTGCTTAGCTCAAAAAATGCGCAACCGCGTTAATCGACCCGGCGATTCTAGCACGACTCTTGGGATAGCGTTAATCCGACCAGCCAGTTGGTGAAAAGCGCCGCATTTTCCCGGTGCCGCGGCGTTTAAACCGGCGGATCGCGGCGCCAAGCGTCCGCCGTCAACGCTTCGCCGAAGTGGCTGGCGATCATGCGGCGGGTTAAATCATGCAGCGGCGCGGCCAGCACGTCGGCGGTGCCGCCGCGTTCGACCACTTCGCCCTGGTGCATCACCAGCACCTGATCGCTGATATGTTTCATCATGCCGAGATGCTGCGTAACGAAAATATAGGAGAGCCCATGCTTTTCCTGTAGCTCCAGCAGCAGGTTTACCAACTGTGAGCGCATCGACATATCCAGCGAAGCCATCGCCTCGTCGGCGATAATCACTTTCGGCTGCAGGATCAGCGCGCGCGCCAGGCCGACGCGCTGCTTCTGGCCCGGCGCCAGCATATGCGGATAGTAGGCGGCGTGGTCGGGCAGCAGGCCCACCTGACGCAGCGTGGCAT
>NZ_CALNWY010000058.1 GCF_940807255.1 Mixta sp. Marseille-Q2659 | reverse complement strand
CCGTCAGGCGTCGTGGTATTTAACCATGCCAGACTGTTTCTCTGGTGGAGGCAACGTGAAGTTTGAACTTGATAAGAAAGATGGCCGTGCGCGTCGTGGCCGTCTGGTTTTCGATCGTGGCGTCGTAGAAACCCCGGCCTTTATGCCGGTAGGCACCTACGGCACGGTAAAAGGCATGACGCCGGAAGAAGTGAAAGAGACAGGCGCGCAGATCCTGCTGGGCAACACCTTTCACCTCTGGCTGCGTCCGGGCCAGGAAATTATGAAGCTGCACGGCGACCTGCATGATTTTATGCAGTGGCAGGGGCCGATCCTTACCGACTCCGGCGGTTTTCAGGTCTTTAGCCTCGGCGACATTCGTAAAATCACCGAAGCGGGCGTTCACTTCCGCAACCCAATCAATGGCGATGCGATCTTCCTCGATCCTGAGAAGTCGATGGAGATTCAATACGATCTCGGCTCCGACATCGTGATGATCTTTGATGAATGTACGCCGTACCCGGCGGACTGGGATTACGCCAAACGCTCGATGGAAATGTCGCTGCGCTGGGCGAAACGCAGCCGCGATCATTTCGATAAGCTCGGCAACAAAAATGCACTGTTCGGTATTATTCAGGGCAGCGTTTACGAAGATTTACGAGATGTCTCTGTTAAAGGTCTGGTGGAGATCGGCTTTGATGGTTACGCTGTGGGCGGCCTGGCGGTCGGTGAGCCAAAAGAAGATATGCATCGCATTCTGGAGCATGTCTGCCCGCAAATCCCGGAAGACAAGCCGCGCTATTTGATGGGCGTGGGCAAGCCGGAAGATCTGGTGGAAGGCGTGCGTCGCGGCATCGATATGTTTGACTGCGTCATGCCAACGCGCAATGCGCGCAACGGTCATTTGTTTGTGACTGACGGCGTGGTGAAAATCCGTAACGCTAAGCATAAAGATGATACTTCGCCGCTGGATGCGGAATGTGATTGCTACACCTGTCGCAATTACAGCCGCGCCTACTTGCACCATCTCGATCGTTGTAACGAAATACTCGGTGCGCGTCTGAATACCATTCACAACCTGCGTTATTACCAGCGCCTGATGGCGGGTTTACGCAAGGCTATTGAAGAAGGTAAATTAGAGTGCTTCGTCAGCGAGTTCTATGCGCGGACGGGTAAAGCGGTTCCGCCATTAAATGATTGATAATTAAACAATGAGGGAAAGTTGATGAGTTTTTTCATTTCTGACGCAGTGGCAGCAGCTGGCGCACCGTCGCAGGGAAGTCCCTATTCTCTGGTCGTTATGCTGGTGGTTTTCGGCCTGATTTTTTACTTTATGATCCTGCGTCCGCAGCAGAAACGCGCGAAAGAGCATAAAAAACTGATGGATTCCATTGCGAAAGGCGATGAAGTTCTTACCACCGGAGGCTTGGTTGGTCGCGTAACGAAAGTGGCTGAAACTGGCTACATCGCTATCGCTCTGAACGATAACAATGAAGTGGTTATCAAACGTGATTTCGTGGCTGCCGTCCTGCCGAAAGGTACAATGAAGGCGCTGTAATTCTTTGTTTTCCCTAAGGGAACTGCCGTGTTAAACCGTTATCCTTTGTGGAAATACATTATGCTGATCGTGGTACTTGCCATCGGTCTGCTGTATGCACTTCCCAACCTTTATGGAGAGGATCCGGCCGTTCAGATCACTGGCGCGCGCGGAAGCGCCGCCAGTGAGCAAACGCTGGACCAGATCCAAAACGTCTTAAAACAAGAACATATTCAGAGCAAGTCCATTGCGCTGGAAGAAGGCGCTATCCTGGCGCGTTTCCCCAATACGGATGTGCAGCTGCGCGCCCGCGAAGCGCTGATGAAGGCGCTGGGTGAAGATTACGTGGTGGCGCTTAACCTGGCACCAGCTACGCCGCGCTGGCTGGAAATGCTGGCGGCAGAGCCGATGAAGCTCGGTCTCGATCTGCGCGGCGGCGTACACTTCCTGATGGAAGTGGATATGGACACCGCACTCGGCAAACTGCAAGAGCAGAATACCGACAGCCTGCGCAGCGATCTGCGCGATAAAGGCATTCCTTACACTAACGTTCGCAAAATCGATAACTATGGCGTGGAAATTCGTTTCCGTGACGCCGCTGCGCGCGATAACGCCGTAAGTTACCTCACAACGCGTCATCGCGATCTGGTGATTAGCAGCCGTGGCGATAATATGCTGCGCGCGGTTATGAGCGACGAGCGTCTGCGCGAAGCGCGCGAGTATGCGGTTCAACAGAACATCACTATCCTGCGTAACCGTGTAAACCAGCTCGGCGTAGCCGAACCGCTGGTACAGCGTCAGGGCGCTGATCGCATTGTGGTTGAACTGCCGGGTATTCAGGACACCGCACGCGCGAAAGAGATTCTGGGCGCGACCGCGACGCTGGAGTTCCGTCTGGTCAATACCGTGGTAGATGCGACTGCCGCAGCGAAAGGCCGCGTACCGGGTGATTCCGAAGTGAAGAACACGCGCGATGGCCAGCCGGTCGTACTGTATAAACGCGTGATTCTGACCGGTGACCACATCACCGACTCTACCTCCAGCATGGATGAATATAACCAGCCGCAGGTTAACATCTCCCTCGATAGCGCAGGCGGCAACGCCATGTCGAACTTTACCAAAGACAATATTGGTAAGCCGATGGCGACGCTGTTCGTGGAGTATAAAGACAGTGGCAAAAAAGACGCCAACGGTCGCTCTATCCTTGTGAAACAGGAAGAGGTGATCAACGTGGCGAATATTCAGTCGCGTCTGGGTAACAGCTTCCGTATTACCGGCATCAACAACCCGAACGAAGCACGTCAGCTGTCGCTGCTGCTGCGCGCCGGTGCGTTGATTGCGCCGATTCAGATTGTTGAAGAGCGCACCATCGGTCCGACCATGGGGCAGCAGAATATCACGCAGGGTCTGGAAGCCTGCCTGTGGGGCCTGATCGCCTCTATCGTGTTTATGGTGGTTTACTATAAAAAGTTCGGCGTTATCGCCACCACCGCGCTGGTTGCCAACCTGATCCTGATCGTCGGTATCATGTCGTTGCTGCCGGGCGCCACGCTAACCATGCCGGGTATTGCCGGTATCGTGCTGACGCTGGCGGTGGCGGTGGATGCCAACGTGCTGATAAATGAACGTATCAAGGAAGAGCTGAAGAATGGCCGTACCATTCAGCAGGCGATCCATGAGGGCTATAAAGGCGCGTTCTCCAGTATCGTTGACGCTAACGTAACCACCCTGATCACCGCGATTATTCTTTATGCGGTTGGCACCGGCTCGATTAAGGGCTTTGCCATTACTACCGCCATCGGCGTGGGAACTTCCATGTTCACCGCCATTGTCGGTACGCGTGCCATTGTTAACCTGTTGTATGGCGGCAAACGCATCAACAAGCTGTCTATCTGAGGAGTAGGTTGTGGCACAGGAATATAGTGTTGAACAATTAAACTATGGCCGTAAAGTCCATGACTTTATGCGCTGGGATACGCTGGCCTTTACCCTTTCCGGGCTGCTGCTGATCGCGTCAGTGATCATCATGGGCGTGCGCGGGTTTAACTGGGGGCTGGATTTCACCGGCGGTACCGTCATTGAAATTACCCTGGAAAAACCGGCGGAGCTGGATACGCTACGCGGCGCGCTGGAAAAGTCAGGCTTTGTTGAACCGCAGGTGCAGAACTTCGGCAGCAGCCGTGACGTGATGGTTCGTCTGTCGCCGAATGCGGGTAACGCTGGCCAGGAACTGGGCAACAAGGTTGTTTCGGTCATTAACCAGGCTGCCGGTCAAAACGCGACCGTAAAGCGTATTGAGTTCGTTGGTCCCAGCGTCGGATCTGATTTGGCGCAGGCTGGCAGCATGGCACTGCTGGTGGCGCTAATCTGTATCCTGATTTACGTCGGCTTCCGCTTTGAGTGGCGTCTGGCGCTCGGTGCGGTGCTGGCGCTGGCGCACGACGTGATCATTACGCTCGGCATCCTGTCGCTGTTCCATATTGAGATCGATTTAACCATCATCGCTTCCCTGATGTCGGTTATCGGTTACTCACTGAACGACAGTATTGTGGTTTCCGACCGTATCCGTGAGAACTTCCGTAAGATCCGTCGCGGCACGCCGTATGAGATCGTTAACGTTTCTCTGACGCAGACGCTGAGCCGTACCATCATGACTTCGGCGACGACGCTGGTGGTGGTGCTGATGCTGTTTATTTTCGGCGGCGCGCTGCTGGAAGGCTTCTCGCTGACCATGTTGATCGGGGTTTCCATCGGTACGATCTCCTCTATCTACGTGGCTTCGGCGCTGGCGCTGAAACTGGGTATGAAGCGTGAACATATGCTGCAGCAGAAGGTAGAGAAAGAGGGCGCCGATCAGCCTTCTATCCTGCCGTAAAGCATGCGCAAGCAGTAAAGCAAAAGGCCGCGTAAGCGGCCTTTTTTCGTTTCTGTTCCAGGGCCAGTTGCGCCATCGCCTCACTGTGCCGGTGCGGATACCACCGCTGGCGCTGCATTGGTCGGCGTAAGCGGCTCGACGTCATGCACCCTGACGTAGCCCAACTGCTGAGGTGAAAGACCGCTCAGGCGCAACGGAACAGGCTGTTCGCTTTGCGGCACCAGCGTGTTGCGTACCTCAATGGTTTGGGAAAGCGCGCTGGCGGCCAGCGGCTTACCGGTAGCGGCATCCAGTTCGCCCCATTCAACCTGCATACGCAAACTCTGGAGAGGACGATCGCCCGCGGCGCGCAGCGTTAACAGCGCACGCGTACCGCTTGCTTCCGGTTCAATACGGGTCAGCGACAGCATCAGCGGCCCCACCAGACTTTTTAACTCCACGCGCGTATTCGCGGCGGGCAGCAGCCAGGCGCCCTGCGTTGAATGGCTGTTCAACTGATTTTGCTGCTCCAGCGCGCTGGCCTGATTCGTCAGCTGCGCCACCTGTTGATTTAACTGATTAACCTCACCATGCAGCGCCTGGGTTTTCGCCGGCGGCGGCGCAGCGCAGCCGTTAAGCAGCGCGGCAGTCAGGAATGGTAAAAGTAAAAGCCCCTTTTTCATTTTCACTCTCCTTTTAATGCTTTTACTAACAAGCTTAGGTGAAAGCGCGGAGGAGGGCGAAAAAGCAGGCGGGCCGCACAGAAAAATGCGCTGTCAGCCCGCGGAGGCTTTGGTTGTCAGGGGCTTCAGGGTACACTAAGGTTTAATTTCGTGAAGAATCAGGATACGTCATGCATTGCCCATTCTGTTCCGCTGTGGATACCAAAGTGATTGATTCCCGTCTGGTTGGCGAAGGCACCTCAGTGCGCAGACGCCGTCAATGTCTGGACTGTCATGAACGTTTTACCACCTTCGAAGTAGCGGAACTGGTGATGCCGCGCGTGATTAAAAGCAACGATGTTCGCGAACCCTTCAATGAAGATAAGCTGCGCAGCGGTATGGTCAAAGCGCTGGAAAAGCGTCCGGTGAGTTCGGATGCGGTTGAGAATGCCATCAGCCATATTAAAACGCAGCTGCGCGCTACTGGCGAGCGCGAGATCCCCAGCAAAATGATTGGCAACCTGGTGATGGATGAGCTGAAAAAGCTCGATAAGGTCGCCTATATCCGCTTCGCCTCCGTCTACCGCAGCTTTGAAGATATTCGTGAATTTGGCGAAGAGATCGCCCGTTTACAGGATTAAGCTATGCGTGATGAAAATTACATGGCGCGCGCGCTGGAGCTTGCGCGGCGCGGCCGTTTTACCACTACGCCTAATCCCAACGTCGGCTGCGTCATCGTGCGTGATGGCGTTATCGTGGGTGAAGGCTGGCATCAGCGCGCTGGCGAGCCGCATGCGGAAGTGCATGCGCTGCGCATGGCAGGCGATCGGGCAAAGGGAGCGACCGCTTACGTTACGCTGGAACCCTGTAGCCATTATGGCCGTACACCGCCATGCTGCGATGCGCTGATTGCCGCAGGCGTAAGCCGCGTAGTTGCGGCGATGCAGGATCCCAACCCGGAAGTGGCCGGACGCGGCCTTTATCGCCTGCAACAGGCGGGCATTGATGTCAGCCACGGCTTAATGATGGCGGAAGCGGAAGCGTTGAACCGGGGTTTTCTAAAGCGCATGCGTACCGGTTTCCCGTTTGTACAGCTAAAAATGGGCGCCTCGCTGGATGGCCGTACCGCAATGGCCAGCGGCGAAAGTCAGTGGATTACCTCGCCGGAAGCCCGCCGCGATGTGCAGCGTCTGCGCGCGCAATGCTCGGCGATTCTGAGCAGCAGCGCCACCGTCCTGGCGGACGATCCGGCATTAACGGTGCGCTGGGAAGAGCTTGGCGCTGCAACGCAGGCGCATTATCCGCAGGAAAATTTACGCCAGCCGGTACGGGTGATTATCGACAGCCAAAACCGCGTGACGCCGCAGCATCGCCTGCTACATCAGCCGGGCGAAACCTGGCTGGCGCGCCTGACGGCGGATGACCAGCAGGCCTGGCCGCAGTCGGTTCAGCAACTGCTGGTTCCGGCACGCGATAACCGTCTCGACCTGGTTT
>NZ_CALNWY010000057.1 GCF_940807255.1 Mixta sp. Marseille-Q2659 | reverse complement strand
ATTGGGGTGGGGCGTAGGCGGCATTGAAGCGGAAGCGGCGATGCTGGGACAGCCGGTCTCGATGCTGATCCCAGACGTAGTGGGTTTTAAGCTTAGCGGAAAATTGCGGCCCGGCATTACCGCGACCGACCTGGTATTAACCGTGACGCAAATGCTGCGCAAGCACGGCGTCGTAGGTAAATTCGTAGAATTCTATGGCGACGGGCTGGACGATTTACCGCTGGCCGATCGCGCCACCATTGCCAATATGGCGCCCGAATATGGCGCAACCTGCGGCTTTTTCCCGATCGACCATGTCACTATCGGTTATATGAAGCTCACCGGCAGAAGCGCCGAACAGGCTGCGCTGGTGGAAGCCTATGCGAAAGCGCAGGGACTATGGCGCAACACGGGCGAAGAGCCGATTTTTACCAGTACTCTGGCGCTGGATATGAATGAGGTTGAGGCCAGCCTTGCCGGACCGAAACGCCCGCAGGATCGCGTTTCGCTGGCTGATGTGCCGCAGGCATTTCAGCAAAGTAACGAGCTTGAATTGAACCATGCACAAAAAGCGCATCATCCGGTGACTTACCGCGACGGTGAGCAGGAGCATCTCTTAAATGACGGCGCGGTGGCCATTGCTGCAATCACCTCCTGTACCAATACTTCTAACCCGAGCGTGCTGATGGCCGCCGGCCTGCTGGCAAAAAAAGCGGTCACGCTTGGCCTGCAGCGCAAGCCGTGGGTCAAAGCGTCGCTGGCGCCGGGTTCAAAAGTAGTTTCAGATTATCTGGCTACTGCACGCCTGACGCCTTATCTCGATAAGCTCGGTTTCAACCTGGTCGGCTACGGCTGCGCGACCTGTATCGGTAACTCAGGTCCGCTGCCGGAAAATATTGAGAGCGCCATTAAAGAGGGCGATTTAACGGTGGGCGCCGTACTGTCGGGCAACCGTAACTTCGAAGGCCGTATTCATCCGCTGGTAAAAACTAACTGGCTGGCTTCTCCTCCGCTGGTGGTGGCCTATGCGCTGGCGGGCAATATGAATATCAACTTACAGAGCGATCCCATCGGCGAGGATAAAACCGGTAAGCCCGTTTATCTGCGCGATATCTGGCCGACGCCTGACGAAATTACGGCTGCAGTGCAGCAAGTTTCCAGTGATATGTTCCATAAGGAGTATGCTGAGGTCTTTGACGGAACGCCGGAATGGCAGCAAATCAAAGTCAGCGAGGCGGCTACCTATGACTGGGATGAGGGTTCTACCTATATCCGCTTATCGCCGTTCTTTAATGATATGGAGAAAACGCCCAGGCCAGTGGAAGATATTAAAGGCGCACGTATCCTGGCGATGCTGGGGGATTCGGTTACCACTGACCACATCTCTCCGGCGGGCAGCATTAAGGCGGAAAGTCCGGCTGGGCGCTATCTGCTTGAGCGCGGCGTGGAGCGCGGCGATTTTAACTCCTATGGCTCGCGGCGAGGTAATCATGAAGTTATGATGCGTGGAACCTTCGCCAATATCCGTATTCGTAATGAAATGGTACCCGGTGTGGAAGGCGGTATGACGCGTGTGGTACCGAACGGCGAACAGATGTCGATTTACGATGCGGCGATGGTTTATCAGCAGCAGGGCATACCGCTGGCGGTCATTGCCGGTAAAGAGTACGGTTCCGGCTCCAGCCGCGACTGGGCGGCGAAAGGGCCACGCCTGCTTGGCGTGCGGGTCGTTATCTGTGAATCCTTTGAACGTATTCACCGATCTAACCTGATTGGTATGGGCATCCTGCCGCTGGAGTTTCCGCAGGGCGTAACGCGAAAAACGCTTAATCTGACCGGTGACGAGCAGATTGATGTGGAAAACCTGGCGGATTTACAGCCTGGCGGTACGGTAAATGTGACGATTACGCGCGCAGACGGCAGCAGAGAAGTGGTAGAAACGCGCTGCCGTATCGATACCGGCAACGAGCTGACCTATTACCAAAACGACGGTATATTGCATTACGTAATTCGTAATATGCTGAGCTAATAAAAAGCCGGGCGGTTAAATGGCATGCCGAAATAAACTTTCTGGCGTGCTATTTATAAGCCCGGCTTTCTTATGGTCAGGATTTAGGCAGTAAATGCCCCATCTTTTCTGCTTTGGTGTCGAGGTAGTGCGCATTTTTGGGGTTGCGCCCCACGATCAGCGGCACGCGCTCCACAATATTAATGCCCGCTTCGCTCAGAATTTCCACCTTACGCGGGTTATTGGTCAGCAAACGCACTTCATTAACGCCCAGCAGCTTGAACATATCGGCGCAGAGCGTGAAATCGCGTTCGTCGGCGGCAAAACCCAGATGATGATTGGCCTCAACGGTATCGTAGCCTTTGTCCTGTAACGCATAAGCGCGGATTTTATTGAGCAGGCCGATATTACGACCTTCCTGTCGATGATAAAGCAGCACGCCGCGGCCTTCTTCGGCAATGGCATTCAGCGCTGCTTCCAGCTGAAATCCGCAATCGCAGCGCAGGCTAAACAGCGCATCGCCGGTAAGGCATTCCGAGTGTACGCGCGCCAGCACTGCATCATTATTACTAATATCACCAAACACCAGCGCCACATGATCGTGACCGGTAGCCAATTCTTCGAATCCCACCATGAGGAAGTCGCCCCAGGGCGTGGGCAGTTTCGCTTCTGCCACCCGTTTAAGCTGCATGTGACTCTCCAGAACCATCTTAGGTTGCGCTATCATCAAGGTAGCGCGTTTTCGTCAACCAGACTGAAATGATGGCGCTATTTTGCCATAACCCGTCGGCATAGAGGTAATCCGTCACGTCGATTGATGTGATAACGCACGATTATCCACGTAAAGATGGTTATGTACCTAATTTATAAGCTATTGTTAAGGCTGATAGCGTACATTCTTATTAATAACAAGGAAGCAGCATGCTGGAGATAGCAAAACGTACCGCCCTGGGCGCCCTGTTACTGTCGGTAATGCCGCTACTGGTCTGGCTGTCCGGCTGGCAATGGCAGCCAGGCGCCAGCGGACCGGGATTACGCGTCCTGTTCTGGATGACGGAAACCGTGACGCGACCCTGGGGAATCATTACCAGCGTTATTCTTTGCGGCTGGTTCTTATGGTGTTTACGCTTTCGGTTAAAGCCGGCGCTGTTTCTGCTGGCGATTATGATCGCGGCGATCCTTGCCGGGCAATATACCAAGTCATACATTAAAACCCTGGTACAGGAGCCGCGGCCTTATGTGCTGTGGCTGGAAGAGACTCATGGCATTCCCGGCGAGCGCTTTTACCAGCTGGATCGTCAGGCGCGCGGTCAGCTGGTGGAGCGGCTGGTCGCCGATGATAATCATATTCCGCTGTGGCTGAAGCGCCACTGGGCCTTTGAAACCGGCTTTGCTTTTCCGTCGGGCCATACCATGTTTGCTGCCAGCTGGGCGCTGTTAGGTATTGGCCTGCTATGGCCGCGAAAACACCGTAAGACCGTGGCGGTTTTAATGATTTGGGCCATTGCGGTAATGGGCAGCCGGGTGATGTTGGGAATGCACTGGCCGCGCGATCTGCTGGTGGCGACCTGGATTAGCTGGCTGTTAGTTACGCTGGCGACCTGGCTGGCGCAGCGCCTTTGTGGCCCGCTCACCATTCCACCCGTTGAGCATCAGGAGATCGCTCAACGCGAGCAGGAAAAAGATTCATAATTGCAAAGCGGTTTTTTGCCCCCATAACCTAAGCAGGAAAAAAAGATATTTGCCGGGATGCGAGTTTTAGTCGGTTTCTGATCAAGCATCCTTATAACATTTTTGGCATAATCCTTTGGCTTACACCGAATTACAGGACGAAATGTGAAATATTTACTGATCTTTTTACTGGTTCTGGTGATATTCATCATCTCCGTTACGCTTGGCGCACATAACGACCAGGTGGTTACATTTAATTATCTGATTGCACAGGGCGAATACCGTATCTCTACGTTGCTGGCTTCGCTGTTTGGCGCCGGGTTCGTGCTGGGCTGGGCGATCTGCGGCCTTTTCTGGCTGCGCGTGCGCGTATCGCTGGCTAATGCGCAGCGCAAACTGAAGCGTTTGCAGCAGCAAACGGCTCAGACTGAAAGCGCGACGCCGTCGCATCCGACCGTCGTCAAGGAATAACTCTCCATGTTGGAACTGCTGTTTCTGTTACTGCCCGTGGCCGCTGCCTATGGCTGGTACATGGGGCGCAGAAGTGCGCAGCAGGATAAACAGCAGGAAGCCGATCGTCTGTCGCGCGACTATGTGACCGGCGTAAACTTCCTGCTTTCAAATCAGCAAGATAAAGCGGTCGATCTCTTCCTTGATATGCTGAAAGAGGATAGCGGCACGGTGGAAGCGCACCTGACGCTGGGGAACCTGTTTCGCTCCCGTGGCGAGGTCGATCGCGCGATTCGTATCCATCAATCTCTGATGGAAAGCGCCTCCTTAAGCTATGAACAACGCCTGCTGGCGGTACAGCAGCTGGGGCGCGACTATATGGCAGCCGGATTATATGACCGTGCTGAAGAGATGTTCGATCAGCTGACTGATGAAACAGATTTCCGCCTCAGCGCGCTCCAGCAGCTTCTGGTGATCTATCAGGCGACCAGCGACTGGCAGAAAGCGATAGATATCGCTGAAAGGTTGGTTAAGCTGGGTGAAAGCCGTTATCAGATGGAAATCGCGCACTTTTACTGTGAGCTGGCGCTGCAGGCGATGAGCAGCGACGATCTCGATCGCGCACTTAACCTGTTGAAGAAGGGCGAAGCGGCCGACCGTCAAAGCGCGCGTATCTCCATTATGATGGGCCGCATTTTTATGGCGAAGGGCGATTACGCGCGCGCCGCCGGACATCTGCAACGCGTAATCGAGCAGGATAAAGAGCTGGTCAGCGAAACGCTGGAAATGCTGGAAAGTTGTTATCAGCAGCTGGGGCAGCCGGAAGTCTGGGCTGATTATCTACGCCGTTGCGTAGAGGAAAATACGGGCGCGCTGGCAGAGCTTTATCTGGCGGATATTCTGGAGCGGGAGCAGGGCGCTGATGTCGCACAGGTTTATATTAATCGCCAGCTCCAGCGGCATCCTACAATGCGTGTTTTCCATCGCCTGATGGATTTCCATTTACATGAAGCGGAAGATGGCCGGGCGAAAGAGAGCCTGATGGTTCTGCGCGATATGGTAGGTGAGCAAATTCGCACCAAGCCGCGCTACCGCTGTCAGAAATGCGGTTTTACGGCGCATGCGCTTTACTGGCACTGCCCATCCTGCCGGGCCTGGTCATCGGTCAAGCCGATACGCGGGCTGGACGGTCAATAAGCGGCGCCACGCCGCTGCCGTCGATTCAGACAGCAGCGGATACCCTTCTTAGTTACAACATACCATTAGATAATCAATACGCGTACGTCTGGCTCCGTGCCTGAAAGTTCTACAGCAAGGCGATGACGAACTCGGCGCGAGTGAAAGCCGGGCGGTTAAAGCTGTTTTCCGCCGCGTCAGGCAGGTAGAATACCGGGCGTTTTCTCCTGCGCCATGCGGTGCCTTATTGTTGAAGGAACAGAGATGTCTCAACCTCAAAACCGAACTGATTCGCCCGTTCTGGTCGCGCTTGATTACGCCGATCGCGATCGCGCGCTGGCCTTTATTGACCGTATCGATCCGGCTCAATGCAGACTCAAAGTCGGCAAAGAGATGTTCACGCTGTTTGGACCTCAGTTTGTACGCGACCTACACCAGCGTGGTTTTGAAGTCTTCCTCGATCTGAAGTTTCACGATATTCCGAATACCGTCGCGCATGCCGTTTCGGCGGCGGCTGATTTAGGCGTCTGGATGGTCAACGTTCATGCCAGCGGCGGCGCGCGCATGATGACTGCCGCTCGTGAAGCGCTGACTTCTTTTGGCAAAGATGCACCGCTGCTGATTGCGGTTACGGTCTTAACCAGCATGGAAGCCGCCGATCTGCACGATATTGGCATTAACGCGACGCCGGCTGAACATGCGGCGCGTCTGGCACGCCTGACACAGCAGTGCGGGCTGGACGGCGTGGTGTGTTCCGCACATGAGGCCGCTGCGTTCAAACAGCAGCTGGGGCATGAATTTCAGCTGGTAACGCCAGGCATTCGTCCGGCGGGCAGCGAAGCGGGCGATCAGCGCCGAATTATGACGCCGGTCGAGGCGCAACAGACGGGTGTCGATTATATGGTTATTGGGCGTCCGATTACCCAATCAGCCGATCCGGCGGCAACGTTGCAGGCGATTCTCTCTTCATTAAAGGAGGCGTCGTGAGCAAAGAAAATCCTTTAGTCTATTCCACCGACGGCGGCCGTATTGCGCAGCCGGATATCAAAGCTGTGCGCCCTAAAGGCGACGGCATTGTGCGTATTCAGCGGCAAACCAGCGGACGTAAAGGAAAAGGCGTCTGCGTGATTACCGGGCTGGATCTCGACGATGCGGAGCTGAATAAGCTGGCGGCAGAACTGAAGAAAAAATGCGGCTGCGGCGGGGCGGCGAAAGAGGGCGTGATTGAAATCCAGGGCGACAAACGCGATGAGATAAAAG
>NZ_CALNWY010000056.1 GCF_940807255.1 Mixta sp. Marseille-Q2659 | reverse complement strand
TCCTGCTGGCAGAAGATCGCCACGTTACCCGCCGATCCGGCCGCCGCAATTTCGCGCTGCACAATGGCCGCCACCTGGCTGAAATCAAGCTCAGGGCGCAGGCTCTCCGTCATGACGCCATCAACCTGATAAACCTGTGCCACCCGACTGCTCAGTAACGGATGCGGCGTTTCGCTGCGGTGAATAATCAACACCAGGCGACTCTGCTGCTGTAAATGGTCCAGCACCCCTTCTGAGGCGAAATGCAGATAGGACTGAGAGAGTAAAATCACGGTTTTTTTCATATGAGATGGCCCTTTTCGGTATAAGCGACATTCATGCGATATAGCAGGCGGCTGTTATGACGATTACGGCTCGGTTCGATGCCATAACCGCGATGCAGGGTGAGCAAATTGTCCCAGATGACCAGGTCGCCGGGACGATAGTGATGCTGATAAAACTGCGCGTGTTCGATAACGAAATCTTCCAGTTCATTCAGCAGCGGCAGTGACCTTTCCGGCGTCACGCCTTCGAAGCGTAACGCTGTTCCGGCGACGGCAAACAGCGACTGCTGGCCGGTACGCGGGTGCGTCTGCATCAGGTGATGTAGCACCGGCGCCAGCGTTGATTGCTGTCCGCGCGTCAGGCGCTGCGTCGGCTGCTGCGGATCGCCCAGCGCGCGGCGATTGCCAAACCGGTGATGCACCTGAATCGCTTCCAGCGGCTGCCCGCAGGCCTGCTCCAGTTTCTGGCATAAGGGCTGGTTTTTACGCAGCGCCTCCAGCGCATCCACCATGTCGATAAATTGCGTATGGCCGCCACAGACCGGTTCGCGCAGCGACAGCAGCGAGGTGGCAATGCCGATGTTGGGCTGATACGACATATCGGTATGCCAGTAAGCGCCACCGTCCAGCACGCCCTCAGGCTCGCCGTCGGGCGAAATAAAGTTAGAAATGCGGATAATGTCCGCGAAGCCCTCGACGGCGAAATTTTGTAATACGTGGCGCTGCGGGCTGCCCAGCGACAGCATAAGCTGATGATATTCGAAGACCGACAGCGCCTGGTTGCGCAGCACCAGTACCTTGCCCATATGCAACAGGGCGGCGAGATCGTGATTCGCCGCGCCGTCACGCGCCAGATCGTAATCGATCACTTCACAAACGAAATTCTCCAACAGCATTCTGCTTTTCATGGCCGTACTCCGTTTCAATCATTGTGTTGACCGATTTCGCGCCAGCCAGCGCGCCAGCGACGTAAAGCCCGGCGATCGCGGTGCGCCCGCGCCGGTTGGGAAGAAAACCCTGTTTATCTAACTGCAGCTGGCGAAAGCCGTTGGGTGGCAGATTGCCGGTGGTGCCGATAGCGGAAATAAACAGCGTGCCCGCTTTGGCGATCGGCAGCATTTTAGCCGTCGCGTCATCGCCGTTGCCGGGCAGCGCCTGCCAGCAGAGCCTGGCAATATGGATCTGGTTACGAGCTTCTTGCAGCCAGATATGTAAGCGTTCGCCATCGGCGTAAAGCGAGGAGTAAATATGAAAAGCCAGCGGCGCCATATTCTTATCGTTCTGGCTTTTCCAGATACGCTCGATAGTCAGCTGGCTGGGCGCGCGTAACGCAAAACGATCCTGCGTCTCCTGCGGAAAGATCCCCAGGTAGCTCTTGGCCAGAATGGTGGTCTCAATGCCGAGCGACGCCGCGCAGTCCGCCAGCTGGAAAGCGGTATTGCCGCCGCCTAAAATCACCACTCGCCGGTACTGCTTCAGCCGCGCATCGTTCTCGCGAAACAGGTTGTAGGCCTCGAAACAGGTAATGGGATCCATTAAAGAGAAGATGGCGGGCACCGGGCGCGCGCGAATGCCGGTAGCCAGCACCAGCCCATCCGCGTACAGGTGGCGCTCGCCGTTTGCAGTAGTGACGTGACAACGAAAGCGATCGTTTTCTTTAGTGAACCAGCTTACTTTGCCGCTGATTTTTTTGACCGGCAGGGCGTCAAGGGTGCGCCGGACATAATCGCTAAACTCGCTAGCGGCAGGCGCCAGCGCCGGTCGCTCCATGCAGCTGTCGAGCGTAATATCGCCACCCGTGAGCGTCAGTTCATGGCAGTAAGACTGAAGCCGACGTTCGCCCATAATTTCCATACAGCCGCCGAACTGCTCAGAAATCAGCGTCACCTCTTTACCCAACGCGCAGAGTCGCGCCGCCTCAATGGCGGCCGCAGGGCCGCCGCCCAGTACCATAAATGTTTTCATAAGCCCGTCCTTATAAAGAAGATGACAACAAACGCTGACATGCGGAATCGACAGCGCGATCGTTAACGGCAAAGGAGAACCGCAGCCAGCCGGTTGTGCGGCGGGAAAAGAAATCGTTTAGCGGCAGCGGCGCAATGCCCAGCCGTTGGGTAAGGAAACCGCCTGTTCCAGACTGTTGTGACCGGGCAGGCCAGGATGGCGCGCCATAATAAAATGCCCGCCGTCGGGCCGGATCAGGCTGAAGCCCGCCGACAGCAACGCATCTCCCAGCCGCAACGCGCGCTGATGGTAATGCTGAGTAGCCTGCTGTAACGCGGCGGCGTCAATTCTCTGCATCAGCGTTAACGCCGCGTGCTGTAACAGATCCGGCTGGCAGTTCGACATATGCTTATGCGCCAGGTGTGCGCGCGCCAGCGGCTGTGCGGCGCCCGCCAGCCAGCCAATGCGGGCACCGGTGGCGGCCAGGCTTTTCGATACCGAACCGGCCACCAGTACTTTCCGCTGCGCCAGCAAACGATCGGGCGGCGGCAGGGCGGTAAAATTAAAGTGACGATAAACATCATCGAACAGGATGGCGCAGCCGCTGGCATCCTGTAGCTGCCAGAGCGCCTCCCAGTCGTGGGCGGTAAATACCGCGCCGGAGGGATTATGGGGCGAGTTGATTAACAGGATGCTTTTAGCGCTGACGCGCTGGCGCATGGCCTCCCAGTCAATCACCAGCCGTTCGTTATCTTGCTGCATCGCCACCGGGACAAAAGTGAGATGCGCCAGCGTCGCCAGTCCTGGGTAATAGGAGTAAAACGGCTCCGCCACCACCATTTCGCGATAGCCTTCATCGGCCCAGGCGTAAAGCGCGGACAATAACGCCTCCGTACAGCCGGACACAATAATGGCATCGCTAAAGGCATCAGCATAAACGGCATGCAGCAGATATTTTATTAAGGGTGGCTTTCCCGCCGTGGGCATATATTGCCAACTGTGCGGGGACGCGTTTTTTATTGCCTCATTCCATTGGGCATCATAAATATTATCGGGTATTCCCTGCGAAAGATTTAAGGCGCAATATTGCTGGGCCAGGGTGGACATATACTGAAAAATACCTACCGAGGCGCTATTCTCTTCCATCATAAATAGACCCTGTAAAACACTGACACCAAAACAGTGTCAGCATTTGTGGTTGGTAAAATAATAAATCAGGCAGCTTTGCTGACAGCTAATTGATTCAGACCCTGCCAGAAATTATTGAGCGATGCTAAAACCTGGCGCGCGCCTTCAATAATCTCTTTTTTGGCGGTTTCATCTTTTGCTGCCGCCAGCATCGCATCCTGGATCCAGTCCACGTGATTGCACTCAATAAGAATATGCAGATAGAAGTAGTTGTAATCTTCATGCTGCCAGCCTTTATAGAGGCGGAAACCCTCATAAAGGTTAGCGATCATTGGAAAGCCGAACTCCTCAATCACATAATGCGCCCCCAGTGCAAAGCTGGGCGATTCCCGGAGGAAAAGGCGCTCCAGATCTTTCACCAGCGCATCAGCTTCGGGAATATATTTGACGTTGCGGTAGTCATCCAGCGTGACGCCGATACCCGCCAGCGCTTTTTCAAACATAATATAGTGCGCGTCGCCTTTGCCATCCCCTAATTCGGATACCACGGTGCGACAAATCTTTAAGCGAATAAGTTCATCATCCACGCGCGGCGCCAGGCCGGAAAGGATTTGCGGAAAGGTACGAATATAATAATAGTATTGCTGAAATATCTGTTTTACCGTGGCCAGCGGCAGCGCCTCTTGCTGAAAAGTTTTATAAAAACTGTTTTCGTTAATTCCCGATTCCTCGATCATTTCACGAATTTCTTCCACAAGACCTTTACCTGCATTAATTTGATGTAGCGACATATCTACTCCTCATTGACAGTTACGGTTTAACGGCTTTGTTCATTCGTAAATTACTGATAATCAATGACAGACTGACCACGCCAATTAAGGCGGGCACCCACTGGCTGTGCCATGGCGCAACCAGATATTCGGCAGCGAGGGCGATAACCGGCACCAGCGGCGTTAAAACCGAAACGCGCGGCGCCCCCAGTTCCAGAATGGCGTGTTGCAGGCAAAAGATCGGGATTACCACAAACAGCAGTGAAAGAAAGGTCAGCTGAAGCAACGCATGAATATCGGTGGTAACAATATCCACCAGCTGATGGCGCGCCAGCAGGCCGGTGACCAGCAGCAGAATAATAAAGCGGGTGGCCAGAATATTCATGGTGGTCGCCCCTTTAACATGTTTTAAGCCCGCCGACAGCCAAACGTAGACGCCGCCGGTGCTGCCAGCCACCGAGGCCAGCACCACGCCTTCGATAACCCGCCGGGAATCGGTATGGCTGCCGTCGGCATTAACGTAGAGACGCGCGGCGACCAGCGCGAAAATAGAAATCGCGATCAAAACCGGCCCTAAAACCTGCATCTGATTTTTCCTGGCGATCAGCAATCCGAGCAGCATCACCACCACCGGTATCCAGCCCTGATAGATAGCGGATTCTACCGAAGCCTCGATGCGTTGCAGCGCCATAAACATAAACAGCCAGCTGGTCAGCGTCAGAATATTCAGCCAAAAAATTTTGCCTTTATTTTCTTTCAGAAAAGTCAATGGTTGCTGTTTTTTGATGACCGCGAACAGCAGAAAAACAATCTGCGCGATAAGCAAAGTGAAAAAGGTTAGCGCAGAGCCACTAATTTTTGTGAAACTCATGGATACCCAGACTGCCGATAAAGAGGTAAACAGGCAGTAGAGCGTGATACACAGCCAGCCGGAGCCGGTTGATTTTCTATCAACAGGAAGAGAGACCATATTTAGCTCACGAAAATAGTTAAAAATTTATAATGTATGAATCATTAGTAATTCAGTGGGCATTACAAAAGCAACGGTTTTTTAGATGTAAAAGCTATATATAAAATGAGATGAGCGCGTTTGAATTATGAACTTATTTAGTGCGTTTGCCTTATTTTGGTGCAGGCATCGGCATCGGTGAAATAACTTAAAAAACACCTTCTGCGTATTATCTGAAAATTACCGCTATATCGACTTAAACAGGAAAAGGCGTTAATCCACTTTCTTGCGATATGTTTCAGGCTACCTGTGCTGTTAATTAGCCAGGATTTTCCTTATGTTTTGATCGTTGCTTCAGGCGGTGATAAAAAAATGAAATCAATTTTATCCAGTAGGGTGAGATAAGCCAGAGGGATTAAACGCGGCCTTTCCCTCAGCTTTATAACGCGTGATAAGTCAGTTTGCAGGCGGGATGACAAGGCGTCACAACGGTGTTTCCCATGAGGAAAAGCCTTGATTAGCGGGTCTAATGTCATATGGTGTAAAGATTTTTAAAAAATTAATCATTAACCGTCAGTTTTTGTGAGTTTTATCACAGATAACGCATTTAGTGGCGCTTAGTCCTTAAACCCTCTTTATCAAACCGATTCAGGCGTGTTAGAAAAAAGTTAAATTTATCCGCTTAGAATCTGGGACAGAACGTCATGAAAATATCTGTCATGGCAAAAACCAATATTAGCCATATCGCTATTATTGGCTGCGGTGCTTCAGCGGTTTTAATTCTGGAGTCCTTACGGGACACGGCGTTTTCAATTAAGAAAAAACTTAGCATTACTATTTTTGAACGTGATGAAAAAATGGCGCGCGGTATGGCATATCGTTCCGGCAGCGACCGGTTAATATTAAATACGCTGCCTGAAACCATGAGCGTAAGCGAACGTCAGCCGGATGATTTTGTAAAATGGCTCCGCTCGCGCGGCATTGTCGGTAAAGAGGGCATACCGCGAAAAATCTATGGCGATTATCTGGAGGAAAAACTTTCCTCCTGTATTGCCGCTCTGCAGCGCGATGGTCACAAAGTAACGGTATATAACACCAGCGTTGAAGCCGTAACGATTAATGAAAAACATAGCGTCATCTTTGCCGGGCAAAAAATGACGTTTGATGTCTGTATTCTGGCGACAGGCGGCGAACTGCGGGAGCCGGAAAATATTGCGCTTTCCGGCGCGCAAAAAATCTTGTCTATTTTTGATGAAGAACCCATCGCCAATATAAAGAAAGGCAGCAAAGTGGCCATTCTGGGGTCAGGGCAAAGTGCGATTGACGCCTGCATTTTAATGGAAAGTTTCGGCATTGAAGGTTATTACACGCTGGTTTCGCGGCGAGGCATCTTGCCGCGGGTAAAAAGTGAGCGCGCCGATCACTGCATGCAGCTAAGCGAAATGATCGCGGAAAAGAAAGCACGTCGCGATTTGGGTAATGACTCCAACTTACTGATAGTGTTTTATGTTCAGATAATGCCCGATGACCTTGTCATGCAGCTCCACCGATTTTGAGAACGACAGTGACTTCCGTCCCAGCCTTGCCAGATGTTGTCTCAGA
>NZ_CALNWY010000055.1 GCF_940807255.1 Mixta sp. Marseille-Q2659 | reverse complement strand
ATATTTAACCAGGTCAGCATCGCCGATGCCTTCGATGTCCTTGCCTTTAGACTGAACATAGGCCAGGGACGGACGTAGACCGAAATCGAACTGGTACTGAGCAACCACTTCAAAGTTCTGCGCTTTGTTGGCAAAGCCGAATACGCTATTGCCACCAGCCAGAGAGGCTGTGAACGGCGTTGCGTTACGGGTTTCGCCGTACATTGCCGCCAGGTAGATGTTGTTGGCGTCATATTTAATCGCGGTAGCCCAGGACTCAGCGGTTTTACCCTGGCCATAGGTGCGGGTTACTGCTGGATCCAGATCGTCGCCGTTAGAGTCCTGAACGTTATAAACGCCGGCGCTCTGCTGGTTAGTACGGTCGCTGGCGCTATAACCTGCAGCGAAGCCTACGCCGATCGGCGTTTCGTAAGAGGTAGACACACCCCAGCCGTCGCCGTTAGAACGACGTGCGTCGTCACGGTCGTTTTTGCCCTGGTACTGAACAGCGAAGTTCCAGCCGTCAACCAGTCCAAAGAAGTTAGTGTTACGGTAGGTCAGCAGACCGGTGCTGCGGCCGTTCATGAAGTTATCAGAGTAACCAGAATCGCCACCGAATTCCGGCAGCATATCGGTCCAGCCGATCGCATCATACACAACGCCGTAGTTACGGCCATAGTCGATAGAGCCGAAGTCGCCGAATTTCAGACCGGCAAAGCCCAGACGGGTTTTATTACCGTCCTGCGCGTCAGAACCTTCAGAGTTATTCGCCTGAACGTTGTATTCCCACTGGCCGAAACCGGTCAGCTGATCGTTAATCTGGGTTTCGCCTTTAAAGCCGAAACGAACGTAAGTCTGGTCGCCATCGTCGCCTGCGTTATCAGAGAAATAGTGCAGACCTACCGCTTTACCATACAGATCCAGCTTGTTGCCGTTTTTATTATAGATTTCCGCTGCATTTGCTGCTCCGGCAGCTAACAGAGCAGGAATAACCACTGCCAGAATATTGCGCTTCATCATTTTTTATTACCCTCATTGGAGTTATTTGGACACCTGCCACTGCCGTCAAGAATTCTTTACAAAAGGCTTGATCAGAGTTTGGTGTCTTCCTGTGTCTGCAGGCATCTTTCCATTCGCCGCTAGGTAATTCTACCTCGAAAATGCTACCAAACCCTAATAGTAGTTTCAGAAAGAAAATATGTATTACAAAATGTAAAAATAAGGGAACTTTGTGAGATAACTCAAAATTTACAAAAATAAAAAAAGGCTGACAGTGTCAGCCTTTATAGATATATGAATTTCTTATATTTAATGCCGAATTTTAGAAACTGGCATTACGCGGCGTACGCGGGAAGGGGATAACGTCTCTTACATTTTGTACGCCTGTGACATAAGCGATCAAACGTTCAAAACCTAAGCCAAAGCCGGAGTGCGGTACGGTGCCGTAACGACGCAGATCGCGATACCACCAATAATCTTCTTTGTTCAGGCCCATTTCATTGAGACGCAAATCCAGCACATCCAGACGCTCTTCACGCTGCGAGCCGCCGATAATTTCGCCGATGCCCGGCGCCAGTACGTCCATAGCCGCCACGGTTTTGCCATCGTCATTCAGGCGCATATAGAACGCTTTAATATCTTTCGGATAGTTTTTGACGACAACCGGTGCTTTAAAGTGCTTCTCGGCCAGATAGCGCTCATGCTCCGAAGAGAGATCGATGCCCCATTCAACCGGGTTTTCAAAGCTCTGACCGCTCGCCAGCAGAATATCAATGGCGTCGGTGTAATCGACACGGGCGAAATCGGCCGTCACGAATTTCTCCAGGCGGCTTACGGCTTCTTTATCAACGCGTTCAGCAAAGAACGCCATATCATCCGCACGTTCTTCCAGTACCGCCTTAAACACATATTTCAGCATCGCTTCCGCCAGATCCGCTGCGTCATCCAGCGACGCAAACGCGATTTCCGGCTCCAGCATCCAGAATTCCGCCAGATGACGGCTGGTGTTGGAGTTTTCAGCGCGGAAAGTCGGGCCAAAGGTATAAATTTTGGAGAGCGCACAGGCGTAGGTTTCGCCATTCAGCTGCCCGGAAACCGTCAGGAACGCTTCTTTACCAAAGAAATCTTCATTGAAATCAACTTTGCCCTGCGCGTCGCGCGGCAGGTTTTCTAAATCCAGGGTAGAAACGCGGAACATTTCACCGGCGCCTTCGGTATCGGAAGCGGTGATCAGCGGAGTCGATACCCAGAAATACCCGTTTTCATGGAAGAAGCGATGCAGCGCCTGCGCCAGCGTATGGCGAACGCGCGCCACGGCGCCGATTAAATTGGTACGCGGACGTAAGTGGGCGACTTCACGCAGGTATTCAATGCTGTGGCGTTTGGCCGCCATCGGGTAGGTGTCCGGGTCTTCTACCCAGCCCACGACTTCAATTGCTGTCGCCTGAATCTCAAAACTCTGTCCCTGGCCCGGAGATTCAACCACTTTGCCCGTCACGATAACGGAACAACCGGTAGTTAAACGCAGCACTTCGCTCTGGTAATTAGGCAGAGAATTATTGACGACAGCCTGAACGGGATTAAAGCAGGAGCCGTCATACACGGCGACAAAGGAAATACCGGCTTTTGAATCTCTTCGGGTACGTACCCAACCGCGCACGGTGACATCTTCGCCAACCGCAACCTGGCCGAGCAGTACGTCCGCTACAGGCACAACGCTCATAAAGTTCTCTCTTTATTAGTTCGAAAATAAACAGGTTAACCCCGAATTTAGGGCTAATCTATGTTACTTGCCGTCGGGCAGGACACAAGCAGAATTCACTGCCGGACAACAGTTTTCTTTTTATTTAATCAATTAAAGAGAGAAGGGAAGAGATAAAGATCGTCAGCGCGGGCAGAAATCGCGCTGACGATGGCGCATCAGCTGGCTTTTTTCACCAGCGGAAGATCGAAGGCTTTACGCAACGCGCGGACGAAAGCTTTATCGTGACAGATGGTTTTACCGGGGCTGTCAGAGAGTTTTGCCACCGGCTTGCCATTACACTCAACCAGCTTGATGACGATATTAAGCGGCTTAACCTCAGGAATATCGCAGGTCAGACGGGTACCAATCCCGAAAACCACATTCGTGCGCTGACCAAAATGCCGGTAGAGATCGACCGCTTTGTTAAAATCGAGGTTATCGGAAAACACCAGCGTTTTACTGTGCGGATCGATATTCAGCGTTTGGTAATGTGCCAGCGCCTTTTCGCCCCATTCCACCGGATCGCCGGAGTCATGGCGCAGGCCCTGGTAACGATGAGCGAAGCCTGGACCAAAATCACGCAGGAAAGCGTCCATCGTGATGCAGTCCGTCAGGGCGATGCCTAACTGATCGTCATACTCGTCCAGCCAGGCCTGCAGCGCTGCGCGTTGGCTGTTAGCTAACACCGGGCTGATTTGCTGATGCGCCTGAAACCATTCATGCGCCTGCGTGCCTACCGGCGTAATGCCCAGCTGCCGCGCGATATCATAGTTGCTGGAGCCAACCAGCCACGGGAAATCGCTTTTCAGCGTCGTGACGATAGCCAGCTGCACATCGCGCGAAAAACGGCGGCGCGTGCCGAAATCCATCAGGCGGAAGCGCGACAGATCGATATTTTGCGTCTGCTGTTTAAAGTCATGAATTTTTTGCTGCAGGCGTTCAACGGCCATTTCGGGCGTCGCCTGCGGCGAGCGATGACGATGTACCACTTCACTGATCAGCGCCAGCAGCGGCACCTCCCACATAATCACTTCGCGCCACGGCCCGCTGATACGAATATCGAGCTTACCGGCATGATTACGGACTTTTACCTGTGCAGGGTTGTAGCGAAAGGTTTTCAGCCAGTCGAGATAGTCACGTTTAAAAAACGGCAGACCGGCCAGCCAGGCATATTCATCGTCACTCAGCGCCAACAGGCTCATCTGCGCGATCTGGTCGCTAATTTCATCAGCGTAGAGACCTAACAGATCGTCGCCCCGGCAGCGGAATTCTGCAGTAACGGTCACGTCGTGATAGCGATGAAATACAGCTTGCTGCATATGAAGCTTATAGGCATCGGTATCAAGCAGCGTGGTTAAAATCGGGGAAGCGTATCGTGTCATGGTGCGTTTCAGCATCCTCTCGCGCGGGGCGTTTCCGTAGGTGTAAACAGGTTCCAGAGATGAAAAGTATAACCTGCCAGCAGATTAATTGAAGCCAATCACAGCATAAAAGCCAGCGAGAGGTCGAGGATAACGTGCCATTGTAAACGGAATGTAGCATTAACTGCGAAAAGCCGGGTTTCGACGTGGCAAGCCGAGCGCAACCGGAATAGACTTAGCGAGTTAAACCATTGTTGATACGAGAAGAGTTTATGACGCAAAAGCCGCAAGTTAAGTACCGCCATGACTACCAGGCGCCAGATTACACCATTACCGATATCGATTTGACGTTCAACCTGGATGCTGGCGTGACACGGGTAACCGCGGTCAGCACGGTGAAACGTCTTGGCGCAAGTCAGGCCGAGCTGCGTCTTGACGGCGGAGAGTTAACTCTGGTTTCGCTGTCGGTCGATGACCAACCCTGGGAAGCGTATCGTCTGGAAGAGGGCGCGCTGATTTTGACCGGCCTGCCGGACAATTTCACACTCACAATCATTAACGATATCCATCCAGATAAAAATACGGCGCTGGAAGGCCTGTATCAATCGGGCGCGGCGCTCTGCACGCAGTGTGAAGCGGAAGGCTTCCGCCACATCACCTGGTACCTGGATCGACCTGATGTGCTGGCTCGTTTTACCACCACGTTGATCGCCGATCGTGCGCGTTATCCGTTCCTGCTCTCTAATGGCAACCGTATTGACGCTGGCCAGATGGATGACGGACGCCACTGGATCAAATGGCAGGATCCTTTTCCTAAGCCTTGCTATCTGTTTGCGCTGGTGGCGGGTGATTTCGACGTGCTGCGTGACAGCTTTACCACCCGTTCTGGCCGCGACGTCGCGCTGGAAATTTATGTGGATCGCGGCAACCTCGATCGTGCCGACTGGGCGATGACCTCGCTGAAAAACAGTATGAAGTGGGACGAAGAGCGCTTTGATCTGGAGTACGACCTGGACGTCTTTATGATCGTTGCGGTGGATTTCTTTAATATGGGCGCGATGGAGAATAAAGGCCTCAATATCTTTAACTCCAAATATGTGCTGGCGAAGGCGGAAACGGCTACTGACAAAGATTATCTCGGCATCGAAGCGGTGATCGGCCATGAATATTTCCATAACTGGACCGGCAACCGCGTTACCTGTCGTGACTGGTTTCAGCTGAGCCTGAAAGAGGGGCTGACCGTATTCCGCGATCAGGAGTTCAGCTCCGATCTGGGCTCGCGCGCGGTTAACCGCATCGATAACGTGCGCATTATGCGCGGCGCGCAGTTTGCGGAAGATGCCAGCCCGATGGCGCATCCGATTCGCCCTGAGCAGGTGATCGAAATGAACAACTTTTATACGCTGACGGTGTATGAAAAAGGTTCTGAAGTGATCCGCATGATGCATACCTTGCTGGGCGAAGAGAATTTCCAGAAAGGGATGCAGCTTTACTTCCAGCGTCATGACGGCAGCGCTGCGACCTGCGATGATTTCGTCCAGGCGATGGAAGATGCCTCTCATATCGACCTGACCCAGTTCCGCCGCTGGTACAGCCAGTCCGGTACGCCGGTGCTGACCGTGCGCGACGACTATAATCCGGAGCTGGAGCAGTATACGCTGCATGTTACGCAGATGACGCCGCCGACCGCCGATCAGAAAGAGAAGCTGCCGCTGCATATTCCACTCGATATTGAGCTTTATGATGATAAAGGCGAGCCGATCCCGCTTCAGCATAATGGCGAGCCGGTGCATCACGTGCTTAACGTGACCGAAGAGTTCCAGACCTTTATTTTTGACAAGGTTTACCATCAGCCGGTGCCTTCGCTACTGCGCGAATTTTCTGCGCCAGTGAAACTTGATTACAGCTGGAGCGATGCTCAGCTCACTTTCCTGATGCGCCATGCGCGCAATGACTTTTCCCGCTGGGATGCGGCGCAAAGCCTGCTCGCCACCCATATCAAACTGAACGTCGCCCGCTATCAGCAGGGGCAGCCGCTGTCGCTGCCGCTGCACGTTGCCGACGCCTTCCGCGCGGTGCTGCTGGATGAGCAGAGCGATCCGGCGCTGATGGCCTTGATCCTGACGCTGCCGAGCGAAAACGAGATTGCTGCGCTGTTCGACACTATCGATCCTGAAGCCAACGCAGCGGTACGCGATGCGCTGATGCGTACGCTGGCCGTTGAGCTGGCCGACGAATGGCTGGCGATTTACCACGCGTATCAAACGCCGGAATATCGCGTTGAGCATGGCGATATTGGCAAGCGTGCGCTGAAAAATGTCTGCCTGAGCTATCTGGCGCTGGGCGACAGCACGCTGGCAAACCGTCTGGTGCGCGCGCAGTATCAGCAGGCCAATAATATGACCGATGCGCTGGCGGCGCTCTCGGCGGCGGTAATGGCGCAGCTTGATTGCCGTGATGAGATGTTAAACGCGTGGGATGAACGCTGGCATCAGGATGGTCTGGTGATGGATAAGTGGTTTACGCTGCAGGCGACCAGCCCGGCGCTGGATGTGCTGTCGCGCGTGCGCGAGCTGCTGCACCATCGCTCGTTCAGCATGGGTAACCCGAACCGCGTACGTTCGCTAATTGGCGCCTTCGCCTCTGCGAATCCGGCCGCTTTCCATGCAAAAGATGGCAGCGGCTACCGTTTCCTGGTGGAAATGCTGGCCGATCTGAACAGCCGCAACCCGCAGGTTGCCGCGCGCATGATTGAGCCACTGATCCGTCTGAAACGTTATGATGCCGAACGTCAACGCATGATGCGCGCGGCGTTGGAGGAGCTGCAAAGTCTGGAGAACCTCTCCGGCGATCTCTATGAGAAGATCAGCAAGGCGCTAAGCGCGTAATCTGAAGGTTAAAGGGCGGCTGATGCTGCCCTCAAACGATTGCTCAACGTAAGGTGACGGGAACCCAGGCAGAAGAGTAAAGCGTCCCGCGGCCTGGCAAGGCGCGGGACAAGCTATCAGGGATGACGTTTTTTGCGTTTTTACGATCGGACTGGGTTCCCGGCACAGGCGCGTTTTTATAAAACAAAGGGCCGCGTCAGTCATCCCTGTACGCTGCCGTTTTTAGCCTCCGGCATAGCGCGGCAGTTCGTGTCGCGGCTGCTGGCGCTGCATCACCCGCTCCAGCACCTCCGCCTCCAGCTCCGCCAGTCGTGCCGAACCGCGCCGACGCGGACGCGGCAAATCAACCATTAAATCCAGGCCTATTCTTCCCTCTTCGATCAGCAGCACCCGATCCGCTAAGGCGACCGCTTCGCTGACATCGTGCGTCACCAACAGCACGGTAAAATTTTGCTGACGCCAAAGGTTTTCAATCAGCTCCTGCATTTCAATGCGCGTCAGAGCATCCAGCGCGCCCAGCGGCTCATCCAGTAGCAGCAGGCCCGGACGATGGATTAGCGCGCGCGCCAGCGCCACGCGTTGCCGCTGGCCGCCGGACAGGGCGGCAGGCCACTCGTTGGCGCGATCGGCCAGGCTGACGGCGGTGAGCGCCTCCATCGCCGCCGGACGCCAGTCGCCGCGTAAACCCAGACCAACATTGTCGATGACGCGTTTCCAGGGCAGCAGTCGGGCATCCTGAAACATCAGACGCGTCTCATCGCGGGCGGAGGAGAGCGGCGCCTGGCCCGCCAGCAGTTCACCTGTGCTGGGCGTTTCCAGTCCGGCCAACAGGCGCAGCAGGGTGCTTTTGCCGCAGCCGCTGCGTCCGACCACGGCGACAAACTGGCCGGAAGGAATATGTAAGTCGATCTCCTGCAAAATGGCGCGTTCGCCAAAGCGTTTGCTGACGCCCTGCAGACCAACGGGCGTACCGAGATTAAGCCGGGACGGCGTAGCGGCGACATTCATGGTGTTGCCTCCTTCAGTTGATAAGCCGGATGCCAGCGCAACCAGAGCCGTTCCAGCAGGACTGCGCTAAGATCGGCCAGCTTGCCCAGCAGCGCATAGAGAATAATGGCGACAACCACAATGTCAGTTTGTAAAAACTCACGGGCGTTCATCGCCAGGTAACCAATGCCGGAGTTGGCAGAAATGGTTTCCGCCACAATCAGCGTCAGCCACATTAACCCCAGCGCAAAACGGATCCCGACCATAATGGAGGGCAGGGCGCCGGGCAGCATCACCTGCGTAAACAGCCGCCAGCCGGAGAGTCCGTAGCTGCGCGCCATCTCCACCAGTCCGCGATCGATATTGCGGATGCCGTGAAAAGTATTGAGGTAAACCGGAAACAGCGTGCCGAGCGCCACCAGAAAAATTTTGGCCGCCTCGTCAATGCCGAACCATAAAATCACCAGCGGAATCAGCGCCAGATGCGGAATATTGCGCAGCATCTGCACCGAGGTATCCAGCAGCCGCTCGCCCCAGTGGGAGGCGCCGGCAATCAGGCCCAGCGCCAGGCCAATCGCGCCGCCGATGGCAAAGCCGGTTAGCGCGCGCCAGCTACTGATCGCCAGATGTTGCCACAGCTCGCCGCTGGCGCTGAGACGCCAGAACGTCAGCACCACGCTTTGCGGCGCCGGTAAAATTCGCGTGGAAAGCCAGCCGGTTTGCGAGGCGATTTGCCAGCTGGCCAGCAGCAGTACCGGCAGCAGCCAGGGCACCAGCGGATGACGTGAACGCAATTTCACTTTGCTCATCGGCGTTACCTCAGCTTTGCGACACTTTTTGCGGTGCGAAATCATTGGCCACCGCCTCGCCATGCGCCTGCACCTGACGCGGCGCAGGGATCGCCGGCACTGCCAAATCCAGATGCGGGAACAGCAACTCACCTACGCGGTACGCCTCTTCCAGATGCGGATAGCCGGAGAGGATAAAGGTTTCAATGCCGAGATCGGCATACTCCTGCATGCGTGCCGCTACCGTCGGCCCATCACCCACCAGCGCCGTTCCGGCACCGCCGCGCACCAGACCAACGCCTGCCCACAGGTTAGGGCTGATTTCCTAGGGCTGATTTCCAG
>NZ_CALNWY010000054.1 GCF_940807255.1 Mixta sp. Marseille-Q2659 | reverse complement strand
TTCCAGACCAGCCCTTTTGCGAGCGGTTGTTGACTGGTGCTGTCCACCGCTAAAGGCTTATCCAGCCACAAACGCCAGCCGGTAATATTGCCCGCCGGATAGCGCATCAGGCGTGACGCATCCTGCTGGTTAACCAACATCTGATAGCCATCAACTTCGCTGTTGGCGGCAAAGGTACCGACCACGTTAAACAGACGCTGACTCGGCAGGCGGCCCATCGGCGTAAACTGACTGGCGGAAGGCACCATCAGACGTAGTTGGTCGCCGCGTTTGACGCCAAGCTGCGCGGCCAGCTGTTCGCCGAGGATCACATTGTACTGACCCGGCTGCAGCGCCTGCTGTTGGACATTAACCAGAAACGGCGTCAGCGGATCGGCTTCGTCCGGCTGAACGCCGAGCATCACGCCCACCGCCACGCTGCGCGCGCTTTGCAGCACCACATCGCCGGTGGTCAACGGCGCAATACGCTGCACGCCCTGCAGGTTCAGGGCGCTGGCGGGCTGCTGCTGAGGATTGATGGAGCCTTTCTCGCTGGTGATCAGCGCCTGCGGCATCAGGCCAAGAATATTGCCCTCCAGCTCGCGCTCGAAGCCGTTCATTACCGATAAGACGGTAACCAGCGCCAGCACGCCGAGAGTAATGCCGATGGTGGAAAGCCAGGAAACAAACCGGCCAAAGCGGTCTGCGGCACGTCCGCGCATGTAGCGCAGACCGATAAATAACGCGACAGGTTGATACATGAGATCCGTCTTATGCGTAGCAAAAAGCAAAAGTAGTCAGGATGATAAAGGAGCCGCCTGCTTTATGGAACCTTTACCGGCCTGAGTGAATGTTAAAGATGCGTCAGAATTTGTCTACCGCGCTGGGCTGCGGGAAAAAGCAGCAGCCGCAACCCGTTGCCTCGCCGTCACCTTAATCTGACCTATACTTTTCCTTACGATTTAAAGGGTTTAATTCGCCGATTATGACAGCGGAGCCGCATATGAGTAAGTATCTAAAAGGCAGTATTGTCAAACATCAGTCCGGGGAAATTCACGGCTTAGTGGCGGCCGTTATCGCACAGGGAAATTTTCCCGCCTGCTATCATGTTCAGTGGGATGACGGTAACTGGAGCCTCCATACCGAAAAAGAGCTGGAGTGGGCTAACGGCGATGACCAGACGACGATTTATCGTACGCCGCCTGCGCGCTAAAGGTTTTTGCCGCGCACGGGGCGCCAGGCCAGAGATGCCCCGCCGGGTAAAAAGCCTGCCTCAGAAGATGATCCCCGTCGCGTTCTGTGGAATGATTGTGCCCCTGAAATAAACCGAGAGACCGTCGAAACGACTATGCCTGAACAGATTCGCTACGCCCTGCCCGCTGCGGCAAACGATCAACGCCAGCTGGGTCAGTTAACCGGTGCCGCCTGTGCCGTTGAATGTGCGGAAATCGCGGAGCGTCACCCAGGGCTGGTGATGCTGATTACGCCCGATATGCAGACCTCGCTGCGCCTGCAGGATGAAATTCAGCAGTTTACCCGCCAGCCGGTCTTCAGCCTGGCTGACTGGGAAACCCTGCCGTTCGACAGCTTCTCTCCGCATCAGGATATTATCTCTTCGCGCCTTTCGACGCTTTATCGCCTGCCGACGCAGGAACGCGGCGTGCTGATCCTGCCGGTAACCACGCTGATGCAGCGCTACTGTCCGCACGATTTCCTGCATGGCCATGCTTTGGTGATGCAGAAAGGGCAGCTTTTGTCACGCGATCGGCTGCGCGATCAGCTGGAACAGGCGGGCTATCGCCACGTCGATCAGGTGATGGAGCATGGCGAATATGCCACGCGCGGCGCGCTGCTCGATCTCTTCCCGATGGGCAGCGAGCAGCCATACCGCATCGACTTTTTCGATAATGAAATCGACAGCCTGCGGCTGTTCGACGTTGACAGCCAGCGCACGCAGGAAGAGGTGGAAGCGATTAATCTGCTGCCCGCCCACGAATTCCCTACCGATAAAGCCGCCATTGAGCTGTTTCGCAGCCAGTGGCGCGAACATTTTGATGTGCGCCGCGAGCCGGAGCATATCTACCAGCAGGTGAGTAAAGGCACCCTGCCCGCCGGGATCGAATACTGGCAGCCGCTGTTTTTCTCGCAGCCGCTGGTGCCGCTGTTTAGCTATCTGCCGCGCAATACGCTGCTGGTCAGCACCGGCGATCTGGAAGCCAGCGCCGAGCGTTTCTGGCAGGACATTATGGCGCGCTTCGAAAACCGCCGCGTCGATCCGATGCGTCCTTTACTGCCGCCGGAAACGTTGTGGCTACGCACTGACGGGCTGTTTGCTGAACTGAAGCAGTGGCCGCGCGTGCGTATGAGCGGCGAGGCGCTGCCGGATAAGGCGGCGAACACCAATCTCGATTATCAGCCGCTGCCGGCGCTGACCGTCGAGCCGCAGGCAAAGGCGCCGCTTGATCATCTGCGCCGCTTTCTTGAGAGCTTTGATGGCGCGGTCATTTTTTCGGTGGAGAGCGAAGGCCGACGCGAAGCGCTGCAGGAGCTGCTGGCGCGCATCAAGCTGCAGCCAAAAACCATTCAGCGCCTCGATGAGGCCGACGCGCCCGGCCGTTATTTGATTATCGGCGCCAGCGAACGCGGTTTTATTGATAACCTGCGCCAGCGGGCGCTGATCTGCGAAGGCGATCTGCTGGGCGAGCGCGTCACGCGCCGCCGCCAGGATACGCGCCGCACCATCAACCCGGACGTGCTGATCCGTAACCTGGCGGAGCTGCATCCGGGCCAGCCGGTGGTGCATCTGGAACATGGCGTTGGCCGCTATATCGGCATGACCACGCTGGAAGCGGGCGGCATTAAAGCGGAATACCTGATGCTGGCCTACGCCAACGACGCCAAACTCTATGTGCCAGTCTCCTCTTTGCATCTGATTAGCCGTTACGCTGGCGGTGCCGATGAGAACGCGCCGCTGCATAAACTGGGCAGTGATGCCTGGTCGCGCGCGCGTCAGAAAGCCGCAGAAAAAGTACGTGATGTAGCGGCCGAGCTGCTGGATATTTATGCCCAGCGCGCGGCCAAAGCGGGCTACGCCTTTAAATACGATCGTGAACAGTATCAGCTGTTCTGCGACAGTTTCCCGTTTGAAACCACGCCGGATCAGGCGCAGGCGATTCATGCGGTGCTGAGCGATATGTGTCAGCCGCTGGCGATGGATCGTCTGGTGTGCGGCGACGTCGGCTTCGGTAAAACTGAAGTGGCGATGCGCGCGGCCTTCCTGGCGGTAGAGAATAACAAACAGGTGGCGGTGCTGGTGCCAACGACCCTGCTCGCTCAGCAACACTACGATAATTTCCGCGACCGCTTCGCCAACTGGCCGGTGCGTATTGAGATGCTCTCGCGCTTCCGCAGCGCCAAAGAGCAGGCGCAGGTGCTGGAGCAAGCCAGCGAAGGAAAAATCGATATTCTGATCGGTACCCATAAGCTGTTGATGAGCGATCTGAAGTGGCGCGATCTGGGGCTGCTGATTGTTGATGAGGAACACCGCTTCGGCGTGCGTCATAAGGAGCGCATCAAAGCGATGCGCGCCGATGTCGATATCCGACGCTGACCGCCACGCCGATTCCGCGCACCCTGAATATGGCGATGAGCGGTATGCGCGATCTGTCGATTATCGCCACGCCGCCTGCCCGCCGTCTGGCGGTAAAAACCTTCGTTCGCGAATATGACAGCCTGGTGGTGCGCGAGGCGATCCTGCGTGAAGTGCTGCGCGGCGGCCAGGTTTATTATCTCTATAACGACGTAGAAAATATTGAGAAAGCCGCCCAGCGGCTGGCGGATCTGGTGCCGGAGGCGCGGATCGCCATCGGCCACGGCCAGATGCGCGAGCGCGATCTGGAGCGGGTGATGAATGATTTCCACCATCAGCGTTTTAACGTGCTGGTTTGCACCACCATTATCGAAACCGGCATCGATATTCCCACCGCCAATACCATTATCATCGAGCGCGCCGACCACTTTGGTCTGGCGCAGTTGCATCAGCTACGCGGACGCGTAGGCCGCTCGCATCATCAGGCTTACGCCTGGCTGCTGACGCCGCCGCCGAAGGCGATGACCGCCGACGCCCATAAACGACTGGAAGCGATCGCGTCGCTGGAGGATTTAGGCGCAGGCTTTGCGCTGGCGACGCACGATCTGGAGATTCGTGGCGCCGGCGAACTGCTGGGTGAAGACCAGAGCGGCCAGATGGAAAGCATCGGCTTCTCGCTTTATATGGAGCTGCTGGAAAACGCGGTAGATGCGCTGAAGGAAGGACGCGAGCCGTCGCTGGAGGATCTGACCAGTAATCAGACCGATATTGAGCTGCGTATGCCCGCGCTGCTGCCCGATGATTTTATTCCCGACGTCAATACGCGCCTCTCCTTCTACAAGCGCATCGCCAGCGCCGACGACCAGCGTGAGCTGGACGATCTGAAGGTGGAGCTGATTGACCGCTTCGGCAATCTGCCGGATGCGGCGCGTAATCTGCTGGATATTGCGGCGCTGCGGCTGAGCGCGCAACGGCTGGGCGTGCGGCGTATTGAGGCCAGCGAAAAAGGTGGCTTTATTGAGTTTGCCGAGAAAAACAGCGTCGATCCGGCGTGGCTGATTGGGCTGCTGCAAAAAGATCCGCAGCAGTGGCGGCTGGATGGCCCGACGCGCCTGAAGTTTACCCGCGACTTAGCCGAGCGCAAAGTACGAATGAGTTGGTTACGCGATCTGATGGAGCAGATGGAGGCACATACGCTCGCCGCTTAAGCGGCGCCTGGTAGTTAAACATCGTCAATGGTTGCTACGGGCAACGTCCTGTAAGCGCCGTGACCGCCGTCAGAAAAGATGGTTTGAAACTGACAATAAAAAACGGGGCCATTTCTGGCCCCGTTTTTTTGGCTTACGCCTGGTTACTGTTGCTGTTAAGAATAAGCTGTCCATTGCGATCCAGCGGAATACGGGTGCCGGGATCGTTTTCCATGCGAATTTTTCCCTGCTGGTCGCCAATTTTATAAGTTACGTCGTAGCCCAGCATTTTTTCCTGTTTGTCGTATACTGTTTTACAACGCTGCTCCGTTGTGGTGTAGGTGTCGCGATCCTGCAAACCGCCCTGCACCTGGTTGCCGGCATAACCGCCAGCCAGCGCACCTGCGACCGTCGCTACATCCTTGCCGTGTCCGCCACCGAACTGATGCCCCAGCACACCGCCCGCGACGGCGCCCAGTACCGATCCGGCGATACGATGTTCATCCTGTACCGCGCGACGATGGGTTAGCGTGACATTGCGACACTCCTGCCGTGGGTTTTTAATCGTTTCCTTGATGGGCGTTGCGGAAATAACCTGTGCGTATTGGGGGCCCGGATTAAAAACATTCATGCTGGCAACGGCAGCCACGCCCAAAGCGGCAACCACACCAATACCCATACCCGCTATCATTGATTTATTCACAGGAAAACCTCCTGACTATGTTACCGCGCAATCCTGCTGCTGCCGGTTCCGTGGCAGTAAGCCATACTCGGCGTGCGCGACTCGCCGTGGTAATTAATAAAAATTTTGCAGACCAGGGTGAAAAGCAGCAATCAGATAAAGAGAGGAAAAGCGCCAAAGCAGGATAAACAGAGTCTTTTCAGAGAGTTCTTAGCAGCCCAGACGTTATCCATAAAGCGATTTGCCGCCACATTTTCCCTGCCCTTTTTTCCGTAAAGTCGGCCCGATCACAAAAGTTTGCCAGGTCGCTGCAAAACATTTTCACCCTTTGCGCTTGCTGCCGGTAAAAAAGCCTGCCATTTTGGAAACAATCATTTCCTTATTGGCGTATTTATGAACCGAACATTTACTCCTGAAACAAAAGAGCGCGGGCGTCCGCGCAGATTCGATCCCGACCAGGCGCTGGATCAGGCGATGCTGGTTTTTCGTCAGAAAGGTTTTCATGCCGCCTCAATGGCCGATTTGAGCGCAGCGATGAATCTAACCGCCGGTAGCATCTATAAAGCGTTTACCGATAAGCGCACGCTGTTTCTGCAGGTTTTTGAACGTTATACCTCTCAGCGCAATGCCGACCTGCGCCAACGGCTGCAGCCGTACGCGACAGGCCGGGAGAAACTGGTGGAGCTATTACGCTTCTATCTCGATTCTGCGCATGAACTGGAGGGAAGACGGGGCTGTTTAGTGGTTGGCAGCGCAACCGAACTTCAGGTGCTGGATACAGAGCTGTCAGCGCTGGTACGCCATGCTGTGAGCCGCAACAAAGCCTTTCTGACCGCCTTACTGCATCAGGGACAGCAAGATGGCTCGGTAGCCACGGGAATCAACGTCGAGGCGGCAGCGGAGCTGATGCTCTGTATTACCTTTGGGCTGCGCGTGGTCGGCAAAATTGAAAATATCGCTGACCGCGAAGCCACTATCAAGCTGGCCATGAAGCTACTGGATTAAAATTTTACCCATTTAGGAAATGATCACTTCCTAAATTTGACCTTTGCCGCAGCGGCAGACAACAGAGGAGCATCAACCGTGTTAAATCAAGATCAACAGGCAATACCGCAACTCCGCCGCACCAGCGCCGAGCCCTTAAGCTGGCAGGATCCTGTTCTGAACGGTTTCATCCATCGCTACGCCACGGTAGACGGCATTCGGATGCATTACGTTACCGGCGGCAATCCACAGGGGGAAACCCTGGTGCTGCTGGCTGGCTTCCCACAGAGCTGGTATGCCTGGCGTCAGGTTATGCAGTTGATGAGCGATAATTACCGGATCATTGCGCTGGATTTGCCCGGCCAGGGCGATTCCGATCGCCCGGAAACAGGCTATGACACCAGCTCACTGGCTGAGAAGGTTCATGGCCTGCTGGCCCAGCTGAGCATCACGCGTTATTTTCTCGCCGCCCATGATGTAGGCGCCTGGGTGGCGTGGCCGTATGCGGCCTTATATGGCGACGAAGTGCAACGTCTGGCTTTGCTGGATGCCGGTATCCCGGGAATTACCTTGCCGGACGCCCTGCCCGTCACGCCGGATAAAGCCTGGAAAACCTGGCACTTCGCCTTTCATATGATTCCCGATCTTCCTGAAGCGCTGATTAGCGGACGCGAACGTATTTATCTGGACTGGTTTCTGAAAAGAAAAACAGCCTGTCCGCAGGCGTTCACGGATGCGGATATCAATGAATATTTGCGTGTGCTGCTTGCCAACGGCGGTTTACGTGCAGGCCTCGCTTATTATCGTTCGGTTGCACTCTCCGCAGCGAAAAACAAAGCGTTGCAGGCACAAGGTCCGCTAAAAATGCCGCTCCTGGCCATCAGCGCCGAGTTCGGATCTATCGCGGATATGGCGGCGCCTTTGCGTCCTTTCGCTCTGGATGTGTCAGGCGTGCTGGTGCCGCATTGCGGTCACTTTCTGCCGGAGGAGCAGCCTCAGGCGATAGCCAGAGAACTGAGCGCGTTTTTCATTCAGGGAAACGTGCTATAGCGGGAAGGTTAAGCATCAGGGCCGACAGGTTAGCCTTATCGTCAGCAGATTGATGTGTGCGTCTGCGCCGCGTAACGGCGCAGACGTAATAGATTAATGCAGTTTCAGACGCGGACGGATCACCCGGTTGATGCTGCCGACCAGCATCATCAGACCGGTTTTAAAGTAGCCGTGCAGCGCAATCTGGTGCATACGGTAGAGCGAGATATAGACGAAACGCGCAATGCGCCCTTCCACCATCATCGAACCGCGCATCAGGTTACCCATCAGGCTGCCGACGGTACTGAAACGGGAAAGCGATACCAGCGAGCCGTGATCCTTATAAACGTAAGGCTTCAGGGAGTGATGACGCATCTGTGCCAGGATATTTTCCAGCGCTTTTGACGCCATCTGGTGCGCTGACTGGGCGCGCGGCGGTACAAATCCGCCGCCGGGCAGCGCGCAGGAGGCGCAGTCGCCGATAGCGAAAATGTCATCGTCGCGCGTGGTTTGCAGCGTCTCTTTCACCACCAACTGGTTGATGCGGTTCGTTTCCAGGCCTCCAATATCTTTCATAAAGTCCGGCGCCTTGATACCCGCCGCCCAGACCATCAGATCCGCCTCGATAAAATCGCCGCTCTTGGTATGCAGCCCGTTGGCATCAGCGCTGGTAACCATAGTTTGTGTCAGCACCTGTACGCCCAGCTTGGTCAGCTCCTGATGAGCAGCGGCAGAAATACGCGCCGGCAGCGCTGGCAGGATGCGCTCGCCCGCCTCCACCAGCGTGACGTTCAGCACCTGGTTATCGAGCCCTTTATAGCCATAGCTGTGCAGCTGTTTGACCGCGTTATGCAGCTCGGCAGAAAGCTCGACGCCGGTGGCGCCGCCGCCGACGATGGCGATATTGATTTTGTCCTGCTGGCCGACGTTCGCGGAGAATTTCAGGAACAGGTTCAGCATTTCATTATGGAAACGCTGCGCCTGATGCGGGTTATCCAGGAAAATACAGTGATCTTTCACGCCCGGCGTACCGAAGTCGTTCGAGGTACTGCCCAGCGCCATGACCAGCGTGTCATAAGGCACTTCACGCGCAGGCACCAGCACTTCGCCCTGCGCATCGCGGATTTCTGCCAGCTGGAGACGCTTATTTTCCCGATCGATATTGGTCAGCGATCCCAGCTGGAACGAGAAGTGATGATTGCGCGCATGAGCCAGATAGCTCAGCGCATCAATGCCTTCGTCCAGCGAACCGGTAGCCACTTCATGCAGCAGCGGCTTCCAGAGATGGCTGTGGTTACGGTCGACCAGTGTAATTTCCGCTTTCTTGCGGCGCCCCAGCTTGTGTCCAAGCTGCGTTGCCAGCTCCAGCCCACCGGCTCCCCCTCCAACGATAACAATTTTTCTTAACGGCGTAGTCAAAAAGACCCCCTTAAAATGTAAACCAAAAGTTAATCAAAGGTTAATAAAAACCTTAGTTAACATAGGGTTGCGAATTTAAATCGCGAGCTGAAATCAGGATAACATGGCGGGGTAATTTGGTCATACCAAATTTGATGCAGATCAATTTTAACGCAGGTAAGTCAGATTACTACGCATAAAAATCGGGACAACGCGGCAGCGCTATCCCGCAAACAGGCTGTCAGCCAAGCGTTTTAAACGCTTTGATACGTTGTAAATGCGAAGAAATGTTGGGGAATTTATGCGGCTGTTCTTCATCCCAGACTATTTCATACCAGGCCTGTAACGCTTCTGCGCTGCGCTGGCTGTCAAGGATACCATCGTGGCGGGAAAGAATGGTCAGGCAGCGGTCGCGGTTCTTTTCACGAAAATTGCTGACGCATTTAGTAGCGATATCCCGGTACTCTTCCGGGCGATCGATTTTGCCGCCCATGTTTTCCTGCGGCCACAGATTGGGATTGAAAATCACCTGCCGAATGTCGCAAAGAAAACCGATACGTTCGGCCCAAAAGCCGCCCAGCCCGACGCCGCAAATTAGCGGACGTTCATCGACATTCAGCATCAGCATCTTATCGGTCTCTTTCAGCAGATGCTGCATGTCGTGCTTAGGATGGCGCGTACTGTAGCTAAGCAGCCGCACATCAGGATCGATAAATTGCAGCTGCAATACTTTTTCATGGTTACCCGGACTACTGGAATCAAAACCGTGCAGATAAATAATCATGGTTATCCTCACCCTTGATTAGCCTGCCGGGCATCCCGTTAGTTGCCCGACGCCTTATGCGCCAGCCAGCGCGCCTGAAGCGCACTCAGCTGCTGGCTGGCACGCTGCCAGCGTGAAGCATCAAGCAGCTGCTGGCGATTGAATGATTTCTGATGGTACAGACGGCTTATCTGCTCTGCTTTGATCGGCGGCAGATTATCCAGCACGCTAACCGCGCCCTTGCGGTCGTTGCAGACCAGAATCATATCGCAGCCCGCCTCCAGTGACGCCTGGGCGCGCTCGGCATAGCTGCCCATAATCGCGGCGCCTTCCATCGATAAATCATCAGAAAAAATGATGCCCTTAAAGCCCAGCTCGCCGCGCAGCACCTGCTGTAGCCAGTAAGCGGAGCCGCTGGCCGGACGCGGATCTACCTGAGTATAGATAACGTGCGCGGGCATAATCGCATCCAGCGCGTTTTCCGTAATCAGCTGCTGAAAGATCGCCATATCGTGCTGGCGAATCGTGGCGGCATCGCGATCGTCGCGCGGCGTCTCTTTATGGGAATCGGCGCTGACCGCACCGTGGCCCGGAAAATGTTTACCGGTGGTTTTCATGCCCGCTTCCTGCATTCCGGCAATAAAGCGGCGCGCCACGCGCAGCGCAATCTGCGGATCCTGATGGAATGCGCGATCGCCGATCGCCGCACTGATATGGCCAATATCCAGCACCGGCGCGAAACTGATGTCGATATCCATCGCTATCATCTCTGCCGCCATCAGCCAGCCCGCTTCCTGCGCCAGCGCATCGGCCTGCTCCGGGCTGTTCAGGGCGGCAAACGACTGCATAGCCGGCAAGGTGGTGAAACCGTCGCGAAAACGCTGTACGCGCCCGCCTTCCTGATCGACCGCCACCACCAGGCGCGCATGAGAGGCGGCTCGGATTTGACGCACCAGCTCGGCAAGCTGCGCGGGATCGTGATAGTTGCGCGCGAATAAAATCAGCCCGCCCACCAGCGGGTGCGCCAGAATTTCGCGCTCTTCGGCGTCCAGCTCATAACTTGCCACGTCCAACATAACCGGACCGGGTATCGACATGATGATTCCTCCTGTAAAAACTGGCGCACATCATAGCCGGAATGGATTAGTCGCGCGCTAAATTTGTCGCCAGGCGGCCAACGCCAGCTGATGCAGCGTCGCATCGCCGCTCTGCTCCCAGCGCAGCTGATACCAGCTCGCCATCAGCAGCCGTAGCCAGGGCTGCCAGCATCTGACCTGACGCCTGAGCATGGCGAGATTAAGCTGATTCGCCTGCGCATATTCCGCCAACAGCATCGCCTGCTGATCAATATCCAGATCGTTGCCGCCGATTAACGCCGCCAGCTCCAGCGCAACATCGCCGTCGGCAGCATATTCCCAATCAATCAGGCGTAGCGGCTGAGTCAGCAGGTTGCCCGGATGAATATCCATATGCAGCAGCGCCAGCCGTAACGGCGCGGGCTCGCCCTGCCGCGTCAGCTGTTGTAGCCGCCGCAGCCAGCGTGGATGCCGCTCCCGGCACTGCTGCCAATAGTGCCATAACAGGGGTAACAGCCGCAGGCGGTAGCCGCTAAACGGCTGACGG
>NZ_CALNWY010000053.1 GCF_940807255.1 Mixta sp. Marseille-Q2659 | reverse complement strand
GTGACTACAGCCGGTTAAAGACAGGGCAACGACGGCAGCCAGAACGGCAGCGGAAATGCGTTTTGCATTCTTACTCATAAAAACTTCTCCTTAATTGTTGCTCACAGAGGTAACCTTTCTAAGTATAGTCGGGTCGCTCTGCGCCTCAGGTTCGCTGACGCGTTATTTTGAAACGGCTCTCCTCCCTGTTGTAGCTGATTAAGCCTCAGCCGAACATTGTTGATTTCCGCGCTCATATTCACGTCAGGAACAGCAATTACCTCAACCAAAAATAAGGGTGCTAACTATCACCCCCGGTTCAATTGCCTCGAATAATTATAGGCACTACCAAAAGTTACAACAGGTTAAAAAATCCTAATTAAACGCGCAAAACTGGCTTGTCAGCCAGATCGCGTCATCTAATCAGCCAGCGCTTCCATACCTTTGCCGCACCAGCCCAATAACAATAGTGCATTTACGGGATTCAGGAGGGAAAGATTATGCTGGAACAACTTAAAGAGCAGGTGCTGGAAGCCAACCTGGCGCTACCGAAACACAATCTGGTGACGTTCACCTGGGGGAACGTTAGCGCCATCGATCGTGAGCGTGGTTTATTGGTTATCAAGCCCTCCGGCGTAAGCTATGAGGCGATGCAACGTGACGATATGGTGGTGGTCGCGCTGGAAAGCGGCGAGGTTGTCGAAGGCGATAAGCGCCCCTCATCGGATACCGATACGCACCGGGCACTTTATCTGGCCTGGCCGGATGTCGGCGGAATTGTGCATACCCATTCGCGGCATGCCACCATTTGGGCGCAGGCCGGACGGGATATTCCCGCCTGGGGAACCACGCACGCCGATGATTTTTACGGTGCGATCCCCTGTACGCGCCTGATGAGCGATGACGAAATCGCCGATCGGTATGAATGGGAAACCGGGCAGGTCATTATTGAAACGCTGCGCGAGCGTGACATTGCGCCGTTGGCGATTCCGGCGGCGTTGGTGCAATCGCACGGGCCTTTTGCCTGGGGGAAAACGGCGAAAGAGGCGGTTCACAGTGCGGTTGTACTGGAAGAGGTCGCCTATATGGCGCTGTTCAGCCAGCAGCTGACACCTGATTTGTCAGCCATGCAGCAAACGCTGCTGGATAAACACTGGCTACGTAAACATGGCGCGAACGCCTACTACGGGCAAAAAAGTTGATGCGTCACACAAAAATGAAAAATGCATCCTTAAAAAATGAAACGGCGTTTCAAAATAGGGTAAAGATCACTTTTCCTCTTTAATAATCACGCTATGTTGTTATCCATTGCCCCGGTGGGCGTTGCAGGATTGTTCACAGTCTTGCTCAACAAGGGTGGAAGACAACATGCAGATTAAACGTGCTATTGATAAAATCCCTGGTGGGATGATGCTGGTGCCCCTGTTTTTAGGGGCGCTTTGCCATACTTTTTCTCCCGGCGCGGGGAAATACCTCGGTTCTTTTACAAATGGATTGATGAGCGGTACGGTGCCTATTTTGGCCGTCTGGTTTTTTTGTATGGGCGCGTCGATCAAGCTCAGCGCTACCGGAACGGTGCTGCGTAAATCGGGCACGCTGGTGGTCACGAAAATCGCCGTTGCCTGGGTTGTTGCTGCTGTTGCTTCGCGCATGATACCGGAAAACGGATTTGAAGTTGGTATGCTGGCCGGGCTGTCGACGCTGGCGCTGGTTGCCGCCATGGATATGACCAACGGCGGCCTCTACGCTTCGCTGATGCAGCAATATGGTACCAAAGAAGAAGCGGGCGCCTTTGTTCTGATGTCGCTGGAATCAGGACCGCTGATGACCATGGTGATCCTCGGCACCGCCGGTATTGCCTCCTTTGAACCCCACGTTTTTGTCGGCGCAGTTTTACCCTTCCTGATCGGCTTCATTTTAGGCAATCTTGATCCAGAACTGCGGGAGTTTTTCGGCAAGGCGGTACAAACGCTGATTCCGTTCTTTGCGTTTGCGCTGGGTAACACCATCGATCTGTCAGTCATCGCGCAAACCGGTCTGTTGGGCATTATGCTGGGCGTGGCGGTGATTATCGTGACTGGAATTCCGCTGATTATCGCCGATCGTCTGATTGGCGGCGGAGACGGTACGGCTGGCGTTGCTGCTTCCAGCTCAGCTGGCGCAGCGGTTGCGACGCCGGTATTGATTGCCGAAATGGTGCCGCAGTTTAAACCGGTCGCGCCTGCCGCAACGGCGCTGGTCGCCACCTCGGTTATCGTGACATCGCTGTTAGTGCCAATCATTACTGCGGTTTACTCGAAGCAGGTAAAACGCCAGCGTGCGGCGATCGATCAGCGTGCGGCTATTAAATAACCATTCTTAACTGATTTTGACCCCGCTACGGCGGGGTTTTTTGTATTTTTTCTTAAAAATCAGTCCTTCATTCAGTGTTGTCTCGCTCTGCATTACGCTGGTGTTGCGTTTAACGCATCAAATATACAGAGGATGAGACTATGTCAGTATTAAACCAACCCACTTGCAGACTGTTTACCGAAATTGGACATACTACCCAGCTCGATGCCTGGTATGAGGAGGAGCGGCGGACAATGTGGATGATGCTGCGGGCGGAGCCGCGGCCTTCCTTTAATCATGCGCTTATTGAAGAGATCATGAACCTGAGCTATGCGGCGCAGCGTTCCGGTTTACCCATCGATTTTTGGGTGACGGGATCGCTGGTGCCAGCGATGTTTAACGCGGGCGGCGATCTGAACTTCTTCGTGGATTGCATCAAAAATGGCCGTCGCGAATCGCTTCGTGCCTATGCTCGCGCCTGCGTCGACTGCATTCATGCGGCGGCACGCGGCTTTGATACCGGCGCGGTAACCATCGCCATGGTCGAGGGCAGCGCGCTGGGCGGTGGCTTTGAGGCGGCGCTGGCCCACCACTTTATACTGGCGCAGAATAATGCGCGCATGGGCTTCCCTGAAATCGCCTTTAACCTCTTTCCAGGGATGGGCGGTTACTCGCTGGTAGCGCGCCGTGCCGGCATGAAGCTGGCGGAGCTGCTGATTTGCGAAGGGGAAAGCCATACCGCCGAGTGGTTTGAAACGCGCGGTCTGGTAGACAGACTGTTCCAGCCGGGCGAGGGCTACCGTGCGACGCGTACCTTTATTGATACGCTACGTCCGAAGCTTAACGGCGTGAAGGCCATGCTAAAAGCGCGCCAGCGCGTGCTGCAGCTCACTCGCGGCGAACTGATGGATATTACGGAAGATTGGGTCGATTACGCTTTTTCCATTGAAGAAAAAGATCTCGCCTATATGGAGCGTCTGGTGCAGCTGCAAAACCGCCTCAGCGCGCAGCTGCGTAAAGTAAGTTAACGGGAACTGATTAAGGCTTAGCAGGACGCTGAGCAAGCCAATGCTCCAGCTTATCTGCGGGCATTGGCTTCGCGTAATAATAACCCTGACGCTCATCGACGCCATTATCCAGCAAAAACTGCTCTTCCTGCTCGGTCTCAATGCCTTCCGCAATGACGCGCAAATTTAACGCTTTCGCAACGGCGACAATGGCCCGCACCAGCGACTGGGCGATCGGCTGTTCATTCACGTTGCGCACAAAGCTCTGATCCAGCTTAATCGCATCAATCGGCACGCGTGCCAGCTGTGACAGGGAAGAATAGCCGGTGCCGAAATCGTCCAGATGCACCTCCGCGCCCAGCTCGCGAAACTGATTCATCAAGGTCAACGCCTGCTGTTCATTTTCAATCAGGCAGCTTTCGGTCAACTCAACATCGATAGGGCTGCTGGTCATGCCGCTGAGCTGTAACGCCTGCTTCAAATCGTTATAAATACTTTGATCGAGCAACTGACGCGCCGAGACATTTACCGCCACGCGCAGATGAATGCCCTGGCGTCGCCAGTCAATAATCTGCTGCAGCGCGGTCAGCATCACCCAGCGGCCAAGCGGCACAATCAGGCCGGACTCTTCGGCATAGGAAATAAACTCATTTGGCGGGATCAGGCCGCGCTCCGGCGAAAGCCAACGCACCAGCGCTTCTGCACTGATAACCTTGCCGCCCGCGCTGATTTTCGGTTGATAGTGAATAATCAGCTGCTGATGTTCCAGCGCCTTACGCAGGTTGGTGTCCAGCCACAAATACTCAAATACGCGCTGATTCATTTCTGCGGAAAAGACGCAGGCCTGTCCACGACCATTCTCTTTAGCGTGATACATGGCGGTATCGGCGTTACGGATCAGGCTCTCGCGATCTTCGCCGTGCTGCGGCGCCAGCGCGATCCCCACGGAGCAGCCGGTGTAGACCTCAATTAAGCCGATACGGAAGGGCTGACGCAGGCGCGTTAAAATACGATGCGCCATCTCCTCCAGCGCCACCTGTGAAGTATCTTCCGCCAGCACAATAAACTCATCGCCGCCGAGCCGTCCCAGCGTTTGCCGAGGTTCCAGGCAGGTGAGAACCGCCAGCGAGACGGCCTGAAGCAGCTGATCGCCGAACATATGTCCGTAGGCGTCGTTAACCTTTTTAAAATTATCCAGATCGAGATAGACCACGCCGATCTGCTGCTGCTCGCGCTTTTCCAGCACCTCGGTAATACGCTGATGAATGGCGTTACGATTAGGCAGGCCGGTGATGGTATCGGTATTAGCCAGCACGCGCAGCCGCTCCTGCGCGCGCCGCTCTTCGGTAATATCGGTGCCGGAGCAGATCAGGAATATTTCATTTTTGCCGCTGCCGCTGTGGACGAACTTATTGCGAAACAGAAACAGGCGCTGGCCCTTGCGCGTTTTGATCCAGCGCTCCACTTCATAGGAACTGCCGTCGCGGAAAAAACCGGTGATATTGCGACGTGAAGCCAGCGCTTCCTGCCGTGTCATAAATAGCTGAAAGACGTTACGGCCAATCACTTCCTGCTCTTTAAGCCCGGTATACTCCTCACTAAGGCGGTTAAAGCGTTGAATATTGCCGTTCTGATCGAGAATAACAATTACCGAGTTGGCTTCAGAAACCACCTGTTCAGCGAAAGAAAGGCCCTGGGTTAAGTCGCGCGCCACGGATGAGGTATCGCCCCAGGCCGACGCGGTGCCAGCCCATTCCCCCTGATTCACTTTACGTCCGACAAAGTGCATGGGAAATTCTTCGCCGCGCAAATTTATCACCAGATTTACGCTGGAAGTCACTACGGTCATGGCGCGTAACATCTGCGCCTGTGAGGGGGAAAGCGGGACCGCCAGGTTGGTTTCCGCCAGTTCTTCACGAGAAAGTTTTAGGGCATCACTATCGGAGGTGAGCTGCCAGTAGGGGCTGCGGGTGCCAAAGAGCGTAAAAAGCAACGTTTGACCCTGATCTTCAAGCATACGGACCATCCTGTAAGCAGATCGCGCGACTATCACTATTTTAATAATACTGTTTGATGCAATAGATAAGCTTTGTGCATTCGCAAATATTATTCTTTTCTGATGAAAATTAACATTCAACGTAGCCGATCGTTCAGAAGGCGCCATTTTACATGGCGCCTGATAATTTGCTCAGCGTTTTGATACTAACAGCTTATTCAGAAAGGTAAAACTTGCTAATAAATCAGCAAGGGCATTTCCCCATCTTGCCCGCCTGGGCTGGAAAGCGCGCTTCCAGGCAATAGCGATGAAACGCCTTTTCGCTCATCGGCGTGGTGAGAGGATGTTGCTGCTGCATATGGTGCAGGTAATTTTGGTAATCCTGCACGCCCACCATCAGCCGAAAACTTTGCGTCAGCCGCTGCCAAATCAGGCGCCAGCCCTGCGGAGGCGCGGCTGTTACAGAGAGCAGGCGGCAGCGCTGAATGTTAGCAAGCTGGCGTGGCGCGGTAACAGGACGAAGCATCTCAGACATGACGTACCTCTTTACGCAGCGCGGGCTCGGTTTCATGGGTAGTAGGACGGTCGCTTTTCAGTGCGCGACGAATCACGAAAAAGGCAGCGATCAGCATCGTTACCGCCACCAGCATAAAGAATCCACACAGCGCGGCGTTGATCTGATTGCTTAGTACGATAGTCTGCATATCGGCCACGCTTTTCGCCGGCGCAATCACCACGCCATCCTCAATCGCTTTGCTGAATTTATTCGCCTGCGCCAGGAAGCCGATGGAGGGCTTTTCATGGAAAATTTTCTGCCAGCCTGCGGTCATCGAAGTGATAAACAGCCAGACCGTCGGCAGGATGGTTACCCAGGCGTAGCGCTGTTTTTTCATCTTAAACAGCACCACGGTGCCGAGGATCAGCGCCATTGACGCCAGCATCTGATTGCCAATGCCGAACAGCGGCCACAGCGTATTAATGCCGCCCAGCGGATCGACCACGCCCTGATAAACAAAGAAGCCCCAGCCCGCAACCGCCACCGTCGTTCCGGCCATATTGCCCAGCCAGGAACGGTTATTGGCCAGCCCGGGAACCAGCGTGCCCGCCAGATCCTGCACCATAAAGCGACAGGCGCGCGTACCGGCATCGACGGCGGTAAGAATAAACAGTGCCTCAAACAGAATGGCGAAATGATACCAGAACGCCATCATGGCGCGGCTGTTAAACACATCGGTAATAATATGCGCCATGCCGACAGCGAAGGTTGGCGCACCACCGGCGCGCGACAGAATCGAGGCTTCGCCGACATCGCGTGCGATGCCGTTTAACATCTCCGGCGTCACCACAAATCCCCAGCCGTTAATCACCTGCGCGGCATTGTCTACCGTGGTGCCAATCAGCGCCGCCGGCGAGTTCATGGCGAAGTAAACACCCGGATCGATAACCGAGGCGCAGATTAGCGCCATAATGGCCACAAACGATTCCATCAGCATCGCGCCGTAGCCGATAAAGCGAATATGGCTTTCGCGCTCGACCAGTTTGGGCGTGGTGCCGCTGGAAACCAGCGCATGGAAACCCGAAATAGCGCCGCAGGCGATAGTAATAAACAGGAAGGGGAACAGCGCGCCGGAAAAGACCGGTCCGCTGCCGTCAATAAAGCGCGATATGGCGGGCATCTTCATTTCCGGCATGGCAAACAAGATGCCGACGGCGAGGCCGACAATCACGCCGATTTTCAAAAAGGTGGAGAGGTAATCGCGCGGCGCCAGCAGCAGCCATACCGGCATTACCGAGGCGATAAAGCCATAGGCGACCAGCACCCAGGTCAGGGTGGTGCCTTTCAGGGTAAAGAACGGCCCCCAGTAAGGATGCTGTGCAATATCGCCGCCGTAGATAATCGCCGCCATCATCAGCACGAAGCCGATAATCGACACCTCGGCGATTTTGCCCGGACGCAGAAAGCGCATCCAGACGCCCATCAGCAGGGCGATAGGAATGGTGGCGGCGATGGTGAACAGGCCCCAGGGGCTGTCAGCCAGCGCTTTAACCACCACCAGCGCCAGCGCCGACAGGATAATAATCATCACGCCCAGCGCGCCGAGCATGGTGATGACGCCCGCAAAGGCGCCCAGCTCCTGGAGTGCCATCTCACCCAGCGAACGGCCATCGCGTCGCGTTGAGATAAACAGCACCAGAAAATCCTGCACCGCACCCGCCAGCATCACGCCGACCAGGATCCAGATGGTGCCGGGTAAAAAGCCCATCTGCGCGGCCAGAATCGGCCCCACCAGTGGGCCAGCGCCGGCGATGGCGGCAAAATGGTGCCCGAACAGCACCCATTTATTGGTTGGCACGTAGTCAAGACCGTCGTTATAGCGCTCGGCGGGCGTGATGCGATTGTCATTAAGTTCGAAAATATTCTTAGCGATAAACAGGCTGTAAAAACGATAAGCGATGCTGTAGCAAGCGACTGCCGCAACCACCAGCCAAATGGCGTTTACCGACTCGCCACGGTTTATCGCCAGCATGGCGAAAGCAAACGCGCCAATCAACGCCACCGCTAACCAGATCAGGCCGGTTTTGACGTTTCTCATGACTAACTCCTTGTGCATCCAGAGGGAAGAGGAATGAAAAGCAAGTTAGAAAATAATTTAAAGTTTTGTTAAAGAAAGGTGAATTTAAGAGAAGTGTGAGGCGGTGGGCGTTTTAACGATGAAAAAAGAAACGAGAAATTTGTAATGTCTGAGGCGGTTAATAAAACGGGGCGGCACCAGGCCGCCCCGAAACGGACGCAAGCAGGTCTTTCAGCGCATCAGGCAGCAGGGCGCGCCACGATGCTCCGGGTTTCCATACGCACTTCGGCAATGGTCACGTCAATCACATCGGTAACGCGATAAACCACTTCGCCTTTAATCTGCACGGTGCCGCTCTCCTGGCTGCAAACCAGTTCGTCGCGCACGGCGTGGATAAAAGGCGCCGGAATAAAGGCGACTGCGCCGTTAGCCAGCAGGCGTACACGCATCCCGCCGCGGGAAACATCAATAATTTCCGCGCTGAAGCGGGTATCGGTGCCAGCCGCTTTGTTCAGGAAACGGGCGTAGAGCCAGTCGCCCACGTCGCGCTCCGCCATACGGTTCAGACGACGACGCTCGCTCATTTTCAGGGTCACTTCATCGTTCGGACGCGATGCACTGTCGCCGCGAATAATCGCTTTCAGCAGACGGTGGTTAACCATGTCGCCATATTTACGAATCGGCGAAGTCCAGGTGGCATAAGCCTCAAGGCCCAGGCCAAAGTGCGGGCCCGGCTCGGTGCTGATTTCCGCAAAGGACTGGAAGCGACGAATACGGCTGTCGAGGAACTGGGTCGGCTGCGCATCCAGCTCGCGGCGCAGCTCGATAAAGCCCGGCAGCGTGGCGATTGCGGCGGCATCGGCGGTCACGCCGTGATTTGCCAGTACGGCGGCGGCCTGTTCAGCGTTGGTCGCGTCAAAGCCCAGATGCACGTTGTAGATGCCGAAGCCGAGCTTGTCGCGCAGCACCATTGCGGCACAGATATTGGCGGCAATCATCGCTTCTTCAACGATACGGTTAGCGATGCGGCGCGGCTCCGCGATGATGTCCAGCACTTCGCCTTTCTCACCCAGCAGGAAGCGGTAGTCAGGGCGATCTTTAAACACCAGCGCATGTTGCTGACGCCATTCCACGCGGGAGAGGCATACGCGATGCAGCAGGCGGATCTGCTGAGCGATGGCCTCGCTGGCAGGCTGCCACTCGCCGCTGTTTTCCAGCCAGTCAGAAACCTCGTCATAAACCAGTTTGGCTTTCGATTCGACCCAGGCGGCAAAAAACTGCACGTCGGACAGCGCGCCGTCCTGAGCGACGGTAACGCGGCAGGCAAGTGCCGGACGACGCTCATTCGGACGCAGCGAGCAGACATTGTCGGAAAGCTCACGCGGCAGCATCGGAATATTGAAGCCCGGCAGGTAGTTGGTAAAGGCACGCTCAGCGGCGATCGCATCCAGTTCGCTGTCGGCAGGCACATAAGCGGTAGGATCGGCGATAGCGATAGTCAGGCGCAGGGCATTATCCGCCAGTTCCTCAACATAAAGCGCATCGTCCATATCTTCCGTGCTGGCGCTGTCGATGGTAACGAAATCCAGCGCGGTTAAATCTTCACGCTCCAGCTGTTCATCCAGCATCTCGCTGAAGTTTACCGCTGGCGCTTCACGCTCCAGATTATGGCGTGACAGTGTCACCCACCACGGCGCCAGATGATCGTCGCCGGTAGTGATAAATTCGGTCAGTTCGGCATAGAAGCCACGGTCGCCTTTCAGCGGATGACGGCGCATTTCAGCAACGGCCCAGTCTCCGGCCTGAAAATCATGTTCCAGGCTACGTACCGGACGACACGGAATGGCATCTTTAATCAGGGGATGATCGGGAACGATCGAGAGGCGGTCATCTTTTTTCTGCACCCGGCCAACAAAGCGCGTCAGGAACGGCTCAACCAGCGTTTCCGGTTCGGCAATTTCGCGGTCTTTATCGGTTTGCACGGCAGCGATAACGCGGTCGCCAGCCATCACTTTTTTCATCTGCGGCGGCGGAATAAAGTAGCTTTTCTGCGCATCCACTTCTAAGAAACCGAAACCTTTCTCGGTGCCTTTTACCACCCCTTCCACACGCGGCGTCTGGGCGTGGAGCTTCTCTTTTAGCTGCGCAAGCAGCGGATTATCCTGGAACATAGTTGAATTCAGTTTCGTGGCCTAAGAGCGGCAGACAGTTTTACGCGATTCGCTGTCGCCCGGCAAGGTGTAATAAACGTAAAAAGCCGGAAAGATCCGGCTTTTTACACAGGCTTACAGGCTATCAGGCAATACGCTGCGTGACCACGTCGGCAGATAAAGAAATTTTCACCGGCACCGATTTAGAGGTCGGCGTGCCGCTGCCGTCGCCAAAGCTGGAGAGGGGAACCAGCGGGTTGGTTTCAGGATAATAGGCGGCGAGATTGCCGCGCGGAATATTGTAAGGTACCAGCTTAAAGCCGGTGACCCGACGCGTAATGCCGTCGTTCCACAGGGTTTCAATATCGACGTTTTGTCCCGCATCAAAGCCCAGCTCGCTCAGATCGTCCGGGTTAATGAACAGCACTTCACGCTGACCGTAAACGCCGCGATAGCGATCGTCGAGGCCATAAATGGTGGTGTTGTACTGGTCGTGCGAACGCAGCGACTGCAGCGTAAACGGCACTTTCACATCGCCCAGCTGCGGGAACAGTGAGGTCGGCAGCGCCGCCGCGCTAAAGTGCGCTTTGCCGCCCGGCGTATTAAAACGCAGCTCTGCCGCGGCATTGCCCAGATAGAAGCCGCCAGGCTGCTCGCATTTCTTATTGAAATCGGCGAAGCCAGGAATAGTGGCAGCAATATGATCGCGGATTTTATTGTAATCTCCCGCCAGTGCCAGCCAGTCTACCTTAAAGCTGCTGAGAACCGCATTGGCGATGCCGGCGACAATGGCGGTTTCCGAACGCTGCGTATCGGCCAGCGGTTTACCGACGCCTTCAGAAGCATGCACCATGCTGAAAGAGTCTTCTACGGTAATAAACTGCGATCCGGTTGCCTGAATATCCTGCTCGGTACGGCCCAGCGTCGGGAGGATCAGGCTGTCACGGCCCGGCACCAGATGGCTGCGGTTCAGCTTGGTGCTGATATGTACCGTCAGGCCGCAGCGCTGCATCGCTTCTTCAGTGCGCGGGCTGTCCGGCGCGGCGGCGGCCAGGTTGCCGCCCAGCGCGATCAGCACTTTGATCTCATCGCGCAGCATCGCTTCCAGCGCTTCTACGGTGTTGTGGCCCGGTGCGCGCGGCGGTTCGAAATTGAAATGCTGACCCAGCGCATCCAGGAAGGCCTGCGACGGCTTCTCATCAATGCCCATCGTGCGGTTGCCCTGTACGTTACTGTGGCCGCGCACCGGGCACAGGCCTGCGCCTTTCTTGCCCAGCTGACCAAACAGCAGCTGCAGGTTAACGATTTCACGCACCGTATCCACGGAGTGCTTGTGCTGAGTAATGCCCATCGCCCAGGTACAGATCACGCGATCGGCGCTCTGGTAGATTGCGGCCGCTTCGCGCAGCTGTTGCTCGCTCAGGCCGGACTGCTGTTCAATTTGCTGCCAGCTGGTGGCATCGACCGCCGCCAGATAATCTTCCACGCCCTGGGTGGCCGCATTAATAAAGGCTTCGTCAAACAGGCCTTTCTCACCGGTGGCGAGGCGTGCGCGATGGGTTTCCGCCAGCGCTTTCACCATGCCGCGCACGGCGGCCATATCACCGCCCAGATTCGGCTGATAATAGGTAGAGCTGATGGTGCCCGCTTTCGAGGTCACCACTTCCAGCGGCTTCTGCGGATCGGCGAAGCGTTCCAGCCCGCGCTCACGCAGGGTATTAAAGGTAACGATTTTCGCGCCGCGATCGGCTGCGTGACGCAGGCTGTGCAGCATACGCGGATGGTTGGTGCCTGGGTTCTGACCGAACACGAAAATCGCATCGGCATGATCGAAGTCGTCGAGGCGAATCGTTCCTTTGCCGACGCCGATGCTGCGTTTCAGGCCGCTGCCGCTCGCTTCATGACACATATTGGAGCAGTCGGGAAAGTTATTGGTGCCAACCATGCGACCGAACAACTGATAGAGCCAGGAGGCTTCATTACTGGCGCGGCCTGAGGTGTACAGCTCCATCTGGTCGGGATTGTCCATCGCATGGATATGCTGCGCGATCAGCGCAAAGGCGTTATCCCAGCTGATGGGTTCGTAATGATCGGTCAGGCGGTTATAGCGCAACGGCTCGGTCAGGCGGCCCTGATATTCCAGGAAATAGTCGCTCTGCTGATAAAGGGTGCTGACGCTGTGAGTCGCGAAGAATTCGGCATCGACAAAGCGGCGGGTTGCTTCCCAGGTTACCGCTTTGGCGCCGTTTTCGCAGAAGCTGAAGGTGCTTTTGTTATCGTCGCCCCAGGCGCAGCCGGGGCAGTCAAAGCCTTTGGCTTTATTCATGCGCATCAGGTTGCGCATATTTTTCAGGGCTTGTTTGCTGTCAATAACGAAACGGGTGGTGGCTTCAAGTGAGCCCCAGCCGCCCGCCGCGGCCTGGTATGGTTTAATTTGCGATTTGAATTTCATGATACTTGCAGGTTTATTGTGTTTATGAATTGTTAAGCATTTATTGCTTCTTTTGCCGGGAAGTCTGCGACTGGTTAAATAGTTTGTCTAATTGATTGACTTAATGGTGTGATAGGTCTCCTTTATCGCGTTGCGGAAAAAGTGTGAGGTTGTTCAAGTTTTGTCCGCAGGCTACCCCTGGCGGTGCGGTGCTTCCGTCCCGGCTGGCTAATACTGAAGCTTTCTGACCAGCGACAGAGGCGGGGTTTATGAAGGATTTCACCAGTAAGGTTCACGCATTCGGCAAAGCATTGATGATGCCGATTTCTGTAATAGCCGCAGCCGGTATATTTCTTGGCGTGGCTGCCGCGATGCAGAATCCGGCCATTACCGGCGAGGCTTTCGCCAATATGCAAACGCCGCAGTTGATCATCGGTTTTATTCGTAAAGTCGCCGGCGCGCTGTTTGCTAACCTGCCGGTCTTTTTCGCCGTCGCCAGCGCCATCGGGCTGGCTAAAGCGGAGAAGCCAACCGCCGCCTTCGCTGCGGTGATCGGTTTTATCGCCATGCACGTCGGGATCAGCGCTACGCTGGCGGCCAAAGGATTAACCGCGCAAACTACCACGCCGGAAGCGTTACAGCAGGCTGGCATGGATCAGACCGCCGCCATGATGACCTCGGCAGAATATATTGAGATGCTGGGGATCTTTACCTTCAATATGAGCGTATTGGGTGGGGTGATTGCCGGTCTGCTGACGGTGATGCTGCATAATCGTTTCTATACGCAGCAGCTGCCCACCGCCATTAGCTTCTTTGGCGGGCGGCGCTTTGTGCCGATCGTGACGGTGGTGGTGCTGCCGCTGGTGGGCGTGCTGCTGGCGCTGATCTGGCCCACCATCGGTGCCGGTATTGCCTGGGTCGGTGAAATTATTGGTAAAAGCGGTCAGTACGGCGCCTTTTTACTCGGCACCTGCGAACGTCTGCTGATCCCAACCGGCCTGCACCATATTTTAAATGAAACGGTACGCTTCACGCCGATCGGCGGCATCGCCACCGTGGATAATCAAACCATCGTCGGTGCCTTAAATATTTTTAATACCTCACTGACTCACCCCGGCAGTATCCCGGATGAGACGGTGCGCAGCGCCACGCGCTTCCTGGCGCAGGGTAAAATTCCGGTGATGATGTTTGGCCTGCCTGCGGCGGCGCTGGCGATTTACCATACCGCGCGCCCGGAACATAAACAGCGTGTGAAAGCGCTGGTGCTGGCCGGGGCGCTCACTTCCTTTACTACCGGCATTACTGAACCGCTGGAATTCTGCTTCATCTTTGTTTCACCGGTGCTGTATATCCTGCACGCGCTACTGACCGGTCTCTCATTTATGCTGATGTCGATGCTGCACCTGATGATTGGCAATGTGCAGGGCCCCGGCCAGCACCAGCGCTTTCACACGCTGTTTATGTTCCGGGCGCGCGGTATGGTAAATCGCCAGCGCCGCCGCAGCCTGCCTGCGGCGGCGCTGGCGATTTACCATACCGCGCGCCCGGAACATAAACAGCGTGTGAAAGCGCTGGTGCTGGCCGGGGCGCTCACTTCCTTTACTACCGGCATTACTGAACCGCTGGAATT
>NZ_CALNWY010000052.1 GCF_940807255.1 Mixta sp. Marseille-Q2659 | reverse complement strand
GTCGTTCTCAAAATCGGTGGAGCTGCATGACAAGGTCATCGGGCATTATCTGAACATAAAACACTATCAGTAAGTTGGAGTCATTACCATCTCATGGCGCAAATAGCTTTTATCATATTTGGCATCCCAGGCGTGAACAATTACCGGGCCATCAACCAGTTCAATATCACCAATATTGCCGTGTTTCTTATTTGCCGAACGCATCTGTGACAGAGGGCGCAGCTGATAACTGCTGTAAAAACCATTCTCCATCACCGCCTGCATCAGGCTGTGCATACTAATTTCCAGCAGTCGGGCGCTATGCGTAGCATGATGAAGATGCTGCTGGATAAACTGCATCACCTGGCGACGGCTGGAAAAGTAATGCAGCTTGCTTTGCAGCGCGCTGAGCAGCTTGTCCGTCATCTCTTTAAATTCGCTTTCCGAGTTAATCAGCATGGAAAGCATCAGCTTCAGCGACTCCAGCGGATGCGTCAGCCCGTTTTCCAGCTCGTAAACCACGTTGAGCCACTCTTCGCGCGCGCCGCGAATGTTTGCCTTGTAGAGGTCGGAATAGGGATAATTTTCCGCCAGCGAGCGCGTCATCATAAAGCCGTCTGCGTTCAGCTTAACCAGATCGTGACGACGCAATACCGGCGTGACGTAGCTTTTATCCAGGGTGCGCATGGAAATGCCCTCAACCCAGGAAAAGCTGCCTTTCTTTTCGCTGCCTTTATGCAGACGTATCGACTGCTCCGGCGAAACGGCTTTTATAGCAAGCTGCATAACCGTTAAGCCGATCAGGGCGCGCCCTACTTCGCTGGTCACGCGATTCACCAGGCTCTCAATACTGGTAAGCGTCGGCTCGCTGATCAGGGTGTGATCAGGCATCGTTTCGCCCGCTTTCAACGACACAATCAGATTATCCAGAAACCCTTTTTCAAATTCGCTTCGGATATGCTTAGAACGCGCCTGCGCGCCCGCCGACATCGGCCCTTCGTGGTAAACCGTTACCTCGCCCGTCTCGCTGTAATACTCGCTGCGATCGGTAAAAACCCGAATATATTTCTCTGTCATTTTTTTCTCACAGAATGGTTAAGCGTTGCAGGCTGCGCTCGTTCAGCGTGGGATAAGGATAAGGAATCAGCACCATACCTTCTTTTATCTGCTTGTTCGTATTGCTGTTGCGAATCTCAAAACCAATGGCTTTCAGCGCCACCAGCGTTTGCGTCAGCGTTGCCAGGGTGCATTTATAGCGCTGACATAACGTCGCTTTCGGCATAATTTCACCGGTCTCCGTTCCCTGGGCGATATGCTGATAAAGCGTCCAGAAAGTATCCTGCTGCATCTGCGGAGCAAAGTAGTCGATGGCAATATGGTAGCGATTTTTATACTGGTAATAGCCAAACAGCTGCACCAGATCGTCTTTATGCAGATGCTGGCGGGCGATGATTTCCAGCGCTTTCCATAGCAGCAGCAGCGAAGTTTTTTCCGTTAAGCCGCTATCCATCACGATAGTGCGAATGCCGGAAACCGGCGTCGCCAGCTGGATCTGAATGCGATAGCAATCCGCGGCGGCATCTTGTCGATCGCGCAGAGCGAGGGTCAGCGTCTCTTTTATCAGCGCATAATGTACGCCGTAATCCGCCGCGTTTGGCTGGCTGCTCAGCATTACCTTAAGATCGCTGCCGACGTTAAAGAAAAATTGGCCTTCGCCGCTTTCGCCTCTGGCTGCGCTGGCGCTTCAATAGCGCTATCGCTTCACTCGCTTTTTGCGCGTAAACCTTAGTCAGCGCCGATTTCCTGGCGCGAAAACCCAGCTCGACGCTGTTATCCAGATAGCGCAGCGCAAACGGCATTTCGGCACCGAACACCTGGTCGCGAATGCTCAGCGCCAGAATGCGCGCAAAGTGCGGCGGCACCGAGTTGCCTAACTGATGAATCGCTTTCTGCCGCGCGCCGTTAAGCTGATAGCGGTCCGGGAAGGTTTGCAGCCGCTTCAGCTCTTCAATAGAAAAAGGGCGGTTTTCCCAGCTGAACGGGCCGGTGTATTGCCCGCCCTGCGCTTTCAGCGTCCGCACCGGCCTCTCTGGATCCGCTTTGTAGAGATAATCGGAAAACTTGGATCGCCATGCGAACCAGGGCGTCGGATGGCCCATTTTTTCGGTGTAGAAACTGTAATTCAGGCCCGGCGGAATATCCTCCAGCAGATGGCCGTGCCGTCCGCCGATCGGTTTTGGAATGACCGCGCTGGTAACGCTGGCGATGGCGTCCGCCGCTGAATAGTAGTCGCGCTGGTCCTGTGAGTCCGGCCCATGCGAAGGTTGCGGGAAGTTGAACTGCCCCTTTTTCAGACCGACGATAATCAGCCGCTCGCGGAACTGCGGCACACCGTAATCCGCCGCATCCAGAATGCGCCAGTGCAGCTTGTATCCCAGCTCTTCAAAGGCCGCCTGGATCTGTTCCCAGGCTTTGCCGGACTGCGCGCCGATCACGCGATAGACATTTTCAAACAGGAAGCCCGCAGGCTGGAGCTTATAAATAAGGCGTGCGTACTGCAGGAAAAGGTTGCCACGCTCGTCATCGGTGCCGTTAACGCCCGCCGCCCTGGCACCGGCGGCGGAAAAGGTCTGACACGGCGGGCCGCCGATAATAAAGTCAATATCCTGCAAGTCTGGATCGTAAGCGTTAATATCCTGACAAACGACATGGCTGCCGTGCAAAATGCCGCCGGGCTGCGCATTCATTTCCAGCGTTTTGGCAAACTCAGGGATAATTTCGTTACATTCAACAATGTCGAAACCCGCCTGATGAAAACCAATATCCAGGCCGCCGCCGCCGCTGAACAGGCTCAGAGTTTTTATTTTTTGTTTATTTTCAAATGCGGCCTGAATTTTCTCGCCAAATATATCTGGCCAGCCTGATGAATAATTGACATTTAGTTTTTCTAACGCCTTGTTAAACCATGATGATTCATTTTCTGAATCCTGGAAAAGCTCAAAGTTATTCATCATTATATCGTGACCTGGAAACCTGTTTATCGCGCGCATTATAATCGAATAAAGGGCAGATTCCAATAAGCGACGAGATCAGTATAAAAATAAAAATTACCGTTTATTTGTTTACTCAATATTTTTATTAAAAATAACGCGCAAGAAAATAATAACGATTATTTCTCTCGAATAATTCTGTTTATTAATATATTTATTTATCCGGCAGGATAATAAGAAATAATAACCACGCTGCCCCTCACGCTGGCGGCTCTGTTGCTATACTCAGCATCACGTGAAAGCCTGAACGGGCAGCGGCCTTTTCAGTTTTTGTTGGTGGGCAAGAGCCTTTGAAGCGTTACCGCCACGCGCACACAGATGCCGGGGCGGGGAAACAAGGAGTCACGATGCTGGTGCTGTGGAATACCCTGATTGTGCTGGCGACCGTCGCCATCATGGAAGTCGTCGCCACGCTGGCGCACAAGTACATCATGCACGGCTGGGGCTGGGGCTGGCATCTCTCTCATCATGAGCCGCGTACCGGCTGGTTTGAGGTAAACGATCTCTACGCCGTGGTATTCGCGCTGTTGGCGATTGCGCTGATTGCGCTGGGCACGGCGGGTTACTGGCCGCTGCAATGGATCGGCGCCGGGATGACGCTCTATGGCGCGATCTATTTTATGGTGCATGACGGACTGGTGCATCAGCGCTGGCCGTTTCGCTATATTCCGCGCCGCGGCTACCTGAAACGGCTTTATATGGCGCATCGGCTGCATCATGCGGTGCGCGGGAAAGAAGACTGCGTCTCTTTCGGCTTTCTCTATGCGCCGCCGGTTGAGAAGCTGCAGGCGACGCTGCGCGAGCGCAACGGCAAGAAAGCGCGTCCGCCTCGTGCGGCTTCCCGCCAGAACGCCAGCAAAGAGGCCCGTCCGTCAAACGCAGAGCAAAACGCCGAACAACCCGATCGTCGCTAATTTCTCACAGGCCGTGATGTCCGCTTTTACGGCGCGGGCGCTGCCATAAAGCGGGATCGCGCGGCGGCGGATTGGCAACGCGAGAACCCAGCGCCAGCGCCGCGCCTTTAATCAGTAATCCCACTTTTTCCAGCCGATGCGTGCCCTGCCGCCGATCCCAGGCGCGCGGGCCTGCGGCACTGACCTTAACGCCAATCTCCCGATAGACGCCGTGCGCCGACGCGATCGCCCATGCGGAACGCAACGGCAATCCGGGCAGGCCCGCCAGCGCCGAAGCATAATAGGGCTCCGCTTCTGCCACCAGCCGCTGCGCCAGACGCGCCAGATGCGGGCGATAAGCAGGCTCGGGAATCTGCGCGGCGCTCATCCCTTCCGCCGCCAGCCACTGTGCGGGCAGATAACAGCGCCCCGCCTGCGCATCCTCGACGATATCGCGGGCGATATTGGTCAGCTGAAACGCCAGGCCCAAATCACAGGCGCGATCCAATACCGCCTCGTCGCGCACGCCCATAATGCGCGCCATCATCAGCCCGACCACGCCCGCCACGTGATAGCAGTAGCGCAGCGTATCCTCAAGGGTTTCATAATGGGTTTCGCGTACATCCATAGCGAACCCTTCCAGATGGTCGAACGCCAGCTGCGGCGGAATGCTGTGGCGGGTCGCCACCTCCTGAAAGGCGGCAAAGGCGGGCTCCTGCATCTCCGCGCCGGCAAAGGCGCGCTGCGTCTGGGTTTTCAGCATCTCCAGCCGCTGAAGTGCGCTGCCGCTGCTGGCCGCCGGATGATGAAAGCCCAGCACCTGACCATCGATAACGTCATCGCAGTAGCGGCACCAGGCATAAAGCATCAGCGCGCTGCGGCGGGTTGGCGCGTCGAACAGCTTCGACGCGGTAGCAAAACTTTTTGAGCCGACCGCCATCGTCTCGGTGGCATGATCCATCAACGTGCTGTTCATCGGGAAAGCGCCTCCAGCATCAGTCCGGCGGTGGCCTTCGCCGATCCAATAACGCCCGGAATGCCCGCGCCCGGATGGGTGCCCGCGCCGACCAGATAGAGATTGGGAATGCGGCTGTCGCGGTTGTGGGGCCGGAACCAGGCGCTCTGGCGCAGGATCGGCTCAATGGAAAACGCTGAGCCGTGATGCGCGCCAAGCTGGTCGCGAAAATCAAACGGTGTAAACATGCGGTGCGTCACCAGCTGATCGCGCAGGCCGGGCATGTAGTGCTGTTCCAAATAGGCGAAAATGCGATCGCGCAGGCGCGGCCCTTCCACCGTCCAGTCAAGATTCGCCGTACCCAGATGCGGCACCGGCGCCAGTACGTAATAGCTGCCGCAGCCGGGCGGCGCCAGCGAAGGATCGGTGACGCAGGGCGCGTGCAGATAGAGAGAAAAGTCTTCCGACAGCGCATCGCGATGAAAAATATCCTCAATCAGCTCTTTATAACGCGGCCCGAAGCAAACGGTATGGTGCGCCAGCTGGCTGTGATGATGGTTGAGGCCGAAATAAAGCACAAACAGCGAGTTGCTCATGCGCTTGCGCTTTAAGCTGGCCGCACGCGCCACGCCGGTGGGATGATGCCCCAGCAGCTTTTCGTAGGTATGCACCACGTCGGCGTTGGAGGCGACCGCCGCCGCCGCGATACGCTGTCCGTCCGCCAGCTGCACCGCGCTGATACGCGCCCCCTCCGCTTCCAGCTTCGTGACCTCCGCATTCAGCATCAGCTGACCGCCCAGATCCTCAAACAGCCGCACCAGCCCCTGCACCAGCGCGCCGGTGCCGCCACGCGCGAACCAGACGCCCCATTCGCGCTCCAGCGCATGGATCAGCGTATAGATCGAGGAGGTGGCGAACGGGTTGCCGCCCACCAGCAGCGAATGAAACGAGAACGCCTGGCGTAAATGTTCATTTTCAATAAATTTTGCCACCATGCTGTAAACGCTGCGCCAGGCCTGCAGCCGCGCCAGCTGAGGCCCGGCGCGCAGCATGTCGCGAAACGATAAAAACGGCACCGTGCCCAGCTTCAGGTAGCCCTCTTTAAACACCGCTTTTGAGTAATCGAGAAAGCGCCGGTAGCCTTCCACATCGCGCGGATTAAAGCGGCGGATCTGCGCCTCCAGTCGTTCCTGATCGTTGTCGTAATCAAAGATCTGGCCCGACTCCCAACACAGGCGGTAAAACGGCGTGACCGGCAGCAGGTCGACATAATCCGCCATCTTTTTGCCCGCCAGGGTAAACAGCTCCTCGATGGCGCTGGGATCGGTAATCACCGTTGGCCCGGCATCAAAGGTAAAGCCCCGATCCTGGTAAACATAGGCGCGGCCACCCGGCTTATCGCGCTGTTCAAGCAGCAAAGTGGGAACGCCTGCCGCCTGCAGGCGAATCGCTAAGGCCAGGCCGCCAAAACCGGCGCCGATTACAATTGTTTTATTCATCACTGAAGGCTCGCAGCCGGGGAGTTTGTTTAAGTACGGCCCGCAGCGCTTCGCCAACCGGAACCGGTGGCTTGCCCGTCAGGATCCGCGCCATATCGGTCAGCCTCAGCTGGCCGGCGTAAAAGCGGGCGATAAGCCCTGGATTAAGTCGATAAAAGCGCTGCATTACCTCCCAGCGGCGATCGGCGCGTCCCGCCAGGAACAGCATGCGATTAAGCAGGCGGAAGAAGCGCTGGCGCCGCCACTGGCGCTGCGCATAAGCGTGCAGCAGATTAAACAGTGCGGCGGCGTCCAGATTCGGCTGGCGGGCAACCAGGTCGGCCAGCGCCACCGCCTGCGGCAGCGAGTAGCCGGTGGTGGAATGAAACAGTCCGGCGCGCAATCCGCTGCATGGCTGGCCCGCTTTTTCCCGCCAGAAGGCGTGATAATCGCCTGCCAGCGTAATCGGCAGATTGCCCTGCTCTTCGCGTTGCAACTGCGCCAGCTGCCAGCCCTGGCGCTGCGCGTATTCCTGAATATGCTGGCGTGCCCGATCGCTGCTGAGCGTGGCGCGATCGATATAGTGCGTGTCTTCAATCAGCACTTCGTCAGCGGAGAGCGGCAGCGTATACACAAAACGATAGCCCGCCGACTGATCCACCGTGGCATCCATCAACAGCGGGCGCGTCAAGCCGTGCGGCTGGCTGAGCCGCCACTGTTGCCCCAGGAAGGATTGAAAGCCAATGGTCAGATGCGGGCTGGGCTGATAGCCGCGCCCGTCAATCACGGCGGCGGCGCTTAGCCGCTCACCATTAGCCAGCGTAACCGAACCAGGCGTCAGGCTGGCAACCGGCGTATTAAGCAGTAATCTGTCGCCCAGCGCCTGCGCTATTACCGCCGCAAAACGCTCGGAAGTAATGCTGAGATAACCGCCATCCAGCGTACGCGTCAGCGCGGAAAACGCACCTCGTAACCGGGCCAGCGATGCGCCACCAGCGGCGCGATCCACTGCTGCTCAGCCGTCAGGTCGTCCTGATGGAAGGACCAGGTATGGTTGCCGCCCGCCTGCGCGCCCGCCTCAATCAGCAGCAGATCAATCTCAGGCCGTAGCTGGCGTAGCCGCCAGGCGATTAGCCCGTTGGCCAGCCCGCCGCCGACCAGGATCAAATCCCAGCGCGCTTTCATCAGGCGGCTCCCGCCAGCACCGGCCGCTTCGCGCTCAGCGCCTGCTCGACGATCTGCGCCGCCAACGCCACGCCACCCGCCTGCCGGAGCTGCGGCTGCATGGCGATCAGCCGCTGGCGATACCCGTTATCGCTTAACAGCGCCTTGAGATGTTGCGCCAGCGTGCCGCTGCCAGCGAAGCGCGAGGCGCGACGGCCAATGCCGCTGTAAACCACGCGCGCCGCCACGCCCGGCTGATCGAACGCCAGCGGAATTGCGAGGATCGGCGTGGCGCTGGCGATGGCATCCATTACGGTATTCAGCCCGCCGTGGGTGATGACCGCCTGCGCCTGGCACAGCACCGCTGACTGATCGGCAAAATCGGTGACCTCTGCGCCATAGCTTGCCAGCTTTGCCGCCTGCGCGGCATTCAGTCCGCCGCAGTGCGCAATCAGCAGACGTACATCAAGGCGGCGACAGGCGCGCGCAATATTCAGGAACAGACGATAGCGATGCCCCTGCAGCGTCCCCAGCGAAGCGAACACCAGCGGCCGATTGCCCTTTTCGCTGCCTGGCGACGCCGCCGCATTACGCAGCGGGCCGACGGCATGAAAGCAGGCGGGTAGCTGACGAGGAAAATCGAAGGCAGGCAAGGTCTGGCTGATTTGCGCCAGCGGCGACAGGCATTCATGCAACGCCCGCCGCTCGCTCAGACCGAAGGCGCGCGCGTGCCGGGCAATCACCTCGCCCTGGCGCCGCATCAGCCAGTCATAAACTCTGGTGCTGGAGGCGTAGAGCTTTTGGCTGCGCGCGCTGGTTCCATAGTTAAACGGCATCACCGGCAGCGGGATCTGCTCATCGCGGTTAACCGGCAGCGCGCAGGCTACCGAGACGAACGGCAGCCCCAACGCCTCGGCCACCAGGCCGCCCGCCGCCTCCATCTGATCGACAATCAGCCCATCCACGCCGCTTTTTTGCAGCGCGGCGGGCAGTTCGCGACACAGCATATCGGTGGTGTTCGCCAGATCGTCAATCAGCCGAAAAATACCCAGCCCGGACGGGCGCGCCGTCAGCCGTAAAGTGCGCGCCAGGCTGCCCGTCGGATGGCTCTGTTCGCCAACTGCCAGAAAGCCGATGCGCGCATCGCTGAGCAGCGTGCGCGCCTCCGCCTGTTGAATAAAAGTGATGCGATGACCACGCGCTATCAGCTGCTGCGCCAGCGCTTCCAGCGCCCGCACATGGCTGTAAAGCGGCGGCGCGATAACGGCAAAGTGGCTCATCGATCGCGTACCAGCGTTGCCTGACGCAGCGCGCTCAGGCTGGCGCTGCCGGTACAAAAACAGGCGACGCGCAGCTGTTCGATCACGACCTGAAAATGCGCCGCGACCGCCTCGCCGGAGATGGTCGCGCTGCCCAGCACGCCCGCCGCCCGCCCGCCAGCGTCGCCCCTAAACGCAGCGCTTTGGCAACGTCGATGCCGTCAGCGATGCCGCCGGAGGCGATCAGCGGCATCTGCGGCAGCGCCTGATGCAGATCGCACAGCGCCTGCGCGCTGGGAATGCCCCAGTCGGCAAAGGCCATCGCCACCGCGCGTGCATGTTCCGTTGCGGCGCGTTCGCCTTCTACTGCCGCCCAGCTGGTGCCGCCCGCACCCGCCACATCCAGCATCGCCACGCCCACCTCGGCCAGCCGTTGCGCTACTGCAACCGACAGTCCGGCCCCAACCTCTTTGACGACAACCGGCACCGGCAGTGCGTTTACCGTGTTTTCTATCGCCGCCAGCACGCCGCGCCAGTCACGATCGCCGCCGCTCTGCAGCGCCTCCTGCAACGGATTGAGATGAATGATGAGCGCATCCGCCTCGATCATCTCTACCGCCCGTCGCGCATAGTCGAGGCCCTTTGTGCTGGCGATCTGCGCCGCGCCCAGATTGGCCAGCAGCGCAATATCCGGCGCAACCTGCCGCAGTTCGCGGGTTAAGCCCCAGTTATCGTCGCTTTCCAGCGCCACGCGCTGCGAGCCGACGCCCATCGCCAGCCCCAGCGCCTGCGCCGCCTGCGCCAGATGGCGATTAATGGTTTTTGCCCGGCTGGCGCCGCCGGTCATTGAACTGATCAGCAGCGGCGCCTGCAACGTCCTGCCGAACAGCGGGACGCGCAGATCGATCTCATCCAGGCTGAGTTCCGGCAGCGCACAGTGTTCAAAGCGCCACTGCTCAAAGCCGGTAGCCTGCTTTTTAACGCGCGGCGCGCTGTTCAGGACAATATCCAGATGATCGTTTTTGCGTTGAGTCAGGTCCTTCATTAACACTCCGGTAGCGACTGCGTCCTGCTCTGGCCGAACAGCGCCATCTGTTTATCAAACCAGGCGTGCATAAACCGTTGGGTGGCAACGCCCCGCTTGCAGGCGCTGGCGAGATGTTCGTCGGCGCTGCGCAAGTGTTCGCGTAACCGCTGATGTACCGCGTCGGCACCCAGCATCGCCACCAGCGTCGATTTACCGCTGTCTTTATTGAGGTCTTTGCCGGTGCCGCTCAGTCCATCGGCGAGATCATCCATTAGCTGAAACGCCTGCCCTAAATCCTGTGCGAAGCAGCGCAGACGCTGGCGCGCCTGCGGCGGCGCATCGGCGACGATCGCCGCCATTTGCAGCGTGGCGTCGAACAGTCGGCTGGTTTTCAGTTCGTTAGTCAGCAGGATCGCTTCAGCGCTGCGCGCGTGGCCACCCTCGCTCAGATCGAGGAACTGGCCCTGCACCAAGCCTTGCAGGCCGACGGCGGTAGAGAGTTCGGCAACCGCCTGCGTTTTGCAGGCGTGCGGCAGCGACTGCGCCTCCGCGACCACGCCAAAGGCGCGGCTCAGCAGCGCGACGGCGGCGAGTATCGCGACGTTTTCGCCATACTGTCGGTGAATGGTCGGTCGGCCGCGACGCAGCTGCGCGTTGTCCATGCAGGAATATCATCCAGCATCAGCGATGCGGCATGCACCATCTCCACCGCACAGGCGAGATCGAGCAGGCCGGGCTGCGCGGCATCGCAGCCTAAATCGCGCGCCGCCAGCACCAACAGCAGCGGCCTTACGCGCTTGCCCGCGACCAGCGTGCCTTCGCGCATTGCCGTATAGACCAGATCCTGCTGCTCGCCCGCCGGCAGGAGCTGATCGAGGCGGAGTTGCAGCGCGTCCCGGAGTGCTTGCAGTTCATCTTCATAGTTGGCGTTCATCGTTGCTGTCCCTGGTTCCTCATCGCGGCGATTTCTACAGAAGCGCATGGTGACGGCAGATGGAGAGCCGCAGTGACCTGCATAACGTAGTTTCAAAGCAGAACGCTGGCGCTGTTTTCTGCTTTGCTGTGTTTGCAAAGCGTAGCGCAATCTTCAGAATTTTCCTTTTGTGCAGCGGTTACGTCACAAAGATTTACCCGCAATTAACAACCCGCCGCCGCGCTACGCTTGTTACCGCTGCATTTTCAGGTCAACAGCTGCCGGATCAGCGTTATAACCTGCTGCACTTCGCCCTGTGTAAGCGCGCCATCTTTAGCAAAACGCACCCGTCCCTGTTTATCCAGCACCACGACGGCGGAACCGCCCGCCTCCAGTTGCCAGGCGCGCCTGACTGCGCCCTGCTCATCAACCACGAACAGCGCGGCGGGCGTCTGCTGCTTGCTGCTTTCGAGGCTGCGCCGCACGAAGATCGCGCTGCCGGGAATCGCATCGTCGGTATTCACAATGGTGGTGATCTGGAAGGTTTGCGCCGGGAAACGCGCGTCGGCGATGGCCTGAATCAGCGACTCATTCAGCGCTTTGGCCGAGAGGCGGCCCGCCATATGCAGCACCACGCCGGTTTTGCCAGCGAGCCGCGCGCTGTTCCAGCTGCGGTAGCCCGGCTCGCCCTGTTGCAGGATAAGTTCCCCCTTATCCGCAACGCCAACCGGCGCCACGCGCTGGCCGTCGATAAGGTTATGTGCCGGAGCGTAAAAAGAGAGACAGGTCAGGATCAACAGTAAAGGCAGGCGCAGCGTCATGAGTTCTCCAGAGTTATGAGGAAGCCCAATGACTATAAACGCTGCGGTTGAGGTTGGCGGATGAATGGGTTTGAGGATGATTAAAGGAAGCTGGTTTATATTGCCAGGAAAATTGCTGTAAATTACGGTGCGTACAATAGGGGGGCATGTATCATGAAGGTATTGCCGGTTCGTTTACGCGCTAATTAACTGGCAAAACTACTGAACATATAAATCCTTCCAGACAAACCAAACGATATATCAGCATGGGACTCGACGCATGGAAACAGCCCTTTTAAGAACTATAAGCAAGAGATTTATTATTTCATTAATAACTTCCTCGACTTTTATTACCGGATGCACGATAGCTGTCATATGGCTTTACTTATCAAATATTGAAAGGCTGGATGTTTTCTTTGATGCTGCAAGTATCAGCTCATCCTTAAGCATTATATTTTTCTTCACTCTTTTATCACTTCTGGGATTTAGCTTGATAATTTTTATATCGTCTTTTATTTTAATCGTTATTTATACCGGTTATGAAAAACATTTTAAGAAGTATCCTGCTATTCCCCATAGCGTTTCCAGTGTTTGCTATATAAATAGCTCACTTATATGCCTCATGTTAATTGCTGGTTATTCAACATATTACTTTACGGAATGGAATGGCTACGTGATTACATTTTTATCCCTCGTAATCATTCTTGCTTTTAGCTATCACTTTACTTACTCCCGTTTATTTAAATTACGTACACCTTCGCTACACCGTATCAAAAAATTTGAGCGTTTACCCCAAAAAAAGGGTTAGTTTTTTGGTTACCTTTACAACTTTTGGGGCCTGGAATTGTACAGATACTTCCCATGATGTTTCCGCTTAATCAACTTGATTTTAGCGAGGGCACAAATGACTGGACTGAGATAGTAATAATTACTGTGTTGGCTTCTGCTATTGTTACTATCGGCATCCTGCCAGGCGCTATGGTGGTAAATGAGCGTAAAAAGAAAGGCTGGGTCACAAGTATCACTGCTATTTTAGTTAGTATCCCTATTGTAATTGCTGTATTTAGTATCTGGTACAGACCATTGCCTAACATGGTAATCAATATGGCAATGTATCTGTCAGGAATCAGTGACTGGCGAACTCATCAATATTACATCGAAAGAAAAATCTATTCACATGCTATGTTTAACAATGCCCTCTGGAACACCCGATATTATAAAGATATCCCTGAGAAATTTTTCATTACTGGCGTTAGCGAATTTTCGCTTGGAAATATAAAATTGGTTTGTCCAGCCGAGATAAAAAAAGCAAGAAAAGAAAGCATGAGATTCACTGTGAATGATTTTAGTGAGTATGATAAAAAAGGGAAAGACTTGAAGGCGACAGCGATGAGATGCATCGCCTTTAATAAAAATGATATTCATACCTGGGATTCTCCATTACCTGAACCAATTTATTATGAAAAAGTAAAATTGATGACAGAGAACTCAATGATTCAATTCCTTCATATGCTGAAATGATTTATTGAGGGTAGCACTATACTTTTTTCATAATAAAGATATTCATAATTTGGCATATTAATATATAACGGCCTTTTCTGTGAAACATCCTTTATTATTAATAATTGTTCTCACGTGGATAAAGCTGCCGGATCAGTATTCATTCTGGCAGCTATCGTAAAGTTCCCCCCACCGCGCTGGGCCTGTTGCCAGATTTATAACTAAGCTGAGCAGATAAGCGTGTACACTGCTGCGGTTTTGTACCTAAGCGCCCAGGAGGCAACAGTATGAAAGAAGGCCCATTGACCGAGAAAGAGCTGCAATGGCTTGACGAAATGCTGGAAAAATATGGCAACGATGAATCGATCGTGGACGTCGCCGAGCTGGATGGCCTGCTGACCGCCGTGCTTTCCGGCCCAAGAAGCATTGAGCCGAGCGAATGGCTGGTTGCGCTTTGGGGTGGACAGAACCGCATTCCTAAGTGGAGCAACGAGCGCGAGATGAATCGTTTTATGGAGCTGTGCTTCCAGCATATGAACGATATTGCCGATCGCCTTGCCGACTTCCCTGAGCAGTTCGAACCGCTGTTTGGCGTTCGTGAGACCGAAGGCCAGGATTTTACCGTGGTGGAAGAGTGGTGTTTCGGCTATATGCGCGGTGTGGCGTTAAGCGACTGGTCGTCGCTGCCGGCAGAGCTACAGCCTGCACTCGACGCCATCGCCCTGCACGGCAGGGAAGAGAATTTCCCGCAGCTGGAGACGCTCTCCCCGGAAGAGATGGAAGAACGTTTCGCCGCTATTCGCCCCGCCGCGCTGGCACTGCACGATTACTGGCTTGCCCAGCCGGAGGCGATACCTGCGCCGCAGCAGCCGATGGTTGCCGAGCAGAAACCGGGCCGCAACGATCCCTGCTTCTGCGGCAGCGGTAAAAAGTATAAGCAGTGCTGCCTGCACTGAATGAGATGCGCCTGCGGGCGCATTTTTTATGGCTGTGAAAATTCAATAATAGAGAGGCATAATCAGAAAAGGTGTGCCTGAGAAAATTTAACATGTTTGAATATTGAAGCTTTAGTATTGAAAAAGGAGGAGGAGCGAATCATCAGCTTTATACGGTGTGTGTTGAAGTGAAACTGAGTGGCGGAACGCTCTCTTATTCTTTAGGGCAAGAAAATTCAGCAGTGACTAAATGTGACTCTGATTTATCAGATTGAACATCATACGCAAAGGAATACCGCTCTCCAGATTGTAGTGGTCAACAAAAACTGGCCACCGCTTTAGGGTTTTTCCAGTATCGACTTTCCGGTTCATTTGGTGGTAATCCACCGTTATATTCATGCAGCCTGAGCGCGCTGTAATACCCAACGATATAGTCCGTTATTGCCCAGGCTGCATCGCTGAAGCTTGTGTAACCCGTCACCGGTACCCATTCGTTCTTCAGACTCCTGAAGAAGCGCTCCATTGGGCT
>NZ_CALNWY010000051.1 GCF_940807255.1 Mixta sp. Marseille-Q2659 | reverse complement strand
CCGCTGCCGTCACAAAGCAGTTATCCAGCTGCACCATTTTGTTGTTGCCCGGCATGTGCGCCCTGCCCTTGAGCTTGAACTGCATCGGCACCAGGTTGTTCTCACCGCGCACCGAAGCGTTGGCGTCGGCCCCTTCAATGATGATGGCATCAGAGAACGTACCGGTCGGCACCCAGAACGAGGCGTCTTTGGTTTTTGGCTCAAACTGCGAATAATCGAACGTCTGGTTGTCGATCTGCCCGGTCTGCACCGGCGCGGGCGCAAACGAGTATTCCGTGCGCGGCGGCGTGTAGCCCGCGCCCTGCTGCGCCCCCTGCTGCGCGCCCTGTTGTGCCTGCTGACCGGCAGGCGCCTGCTTTTGCTGGTTCTGCTGATTTTTCAGCTGTTCCATCAGGTCGCTCACGTTCTGCTGCAGCGATTTGTTGTTGTTCATCACATCCGACATCTGGTCTTTCAGTGATTTGAAGTCTTTCTGCATAGCGGAAAGCTGCTCGCGCGCCTCCTTCTCGCGGTTCTGCGCGGTGACCAGCAGCGAGCCCTGTGCGGAACCGTCAAAGGCATTCACCACGCCCCCGCCGGTCAGGTCCGGCTCGGCGGTGGCCCTGTCCGGTTTTTCCTCTTTACCACCGGTGTGCCCGGCCGCGCCCCGGTTAGCCAGATAGAGCCCGCCGATGATCACAGCAGCGGCGGCCAGAATGATGCCAAACAGCCGGCGCTGCTTGCTGCGGACCAGCGTATTAAGGTTCATCCGGGCCTCCTTTCGTGCGGAACACGGTGATCACCGAGACCTTTGCCCCCGGCTCCAGCACGTCGAGCTGCGGATGAAACGCCACTGCCATGACGCCCGGGCTCCAGAAGTAGCGTTCGCTCAGACGAATACGCTGTGAGGAAAGGCTGGTAATGTCGGTGCGCACGATGCGCACCCGGTCGCCCTGCCACGCGGTGACCGGACGCAGCGAAAAGGCGCTTTCCACCGCTCCGCTCACCGGTACGTCGGTGTTTTTACTGAACACGTAGCCTGCCGGCTTCCGGTTGGTGATGAAGCGCCCGACCAGCCCGCTGATGAGCGCGCTGTAGGTGTCCTGCTTCTGTTCATACTCCCGCGCCTCTTCCGTACCCTTCACGTCGCGGTTATCCACCGTCAGGCTTAAGCCCGCACGTTTGCCCGGCGTCGCCTGTACCGAGAAGGCAAAACCGGACGCGGTCTGCACGAACATGGTGAACGGCTTGTCGGTCACGGTAGAGAACACAATCGCGCCTTCCGGCGTGGGTGATTTGGCGCTCAGCACCCCCTGCGCCGCCTGCACGCTGAGGATACGGTCGTCATTAACGCGCAGGTAGTTCGGGTTGGTATTGCTCACGGCCGCGTTCACGCGGGCGCCGGGATTAAGCGTCAGCTGTTCGGCGTGGGCGCCGAAGACGGTCAGCAGCGCCACGGCGCTGATTAGCAGGGATTTACGCATCAGGAACCTCCAGGAAAGCGCTCCAGCAGAGACGGTTGTTGCGGGTGTCAGTGCGCAGGCGGTAGTGCTTCTTCACCGGCTTACCGTCATGCAGCCCATAGCTCAGCTGCAGATCGCCGGTAACATCCACGATGCCCCTGTCCGGCCAGACGCTGACGTCTTTGGGATAGAACACCGAGCCGCCGCTGTTGCCTTTCACGCGTGAGGCTTCATCAGCCAGCACACCTTTGAGTGATTTCTCCGCGCCGTCGCAGGCACCTGCCAGCAGCATTTCGTGGCTGGCTTCTGCATTTTTGTCGGAGATATTGAGGCGCAGGTTCAGCCACGCCAGCGCCATCAGGCGCAGGTAGCGGGCATCGCCGCGCTCGCCGGTAAAGCTGAACGGCGTGTCTGCGCCGTAAGGAACGATGATGGTCTGACGGTTATTGAGAAGCTGATTCATCAGCGCGCGGTTATCACTGTAAAGGCGCCAGCAGAGTATGAGCGCGAGGATTGCGATAACGAGCAGCACCAGAATAGCCACGGCCATATTGCGGTTTCCCGCCGAACGCAGCTTTAATTCCATGTTGTCTCCGGAGGGGGTCAGGCGACCCAGTGCCGTTTGTAGCTGTCTGGCAGGATGCTGATAAAGAAGCGCATCACTGAGGTGGGCAGGCACCAGTACGCAAGGTTGAGAAGATACTGAGAACCGCGGCCTTTCTTGAGATGACGAATTCCAACCACGGCGGCCAAGAGCGTGGGGCCGAAAATCCACATGTTGAGGAAAACTGCCAGCAGTGCCAGCGGCACATACAGGCAGAACTCATCAGGTGGCAGCCCCACGAAGCGCCTTTGCTCGGAAAACGTAGCCGCATAGGTATACCGGTCACGTTTTTCCATAAGCAGTCGTTAAGAAGGGATCACGTTAAAGGCGACGTTAACGAAAACCAGCAGCGCAGCGATGCTACCGAACAGCGCCAGGTTTTTGGTTTTGATGTAGGTGAACGCGATGAATGCAATTTCCAGAATATAAAGGATGTAAACAACCGCTGAATTACTACCGAAGGTATCGTTAACATCAGTTTTGGCCCCGGCGAAGTAGTCTACGGCGTGGGCGGGCATGGCAGAAACAGCCAGGAGCGCCAGTGCAGAGAACAACGCAGTCTTGTTCACTTTTTTCCACGCTACCGCCCCTGCCTTGCGGCAGTAATTTACACACGAAGAGAGAGTGCCCTTCATAGGATTTTTCCTCAGTTAGAGATATAATGATGAGTTGGTTAAACTATCTTTTGTCGCTGTCGGTATTACCTTAAGTCAAATTACTGTTGTGCCGGTTACGCCTCCTTTACATATCTGTGGTATCGCAGCAGAAACTTACGTTTTCCTGACGGGTTGACGTTTTTTTACGCTTCCGGATCGCATACTTCAATTTAAGTTATTGATCTTACTGATCAATTTCATTTATCGTGATGGTGAGAATTTTCGCTTGTCTCACTAACTGGCTGAATGGAAAAGAAAAATTATGGCTGACACTGCCGACCTGGTTGTTCTTGTCGCCGATCCGGCGGGCTTTGCGGCTGAATTTCTTAGGATAAATCATGAGGTACCCTTAACTGTCCTGCTTAATGAAGCCCTGTTTCATTACAGGCGCGACCCCGGCTGGTTTGAAGTCATCGTCAGAGACAACCGCTACTATGCCTGCCAGCTCGTCACGATCCCCCTGCTCGTATTTATTAAAAAACGCGTTCCCGCCAGGCAACTACAGGCAGCTGCGGAACGAACGCTCGCGCAACTGAGCATATATTCAGATACCGCTGATCCGGATGCCTGGATAATGATAAATGCGAATTTTTTCTCCCCCCTTCCCCGTCCCTGCGTAAACCTCTGGCAGGCACGTAAATTAAAGAACAGCCTGGAAAAGGCTATATTTACCGATCCGGGTGAATACGCCGGACCGGAAAAAAAGCCTGCACTGCCGGCGGTAAAAAATACCGCGGAGGCTGCTGATGAAAATGTACCCACGACGCAGAGAAAAAGAAAAAACGGCCCCGACGCGGAGAAAGTCATGGCGCGCGTTATGCTTGGCTGGCGCGTCAGGGATATATGTGAAGAACAAAACTGCTCTGAAGCCTACGTTTATAACCTGATTAAAAAACGCAAGGGAAAATCCGCGATGGATTACCGCTGGAAGCAGTGGGAACTGATTTCAGCCATGTATCATGCTGAACCAAAGATGACGCTGGAAGAAATTGAAAAGGCCTGCGGGGTAACGCGGGCGGGAATTTATCATGCAATAAGAAAAATAGCAGAGCGTGATGGAAAAGAAATTACGCCCCGTGAGAGAGAAAAAAAACTGACACCGGAAGACGTCGAGACGATAAAACAAAAATTAAGCCAGGGCATGCTCAGGAAAGATATTCTTTCCGAATACCGTATTTCGGCAGAAACGCTCATCAGATACATAGGTACACGCGATGAGCACAGGGTAATATCCGGTGACCTCAAAGAGGTTGCGGTGCGACTGCGGATTCAGGGTAAAACGCTCCAGCAGACTGCCGATATTCTCGGTGTGAACCTTGACTGGGTAAAAAAAGCGTGGAGAGAAAAAAAGGATTCGCCTGTTATTAAAGAAAAACGCGTCAAGTATGATAATCGCAATGTGCTCTCAAAACGCGACCGCGATCAGGCTGTGAATGCTGTTCTGCGTGACGGACATACACGCAAGCAGATTTACACGCAGTACGGGATTAATGCACTCACGCTGCGGCGTTATATCAGAGATGCACAAAAAAGAGAGACAGAAGCATTAAAAAAAGAGGAAAAAGATTCAGACCAGCATAATGAAAAGTAAAGAGTTTTGCCTGACGCAATACAGAAAGCATCAGGCACCTGTTAATTATTTAAAATATTCCTGCAGTTTCCCCGCCACGCGCTCATTGACAGCTTTTAACCACTCAGGCTCAAGGAGCATTTCGTTTTTAATAACTTTAGCAGGATCGACGGTTTCCTTCTGAATGCCAAAAATGGCGTCAGTTATAAAACCGCTGACCAGAACGTTCTTGGCGATAAATTCCAGCTTCTGATCCAGCGTCTTTTCTGAAGTGTCCTTGCTGATTTTATTTTCATAAACGCGAAGTCCCAGCTTAAACATCTCCATGATAAAAGCTGACCGGTTCGCCGTTTCGCGTGACTCTCCGTCTTCAAGCTTCTTTTCAACGTGTGCATCAACCTTTTCTATAAGTGAAAAGGGAACGGTAAGATTAACGCGATTACTTTTAGGTGTATTGTGCTCTGACATATTTTTTGCCTCATAACCTGATATTAGAGTGAACCGTAACCGGATGACCGGGCGACCGATTGTTCATGCTGCATGAGAAAATAAACTCAACGCATCCACTTTTCAAGTAACCACAAAGTAACAACAAAGGGCTTTAACAGTGCCTGCACAGACACTCCTAAGTTAAAATATTAGTAAGTCATTGTTTTTAATTAGAGTACTTTGCAGTTACTTTCAAGGAACTATTGAAGCACTATAAAGTTTCTTTGAAGAGATTACGTTATGGGCTAAAATTTCTACGATTTACAACTAACTCGCTGATATTAAAGAATTAAAATCGCAAAAATAAATTTGCGAGTGGTGTGTAAAATCCCACTTCTTATGATATTATTGAGTTAATAAGCACCCCCGAACTTTTCAAATCAGGAGCCGCTATGCGTTTATTTATACACGCTGCAGCCCTGCTGGCGACAGGCATTTTCTCAGCCAGCGTGAATGCGGACTGTTTTATTAAAGCCGGTGAATGGTATTCCATTGATCCGGACTACCTGCGTGCTATCGCCTGGCAGGAATCCCGCTACAATCCTGCCGCCATAAATACGAACAAAACCAAAGACGGAAAGCCCGGCAGCAGCGATTACGGCATCATGCAGATTAATTCGGTGACCATGCGCGGATTACAGAAAGAATATCCCGGCCTCAGTAAAGAAAAGCTCCTCAGCGATCCGTGCCTGAATATTTTCATCGGTGCCATGCTGCTGCGCCGTAACTTCAATCAGTACGGCACAACGTGGCTGGCAGTGGGAATGTATAATGCGGGAATGAAAAATATTCCGGTGACGATCAAGAACCGGTATAACTATGCGATGATTATCGACGCACATTATAAGGCCATCAAGGCGGGTAAAATCCCACGTACGGCAATCAACGGATGAATGATTAAAATCCTTATTACGGACTGCATTACTTTTTTTCTTCTGTGCCTGTGCTGGTTTAAATCCGTCAATGCAGTCTGCGCACAGAATTAACCGTTCCCGGTTCAATGCCGGGTACGGTTAACATGGGTAACGCCCCTGATGTTTTACCGCGCCGTGCAGGAAGAGTTTGCACCGGTTTTTATTTATTTGTCACCGGTTCAATACCGGTGACGGATAACAGGCCCCAAAAAAATGGAGCCATCCGGCCCCGTGCTGTTTATGCTTTCATTTCAGAAAGTATTCTGTTTATTTCACCGTGAACGCCCTGACTGTGCCAGAAGCAATCCCGGCCGATCCGGTACAGCTCGCCCGATTTAAATCGGGCCAGCGTAATTTTCTCACCCTCCAGGCTGCTGCCATATTTTTTAGCGATGGTATCCACCGCTTTTTGTTTCATGGCATCGGAATAATTTCTGTCGGTAAAGATGTAACCCACACCGCCGAAAATACGGTTAAATGGAGACGCACTGGAAACAGCCATATCCTGCATGGGATCGAAATAGCTGTCTTTATACTTATCAGTTACAGATTTAACTTCCTCCTCCGTAGGTCCGTCTGTCCAGATAACGCTTACGCTGTCATAACTGCGCTTGCGAACGGAAAATTTAATGCCCGGAAACTTCGCCTTAAGTTCCCTGCGTATATTTGACGTGACCTGTACCGCGCCGTTTTTATCCTGCGAAAGCGAAGCATATTCTGGTGCCGTTTTCAGACGCTGACATTCCGCTTCATATTTGCGGGCTTCTTCCTCCCGCGCCTGCTTTTTACGGCGTTCTTCTGCCTCTGCCTGTTTTACGATGCGCGTCGTTTCTTTACCGCTTTTTATTTCCGGAAATATGCTCCACTGCCTGCCATGAAGAATACTTTCAGGCAGCGCGCGCGATATTCCGCCGCTCTCGAATGCAATGTCAAATGTCGCATTCCCGCCGTACGAAACGCATCCCGAAAGTGAACCCACTGACGCCGGTTTCTGCTCGCCGTGGATCGCAAAAATCACACCCCGTCCGCGATTGTAAAGAACTGTGCTGACAACCTGCCCCACAACCAGAGACTGCGCATTCTGTATTTTCATATCAGTTTCCCTTAATGCTGATGAAAGAGAGGCGCGACCCGTTTTCTTCCGGGCCGCAGGACATTTTCAGAACGGGATATCGTTTAAGGTGGTATCAGCGGCACCGGCAGTTACCTGAATGTCTTGCGCAGGATTCAGGGCGCTTTCCAGTGAGATGATGCCGCGTGCGACGTCGCTGGCCTGGTAATAATCAAGCCCTGCATCACACGCTGCATGAAACCTGTCGAAAAACTTTTTCGCCTCTTCCGCCATTACTGAGGAGGAGCGCCGTATATACTCCCGGCAGGCGTCCTGCCATGAGGCAGTGCGGTAATAAATTTGTCCCCGGCTGGCAATGATGTAACGTTCCGCAGAGATGTCGCCCACGTCGTACAGCGCCGTCATGCCCCTGCCCGAACTCGCCAGGCGCGGCAGCGTGGTATTTCCGGCAGCCATCAGCGCTGCTACATCCGCTTCATCGAGCAACAGCACATCTGCGCCATAACTGCCGTTTCGCGTCGGATAGTGCTTTCCCTTTGCAGGCGTGGCGTTTTCATTCCCTGCGTCAGTGTTATGCCAGCGGGTGCGCAGATCGTTCGCGCTGACGCAGATTTTCTGGCCTTTAACCCATGTTTTGGAAGATTCTGAAGCGGCGGTGTTGACGTTCTGTGTGTTCATGCTGGTTCTCCTCTCAGGTGGTTAATCATGTTTCGGTGAGTTCCTCGCGGCAGAGGGCAAGTAAGCGGCGTCAGGCGGGCAGTGCAGGGGCGCCGCAGGCGTGCATTTCACCCTTGCGCTGAACGAATGACGTTGCTACGACCAGCCCTCCGCGGGGAACCATCCGGAACATGAAGGCACCGTTCGTGAGGACAGCATGAACACACCCGGACGTCTCCGACGGCCGGTCCTTACAGGTTGCCGCGCAGCGGTAACCTGCAGAAGCGCCAGCGTCAGCTGGCTGCAGGGGTTGACCTGGCCCTTGCCATCAGACCCTAGCCGGCAGGCCCGAAACGCCGCTTCTGGCGGTTCGGCGAAGCTTACCGGCCCTGCCGGTTAGCGCAGTGGGGCTGACGACCCGGCAACGCCGGGGAGCCGGAGGTGGCCATCACGACGTTGACTTTTTTGACCTTCAGTCAGTGAAAAACAGAAAAGCAGCTGCAGCACAGCAGGCTTATCAGCAGAAGACTTAACAGCAGCAGTAAGCAGAGAGAGAAGACCATGAGACAGCACCCCGGAGAGAGAAAGCGCAGGCGAAGGGAGAGAGGCGGTGCGTCAGCACCGTCTTTACCCGGCCCGCAGGGCCGCCCGCCGTTCAGCCGCCGGAGAATGCAGCTGCAGGGCCATAAACGGCCCCGCCCTTGTTGCGTTACATTTCCTCCAGCTCTGCCTGATAGTGCATTTCTGCCATGCTGACCAGCGATGCAAATGTTACCTCTCCGCCCGTTATGCCTTCCTGCCCACACAGGTGCATCAGGTTGGCTATCAGATCCTGAACGGCGGTATATGCATCATCTCCCCGGCCATCAAGCCCGGTTCGCCTGGCAAAGACCCACAACGCTTCAGCCGCGACCGTTGCCCGATCCGTGTTGCCCCAGATAAGCGCCGGACTTTCTGTGCCTTCAGCCATTGCGGCAATCTCTTTTATGGTGCTCATGGTTACCGGCTCGTGGTTATCGTTCTGTTCAGGGTTTACTGTTGTGGTATCTGTCGGTAAAGTTGACTGTGTAGACACATTGATCTCCTGTTTTGTGGTCAGTGTTTCTCTGATGCCCCGGCTTCGTCGTGGATACCAGGGGCGGAATCTGGCAGGGTTAACCCCTGCCTTTTTTCTGTCCGTTACTCCGGCTTGTATGCCATGAGGGTGATCACGCGCACCCCCGTACCGGCAAACATATTCTCCAGCGGCTCTGACCAGCTGCACTCCCAGCCCGGCAACACCCCTTTTTTATCGGTTCCCGCTGGCAGTATGGCCCCCAGGCGGCCGCCCTCTTTTACCAGCGCAGCGGCTGCGTTCAGATGCGCCACGGCGCGGCCTTCGCTGTAGGGTGGATTCATCACCACGACGTCAAAGCGCTGGCGGGTTTCCTGCGTCCACTGCATAAAGTCGCCTTCAATCACGGTGTGCCCTTTGGCCTCTAATACACGGCAGTGCAGCGGCGAGATTTCCACGCAGGTGGTTTGCGTCTGCGGCATCAAGTCGGCCAGTCCGCCCATACCCGCGCTTGGCTCCAGGCAGGTTTCACCCTCCTGAATGTTCACTTCGTCAAGCAGCTGCGTGGCAAGCGCCTGGGTTGTCGGGTAAAACTGGTGCGTTTTCTGATCCGGCAGCGCGCCGCTCAGCTGAATATCCTGGATGGCCGTGCCCGGGTCGTAGTCGAATTCAAACCAGGTAAACGCGTTTCTGGCCATCTTCACGCCGCCAATACTTATCAGCACGTTTTCAGCCTCCGCGCGCACGGCCTTATCAAAGTCCATCAGGTTTTTAAAGCGGCGGTTATTCGGATTCGTGGTCACCGGCTGGCGCGGCTCTTCCCAGCGGCTACGCTGCTGCGGTTCTGTACGCTCGATCTCCAGCTCGCTGAGTTCGCTCAGCACGCTGAACGGCAGCAGATTCGACGTCAGGTTAAAGGTCTTCGACTTTGTGCGCGGCTTCTGACGATGCTCCGCCGGGATCGCCGCCGGATACAAAAACGCCAGAATGTCATTGAGACGCCAGGCCATATCGGGATGAATTTCAAGGTGGGCTGTGCCTTTCAGAAAGGCTTTCACGCGCAGCGCCCCCCCGTCGAGCGTCAGCCATTCCCCGGCACGCTTGCGGGCAATCTGCAGGATTTTATCTGTAGTGCGGTAACTGGTGGCATCGCGGCCCATGAATTTAGCGATCACCTGGCGCAGGTCATCAATGTAGCCGGTGCGTTCGTAGTTGTTGCCGCCCCACTCATCGTACACGCGCGCCATGATCATGCGCTTGCCAAAGCCCTCCGGGCGGTTGGTGACGTGTTCCCCGGACAGGTTGCGGAAAATGCCGTCAATGCGCTCAGCAAAAAACTTTTCACGCGAGAACAGCAGCTCAGACAGCGTGGCGCGTACCGTTTTTTCCTCAAAATCCGGCGCGGCCATTTCGCGGATCTGCTCATTCCACTCGTTGCGGCGGTCGTTGGGCATGTACTGGTAAACGTCCGTCAGGTCTAACGCCTCCTGCCAGAATGCTGAATTCAGGGACGCGACTGCGCCCGGCACGCTGAACATCTCGCCCACGGTCCGCCCGTAATAGCCCCGGCGACTGCTCAGATTGCCGCTGATAAAATGCGCCACCGCAGGCGCGTTTTCACCGCTGGTCACCATGCTGGCGATGGCTTCAATTTTCGCCCGGGTGTGCTGATAGCGTCCCAGCAGGGAATCAACCAGATCCGACTTTACCGGCGCAAAGAAGCTGTCGCCCAGCAGCTCCCCCGCTCCGCGATGATCGCCCCGGCCGTTAAAAAGAGATGATTCTTCAGATTCTGAAGCCGTGGTGTTGACGTTCTGCTGTGACATGTTGTTTCTCCCGTGTGGTTGCATGTGATGTTTCTCCGAGTTCCTCGCCGTGAGGGCAGAACGGGCGACCGGGCATCAGGCTGAACGCAGGGGGAAACGGCAAAGCCGCAGCCCGCAGGGACCGGGTGCAGCCGTTTAGCTGGGCGCCCCTTGCGTGAAGACGCCCGGGTGCCAGGTTTCTGCACGGCGAAGGGATTCGGGAAACGAAACAGAACGCGGAAGATGAACAGGGCACAGCCCCGGAACGGCACACCACGGTGCCGGGCCGGTCCTTACAGATTGCCGCGCAGCGGCAGCCTGCAGAAGCGCCGGCGCCAGCTGGCTGCAGGGGTTGACCTGGCCGTTGCCATCAGACCCAAGCCGGCAGGCCCGGAACGCTTGCGGTCCGGCGGAGCTTACCGGCGCCAGCCGGTTAGCGCAGTAGGGCTGACGACCCGGCTATGCCGGGGAGCCGAAGGTGGGCATATTTTTTGTGCGATCATCAGCTAATAGCCAAAGAAAGCCGGGTGCTTGAATCACGTATACAGCACCCCTTATAAAGCAACATGCGATAACTGATTGGTGAATTTTTTAATAACTTAAATTTTTTCATTACCACAATTAACCCAAGCATAGAAAAATCAGCGTAGTTATAATATTAATTCACTCATACTAATGTTAGCCAGGAAGCCCCTATGCTTGATTATATTTCACAACTACCACTACCCGAAGAACAAATACCCCAAGGCCTAAAGGATTTATTACTTCCTGAAAATAATACTAATTCTCAGAAAGAAGTGATCGTAACGCACAGGTATGAAAAAAATAAATATCAGAAAAATTATGAACATGCTCAAATGCTTATGGCTGTAGTGCCAGAGGAAGACATTGCAAACCTGACTGTGCTACCTGAATCAACCGACTGCGTTGTAGCCTATTCAAGACCTTACTGCACGCAAAAGGGCGGAGTCCGGGGGCAAAAAAACTCGATTTCAGGTTTTGGATATATTGTAGCTTCATGGGGTGATGGCTCTCATTATTCTTTTTTCTTGGCTGAAGATGTCTGGATGAAGCTTGGATTGACCCCCAGACTAACAGGTGACATTGAACAAAGAGTTATATTTGACGATGCATCCAAACCGATTTTTGGAGTTGTGAAAGGTGATGTCTCATGTAAATTTTTTTTTGAAAGCAGTAAAGACATAGTCTGGACAATGCAAAATGATTATCTTCGTAAATATTTATGGATGAAAAATTGTGTTGGTGTAAAGGTATTTCACTATGAAGCGTACATTAATCGGAGTTCAGAGGTAAAAGATCTTTTATCAGGTTCAAACACCTATCAATTCAATCGTCCCTGGATTGATTTAGAAATAACGGATCATACTGACCATGTTATACTTCAAGCATGGGGAACTATCCAGTCTGTTAATCCGGAACGTTGTGATAAATTAGATATAAATACATTGATTTGGCCAGGCCATGCATCCCCAATGACAAGGTCTCGGGCCCGTGATATAAGATTAAATGAATATGTTTTTGTTGACGATAGTTTCCTTACAAAATACGAAGAAGATGCCTCTTATGATGCCGTTCCATTTCTCCACGGTAATCATTATCATGTAAACCCAAGTTATGGCGGGCAATGGTCATTTAGAGACTGTATTAGGGTTGGCCGCAATTTAGTTAAAATGCCTTTTTATGAGCTTTACCGAGCGGTTCCTGATAAAGAAGTTGCTCATGTGTTTGATTATGCCATTGACCCAAGCCTTATTGATGATGACTTATTAAAAAGTGAACATATCGTCTCCAAAACTTTCAGGTTTGCCAATGAACTTTTTGAACTTAATAAAAACCTGGTTCTTTTAGGTGATATATTAGACATACCACTCTCAAACGCAGATATTTTTTAATATAACCATGATGAATTTCAAGATGAAGGAATAAAAAATTACCCTGTTTTGCAAAAACTTTGTTATGTAGCCCCAAAAAACATGCAAGAGTATGGTTTTCTTGCTCGTTGCAAAACAATAAATGAAATTTTAAATAAAATAAAATCGGGCTCTTTGAAGAGGTTATGCCTTGCTATGGGCGTCGACAAAAAGTCTATTGCGCAACTGCAAACCCTAAAACTTTTACAGGGAATACTAACTCTTTGTGAAGCAATTGCTGATCAGAATGAAGACCCTTCAGAACTTAAACATGCTAATTTATTTGCAGATTTTAATGCACGAAACATCAAGGTCGCCCCATTATTTATAAATAATGATTTAAGGAATGCAGAAGCACATGAGGCAGTGGGCAAGTCAATTCAGCATTTAACTAATTTAGGATTTGAAAGCGCCACTTTGGCGTCAGGTTACAACCATGCGTTAGATTTCATATTTGATAAAGTAACTGAAAGTTTAAGTTATATAAACTTCATTTTAAACAAAGTTTTACGCTAGTTATTGCAGCTATAGTTTAGTTTGCCAATCGCGCTATCCTGGCTTCGCTATTAGATACTTTAACAATTGAATATTGTCCACTTTTCTCGCTCAGGACACTTTATGTCATTTGCAGAAGTTGATTTTGCCGTTGCCATCAGACCCTAGCCGGCAGGCCCGAAACGCCGCTTCCGGCGGTTCGGCGAAGCTTACCGGCGCCAGTCGGTTAGCGCAGTGGGGCTGACGACCCGGCAACGCCGGGGAGCCGAAGGTGGCTATCAAGATGTTGCTGTTTTTGCACTTCAGGGAAAGGGAGATGACAACGCAGCTGCAGCACAGCAGAAGCCTTAACAGCAGGAAGCAGAGAAAAAAGACCATGAGACAGCGCCCCGGAGAGAGAAAGCGCAGGCGAAGGGAGAGAGACGGTGCGTCAGCACCGTCTTTATCCGGCCCGCAGGGTCGCCCGCCGTTCAGCCGCCGGTGAATGCAGCTGCAGGGCCATAAACGGCCCCGCCCTTGTTGCGTTACATTTCCTCCAGCTCTGCCTGATAGTGCTTTTCTGCTATGCTGACCAGCGATGCAAATGTTACCTCCCCGCCCGTTATACCTGCCTGCCCGCATACGTGCATCAGGTTGGCTGTCGGCTTTCGCTTATCAGAACAAAAAACCGGTGCCGCTGATCGAGTAAAAACTCCCGTGCCTGCCCGCTTATTCCCGGTCGTGCGGCTTCGGCGGTATAGCGGTTGTAGGTGATGCATTCCGCGTCGGTCATAACGTGGCCGGTGTACGTCACGTACCCTGCCTGCAGAGGTTTTTTCAGCGCGGCTGCCAGACGTTCCTGTGTGTTCATCGCTTTCTCCTGTTTCCCCTGCAGCGTGCTGCAGGGGAATGAATCATTAACCTTTCAGGCGGGAAAACTGCCAGTGACAAAACGGGCTGTATTCATCTGCTTTCGGCAGGCTGGCCTGCGCATATTTTTTCAGTCCCTCATGTTCTGACCAGAACAATTCCAGCGCCGCCACGTTAAGCAGTCCCGCTGACTTGTAGACATTGGTGGTCTGATATTCGCAGAGTTCCACATACTCTTCGTCGCCGATGGGGTTTGCTGAATGCACGACACGGGTTTCATAGGTTTCCGGTGCCGCGCCAGCTTTGGGTGCAAATACGGCAACGGTAATCAGGAGTTTTTCATGCGGGTTAATCAGCATAAGCTCTGTTGTGGATCGGTAATTCCCCGTATCAAATGAAGCCTCATCCCGTGTAAACGTCGCCGCCGCCAGGTAATCCAGATGCATATTAAAATCGCAGCGCAGCCCCACGGTGTTCACGTTGAAATGCGGATAGTCGACGTAAAAGAGATTGCGACGAATGGCGCGACGTATAGCCTCATAGCTGACGTTTTCTGCGGGTTTTGTCGTTGAAAATGATGATTCTTTAGATTCTGAAGCCGTGGTGTTGACGTTCTGCTGTGACATGTTGTTTCTCCCGTGTGGTTTCATGTGATGTTTCTCCGAGTTCCTCGCCGTGAGGGCAGAACGGGCGACCGGGCATCAGGCTGAACGCAGGGGGAAACGGCAAAGCCGCAGCCCGCAGGGACCGGGTGCAGCCGTTTAGCTGTGCGACCCTTGCGTGAGGACGCCCGGGTGCCAGGTTTCTGCACGGCGAAGGGATTCGGGAAACGAAACAGAACGCGGAAGATGAACAGGGCACAGCCCCGGAACGGCACACCACGGTGCCGGGCCGGTCCTTACAGGTTGCCGCGCAGCGGCGGCCTGCAGAAGCGCCGGCGCCAGCTGGCTGCAGGGGTTGACCCGGCCGTTGCCATCAGACCCAAGCCGGCAGGCCCGGAACGCCACGCGGTCCGGCGGAGCTTACCGGCACAGCCGGTTAGCGCAGTGTGGCTGACGACCCGGCAACGCCGGGGAGCCGGAGGTGGCCACAGAATTTTTGAACTTAATGTCCGCTATGTGCCAGAAGCGGACGTTGACAACCCTCTGCTCTGTTACTAGAGGCGGGCATGGAATTTGCCCGCCAGGTTTTCATTGCCAACGGAGTGATGAAAAAACAGCATTAGATTGATCCTTCTTTTTCAATAACAAGAACGCGAGCTACGCCTTGTGGATGAGCGACATGCTCTGTTCCTTCACTTGCATGAAAAATATCGCCGGTACGCATTATCTTACTTTTAACTTCACCCTCTTCTTTGTAACGCATTTCAACACAGCCATCCATCACAGCAAAAACCTCTTGCCCGTCATTGATATGCCACTTGTAAGGTTGATCGGTCCAGTGAAGTTTTACGCTGACGCCCTGGAAGTTAGCAATGTGTTGAGACTCCCAAGCTTTTGAGCCTGTAAAATCCTTGCTGCAATAAAAATTCATGTTTTCTCCTAAAAATCATTAATCAAACATTATTTAAAAGCTTAAATGGCTTTGTTGAATAAATCGAACTTTTGCTGAGTTGAAGGATCAGATCACGCATCCTCCCGACAACACAGACCATTCCGTGGCAAAGCAAAAGTTCAGAATCACCAACTGGTCCACCTACAACAAAGC
>NZ_CALNWY010000050.1 GCF_940807255.1 Mixta sp. Marseille-Q2659 | reverse complement strand
CCAACCGGCTGCGCCGGTTGTCGAACCCCGGCGGGGCTTCTCATCCACCCCTCTCAGTGCGCTATGCATACAAAAAAGCCTGAACTTTCGCTCAGGCTTTCTCGTTGAATAATGGCGGTGAGGGGGGGATTCGAACCCCCGATACGTTGCCGTATACACACTTTCCAGGCGTGCTCCTTCAGCCACTCGGACACCTCACCACATTGTCTGTTGTCACCGCTCTGGGTGGCAACGGGGCGCTACTATAGGGAGTTGTTATTTCAGGGTCAAGCACTATTTTTCCCTTTTGTTAGCGCCGGTTAAGGCTTGTACAACGCGCGCCGGGCCGGATGAAATAAAAAAGGCGAGCCAGGCTCGCCTTATTCATCTGCCCACTGCGTAAATCAGGATGATTTCACGCGGTTGGCGAAGCTCTTGCGCAGTTTCTGAAGCTTCGGCGGGATCACCGCCATGCAGTAACCGTTGCGCTGGCCAGCGCCCGCCCAGTAATCCTGATGATAATCTTCCGCCGGATAAAACTCTTTCAGCGGTTCAATGGTGGTAACGATCGGATCGCTGTGATCCTGTTGGGCGCGTTCAATGGCCGCTTTGGCTTCCGCTTCCTGCTCGGCGTTGGCCGGGAAAATCGCGGAGCGATACTGCGTGCCGATATCGTTGCCCTGACGGTTCAGTTGAGTCGGATCGTGGGTGACAAAACTGATGTCCAGCAGATCGCCGTAGCTCACTTTTTCCGGGTCGAAACCGATGCGGATAGCTTCGGCATGGCCAGTTGCGCCGCTGCAGACCTGCTCGTAGGTCGGGTTAGGGCGATTGCCGCCGGTATAGCCGCTCTCTACGGACTCCACACCGATAATGTCTTTGAACACCGCTTCGGTACACCAGAAACAGCCGCCCGCAATTACCGCATATTCAATTGCCATTCTTCTACTTCTCCAGATTGGGTCGTGACGCTAAGCTGTCCATCCTCGCACAACCTGCTATTCAGCGGCAATCAGCGCCGCTCTTTCTGTTTAGTGAACCAGCTAACACGAAAATTTTTCATGTTAAATCAGCATTTCAGGCTTAAATTTCTGATGCTGATCGAGAATCTGTTCGCCCATTACGCGAAATATACCTTCACCGGTATAGTGCAGCGTTGCCGGTCGTTCCTGCTGCGGATCGACATGCGCCTTCACCACTTCAAAAATAAAAAAGTTGTAGTTATCTACCAGCGCGCCATCGTGCAGACGGCACTCAAAACTGGCGAAGCACTCGCCAATCAGCGGCGCTTTCACCACATCGCCCGGCTGCGCCGTAAGCTGATTGACGACAAACTTATCGGTTTCATCGCCATGACTGTTGCCGATGGCGACAACCTGATCGATTAAATCAACGCCGGGAATATTGATAACGCACTCGCCGCTGTTGCGAATCAGCTCGTGGCTGACGTTCATGCTGGCGATCATGCAGCCCAGCAGTGATGGCGAAAACTCCAGAATGGTGTGCCAACCGAGCGTCATAATATCCGTCTGGTTTTCCCACTGCGATGTCACCAGAACCACCGGGCCTGGCTCCAGATATTTGCGTACTTTCTCAACCGGAAAATTTTGCTTGTTGTAAATAGCCATAATGCCTCCGCAGGTGTAAGAGACCGCTTTCTCAGTGTAGTGGCTGATGCGTACGGCACCAGCCGGAGAAAGATTAATGGCTACGCAGGCGAATAATCAGGCCGCCCGCCGCAGCCAGCGTGGCGAGCGCCACCACGCCGTTCCAGCCCGCACAGGCAAACGCCTGGCTGCCGAGTGCCGCGCCGCTGGCCATTCCAATAAACACCACGGTAAACATCACGGCGTTCAGACGGCTGCGTGCAGCGGGATCCAGACTGTAAACCAGCGTCTGATGAGCAATCAGCGTTGCCTGCAGGCCTAAGTCAAAGCCGATAGCGCTGATAACGATCACCGCCAGCTGAGCCGGTGGCGACAGCAACGGCATAATAAACATCAGAGCGAATGAGACCATTACCAGCGCCGATCCGATGCGCGTCACCTGGTTCGGGCCGCGACGATCGGCGATAGCTCCGGCAATCGGCGCTGCCAGTGCGCCCGCCGCGCCAGCCAGACCAAAGGCGCCCGCGCTGGCAGCGCCGAGATGAAAACGCGCTGCCAGCATCAACGCCAGCGTTGACCAGAAGGCGCTGAACGCTACGGAAAGCAGGCCCTGCGCCAGTGCCGCGCGACGTAGCGGCGCATGTTGCAGCCACAGCTGTCCCAGCGAACGCAGCAGCGCCGGATAAGAGAGACGCGAAGCGGGCGTAAAGCGCGGCAGCGTCTGCCACATCGCCAGCGTAATCAGCAGCACGCCGAGCGCCGCGCCAGCGTACAGGCTACGCCAGCCAAACCAGTCGGCCACCGCGCCGCTGACGACGCGCGACAGTAAAATGCCCGCCAGCAGGCCGGTCATCACTGTTCCGACCGTTTTGCCACGCTGACGATCGGTCGCCAGCGCCGCTGCCGCCGGAATAATGTCCTGCGCTACGGTCGCCGCCAGCCCCAGCGCCAGGCTGGTCAGCAACAGCATACTGAAAGTACCGGTAAGGCTGCAGAGCAGTAGCGTGGCGGTCAGCAACAAGCCCTTCAGTAATATCAGCCGACGACGATCGTAACGGTCACCCAGCGGCGTCAGAAACAGAATGCCTGCCGCATAGCCAAGCTGGGTCAGAGTCGGCACCAGACCGGTTTCGGTTACACCGGTATGAAAGCTGTCGCCCATAATGCTCAGCATCGGCTGACTGTAATAAATAGAGGCCACGCTCAGCCCGGCGCCGCTGGCCAGCAGAAACTGCGATTTGCGCGACAGGCCGTGGTCGAGCGCGGCGGAAGAAGAAGGCAGAACAAGTGACATGGGAATATCTCCGAAAGCGAAAGTAGGGCTATTTTCGCTTTTGCCGCCGTTAACGGTAGCCGTCGTCGGAGTAAAACTGTTATACACTCAGCGTATGAAAGAACTTAGCTCTGTTAATACTGACCGTATAACGTTGCTCTATACCTTTGTGCGTATTGTGGAGAGCGGCAGCCTGTCGGCGGCGGCGCAGCAGATGCAAACCAGCCAGCCTACCGTGAGCCGTCGTTTACAAACGCTGGAGCAACTGCTCGGCGTGCGTTTAATCCAGCGCACCACGCACACCATGAAACTAACCGATGACGGCGAGCGTTGCTATCAACACGCGCGTCGCCTGACGGAGCAATGGCTGCTGCTGGAAGACGACTTGCATGCCGTTAATGATGAGCCGGTCGGCGTGCTGCGTGTGCGGGCGCCGCATGCGTTTGGCCAGGATCAGCTGATTGCGCCGCTGGGCGACTATTTACAGCGCTATCCGCAAACGCGCATTGAGTGGACGCTTAACGACCATACGCCCGACTTTATTGCCGAAGGCATCGACTGCGCCATTCACGTCGGTGATATTACCGATCCGTCGGTGGTCGCCGTGCTGTTAGCGGAGGTGCCGCGCATTGTGGTTGCCGCGCCGGAACTGCTGCAGGCGTTTCCGCCAGTGCAGAAGGTAGAGGATCTGGCGCAGCTTCCCTGGCTGGCACTGAATATGTTCTATCGCAACGAAGTGGTGTTAACCGATACGCACAGCGGCGAGCAGTTTCAGTTTCCCATTACGCCGCGCCTGAGCAGTGACAGCCTGTATGCGATCCGGCGCGCCGCCCTGAATGGTGTAGGGGCGGCGATGGTTTCCGCCTGGATAGTAAAAGAGGATTTGCAGATGCAGCGTTTGTATCAGCCGCTGCCCGCCTGACAGGCACCACCGCTGCCGATTTATCTTCTGTATCCTTACGCCAGCTACTATCCTGCGCGCCTGCGGCAGTTTATGGCGCTGATGCGCGAAGTGATGCCGCGCATCATTGGTACGCAGCCGCCGGGATCACAGCCTGTTTAAATTTGTACATTTTATTAACAACGGGGATTGACCTTTTTGTCAGCCATCGCGGAAGATGCTTTCTCCATTTCTTTCTGAGAAAGCACTATGTCCCCGCGTATTGTAATGGTGGTTGATATGCAAAACGGCGTTTTCACCACGCCGCGTTTTGACCGGGCAGGGCGCGTCGCCGTGATTAACCAACTGATCGCTGCCGCTGACCGCACTATTTTTATCCAGCATGAAGATAATGATATGCAGCCCGGCTCGGCCGCCTGGCAAATTCTGCCGGAGCTGCATCAGCCCGCAACGGCGCACTACATTACCAAGCAGGCGTGCGACAGCTTCTGGAATACGCAACTGGATGCGCTGCTGCAACAGCTTGGCGCGACCCGCTTTGTTATCTGCGGCTGCGCCACGGATTACTGTGTCGATACCACTATTAAAGTGGGCAGCAGTAAAGGCTATCAAATCCAGGTGGCGGCCGACGCGCATACCACTTCCAACCGCCGCTGGGCGACCGCCGAGCAGCTAATCGAGCAGCACAACGAAGTCTGGGCCAACCTGATCCTGCCGGGCAATGCGGTACAGGTGGCGCCTGGCGCCGAAATTATCCAAAACTGGCGTGCCGCCGCCTGATCCCGAGGCGCCTTCTATACTCAGTAAAAAAGGAGGCGCTATGTGCGGACGTTTTACTCAGATTCAGTCACGTGAAGCCTGGCTGTCAGCGCTCGAAGGCCAGGCGGAACGATCTATCGCCTGGGATGAGCAGCCGATAGGTCGCTACAACGTGGCGCCCGGCAGTAATGTGCTACTGCTTAACTACCGCGATGAGGCGCTGCATCTCGATCCGGTATTTTGGGGCTACGCGCCGCCCTGGTGGCACAAGGCGCCGTTGATAAACGCGCGCGTGGAAACGGCAGCGGAAAGCAAAATGTTTCGCCCGCTCTGGCAGCATGGCCGCGCGGTGGTGATGGCCGATGGCTGGTATGAGTGGAAACGCGACGGCGCAAAGAAACAGCCTTATTACATCTATCAGCGCCAGCATCAGCCGCTGTTCTTCGCGGCCATCGGTCACGCGCCTTACGCGCGCCAGCAGGAGAAAGAGGGATTTGTGATTGTCACCGCCGCCAGCGATCGCGGTATGGTCGATCTACACGATCGGCGTCCGCTGGTGCTGGAGGCGCAGGCGGTCAGCGAGTGGCTGCATCCAGACACCTCCACCGAACGTGCCAGAGAACTGGCGGAAGAGGCGGCGATGGATCCGCAGCAGTTCCACTGGCATCCGGTCAGCCGCGACGTGGGAAGCCCACGCCATCAACAGCCGGATTTAGTGGAAGAAATAGCGGATCCGCTGTGTTGATTTTGATAAGTCTAGCTTTTTTTGCAAAATTCAGTCTGTTCTGAAAATGAGGCAGTACCTGGCGAAGCCTGAATTGATGACTATACTGGGTTGGTACGATGTCCGCATGAAGTGATGCGAGATGGGCAGTCGGCTCAGGGCCGGCCAGGTGTCAGGTCCACCCGGGAGAGTCGTCATCTTAGCTATTCAACATTGTGCCACTTATCTCATTCAGCCACGCTGTAAACCTGCCCATTATTGCCTCCTTCCTGCTGCATCCACGAGCTATCAGCGTTAACCGCGTTAATTTCAGGCAGGAGAAAGAGTGTGACAACCGTAGCAGCAGAACAACAAGTATTTCCCTCCCTGAGCGGCGGCCTCTACGCATTCTTCTTTGATGTTGACGGAACCCTGGCGGCTATCCAGCCGCGCCCCGATGAAGCGTTTATTCCTGATACGGTGCGGGACACGCTGCAGACGCTTTCCCGTCTGTCGAACGGCGCGCTGGCATTGGTTTCCGGGCGTCCGATTCACGAGCTGGATATGCTGGCTGCGCCGCTGCGTGCGCCGGCGGCCGGTGTGCATGGCGCCGAACGGCGCGACGCCAGCGGCGAGCTGCATCGTATTTCGCTGCCCGCCTCAATGGGGCAGGAGCTTAGCGATACGCTGCATAAGGCGATGGCGCAGTGGCCCGGCACCCAGCTGGAAACCAAAGGCATGGCGTTTGCACTGCACTATCGTCGCGCCGTGCAGTATGAAAATGAAGTAATGCAACTGGCGCAGGCGCTGGTTGCGCGTTTCCCGGCGCTGGCGTTACAGCCCGGAAAATGTGTTGTGGAGATCAAGCCACAGGGCGTGGACAAAGGCGAAGCGATAAAAGCCTTTATGGGAGAAGCGCCGTTTGCCGGACGTATTCCGGTATTTATTGGTGATGATTTGACGGATGAAAAAGGATTTCGTGCAGTGAACGCGCTGCAAGGTATCTCTGTCAAAGTTGGTGAAGGCTCAAGCGAGGCGCAATTCCGCCTGAAAGGCGTAGAAGAGGTACACGCCTGGCTGGAGCAGATTAAATTACAATTAGATCAAGACAAGACAACGTCGGTAAGGAGTCAAGGTTATGAGTCGCTTAGTAGTCGTATCTAACCGTATCGCTGTACCAGATGGATCCAAAGCCAGCGCCGGTGGTTTGGCGGTCGGCATTCTGGATGCGCTGAAAACAACCGGTGGATTATGGTTCGGCTGGAATGGCGACATTAGCGCCATCGGTGAAGAAGATAATGAAGAGATCGATATTGTTAAACAGGAAGGCATTACCTATGCCTCTTTCCCGCTTAATCAGAACGATTACGATCTCTATTATTGTCAGTTCTCTAATACCGTTATTTGGCCCGCCTTCCATTACCGTCTCGATTTAGTGCAGTTTCAGCGCGAAGCCTGGGATGGCTACTGCCACGTTAATGAGCTGCTGGCGGAGCGTCTGCTGCCGCTGATTGAGCCTGACGATATTCTTTGGATCCACGATTATCATCTGCTGCCGTTTGCCGCAGCGCTGCGTAAGCGTGGCGTGAACAACCGTATTGGTTTCTTCCTGCACATTCCGTTCCCGACGCCGGAGATTTTCAATGCGCTGCCGCCGCATAAAGAGCTGCTGGAAATGTTGTGCGATTACGATCTGCTGGGCTTCCAGACAGAAAACGATCGGCAGGCATTCCTGGAGTGCATGGCGTTGTTGACGCAGGTGCAGAATAAAGGGCCGAAACTGCATCGCGCCTTTGGCAATACGTTTGCCACCGAGGTCTATCCGATCGGTATCGAGCCGGACAGCATTAAAGAGATGGCCGAAGGCCCGCTGCCGCCGAAGATGGCAGCAATGAAACGCGAGCTGGGCGATGCGAAAAACATTATCGCCTGTGAGCGCTTGGATTATTCCAAAGGTCTGCCGGAACGTTTCCTGGCTTATGAAGCGCTACTGGAAAACTATCCGCAGCATCGCGGTAAAATCCGCTATTCACAGATTGCGCCGACATCGCGTGGTGACGTACAGGCCTATCAGGATATTCGTCACCAGCTGGAAACCGAGGCGGGACGTATCAACGGCAAATACGGCACGCTGGGCTGGACGCCGCTTTACTATCTGAACCAGCACTTCGATCGCCGCCTGCTGATGAAAATCTTCCGCCTGACCGACGTGGCGCTGATCACGCCGCTGCGCGACGGGATGAACCTGGTGGCGAAAGAGTACGTTGCCGCCCAGAACCCTGAAGATCCGGGCGTGCTGGTGCTGTCGCGTTTTGCCGGTGCGGCCAACGAACTGACTTCGGCGCTGATCGTCAACCCTTACGATCGTGATGAAGTGGCCGCCGCGCTGGATAAAGCGCTAACCATGTCCCTTGCCGAGCGTATTTCCCGCTACAACGACATGATGGAAATCCTGCGTAAAAACGACATCTCGCACTGGCGTGAAAGCTTCCTGCAGGATCTGCGCGCGATAACGCCGCGTACGGAAGATAAAAACACAGAGAACAAGGTGGCGACCTTTCAGCGTCTCGCCTGATTTTATGCTGTGACCGAGGCGCATCAACCGTCAGGCTGATGCGCTTTTTTTATGGTCGTACCTTCTCCCGCCTCGTTAATATAAATGACGTGCAAGCTGCCTGCGCGACCGCAGAAAATAGTGCATTCCTTCTTATTAATGAAAACCACAGAAACACGACCAAAATGCGATCGCTGTTCGGCTTTTAAGCTTTCAGACGCCTTTTTGCCAAAAGTTACCGAAAACTGGTAAAGAAACCTGGAACAGTGCCGATAGTAGCTTCAGAAAAGTCAGCTCCGCGACTAAATCATTCATATTACTTATGTAACAATCTGTTACACCTGCTGATGCCCTTCATACACTCCCGCTTCACTGTTAACGAACCGTTGTCAAAAAGCCCTCAGAATGGCCCTTTCCTTGCTTAAGCATAATCATCTTTGCTCGAAACGATTACGGTAAGTGATTAATATCGCGACGGGTTTAACTTGCCTGCTCTGGTGTTTAATACTGTCTTGATAAAAATTGGCAGATGTTAATTCCGGTTAACATCGCTTTTGACGGGCGCTATACAGAATTTGGGTAAAAAGCAAACTTTTGAAATAAATTTGTTAAAAATATGTCTCAAATTTAGCAAAAAATGGCTTTATTGGTTGCGTATTGCACTATTCACAAGCGTTACTGATGGATTTTTTGCAGAAATTTGCCTTAAAAGTGTGACGTAGATCACACTTTATCTAAAATTTTACCTGCCGCTCGTTGTATGTGGAAATCAGAGGGGATACATTTGCACTGCTTTCGGAATAATCTTAAAAAACTGTAAGCGAACGTCACGGAAGATGGATACAACTCAAGTAAAGCATGGCCTGGAGTTATGACTATTACTGATTCAGTGTCCCGGTGGGATGTGAAGCAATTTTCAGAAAATGTTTGGCTTCTGCCGCTGATTTTTTGCCATCTTTAGATTTACCAGCCAGCAACCAAGAAAGCGGTAACCATTCCGCACAGTTAAAAGTAGTGTTAGTCAGGATGGGAAAAAAATGGGTACATCCGAATTATTAAAACATATTTACGATATTAACTTGTCATATTTACTGCTTGCTCAACGTTTAATAAACCAGGAAAAAGCCTCAGCAATGTTCCGTCTGGGTATTGATGAAGTTATGGCTGATACATTGGCACAGTTAACGTTGCCGGAAATGGTAAAATTAGCGGAAACCAATCAGTTGGTATGTCAGTTTCGTTTTAATGACCACAATCTTATTAACCGTCTGACGCAAGAATCACGTGTGGATGATTTACAGCAAATTCATACGGGAATTTTATTATCCAGCCGTTTATTACGCGATGCGGCTAAAGATGAAGCGCCGAAAAAGAGGGCGGTATAATGAGCGAAAAAAGTATTGTTCAGGAAGCGCGCGATATTCATCTGGCGATGGAATTAATTACGCTGGGCGCGCGTCTGCAAATGTTGGAAAGTGAAACGCAGCTTAGCCGCGGCCGCTTAATTAAATTATATAAAGAGCTGCGCGGCAGTCCGCCGCCAAAAGGCATGCTGCCGTTTTCTACCGACTGGTTTATGACCTGGGAACAAAATATTCACGCTTCCATGTTCTGTAACGCCTGGATGTTTCTGCTGAAAAGCAAACTGACCAGCGGCGTGGATGCGGTAATTAAGGCTTATCGGCTCTATCTTGAGCAGTGTCCGCAGTCCGATGAGGGCCCGCTGCTGGGCCTGACGCGCGCCTGGACTCTGGTGCGCTTTGTTGAGAGTGGCATGCTCGAACTGTCCGACTGCAAATGCTGCGGTGGAAGCTTTATCAACCATGCGCATCAGCCGGTGGGCAGCTTTGCCTGCAGCCTGTGCCAGCCGCCATCACGGGCGGTAAAAAGACGTAAACTTTCGGCAGAGGTTGCCGATAACCATTCACAACTGCTGGATGAACAGGTTAAACACGCCGTTTAAGTTTGTTCGCATTGTGGAATGACATCCAGCAGCGGTTTTTAACCGCTGCTTTTTTTTTGCCTCCACCTTGCTGAATAACACCTGCGGCTCTCTGGCTTAACTTCCACCAACACGTTACTGACGTAAGGATTTATTGTGCTGGTTATTTTGGGTTATATCCTCGTTGTTGGCTCGGTGTTAGGCGGCTATATGATGGTCGGCGGTCACCTGGGCGCACTTTATCAACCTTCAGAACTGGTCATTATCGGTGGGGCCGGTATTGGCGCGTTTATCGTCGGAAATAATGGCAAAGCGATTAAGGCGACGTTAAAAGCGCTGCCGATGCTGTTCCGTGGCTCGAAATATAATAAAGCGCTGTATATGGATCTGATGGCGCTGTTATATCGCCTGATGGCCAAATCTCGACAGCAGGGAATGATGTCGCTGGAACGTGATATTGAAAATCCAAAGGAAAGTGAAATTTTCGCTAATTACCCGCGCATTCTGTCCGATAACAAGTTGGTGGATTTTATCACTGACTATATGCGCCTCATGATCAGCGGGAATATGAACGCTTTTGAAATCGAAGCGCTGATGGATGAAGAGATCGAGACCTACGAGCATGAATGCGACGTACCGGCGCAAAGTATTGGCGCGATGGGCGATTCGCTGCCGGCGTTCGGTATCGTGGCGGCGGTAATGGGCGTAGTGCATACGCTGGCCTCGGCGGATCGTCCGGCGGCGGAGCTGGGCGAGCTGATCGCGCATGCAATGGTGGGGACCTTCCTCGGCATCCTGCTGGCGTACGGCTTTATCTCGCCGCTGGCGTCGGTACTGCGTCAGAAATGTGCGGAAAATACCAAGATGATGCAGTGCATCAAGGTGACGTTACTTTCCAGCCTGAACGGTTATGCGCCGCAGATCGCCGTCGAGTTTGGCCGTAAAACGCTTTACTCAACCGAGCGTCCGTCGTTCACCGAACTGGAAGAGCATGTGCGCAACGCGAAATCCACTAAACAGACTTCGGGTCAGGACGCATGAACAACCACAATCACCCCATAGTGCTGGTAAAAAAGCGCAAACATAAAAAACATGAGGGTGGCCATGGATCATGGAAAATCGCCTACGCCGATTTTATGACTGCGATGATGGCGTTTTTCATGGTGATGTGGCTGATCTCAGTCGCTAACCCCAAACAGCTGACGCAGATTGCGGAATATTTCCAGACGCCGCTGAAAGTCGCGTTAAGCGGCGGTCAGCGCAGCAGCGACAGCGAAAGCCCGATTCCCGGCGGCGGCGACGATCCGACGCGCAAGGAAGGCGAAGTACAGAAACATGTCGATTTGGATGCGGAAAAACGCAAGCTGGATGAGATCCGTCTCAACCGACTGCGTGAGCGTCTCGACCAGCTGATTGAATCCGATCCGCGTCTGAAATCTTTACGACCGCATCTGATCATTAACCTGGTAGAGGAAGGGCTACGTATTCAGATTATCGACAGCCAGAACCGGCCGATGTTTAAAACCGGCAGCGCCCAGGTCGAGCCTTATATGCGCGATATCCTGCGGGCGATTGCGCCGATTTTGAACGATTTGCCGAACAAGATCAGTCTTGCAGGCCATACCGATGATTTCCAGTACGCCACGGGCGACCGCGGCTACAGCAACTGGGAACTGTCGGCAGACCGCGCCAACGCCTCACGTCGTGAGCTGGTGGCCGGTGGGCTGGATGGCAGCAAAATGCTGCGCGTGGTGGGCATGTCCGACACCATGCGGCTGAAAAATCGCGGTGGCGATGAGGCGATTAACCGTCGCATCAGTCTGCTGGTGCTGAACCACGACACCCAGGCGCAAATCGAAAAAGAGAATGCCGAAAGTGACGCCGTACAGCTTAGCGATCCGCAAAGCATCAAACAAATTACCGCGCCGACTGAGCCGTCTGCGGCGGTGCTAAACCCAGATCTTCAACCCTCACAGGCCGCGCCGGTCAGTCAGGAACAGCCGGTAACCAGCTTACCGCCTGCGCCTGCCAGCACGCCGCAGCCTGAGCGCGACTCACAGCAGAGGTGATACCGTGAGCATGGATATCAGCGATTTTTATCAGACGTTCTTCGATGAAGCTGACGAGCTGTTGGCGGACATGGAGCAACACCTGCTGGGGTTAGACCCGCAGGAGCCGGATTCGGAACAGCTTAACGCTATTTTCCGTGCGGCCCATTCGATTAAAGGCGGAGCTGGCACCTTCGGCTTCGTGGTTTTGCAGGAAACCACGCATATTCTGGAAAACATTCTGGACGGTGCGCGCCGGGGCGAAATGCAGCTCAGCACTGACATCATCAACCTGTTTTTGGAAACCAAAGATATTATGCAGGAACAGCTCGATGCCTATAAGGCAGGTCAGGAGCCTGACGCCGACAGCTTTAAATATATCTGCGAGGCGCTGCGTCAGCTGGCGCTGGAAGCCAAAGGCGAAGCCATCACCCCGGTAAAACAGCCCGCTGCTGCGCCGGTTGCCGCTGAGCCAGCGGCTGCTGAGCCAGCTGCCGCCTCCGGCCTGCGCGTGAAGCTGAGCGACCTGAAGCCGAACGAAGTGGCGCTGCTGCTGGAAGAGCTGGGCAATCTTGGCACGGTAAGTGAGGTACAGAAGGGCGAAACCAGCCTTGAAGCCACGCTGGATACCACCATCAGCAAAGACGATTTAGTCGCGGTACTCTGCTTTGTGATTGAAGAGTCGCAAATCAGCTTCCCGTCGGCCTCCGCCGCGCCAGCTGCCGCTGAGCCGGTAGCTGCTGCGCCGGTGCCGACCACAATGGCGGAAGCGGAAATTGCCGCCACGCCTGCCACGATCACCGAACTGGTGCCTGCGGCAAAACGCGAAACCAAAAAGGCTACACCGGCGAAAACCAGCGAATCGAGCAGTATTCGCGTCGCGGTAGAGAAGGTCGATCAGTTGATTAACCTGGTCGGCGAACTGGTGATTACCCAGTCGATGCTGGCACAGCGCTCCGGCGCGCTTGACCCGGTCGCCCACGGCGATCTGCTGAACAGCATGGGCCAGCTGGAGCGCAACGCGCGCGATCTGCAGGAATCGGTGATGTCGATTCGTATGATGCCGATGGAATATGTATTCAGCCGCTTCCCGCGCCTGGTGCGCGATCTGGCCAGCAAGCTGGGCAAGGAGGTCGAACTAACGCTGCTGGGCAGCTCGACCGAACTGGATAAGAGCCTGATCGAACGCATTATCGATCCGTTAACGCACCTGGTGCGCAACAGCCTCGATCACGGCATTGAATCGCCGGAAAAACGCGTTGCCAACGGCAAAAGCGCGGTCGGCAACCTGACGCTGTCCGCTGAACATCAGGGCGGCAATATCTGTATCGAAGTGATCGATGACGGTGCCGGTCTGAACCGCGAACGCATTCTGGCGAAGGCGCTTTCATCCGGCCTGCCGGTTAGCGATGCCATGAGCGATGAAGAAGTGGGCATGCTGATTTTTGCGCCAGGCTTCTCAACCGCCGAACAGGTAACCGACGTATCGGGCCGCGGCGTGGGCATGGACGTGGTGAAACGAAACATTCAGGAGATGGGCGGCCACGTTGAAATCGCCTCGAAGCAGGGCAAAGGCACCACCATTCGCATTCTGCTGCCGCTGACGCTGGCGATCCTCGACGGTATGTCGGTGCGCGTGGCGGACGAAGTCTTTATTCTGCCGCTGAATGCCGTTATGGAATCGCTCCAGCCGCGTGCGGAAGATCTGAAACCGCTGGCGGGCGGCGAGTGCGTGCTGGAAGTGCGCGGCGAATACCTGCCGCTGGTCGAGCTGTGGAACGTGTTCGATGTGCAGGGCGCGAAAACCGAAGCGACCCAGGGCATCGTGGTGATATTGCAAAGCGCCGGAAAACGTTATGCGCTGCTGGTCGATCAGCTTATTGGACAGCATCAGGTGGTGGTCAAAAACCTGGAAAGCAACTACCGCAAAGTGCCGGGCATTTCCGCCGCCACCATCCTTGGCGATGGCAGCGTGGCGTTGATTGTCGATGTCTCGGCGCTGCAATCATTGAACCGTGAGAAGCGCGTGGCCGGCGCCGCGTAAACGTAACCAATTAAGGGCAAACCTATGACTGGAATGGCAACTGTAACGAAACTGGCTGGCGAAACCGTCGGACAAGAGTTTCTGGTTTTTACGCTCGGTGACGAAGAATACGGCATCGATATTCTGAAAGTGCAGGAGATCCGTGGTTACGATCAGGTGACGCGCATCGCCAACACTCCTGCCTTTATTAAAGGTGTGACCAATCTGCGCGGCGTTATCGTGCCGATTATCGACCTGCGCATTAAGTTCGCGCAGCCGGGCGTTCAATACAACGATAACACTGTAGTAATAGTGCTTAATTTGGAGCATCGCGTGGTCGGTATCGTGGTCGATGGCGTATCCGACGTGCTGTCGCTGACCACCGATCAGATTCGTCCTTCGCCGGAATTTGCCGTTACCATGTCAACGGAGTACCTGACCGGCCTGGGCGCGCTGGGCGATCGTATGTTAATCCTGGTTGACATCGAAAAGCTGCTGAGCAGCGAAGAGATGGCGCTGATGGATACGCTGCGCAGCGCATAATCGGCTGGTAATCATCCGGGCTAACTGGCACGGGGTGAACGAAAAAAAGGGCGACGTTATGTCGCCCTTTTTTTTGCACATTTAAGAAAAAACTAAATGCCATATGTTAAGCAGAATGGCTTGTTTCAGTTAGTATGTAAAAAATAATCTTTTATTCTGCTCGCGAATTTAGTTATTGAAAACATCCGAAATAAAAATGTTAAAGTTGGGTAACATCATCCTGGTGCGGTAAAAAACAGGGGCGATTGCAAAGGGTGAAATAAAGCGCATTTCCGCATTCTATTTATTAGTACTGAAGAAAAAGATCAGTCTCACCCAGATTATTTTTTATTTAGAAAATATATATTTTATTTTTTTCTAGTTAATATCAATGAGTTAACTAACTCGTTCAGAAAAAATTTATGTTTTTTTTTGCAGGGCCGAAATATTAAAGCAATGTCAGTATGAATTATCTGACGGCAAGGGTGGTTTAATAATAACCGCCGATGGGCGATATAAGGCAATGGACGCTACGCGAATGGATAATAATCAACGCTATGCTTATTTTTTTCTGTTACGCCAGACCGCCTGCGGACATTGCGGAATGCAATAAGGGATTTATATGTTTAAGAATATGAAAATAGTCGCGGTATTGTTCTCGATACTGGCAATATTGGGCGTCATGCAGCTGTCAACCAACTGGCTCTACTTTAAGGCGGCGCGGGAAAGCCGACAGAATGTTATCTCCGAGCAGATAGACAGTACGCGGCGCCATAGCATCAGCATCGCGTGGGCGAATATTTTGCAGGCGCGTACCTTGATGAATCGTGTCTCGCTAAGCATCCAGATGTCTTCCGCTAACGATAATGAGGTGGAAATCGAGCAGCTGCTGAAACAGGTGGCGTATGAGTTGTCCGAAGCGGACGCCCGCTTCACTGATTTTAAAAACGCGATGCCGGCAAACGCCCATAAAGAGACATTCAATGCTATACAGGAGACATACATCGCGCTGCGTCAGACATTGCAGGAGCTGCATGAATTTCTTGAAAAGCGCAATTTACAGGCCGCTATCGACCAGCCGACGCAGCGTTATATGGATGCGTTTGAACAGGCCTATACCAAATGGATGAAGCTGAATCGTGAAAAAGCAAGGCAGGTTCTGCTTAACAGCGAAAAAAACTATAGCAATTCCATTTCGGTGACTATCTTAATACTGGTGCTGCTTACGCTGGCGCTCGGCAGTATGTGGCTGTTACTGCAACGTATCCTGCTGGCACCGCTGAACAAGGCGATGGGTTACATTAACCGCATCACTAACGGCGATCTGACCTCGCAGATCGATATTATCGGCTGCCGTGAAATACGTCATCTGACGGAAGGGCTGAATGATATGCAGCAGTCGCTGATGCGCACCGTGCGAGAAGTGCGCAACGGCGCGGATGTGATCTACACCAGCGCCAGCAAGATTTCAATCGACAGCGGCGATATCGCCTCCCGTACCGAACAGCAGGCCGCCTCGCTGGAAGAGACCGCCGCCAGTATGGAAGAGCTGACTGCCACGGTGAAACAGAACGCCGACAACGCGCGTCAGGCATCGCAACTGGCGCTGAGCGCCTCGGAAACCGCGCAGCGCGGCGGCAAGGTGGTAGACGGCGTGGTGAAAACCATGAGCGAAATCGCCGACAGCTCGAAGAAAATCGCCGACATCATCAGCGTGATCGACGGCATTGCCTTCCAGACCAACATCCTGGCGCTGAACGCGGCGGTGGAAGCGGCGCGCGCCGGTGAGCAGGGCCGCGGCTTCGCGGTAGTGGCGGGTGAAGTGCGCAGCTGGCGCAGCGCAGCGCGCAGGCAGCAAAAGAGATTAAAGATCTTATTGTCGATTCCGTAAGCTGCGTCGATACCGGTTCGGTGCTGGTTGGCAGCGCTGGTGAAACCATGAGTGAAATTGTTAGCGCGGTAAATCGCGTGACCGATATCATGGGTGAAATTGCCGCCGCGTCGGATGAGCAGAGCCGTGGCATTGAGCAAGTCGGCCAGGCGGTAACGGAAATGGATGGCACAATCCAGCAGAACGCCGCGCTGGTGGAAGCCTCCGCCGCCGCCGCCGCCGCGCTGGAAGAACAGGCGAGCCGCCTGGGTAAAGCCGTTGCGGTCTTTACGCTGCCTGCCGGTGAAAACAGCCTGAACGAGACCCATGCCATGCCGCTGTTAACGCCAAAATCAACGGTGAAGCCGGTAGAAGGTAAAGTGCAGTCGACGGAAGAAAACTGGGTAACGTTCTGACACTAACGCCGCCCCGTTGATTCATGCTTATGATGCCGCCGCATGGCGGCATCGTTTTTATTGCTTCGCGCGTCGTTTTTTCCGCTGTTAAATAAAACTTATCCCTTCATTGCCGATAACCCACTGTTAGTCATTTTGTTCATTACTAGGGGTAAAAATGTTAAAGCGTATTAAAGTTGTGACCAGCCTGATCGTTGTGCTGCTCATTTTGGCGTTATGCAGCTGCTGTCAGGCGGGCTGTTTTTCCATGCGCTGAATAAAGACAAAGAAAATTTTTCCGTTTCGCAAACCTCAAGCCAGAACATTGCGGCGTTAACCGACGCCTGGATTGCGCTTAACCAGACTCGCATCACGCTTAACCGCGGCATGCTGCGTCTGCAAAGCGACATGGCCAGCAATATTAATGGCGGCGCGTTAGATGCGTTAGTACAGCAGAGCCGTCGTCAGCTGGCGGAAGCGGATAAGCATTACCGCGATTTTAAAGCGATCCCTAACACGCCGGGACTGGATGACAATCTGTCGCAGCGCATGGAAGAAAAATATAACACGCTGGCCAAAACGCTGGCGGATATGGCTGACCTGCTGGCTGCTAAACAGCTGGAGGCGATGTTTAAGCAGAATATTGAACAGAAGCAGGATGAAGCTCAGGCGGTTTATACCGAATGGCGTAGCGCCCAGGCGGTGCTGACGGCAAAAGGTATCGCCGAGAATGAAAGCGCGTTTAACACCATGCTCTGGATCCTGGGTACGGTTATGACGCTTGTGGTAGCGGTCATCGTACTGTGCTGGTTCGGGTTAAAAAGCGTTCTGCTTCAGCCATTGCAGAAAATTATGCAGCACATCCAGGCGATCGCTGCGGGCGATTTGACGCAGCCTATCGAGGTGGAAGGGCGCAACGAAATGAGTCTGCTGGCCGCCAGCCTGAAGAACATGCAGCAGGAGTTGGTGCGTACCGTCAGCGACGTGCGCGACGGTTCTGACGCCATCTATACCGGCGCCAGCGAAATTACCGCCGGCAGCAATGACCTCTCATCCCGTACCGAGCAGCAGGCCGCCTCGCTGGAGG
>NZ_CALNWY010000049.1 GCF_940807255.1 Mixta sp. Marseille-Q2659 | reverse complement strand
GCGTTCAGCCTGATGCCCGTTCGCCCGTTCTGCCCTCACGGCGAGGAACTCGGAGAAACATCACATGAAACCACACGGGAGAAACAACATGTCACAGCAGAACGTCAACACCACGGCTTCAGAATCTGAAGAATCATCGCTTTTTAACGGCCAGAGCTATCGGGCTACCTACTCACCGGATGATAACAAGCTGCGCCTTTATTCGGTGCTGCGTCTTGATGGGGAAACGTATCAGCGCGTAAAGCTGGCCGGTTTTAAATATGCGCCGCGTCAGGGGCTTTTTGTGGCGCCGATGTGGACGCCGGGCCGTGAAGACCTGCTGATCGAGCTGGCCGGCGAAATTGAAGATGAGGATCAGTCGCTGTTTGACCGCCAGGAGGAACGCGCGGAACGCTTTGAAGAGTACAGCGAAAAGCGCGCGGCCGAGTCAGGACAGGTGCTGGCCGCCGTGGACAGTCTGGCTTCGGTTATTCCCTTCGGTCAGCCAATTCTGGTCGGGCACCACAGCGAGCGCCGCGCCCGTAAGCAGGCGCAGAAAATTGAAAACGGCATGCGCCGCGCGGTCAACCTGTTTGAAACGTCAGAATACTGGGAGCGCCGTGCAGAGGCCTCGCTGCGTCACGCTGCCTACAAAGAGCGCCCGGACGTGCGCTGGCGCCGCATCAAAAAGATTGAGGCCGATCTGCGCAAGTCAGAGCGTGAAATACAGAACGCAGAGAAATTTATCAAACTCTGGTCGTCTGCAAACCTTAACCGGGCGATGGCGCTTGCCATTGCGAATGTCGATCACCTCTATTGCTGCTTTACCCTGGAGAAGTACCCACGCCCGCCGGAGAAAAGCCAGTATGAAGGCAGCCGCAGCATCTGGTCAGCCCTCGAAGACAACATTATTACCGCCGAACAGGCCCGCGATATTTGTATTCCCTGCCATCAGCGCACCATTACGCGACAGAACCGCTGGGCCGCGCACTACCGCAACCGCCTGACCTATGAGCGCGCCATGCTGGACGAGTACGGCGGGGTGCTGGCCTCAGACACGGATATGGTGCCGGGCGGCCAGGTAAAAAGTCGCGGGGAGTGGCTGACCATCATCCGCGTAAACCGCAGCGGCGGAAAAATCAGCTCACTGGTCACGTCGGAATATTCATTCATGGGTCGGGAAGGAGCCACAACCACCATCACGCCCGATCGCATCACCGAATATAAGGCGCCCAGCGCAGAGGAGGCAAAAGCGGCTAAGGCGGCCGCGAAGCGTCCGCCGATCGTTAACTACCCGGGTGAGGGCTTCGTAAGCATGACAAAGGAGGAATGGAGCAAAAAGCACGCCGATTTTAAACAGGTGAAGGGCATTGCGGCCGGTGACGATCACAAGGCTTACCGGATACGCCGCGTCATGTCCACGGGCTACACCCTGTCGCCGGTGTATATCACCGACATGAAAACGATAGAGTTGCCGCGCTGACAGGCCTGACTTCCCGGCGCGCCCGGGGAGGATGTGTATATACAGATGAAGATACAAAGTGCCGGCATTGCCGGCACGGGGGAGAAAAAATGCGAACCGAACTCAGCGCGCGAATTGCGCAGATGCAACAGAAACTCAGCAATATGCAGCCAGTCGCCCGGGTACATGCTGACACGCAACTGTTTGTTTCGTCAGATCCGGTGTGCCGGAAGCTTGTCACGCTGGCTGATATCCGTCCGGGTAACCGGGTGCTGGAGCCCAGCGCAGGAACGGGCGCCATTCTTCGCGCAGTGCTTACCGCCGTGCCGGCAGTCCGCTGTGAATGTGTGGAAATGAACGCGGTGCTGGCGCAGCATCTTAAAAACACGTTTCCGGAGGTGCCCGTAACCTGCGCGGATTTCCTGAGCTGTACTCCGCAGCCAGTCTATGACCGGATTATCATGAATCCGCCTTTCTGCCACGGCGACGATCTGAAGCATATCCGGCATGCCCTTAAGATGCTGGCGCCGGGCGGTAACCTGGTGGCGATTTGTGCAAATGGCCCGCGTCAGCAGCGGGAATTTAAGCACATTGCGACGCATCAGGAGGTGCTTCCTCGCGGGGCATTCGCATATACAGACGTTTCCACGATGATTGTCCGCATTGATGTCTGACAGAAAGTATCGCCGATTCCGCGCACGCGGGGCCGGATTTGTGCCGACAGCTGAGGCCGCGAACGTCAATGGCCGCTGATAACGGCTGCGGCGGCTGCGCCGCCACGGCGGTTATTCTGCTTTTGCCTGCGCTTTCTCTCTCCGGGGTGTTGTCTCAAGGACTTCTCTCTTCGCTTCCTGCTGCTGATATTCCTGCTGTGCTACAACGGCTTCTCTATCTTTTACTGACTAAAGGTCAAAGAGATTAAATGCGTGATGGCCACCTCCGGCTCCCCAGCATTGCCGGGTCGTCAGCCCCACTGCGCTAACCGGCAGGGCCGGTAAGCTCCGCCGGACCGCAAGCGTTCCGGGCCTGCCGGCTAGGGTCTGATGGCAAACGGAAAGGTCATCTTCTACCCGTGGCTTAAAGTCCGCTATGAGCGAGGAACGGAAGTCCGGGATTGTCTCATATCCGATTATGACGGGAGCATATTCGTGATTAGGATCATGATGAAGGCAATATTAAAATCGGGGTATCTTAATCAACGGGGAGCAGGTCACCTGCAGTCTAATACCCGCCTTGTACACATGAGCGAACAGTGGACATCGCACCTTCAATAATTATTGAATTTCTACACAACCAATGCAAAAATTCTCACTTAATGAGAGGGTAGATATAAAACATACATATTGGGTAAAGAAAAATATGGGAAGAAATATAACTTTGTACCCTAACAAGGCAACTAAAGATGAACTTAAAAATTATCTTGAAAGTTTGGGGTTCGAAAAGTGTAAACACCTTTGGGAATGGCCAAAAGGAACTTTGAATTACTATTGGTTTGATAATACAGATTTCAAATCAATTGATGGAGTTTCAGCTGATATATTTCCTGTTTCAGATGACGACTTACACATATCTGGTAATAAATGGGCATTGCATGTGCGTAACTTATATAGCGCCAGCTGGTATGATGTGAAAATGCTCAACGATGTTTTAAAAGGCGCAAGGCGTCTTTTCGGTGGGACTATTATTGGTGATTACGGGAAAAATAGATATGCCACTCTATGGGAGGATTCTAGCACGCCTATCAGTAGGGGGATTTCTTCAATATATAATCATGTTCACCAAGAGATTTCCTCCGTTAAACATGCCTTGCCAGATTCTTCAATTAAGTTAAACCCACCGGAGGATGGCAAATCATCCGAATTCTTTTATCTCATGCAAAGCATGGATCCAAGTAGAGTTATATATAATGGATTAGTGCCTTTTGCAGTTGCAATGTTTGAATACTTCTTCTCCCAAGCTTTTCAGGTTCTTATAAAATATGACCCTTTTGCAATAAAAAAGAGAACATTGCATAAGCAAAAAATTGATTTTGACGTTTTACTTGAAATAGAAAAAGGAAGTATGTCAATAGAAAATGTCATTGCAAGGAACTTCACCTTCCAAAATTTAGATCAGCTTAATAAAGCTTATAAAGAATGGTTGGATATAGATGTAAGAGCAATTCTTTTCAAGAAAAAAAGAATTGGAAAGTCAGTTACTTTTCTTGAGAATAGGATTTCTGAAATAATACAGTACAGGCATGGGATAGTTCATCACTTTGCATTAGATAGATCCTTGAACCGGGATGGATACATTCATATATTAGAAGCAATTGAAAAAAGCATAATTGAATTCATCCATTCCATGGAAGGTAAATACAAATTTAAGTTAAATAATTGTTAAGTAATTAACTTGAATAGTGATGGCAATGTCCGCTTTTGGCACACAGCGGACACTGGCATCAACACCCTGATGGCTACCTTTGGCTCCCCGGCGTTGCCGGGTCGTCAGCCCCACTCCGCTAACCGGCAGAGCCGGTAAGCTCCGCCGGACCGCAAAAAGACGCGTTCCGGGCCTGACGGCTTGGGTCTGATGGCGAACGGCAAGGTCAACCCCTGCAGCCAGCTGGCGCTGGCGCTTCTGCAGGTTACCGCTGCGCGACAACCTGTAAGGACCGGCCCGGCACCGTGGTGTGCCGTTTCGGGGCTGTGCCCCGTTCATCTCCCGCGTTCTGTTTCGTTTCCCGAATCCCTTCGCCGTGCAGAAACCTGGCACCCGGGCGTCTTCACGCAAGGGTCGCACAGCTAAACGTCAGCACCCGGTCCCTGCGGGCTGCGGCTTTGCCGTTTTCCCCTGCGTTCAGCCTGATGCCCGGTCGCCCGTTCTGCCCTCACGGCGAGGAACTCGGAGAAACATCACATGCAACCACACGGGAGAAACAACATGTCACAGCAGAACGTCAACACCACGGCTTCAGAATCAGAAGAATCATCAGGGAAAAATCTTTTCTGCGCCCAATAGGTACCTGCGAGCCTGCGCCTGACATTCCTGGAGGGCTTTTTTGGTCGTCTGGGTCCGAAAGCTCCGCTTTTACTGGGTCACTGGATGCAGTCTCTCTGCCAGGACTACGCAGGTGGGTACTGGGAGTATTTTCACACCAGTAACAGCGCCTGCTTTATGGTGCCGGGATTTGAAGGCAAAAAACATTTTCAGATCCTGTCCAGAGGATTCAGTGCAGGCATGTCGGCAGAGGCCGCAGGTGTCAGTGCCACGCTGACCGTGTTGAAGTGTCTCGCCTGGCAGGCATGGAGTGAAAACGGCAACGATCCGTTGACTGGTAAGCTTAACCATCATGAAAGCGCCCTGTGGGAATACGCCCTGACGCTTGATGAAAAGCGCGTTATTTGTCTGGCAGTGGCCTGAATAACTGCGACGCGGGCAGCTAGTCGCCCGCGATAACGGTCCCATATGAGAACGAAATTATGGCTAAAAAAACAGCTTTCAGGTGTGACTTAGTGTTACTTTGTGGTAAGGTAAGTGTAACTAAGTCACACACCGGAGGACATATGGCATCAACAAGACTTCGTCAGCAGGGCGGGGCTGTCGTGCTGACCATCCCGAGCGACATCGCGGCAAGAGCGGGCTGGACGGTTGGCATCGAGCTGGACGTGACCGCAGAGGGCGAATCCGTGAACATTGTGCCGGTTGCGCGCGTACCGCGCGGTCGTCGGACCGTGGCGCAGCTGCTGGCCGGTATCGATCAGGAAGAGATTCAGGGCTACAACGAGGCGTCTGCCGACGGACTGAACGATGCGCCGCAGGGCAGGGAGCTTATCTGATGGTTTCAAGGAGGGTACCACAGAAAGGCGAAATCTGGCACGTTAACGGCGATCCGGTGGAAGGCCGCGAATTTAAAGGACCTCATTACTACCTGGTTATCTCTCAGCGCGAGCTGGTTGCGGCGCTGGGAACGGCGGTTTGCGTGCCGGTGACAAGTGGCGGCGGTGCATCGCGCTCGCAGGGCGTGACTGTTTACCTGGATGGCAACAGTACAGATACCGGCAAAGTGACAGGCGTGGCGTTGTGCTACCAGCTGCGCTCGCTTGATCTGACCGCGCGCCGGGCAAGCTATGCCGCCACGGTTGAACCACATGTCATGGATGAGATACTGTCACTCGTTGTTGATTTAATCGATCCTCGATGAAGAAAGATAAACCTGCTTATTAGTTTTCACGAGGAAAGTAAGGGTCAGGCACGGCACCAAACGCCTGCCTGATTTTGCACTGATGATTTGTTTTCATTACATCACCTGCACTTATTCCTCACGGGAAAACGCTTCATATAATTGAAATGACGCGAACGTACGCGCTGGAGAAAAAATGAGCTTCGGAGTGTTAAATGCTGTCCTGGTCATGGGCTACTGCATAATCTCGAAATGTTTCTTCCCTGAGCTGCACGGCGCAAGTTACTTCTTTGGCCTGGCCCTGTGCGTCATTGCGGCAAAAATCTTTGCCTCCGGAAAGAAAAACCCTGCTGGAGACGAGATAATTTTTCGGCTACTGTTCCCGTTTACTGGGCTGGCGATGATTATTGCCGGCATCTGGTTTTATCCAGCGACCGAGGCGATTACTGCCTCAGAAAGCGATATTGTCCCGGCCAGTGGAGCGTTTCCGGAGGAGGTTTTCACCCTGTTCTTTATCTGTACGGGCGGCATCATCCTGATCCTGAGCATGGTCAAGATGCTGAAGAAATGAATCCTGATTTTACTGGCCGTATGAGGAGCAACCTTTACGGCCTGTATTCCGGTTCAGCCAGAAAAGCGGGCGGCCCTGCGGGCCGGGTAAAGCCGGAGCTGACGTACAGCCTCTCTCCCTTCGCCTGCGATTTCTCTCTCCGGGGCGTTGTCTCATGGTCTTCTCTCTTCGCTTCCTGCTGCTGATATTCCTGCTGTGTTGCAGCTGCTTCCCTGTTTTTCACTGACTAAAGGTCAAAAATACCAACGTCATGATGACCACCTCCGGCTCCCCGGCATAGCCGGGTCATCAAGCCCCACTGCGCTAACCGGCAGAGCCGGTAAGCTCCGCCGGACCGCGTGGCGTTCCAGGCCTGCCGGCTGGGGTCTGGTGGCTAACGGAAAGGTCAATTTCTGCCAGCGGCTTAAGGTCCGCTATGAGCGGAAGCGGACGTCGCCCCCTGATAAAATATATGTCACAGCAGGGAAAGGGAGTTGCGTGAGCTGCAACCATGCCTGACTGGCTTAAGCGCGCTTACAGGATCCGATGTTTATGCTGAATCGCAAAAACTAATAACACGGGCAGGGCGGCAAAAATGAGCAATGCGGTCTTGCCGCTTGTCAGCGCATATAGCTGACCAAAAAGTATCGAGCCAATGACCTGCCCGACAGCCAGCATGAAAAACAGGGTACTGACGCCGCTTGCCGGTGAATTTTCTGTCGCTGCGGCTCCCCACACCAGCAGCACGCCGGAAAGTGTCACATAACCTGCGCCACCCAGTACCACGCCGGGAAATAACCACCAGGAAAAGTGATGACTGAAGGCGATCAGGATTAACGGGAGTGCCAGACAGCACTGTGAGAGTCGATAGATCTGTTTCATGGCAATAACTTTTGCCAGTGGACCCGTGATAGCGCCGGCAATGCCGGCAGCACCTGCCGTCATCCAGAGCAGGCTGATGGTGCCTTGCCCGGTGCCTAGCCGATGCAGCAGATCGGGGCCAAAACTCCACCATGCGGCACTGGCTGTGCCGCTAAAAAATGCAATCGCCATTAATCGCAGAAGTGCAGGGCGGCGCAAAAAGCCGTGCAACAGAGCGGATTGCGTTAAGGGCTTCTCTTTCGGCAGGATACGCCACACCGGAAGGGCGCACAGCAGCGCCAGAAAAGCGAAAACGGTGCATGCCATCCTCCAGCCCCCTGGAAACCAGAATAAAACCGGCACAGAGACGATAATGCCTGCACTCGTACCGGCGTTGATTACCATGTTCATTTTTGGTTGCTGTGTGTCGGCAATGGCCTGGCTGACCGCTGCCGCAATGGATGGGGAGGCTAGACCGGCGCTCAGCCCGGCAATAAAAAGCCCCAGGCCCAGCCCCCCTTCTGAATGCGCAACCGAAATAAGCAGCAGGCCAGAGGCGGCACTGAGCGATGAGATAAACGCAGGTAACCTCGGCCCCGCCTTTGCTAAAAGCCACGGTGTCACCAGAATGGCCAGGCAATAGGCGATAAAACTGCACGCTGAAAGTATGCCTGCCAGTTGCGGCGTGAAGGGAATATCCCGCATGACATCAGGCAGCATCACGCCCCATGCAAAGCGCGCCATGCCATAGGAGACGGCGATAAGCGCAAACCCGGTCAGCCCCAGCCACCTGTTACTCATGGACAGCCGCTAAAACTATGGATGAGTTGAAGTGAGACCATTTTCCCTCTCTCACAGGCTTCGGGCGCCCCCATCACCAGGGCGGTCGTCAACGTCCCTTCAAACAGCGTCCAGATTGCGTCGGCAAGCGGGGGATTCTCTCTGCCACAGCTATGGCTGATGCATGTTGCAATGTATGCACGCATGGCGTGTCGGTAAGCCATGGCCTGTTCCGCCAGCATGGGTTCTTTTTCAGCGTACTCACTCCAGACCTTAAGAAAAAAACACCCTTTGATGCCATAGTCGTTCATCCATTTTCCCATCACATTAAACAGATGACTTATCGACTCCGGTTCTTCTGGTGGGCAGAGTGCAGAGAAGAAGCGTTCGCGGCGCTCATTCATAATCGCCGCTGTCAGCGCTTCACGTGAGGGAAAATAACGATACAGGGTCCGGGTCGACACGCCCGCTTCCCGACAGATGTTATCGGTACTCGTAGCATGAAAGCCGTTAAGGTAGAACAGCCGCTCAGCGGCCTGGATGATGTCTTGTTTTTTATTCATACCTTAAAATTAAACCGATCGTTTTACTTTTTCAAGGCAGCGTTTTCGGGATGGGCAGTAACGCATCGTGGCATTACGGGCGTAAAGGCGCGCATGGAGCAGGCAGGCGGCGGGCCTCTCTGGTGGGAATGGGCGAGAAGCGAAAGATGAATCTGAGCCTGACGCTTCTCATCACTAACTGTGATGCCAGTGATTCTTTTTCCATTATCAGACAGAACGATTGGTTGAATAAATTTCAGGCGCACGGTGTGTTTTGCTCGTGTCGACAAACAGCCGTAACGCGACAGGCATATGACGATTCTGAGAAAAACAGAGCGCCATATCTTGCGAGGCTATGGGTCTGATGGCGACTGTCAGATAAATTTCTTCCAGTGGCTTAAAGTCTGCTGTGAGCGAAAAGCGGACGTTACCGGTTTAGGGACAAGACGCCACCAGGCTGAGCATCTTTAGCTACCTTGTCAGGCGATGCCTGTCTCAGTGAACTTTCTGCCTGAGGCAGTACGGGCCAGCGTCTGCTTCAAAGTCACCGCCTTTACCCTGAAATTTTGACCATAATATCTAAACATATCGGTTCATTCTCTCACCATTCCCCTTCCCAGTGGTGGAGAATCAACCTGTTAGCAACCAATGTTGCCCGGAGATTTCATTTTTCTGTCATTTTTGTTCTTTACGCTGCCAGCTTCCCTACATGGATATTAACAATATGAAAATAAAAGCTATTTCATTGGTTGTCGGCTGTGCGCTTTCATCATCAACGCTAGCGGCGCAGCCGCAGGTCGAGCGCTATATCGTCAGTTTTCCCGAAGGTACACGCGTAAGCTACAACGGCGCGTTTGCCAGCGCGTTTCCCAATGGTTTGCCGGTGGGGATCGGCTCCGGTTTACTGTTTACCGGCAAGCAGGGGGATGCGCTCACCTTCGCAACCGTCACCGATCGCGGGCCGAATGCTGACTCGCCTGATGTGGGTAAGAGAGAGGCAAAAATTTTCGTCACGCCAGAGTTCGCCCCGCTGCTGATGCAAATTCGAGTGCAGAACGGCAAAGCGGAGGCCATGGACGCCCGACCGCTGCATGACGATAAGGGCAATATTAACGGATTACCGCTGCAGGAGGGCGTCATCGGTTCAACCAATGAAATCGCGCTAAGCGATACGTTGAAAGTGCTGCATGGCGATAACCGCGGTCTGGATACGGAAGGCATTACGCCAGACGGCAAGGGAGGGTATTGGCTGTGCGATGAGTATGGTCCTTTCCTGATTAATGTTGATGCGCACGGCAAGATCCTGACAATTCACGGGCCGCAGGCAGCAGAGGGAGAGAAAGCCATCGCGGGCGGTCTGCCGAACGTTCTCAAATGGCGTCAGCCAAATCGGGGATTTGAAGGTCTCACCCGCATGCCGGACGGGCGTATCATCGCCGCGGTGCAGAGTACGCTGGATATCGACGGTAAAAGTAAAAATCAGGCGCGCTTTACCCGCCTGGTGAGCTTCGACCCGGCGACCGGGAAAACCGCGATGTATGGTTACCCTGTCGACAGCGCCGCTTACGGTAAAAATAGCGACGCAAAAATTGGCGATATCGTGGCGCTCGACAATCAGCATATCCTGCTGATTGAACAAGGCAGCGACAAAGACGATGTGATACGCAATCTTATCTATAAGGTGGATCTTAGCCCGGCTACCGAGCTTGCCGCGTTTGATAAGCCTGGCGAGTATCCGGAGTTTGACGACGAGAAAGCGCTGGCGCAGCGCGGCATTAAGCTCGCCGCTAAAACGCTGGTGGTCGATTTACGTCAACTCGGCTGGCAGCACGAGAAGGCCGAAGGTCTGGCGCTTATTGACAACAAAACGCTGGCCGTCACCAATGACAATGACTTCGGCGTGAGAACGGTCATGCAAAATCCAGTTGAAGGTAAGAAGCGTAAGGATTATCGGGTGACCGAACAGGGAACGCTTACGGTAGATGATAAGCCGGTGGCAACGACTATCGGCATAAAGCCGTTAAAGAAACCTGAGTCGGACAGCGAGTTGTGGATTATTACGCTGGCGGCACCGCTGTAATAAACGGTCTCCCCATCCCAGGCTGCATCCCTTAATTGCATCACTTTTTGTAAAAGAGCCGGATGCAGCCCAGTTTTGCCATCGACAGATCATTCCTCGGCGTTTGGTCACAGCGGGCTACGGGCCAGACATCGTCCGCTATGAGCGAAAATCGGACATTAGAAAAGCGTAATGTGTCAATCATCGGGGAGCAGGTCACCCCGTTGAAGGCTGGACAATCCAACGTTTAATAAGCTTCCCTTGGGGAGGAACATGATGCCTGTTTGGCGTCAGCATGAAGTACTCCGGATCATCGGTAGGGACGCAATTGCGGGGATGAAATAGCTGGCACAAATGGACAAAAGGATGCAGAATTATGAGCCATGACTTCGCATTGTCAGGTGCCGAATATGCCTAAATTAATTCATAAATCACATGCTAATGCAGCCGTAAGTTCTTCTGTCAGCTCCTACATCAATCATCAACTGCCCGGGCGTGTGTTTACGCATGAGCAAATGATGGAACGCAAGGGCATCTCTGAAGACCAGAGATCTGCTGCATTAAAAGCCCTAAGCCGAATGGTTAATGAGAAAAAGATCATCCGCGTTTCTCAAGGGGTCTATTATCGTCCTAAGATGAGCCGTTTCGGTAGCTTGCCCATTGAGCCTCGAGAGCTTATTACTGCTGTTACGAAGTCAAAGAAAGCAACTATCGTTCCTGCGGGCATCGCGGCGGTTAATGCATTGGGACTGGATACGCAACTACCTATGGTGCGCAGCTTTTTCAGTTCAGCACGCCTTCGTGCAAAGTATAACGTTAAAAACGTTAAGTTTGAGTATAAAGAGTCACTCCAATATTTTGTGGAGAGATTGAATGTCAAAGACGGGGAACAACGCGCCAAAGCGTTGCTGTTCTGGAGTGCATTAAATCACATTAATAATAATGATGTAACGTTCTATAAGGATGATCTTTCAAAGAGGTTTAATGAAATTTTGACACCTCAGACTCAAGAATCATTCTTTAAGTCCCTTCCTGTCTCTATGAAATGGGTTAATGAATATCTCGTATAGGGTTTATCTAATTGACTAAGTTATTTAATATCCCCCCCGATGAATGGGGGGATGTTTTTAAAGCCGCGGAGGGAAATCATCCGCTTGGTTATCCGGCTTATATCATTGAAAAAGATTTCTGGGTCACTCAGACATTGTTAGCTATATATAATAAAATAGCCCCGGGTTTTAATGAGAGTTCCAGTGAGCCATTCATATTCAAGGGAGGAACTTCGTTATCTAAATGCTATAATTTAATAAATCGGATGTCAGAAGATATCGATCTCTCAATTGCTCTCGATTTGTTAGGCTGTGAAAGGGTGACAAAAGAAGAAGGCGTCAGTAGAAAAAGCCGTAGACAAAAAGCGGATGCTATAGATGATATAGCTAAAGAATTTGTGAGAGATAAACTTTATCCAAATCTAACATCCATTTTGAAAGCGATGGATCACAGGGTCATTGTTGAAATTTCGCATGAAAAACCTCTCGACATATCAATTTATTATCCAAAATCCCTGACTGATAGTGACTATGGCGGAGCCGTACAACCCAGAGTGCTGTTGGAGACAGGTGGTCTTTCTTTAAATGATCCTACTGAAATAAGAAGTATCCAGCACATGCTTGGTGAGTGCATTGAAGATTTGAAGGATGACGGCGTCGAGATAAGTGTGGTTGCATTGTCACCTCAGAGAACTATGCTCGAGAAAATATTTGGTGTACATGTTAATCTGACCCAAAATAGAGGTAGACCAAAATATGCAAGGCACCTTTATGACATAGCCATGTTATATACCTCTAATCCGGATTGGTGCAAAAATAAAACCATGTTTCTTGATGGCGTTGATTTTTCAGATGTCCATTATAAAACGCATGAAGAGTCATGTATCTCTGCCGAGACTGGTCCAATTATTCTTGTACCAGTTGATGAAAGAACACGTGAATACTACAGAAGTGATTGGCTAAATATGGCTGATATGTTTCCTGGAGGAAATTTACCATTCTCGTTTGATGAATTGATTGAAAAAATTAGAGGAATACAAAAAGAAATCAATGATTCGTTTTATGATCTTAAGAATTCTTGATTAATGATTTATTTTAATTTATGAGGACTTTAATTGCTCAGCAAAAAATCCAAGGGTTGAAAAGACTAAAACATTTTCAAGTCAGGGATTGGCAGACCCCAGCCTATATCTCTTATCGCGAATCGTACACATGCTTCGGTTGTGTTTTTCGCAATGTCCGCTTATGGCACAAAGCGGACACTGGTATCAACACCCTGATGGCCACCTCCGGCTCCCTGGCGTTGCCGGGTCGTCAAGCCCCACTGCGCTAACCGGCAGAGCCGGTAAGCTCCGCCGGACCGCATGGCGTTCCGGGCCTGCCGGCTTGGGTCTGATGGCGAACAGCAGGGCTCAACCCCTGCAGCCGGCTGGTGCCGGCGCTTCTGCAGGCCGCCGCGTGGCGGCTACCTGTAAGGACCGGACCGGCGAAAAGCCGCCGTCCGGGGCTGTATCCTGTTCATCTCCCGCGTTCTGTTTCGTTTCCCGAATCCCTTCGCCGTGCAGAAACCTGGCACCCGGGCGTCTTCACGCAAGGGTCGCACAGCTAAACGGCGGCACCCGGTCCCTGCGGGCTGCGGCTTTGCCGTTTCCCCCTGCGTTCAGCCTGATGCCCGTTCGCCCGTTCTGCCCTCACGGCGAGGAACTCGGAGAAACATCACATGAAACCACACGGGAGAAACAACATGTCACAGCAGAACGTCAACACCACGGCTTCAGAATCTAAAGAATCATCATTCTCAACGACAAAACCCGCAGAAGATGTCAGCTATGAGGCTATACGCCGTGCCTTTCGTCGCAATCTTTTTTTGGTCGATTATCCGCAGTTCAACGTGAATACCGTGGCGCTGCGCAGCGATTTTAAAATGCATCTGGAGTACCTGGCGGCGGCGACGTTTACACGGGACGAGGCTTCATTTGATACGGGGAATTACCGCTCCACAACAGAGCTTATGCTGATTAATCCGCATGAAAAACTCCTGATTACCGTTGCCGTGTTTGCACCCAAAGCTGGCGTGGCACCGGAAACCTATGAAACCCGTGTCGTGCATTCAGCAAACCCGATCGGCGACGAAGAGTATGTGGAGCTCAGCGAATATCAGACCACCAACGTTTATAAGTCAGCGGGGCTGCTTAACGTGGCGGCGCTGGAGTTGTTCTGGACAGAACATGAGGGGCTGAAAAAACATGCGCAGGCCAGTCTGCCGAAGGCCAATGAGTACAGCCCGTTTTGTCACTGGCAGTTTTCCCGCCTGAAAGGTTAATGATTCATTCCCCTGCAGCACGCTGCAGGGGAAACAGGAGAAAGCAATGAATACACAGGAACGACTGGCGGCCGCGCTGAAAAATCCGCTGCGGGCAGGATACGTGACATACACCGGCCACGTTATGACCGGAGCGGAATGCATCACCTACAACCGCTATACCGCCGAAGCCGCACGACCGGGAATAAGCGGGCAGGCACGGGAGTTTTTTCTCGATCAGCGGCACCGGTTTTTCGTTCTGATAAGCGAAAGCTGACAGCCGGTAAAGCCGAAAAATATCACAGCCAGACACACGGGAGACGCAATATGTCACAGCAGAGCATCAGCACCGGTTTTACAGAGTCAGAAGAAACCGCGCTGGAAACAGTGGGAGCCAGTATCCGCTTTTTCAGTCACCTTCATGTCCGGGACATACAGGGTAACTATGTTATGGCTTCGGTCAGTCAGATCCTTAAAGAAGCAATGCGGGCTATCGATTTCCGTTACCCTGCAGGCACCGCCTTTGCATCTCCAGAAGTATCAGCTGAATTTTTCCGGGCAAAACTTGCCGGTCGAGAAAGAGAAATTTTTGCCGTCGCATTTCTTAATAATCAACATCAGCTGATAGCGTATGAAGAACTGTTTATGGGCAGCATTGCATCTACCGAGATCCATCCCAGAGAACTTGTCCGTGCGGCATTACGAATTAACGCCGCAGCGGTGATCCTGAGTCATAACCACCCTTCATTTAGTACAACGGTATCCCGCGCAGACAAACAAATCACAGAGCGCCTGAAAAAAACGCTTGAACTCGTAGCTGTGCAGGTAATCGATCACATCATCGTGGCAGGTAATGAGACTGTATCAATGGCAGAGAGAGGACTTATTTAATTCCGGGAAGAAAAAAGGCAGGGGGTTAACCCTGCCAGATTCCGCCCCTGGTATCCACGACGAAGCCGGGGCATCAGAGAAACACTGACCACAGAACAGGAGATCAATGTGTCTACACAATCAACTTTACCGACAGATACCACAACAGTAAACCCTGAACAGAGCGATGACCTCGAGCCGGTAACCATGAGTACCATAGAAGCGATAGCCGCGATGGCTGAAGACACAGAAAGTCCTGCGCTTATCTGGGGTAACACGGATCGGGCAACGGTCGCGGCTGAAGCGTTATGGGTCTTTGCCAGGCGAACCGGGCTTGATGGCCGGGGAGACGATGCATATACGGCCATTCAGGATCTGATAGCCAACCTGATGCACCTGTGCGGGCAGGAAGGCATAACGGGCGGGGAGGTAACATTTGCATCGCTGGTCAGCATGGCTGAAATGCACTATCAGGCAGAGCTGGAGGAAATGTAACGCAACAAGGGCGGGGCCGTTTATGGCTCTGCAGCTGCATTCACCGGCGGCTGAACGGCGGGCGGCCCTGCGGGCCGGGTAAAGACGGTGCTGACGCACCGGCTCTCTCCCTTCGCCTGCGCTTTCTCTCTCCGGGGTGTTGTCTCAAGGTCTTCTCTCTTCGCTTCCTTCTGCTGTTAAGGCTTCTGCTGTGCTGCAGCTGCGTCGTCATCTCTCTTTCCCTGAAGAAAAAAAGCAGCAACGTCGTGATGGCCACCTCCGGCTCCCCGGCGTTGCCGGGTCGTCGAGCCCCACTGCGCTAACCGGCAGAGCCGGTAAGCTCCGCCGGACCGCAAGCGTTCCGGGCCTGCCGGCTAGGGTCTGATGGCAAGGGCCAGGTCAACCCCTGCAGCCGGCTGGCGCCGGCGCTTCTGCAGGCTGCCGCGCGCGGCAACCTGTAAGGACCGGCCGTCGGAGACGTCCGGGGTGTGTTCATGCTGTCCTCACGAACGATGCCTTCATGTTCCGGATGGTTCTCCGCGGAGGGCTGGTCGTAGCAACGTCATTCGTTCAGCGCAAGGGTGAAATGCACGCCTGCGGCGCCCCTGCACTGCCCGCCTGACGCCGCTTACTTGCCCTCTGCCGCGAGGAACTCACCGAAACATGATTAACCACCAGAGAGGAGAACCAGCATGAACACACAGAACGTCAACACCGCCGCTTCAGAAGCTTCCAAAACATGGGTTAAAAGCCGAAAAAAACAGGCTGGTGAACTGGTTTTTGTGCGTGTTGATACGGGCAAGGTATTTAGCCAAGCGATCACGCTGAAAGACGGAAGCATTGTGTCTCTCTTCAGCTTTGAAACGCTCGATGAATTACAGATGCAGTATGGCGACATGGCACTGATGACAGAGTCTGAAGCCGATGCGCTGTTCTGTACGCGTATTTTCCGCCCGTGGGAGGAAATCACAGAGGATCGCTGGCTGGATCAGCTGACCGTCCTGCCGCCGCTGGACTGGTGTTCATCATCCGCAGGCGAGACGTTCAAATGCAGCGAAATGCATTCGGGCAGGGTGACGCATATTTTTGCGCACATTCGCGGACGCTATTTTGAGTGCAGGGACTATGCATCGAAGAAACATGCGGATCTGATATTGAGTGCCGTACTGGCAATGGCTGCGGAACACACGCATTAAAAAAGCAGGCCGTAGCCTGCTTCAGTAACGGTCGGGACGTGCAGCAACACGGCTCGGCCAGCATCAAAAACACAAAGGAGATAACTCTATGTCTGATACACGTATCGTCGCACACACAAACCCTGCTGTAAACGCTTCATCCCTGACAACTCCCGCACACGATTCACAAATTCTGACGGCAGCGCAGTTTAAAGATCTGTATGTGTATCTTTGCTATGTAGGCAGGTTTGCCGGTTTCAGCGCTGTACCCTGGACGGTGCTGGCATTATGTGACGTTATTGAAGAACCGGTGGAGGAACCTGAAGGATTGCAAATCTACTTTAAAGATGGCTGGCCGGTAGCGGTGCTTGAATTTGATCAGGGATATCGTTTAGCTCCAGGCTTTCCTGATAATCAAACAACGGGCGGTTAAACGCGGGCTAAAGAAGGAAAGATTATTAGTGCTTTGAATGAAAATTAAACAGTAGTCCTGGTCTGGCAGCGAAGGCCAGCGTATAATAACACTGTGGGATTCAGACTGGCTGAGTCCCGGCCCTGTAAAGGAAGAGACCGATGTCTGTAGCAGATATGAACGAACTTAACATTACCCGAATTAATGCCGAGATTGCCAAGCTCATGGCGGAGACTCAAAAACTGAATGAAGAGTCCGTTAAGCTCGCTCGTGAGACTGAAAAGCTCAAGGCTGAATCAGGAAAGCTGACCCGGGAAACCTTCTGGTATCCGGTTGCGGTTGCTAGTGGGCTTGTGGGTACGGTCGCGGCAGTCACGACGTTCCTGATTAAAATGATTTAATCAGAAGGAGGGGCGCAAGCCTCTCCACATTCTTATGCGCAAAATAATCAGTTTTACCCCTCCCTCCGCCAGTTCACTTGAGCGAATTATGAAACAGCTTGGCTGTACGAACAGCCAGATGGCTGTTCTGGCGGGCGTCAAGGATGGTAATCAGTGGCGCAAATATACCGGCAGTAATCCTTCCCGTACGATGTCAGCTACCACATTATTTTACCTTGCTGCGCAACTTTCCCTGTCACCTGATGAGTTTGATCGCGTACTGGACGAAATGCGTAATCTGGGCGCTGATATTGAAACAGAAGAACTGAACCCCCGCTAAATACATCGTCACATGCCCGAGCCAGATTCAGGTGCGCTTAACCCCGGGCGGCCCTGCGGACCGGGAAAAGACGGTGCTGACGCACCGTCTCTCTCCCTTCGCCTGCGCTTTCTCTCTCCGGGGCGCTGTCTCACGGTCTTCTCTCTTCGTTTTCTGCTGCTGTTATTTCTGCTGTGCTGCAGCTGCTTCGCGAACTTGCTTCCTCTCAGGATCATAAACGTCAACGTCGTGATAGCCACCTCCGGCTCCCCGGCGTTGCCGGGTCGTCGAGCCCCACTGCGCTAACCGGCTGCCGCCGGTAAGCTCCGCCGGGCCGCAAGCGTTCCGGGCCTGCCGGCTAGGGTCTGATGGCAAGGGCCAGGTCAACCCCTGCAGCCGGCTGGCGCCGGCGCTTCTGCAGGCTGCCGCGCGCGGCAACCTGTAAGGACCGGCCGTCGGAG
>NZ_CALNWY010000048.1 GCF_940807255.1 Mixta sp. Marseille-Q2659 | reverse complement strand
AGTGCTTTTGCCGTTACGCACCACGCCTTCAGTAGCGGAGCAGGAAGGACATCTGATGGAAATGGAAGCCACGCAAGCACCTTAAAATCACCATCATACACTAAATCAGTAAGTTGGCAGCATTACCTTCGGCGCTTATAGAGTTACCAGCTGCCCTGGCCTTCTCAAGGTCTCTGGTAAGCTCCTTCTGAGCCTTACTGCGCTTTTGAGCATTGCTAAGAGTCTGCTCGGTAAGTTGATTTATCCTTTCCTGAGCCTTGATTCCTTCCTGCTGCCTATTGTTATAGTCACCAATGGCAGTATTCAGAACGTCCTGTGTAGTTATCTGGCTCTTAAGTAAACCAATTTTCTGCTCCATTTCGCCAATATTGTAGCCATTAGCATTAGCGGTAAACCTGTTCCATGCGCCGCCTTCTGCTTGTCGGCGGCGGGCATCAGCAAGACTTTCTTCGAGAGTTGCCAACTGACTTTCTGGTGATTGGCCTCTCCCTGAATCGCGCATCGCATCCCAAGCTTTAGTTGCCGAAGACCATATGCCATCCCATGCTTTTTCCAAATCGCTAAGGTTGTTTCTTATTTCTGTTGTTCGCCGGTTTAACTCCCCAGTGTATGCAATTGTCGCAAGGCGGGCAGCATCGGTTGCATTTCCCTCATCTTGTAATTGCTTAATTCGGTTATATGTCTCAAGAGTTAAAAAATGGTACTGCTCATTGAGCTTAGCGATAGCTTCTGCCGGATCTCTCGCTATTTTTTCAAAGTCGGAAAGCATGCTGTCCGTGGCCTGACCGGTTACCCTGCTCATGTTGATAATGGTTGCGGTAACTTCCTGGAGCATGTCTCTTGAAATTTTACCTGATGCCACCACCTGATTGAGGACGGTCGCAGCATTGCCGACGCTACTATTCGTTACCCGAGCCACTTGTTGAGACAATTGTCCAAGTTGCCCCGCCGTTAGGCTTAACGTATCCCCATTGAGGATTAGAGTCTTGGTAAACTCCTCTTGCTCCTCAACGCCTTGGTGATAGGCAAGCACTAATGCGCCAATAGAAGCGGCAGCGACTGTCGCAGGGTTAACAAGGCCGGAAATGTATGTGCCTACTCCTTTAATAGCTGGCCCAATACCGCCGAACATATCCTTAAGCTGTCCACCCTGCTGCAAAAGCACCATGAAAGGCGACTGCCCGCCAGCCAAGCTAACTGCAATGTCCGTCATTTGCGCCGGTATCATGCGCATTTGATAGGCTGCCTGCCGGGATGAAACACCGGCCTTGCCGACAGTTTCTGAGAACCCAGTGAGTCTGTTTCGCGTCTCCTCAATTTTCTTGGAATATTCGCTGAATGTGTCGGTATCGATAAAGCCCTTGGCCTGAAATTTAGCAAGCTGCCGCTGCTGGTCATCCAGGCGGTTGAGCGCGGCGTTTACCGGGTCAATTTTATCCAGCAAATCAGAGAGTGACCTTGCTTCCTGCTCGGTAGCTTTTGCCGTCTTTCCGGCGCTATCCGCTGCCTTCTGTCCGGCCTGTGTCATTCTGCTCAAGGCGCCGGCTAAGCCCTCTGCATTGCGCTGGGCGCCAGTACTATCGATGATGATGGCGAGGCGTGATTGTTGTTCGGCCATGTTTTCTCCAGGCATAAAAAAACCCCGCCGAAGCGAGGTTCATAATGACTTAATTACTATCTTGAAGAGGTAAGCATTAGCTTTCCGTTCTCATCCCAAACATTAACACTTAGCCTTGACCCTTCATTCGCACTAGTTAATGTTATCTCTGCTTTGCTTTTCTGAATCCCCTTCATATCAAAGGTTGTAACTCTTTCTCCATTAGCAAAGTATGAGTTCACATCGTCTTTGTAAAAAGACTCACCATCTACAATGAGCGAGGCATCGCTGCCTGATAAATTAAGCTTTGCATGCCTCCATTTTCCGCTCCCCAACTGATCTCCGGCGGTTATATGGCACTCAAGAGAGACACTGCCGTTGTTACAATCAAATTTTGCTGACTCTGGCTTTGAGCGCTCTGCCTTTGACTGTTCTGACTGCGGAGACACAGCTTTAACATCGCTGGAGTTATCGCAGCCTGATAACAATAAAGCTGTCATAACCATTAGAATTATTCTCTTCATATCCCTATCCCCATCAGTAACAAGTGAGATAAATCCTAGCGAGGATAGAGAGCAAAGGGAAGCAAGAAGAGCTACTTGGTGCCGACCTTGCCTGAGAGCCCTGCATCTTGGAGTGCATTCTGCCCTAGCACTATCCAGTCTACCCAGTTAGACGCTTTACCCTTGGATACAAGAGCATTGTTCAGGCATTTTACTGGCTGATCTTGTTTAGAAAATTCGATGATTCGCCCATCATTCAGGCGCAGTGTAGCCGCACCTTGAGGGTTACAGATAATGTTTGGGTAGCGGGAAACTTCTATAAGCGGTAGCTCACTGAGGTCAGTTTTTTGTGCTGAAGCCTGTGACAGGCTAATCACCAACATTCCAACTACCAATGATATTTTAGGCACAGGAATCTCTCACCATTATGATAAGGAGAGTCTTGTACGCGACAGCGCGCTGGTAAGCAAGAAACATAAGCCCTGATCGTCTATTTGGTTGGGAGAGAAACAGAAACAAAAAACCCACCGGGCGGTGGGTTCAGCTTAGTGAAGAGATTCTGTGCTTATAACAAAGAGTCGATGGGAATGGCAATCTCTGTCTTTACCCCAACAGAAACTAGCCCATGTACCGTAGAAATCATCCCATGAAGTCATAAATGTTAAGGGGCGATCTTCTTCCGTTCCATCTGACACATAAACATGATAACCGTCCGCTTGAATAGCCCAAGCTATCATGCGCTCCCAGAAACGACGCCCATCTGAAGTCTGCTCACTATCTGATACGACAATAGAGTAGCGACTTAAGAAATGGCGGAAAAATTCCTGCGGCAACCCTGACACAGCAGCATCATGTTGCGGCTGAACTGTTTTCCAGACCATTATTTGCGTACAAATTTTCTTAGTTGGAACTATATGCTCCAGAAAAGCCAGCTTAACCGCGTACACAGTCTCTGAATATTCATTGTCTGTCACCAAGCGATACTGATCGCCTTTCAAACATTGCAATAACCGATAGCCATGAGGGGTAACAAATCCCGGCAAAGCGAAATCACGTACACCGGCGCGCATAAACGCTTCCGTATGTTCAACGTTTCTCTCTGACATATTGAGCTTTGCATCAAACCCTGCTGCTGGGATAAGTAATGGCATTCTCTGATTCACCAAATAGTTTTGCATAATGTCCTCCATGCGTTGCAGGAGTACTTCTGACAAAAAGGCCGAAGCGTCATGCTCCGGCACAGACTCTCACTTTTGAGTTGAAATTCACTTCAAAGTGGAAGTTAGTTCTCAGTGTATTATCACTGATAAAATCTTGCAACCACAATCGAATCGTAAATGTCAATGCCTTATCTGTCGATTCCCCTCGAATGTATAAAAAACATCCGTCAGGCTAGTGTTTTTCTCCGCTTTTTCGCACCCACTCCGCCCTGTCAGCGTCATCAAGAGCAAAGATAGCTGCCTCGAACTCTTCCGGGTCGATTTGCAGCGGCTTCTGCTTCAGGTAGGCGTTGATGTCTTCCAGGCTTAACGGTAGTGGCGTCGCAGCCATGCCAGCATATTTTCTGCCGCGGGTAATGACGGCGTAGGCGTTGAGTATTTCTGTGCATACGCCATCAACATCCGGCTCAGGTATTGCCGGTAGCCCTAGTTTTTCGCGCCTCCAGCGGTTCTTTTCACCCTGCTCTCCGCCGAACTGCCTCAGCCAGCTTTGGGCTTCGAGGACTTTCCCACCGTTTCTTTCTTCTGTTCTTCCTTGCCTTCCGCAATGTCCGAAGCGGTACTCAGCACAGCCCAGTACAGTTCTGGATGCTGCAGCATGAGCGTCTTGCCCTTCTCAGGGGTGTAATCGACAGCCTGCTCCTTGCCATCAACCTCTTCGCCAACGCCTTCCCAGTCCAGCAAGAGATGCTTGGCAACAGAATCAATTAGCAAGTCGTCAGAGATATCAGTAACGTCGATTTCAGCCGGATTGAACTCAGGAGTCCCTACCTTGAATCGGTCGTCCAGTTTGCTGATATGGCGCCGCACCATCGCATTGTGTGAGCGGAAAGCCGGATTGCTGATGGCGCATACCTTCAGTTTCAGGCCTTCCATAGGTTCAATCCAGCGTTCTGAGTTAGCGTCAAATTTTGGCGTTTTGATAATGAGCATATTTATCCCTGTGAGTGGCCCGCCATATTCGACGGGCAATAACGATTATGGGGCTGCGGTAACAGTGATGGCCGTAGTGGCAGTGAATTCACGCACTTTAGCCGTTATGGTTGCGCTACCCTCTGCCACGCGCGTTACCTCTGCTGTTTTCTGTCCGGTTGAAGCGACGGTTGCTACCGATGGGTCAGAAGACTCCCACTGGACTGTATCCGTAGCGTCAGAAGGCGTGAGGTTAGCGGTCAGGGTTACTGTCGAGCCGACCGCGCCGGTTGACGTCGCAGGGGTTACCGCGATGGCAGTTGAAGGTGTGACCTCTGACCGCGTGATGGTCGGCGGCGTGTCCGCTGCAGTGATATTCAGCTGAACCTGCACAATGTCAGTATTGCCGCCATCAGGCCAGTCGCCATCTACCTGCACCGCCGGGAAATCAAACACATATTTCCCTTCGTCATTCTCCAGCGTGAAGCTGAATGGCATCGTGCCGCCGGTCAGGGTTTTCTTCCATGCGTTATAGGCATCCTTCGACCAGGACAGCGTGATGCTGCCAGATGGGGTAAAAGTGGTCGGGATGTTGGCGCCGGCGAACGGGTTACCGCTGCCGATACAGCGTTGCGTCTGCAGGTTGTTATCGAACTGGATGTTGAAGGTGTCAACGCAGAATCCTTCTCCACCGCTCACGCCATTCAGGGAGATGGCCGTAACCTGCTTGAACGTGTAACGCAGCTCGCCAGCATTATCGACCGGCGCGGTGAAGTAGTTGGTATTGTCCGCCTTACTATCGAAACCCAGTCCGGCAAAGGTCACCGTGGCGGTGATATCCCCATCGTTCGGGATTGACAGCTGGAATGTACCAACCTGACAGCCGCGGGCAATTGACGCCACGCCGATATCCTCAGCGTAAGATGCGACCGAGAACGCAATGCGATCGTTACCCATGGTGAGCGTGTCGTCATCCCACTCAGCGCCAAAGCACGATGCCAGAAAGTCATCATGTTGCCCCCAGCGGAACTTAGCCCCAACGTCGCCACCAACATCAACAGTACCGGTCGAGCGTCCCTGCGCCATGCGGGAGCCGCCGATTTCATCATTGTCGATCATGTTTTGAGATGGGCCCACACCGAAGCTACTGCGCTTCAGCAGGTTCCATGTGCCTGTAGAAGGCGTCGTGCCGGGCGTGGTTTCGCGAATATACGCGGTAACAACCTTAGCGCCTGAACTCATAATGTTTCTCCAGAATTGTGCGCCCTACACGGCGCGGTAAGGTATTTGAATATTCATCTGCGCCCAGCCATCTGTTTCACCGGCATCAACCGCACTCACAGCGAAGTAATCCAGTCGGCCGTCCGTCTGGAATTCGAATAACTCGCGCAGCTTGTCTGCCGTCTGGGTAATGAGCAGTGAGCCGGAACCGGCAGGCACAAAGATTTGGATGATGATCATCCCGGTACGCTGAACTACCGGGCCGGCGCCGATTTCATTCGCCGCTGCCATACCAGGAATATTGGTCAGCCGCGCCCAGATAGCTTTGCCAGACGGGTCATAGGTTTTATCGTTGGGGTAGCGCACATCCTCAGAGGCAATAGCCGTCTGCGCCGTCATGCGCGTGATGACAGCGTTTCTGATTTCTGTGAGGGTCATTTGTAGGCCTGAGTTACACCGTGGAAAGCGTTAGCGTAAACACCTGTGGGTGCCTGTTTAGAGTGCCCATTCTCAAGGCGCTCGCTGTAAGGTAGGTTCGACTGAATATAAATCACCGAATACGGCTTACCCTGAGCAATGACAGCTGAACCCTGCTGGATTGTCTTCGTACCAACTTTGTCCGGAGCGGCTGGTTCCGAGTAGTCCGGTGAGCCGATGCTGACAATGTGAGAGGCTCGAAATGAGCCGCCGGTATATCCTTTCGGTGCCGGGCTCATCCATAGGTCAGGGTTGCCTACTGGCGATCTCTGTACAATCTCAGTAAGCATCGCCATCGAGATGATGCGGAGTTTTTTACCGACATCTTCCTCAATCAGCCCGGCGAACAAGGTCGGGTCGTTATCCCATCCTTTAGCCATCACTTCCTCCTTAGCTGCATGCGGTAGGTAGCTGAGGCGGGGTCAGCCGTCAGGGTCACAATGCGGTAGACTTGCGGGCTTCCTGTTGCCAAATCAGGAGCCGTGATGGCGTGCCCCTCACCCGGAATATCTGTCACCTCATTAGCCAGCGCGGTCAGCCTGAGATCACCATGGAGGATATTCACACCATCAATGCGTCCCAGTTCATAACGAGACAGAACGCCGCGCCCGGAATAGCTGACGGTTGTCTCACCGCCGGTTTCCGTTACGGGGTCCCATTCGCCCTGCACCGTATAACTGCCGGCAAAGTCATGGACAGCATCCGCCAGGTCGGCATCGAAAGCCTCAGCTATTTCTGCCTGAATCTCGTCACGAATTCCCATTACCGATATACCCTGAAAGCGAAAGGATTAGAGCGCCATGGCTGCAGTAATGCCAGAGCCAACTGGACATTATCGGGAAGCAGAGAGGTTGATGATGTCTGCCCTGAAGCGTAAGTTTTTGAAACCTTCACGCCATCGGCATCTACCATTTTACTGGACAAGGCACCAGATTCTGTTTGTTGCCTGTAGAGCATCCCCGTAGCGGCAGTTAAAGCGAGATAAGCGCCCGCCATCTTCACATCGTCAGGAGTGGCATCAATAATGCCCTGCAGGTTAAGTGCGGTGAGGTAGCGTTAGCCTGAAGCACCGCTTTTGCCTTTTTCTCTGTGGCGCCCAGTCCGCACCGAGCAATTCATCCACATCAGCGACGGTTATGTACGTTGCCATGTTCACTCCCGGGCTAAATGGGGCCGAAGCCCCGGATGATTATTTGCTGGTTTTGGTGGACCTGGTGGCTTTCTTTGCCTCCGAGTTTTCACCGCCGCCATTATTTACAGCACCTTCGTCCTTGGGCTCATTGCGGGCATGGTCAACGCCGCCGGTCTCACCGACAGTCTCAGGCCCAACGGTTACCTGTTTGCCATCAGAACCAAATCCCCAGCGGGCTTTGCTGTTTGGGTCGATGTAATTGTCTTTTGCTACGGTCATGATGACCTCCTCATGAAGCCCCGGCTATCCGGGGCGCGATTGATTAAGCTGCGACAGTAGAGGTTACGAACGCCAGCGGTACCTGCTTACGGTCGAACTTGCGTTCCCAGTTGGTAGCCAGAGCCAGGTCAGCCCAGTTGGCTGAGATTGGGCGCGTGGTGCTTGGGGTGCCGGTAATAGTGGTGCTGAGGAATGAGTAGCCCAGCGGATGAATGACGAAATCACGACGGGTCCACAGCGTTTCAGCGCCACCACCGTTGCCACGCTCTGGCTCGCGCGCATATTCCAGCCCATCCTCACCTGCAGGCTGACGCTCCGCATAACCCAGCGAACCCGGTCCAAAGATAACGGACAAATAGCGGGCAGGAACGGCTGCAACCGGCGGAGTGGCGTCCGGATCGGCTTCTACAGCCGGCAGAATTGGCATGCTGTCATCAACGACCACGCGCATACCCTGGAAGCGACCGAATTCAGGAATCTGGTCAGCCAGGGGGGTGAAGTCGATGAGGTTGAGAAGCTGCAACTCGGTATAAACTGCAGAGTGCATAGCAATTACGCTCAAACCGCCAAGCTGACCGGTATAGTCACCCATGGTGGCCTTGGCGCGAATGATGGCTGCAGCACTGATAGTACCGCCAGCATCCACGACCATATCGCCGCCGTTGCTTGCGACGTTGTCGTTATAGATGCCTACCACAGAGGCGATAGCGCGGCGCTGAGCTACACGCTGCCAGTAGCTGATGAGGCGGTTAGCTACAAACTCAAGCGGATCCTGATTGGTGATGTTTTTCACCAGGTTCATCGCGTTCCAGCCTTCGTTCAGATACGCAGCGCGGGCCTGCATACTGGCAGAGGTTACAGACAGCGGAACTGCAATATCGGTGTACACGTCGTTCGAGTAGTTGGACTCGATAGACGCATCCAGATCGACCCACCACGGAATGGTGAAAGTATTGGATGGACTGGCGAGCAGCGTAGTCATGTCGTTATTGGTGGTCAGAATGCCTGACTGGAAGAACGCGGTCCGCTCTGCAGTGTTAACCTGCATATAGTCACGCAGCTCATCACGAAAGACGACGTCAGAAAGAATGGTTGGCATTGCTTAAATCCTTATTTAGATGCCTCATGCGCCGCTTTAAGTCGGGCATGTTCGGCGGGGTTGTTTCGGCGAAGCTCTACGCGCTCCATGCCGGTTAATTGCTCCCATGTTTTGGTAACCCGGTCACCACTCTTAGGCGCGGCCCCGCCGCCACCTGCCTGACTGCCGCGCACGAGGGATGCGTAACGCGGAGCGGTTTCAAACTCTCTTTGGAGATCGGCCAGCGAACCAACCGACAAATTGCCTGCCTCGTCAGTAACACGCACCTGACCGTCCGACACCTTCAGGCGTCGGGCAATGAACTCAGTGAGGATCTCAGCATTGGCCCCGTCAGCGATTGCTGTAGCAATTCGGGTGGCGGCCAGGTTGATGTCGCGCTGCTCAATGGATTGCTGTAGCTGGGTATAGCGCTGTTCCCATTCACTGGTTTTCGCCTGTGAGCTTTCGAACAGCTGCTTATAGTCGCCTTCTGCTTTAGCCTTTTCTTCAGCTTCGCGGCGGGCCTGCTCTTCAGCCTGACGGCGCTTCTCCTGCTCGGTCTTTTTCTCGTTAAGCAGGCGGTCAAGCTGTGCTTTCAGGCCGGAAACGTCTTCCTGTGGGATACCTTCAATCTGGCAGATATAAACATCACCCTGCAGCGCGTACAGAGACTGTTTGGTTTCATCGAGCTGAGCGTATTCCTCAGCGGTAAGCTGATACTTAAGTGGCATACATTCTCCTGAATGGATGTGTGCTGGCCCTGCCAGCGTTAGATGTGATTAATCAAGTCCTGCAAGCTCGAAGGCGTGCGGCTCTAAATCTTTGAGTTGGTCGAGGGTGTACTGCTTGCCGTTGCCATCAACGAAACGATCAATGCTCAGGTCGCCTTTACTGAAAAGCTTGTAGCGGGCTGGTCCTAGCACCTCTTTCTGGAAGGATGCCGGCTGCCTTGCCAGCCATTCGCCGTATGTCGTTCTGCTGCTGACCTGCTCCACGCCATCAGGGCCAACAGATGGTCGCGTACTGCCGGGAATCTCTCGCTGATACTCAGACTTGAGAACCGGCACGATTGACGAGCGACATCCCCAATGTGCCGGAGGTTTTGGCCCATCCAGCGGATAAACCTTTCTGTCACGCGCACGGCATACTGGAGTGGTTCTGCTGTCGAGTGTGGCTATCCAGCGATGCCCCTGCAGAATGTCGTCATTCTGCTTCAGCGTTTCCGCCCGGGCTGATGAGGCAACGTGATTTGTCATCGTCCTGACCAGCGAGCCGACCTGCTCCTCATGCGACACGCCAAGAGAAGTCAGGCGCCGGATGATTTGCTTCTGTGTCTCGCCAAGCGACGAGCCGATAGCGATTTCACTCAGGATGTCAGCCGTTTTCTTGCTGCCGAACTGCGCCAACGCGCCGGTGATGTCGATAACCTGCCTGCCCTTACCCACAGCAAGCTCTAACGGGTCAGCGAGTACAGCAGCGGCTATCATCTCTGCCGATGGCTCAGCGAGGCGCACAGACGTTTTAACGATTTGACCAAGAAGTTTGCTGTTAAAGGTGAACTCATATTGCGCGAACTCACCCAGGTCGAGCTTCTGTTGCTCGCTCAACTGGCCATAGATAGCGTTCAGGTCACCCCTGAGCGTTTCTATCTGCCGGTTGTAGCGAGCGGTAGCGTACTGGCTAAGCCCTTCGTTAACAGCCTCTTTAGCGCGTTTAATCGCTTTACGGACAAACTTAGCCGCCTTACCTGCCAGTCCACTACCGAAGCGCTGGACATAAACCTGATGGCGCGTAGCGGCGTCTGTGGTGTAACCGTCTGCGCTCATGGTTATTCCTCAGTGGTTACCGTGTCGCCTTCAATTACAGGCTCATCAGAGCGGTCAGCGTCGATATCCTCATCAGTACGGTCCGCATCAATAATGCCAGCCTGACGGAGGTTAACGCGGAGGTCTTTCTTCGCAATGAAGCCCTGCTGCCACAGCTGAACCTGAGCCAGAATCATCTGCGCATCCATCGTCTCATCGAAGAATTCCTGATTGAGCCAGAAGGTGGTTCCCGCTGCGTCTGAGATGCCGGACATATAGAGCTGCGCATCCAGAATCGCCAGTTTCAGCGCCTCGCTGACGTTCCCGGCAATCGTACCCAGTACGCTGTTATCGCTGCTGTAGCGGATACGGGCCGCCTCTGCTGTCTCCTGATTCGACGCCTGCTGCACGATGCGGGCACCAATCATCAGCATCTGGTTCTCTTTATCCTGCATCAATGTACGGGCGAGCTGCCCTTCCGATGCCTGGACCATAATTGCCGAACCATTTTTACCGAGACTGTATCCGCAGGTGGCGCCAATCTGAATGCCGTGTGGATTCCACTTCTGGAACTCATCCTGGTCGATGTCAGTTGTAAAAAACAGCGTCGGCTGGCTACTGATAAAGCCTGACTCCTCCACCGTGGCGCTGTTGCCGTAGTGGAGGATGTTCACCTCAGCCAGGTCTTCCAGTGGCGCCTTGTCGATGCGCGAGTCGTTACTCTCCGCCCCGAAGAAGTGGAACGGGATATGGTCGAATGAGTTACCGTTATAGTCGGTCGGATAAACGTCCAGAACCGGAGCATCGTACGGGTCGCCTTCATGCCACAGCCTGTGACGATACTTGCCGTCCTGCAGAGTGAGCGCCCGATATTGCATTTTAGTGTTGAAGTTGAACTCGTCGCTTTCGTCTTCGTTGTAGCATTCAACCAGCACCACCATAGTGAGCTTGCGCACCCCATCAATCACATCCTCGCGCCAGTTGATAATGCCAAAGGCGTCATAGATATGAATGTGAGCATTACGACCAGCGGTTTGCGCTCGTGTCGGCCTGGTTCCTTCTGGTGCTTCTAGTGGCGGATAGTCAACAAAGAAACCGCCGCGACCGGTATCCAAATCCTCACCTACAGCTTCTTTCGATAACTGCTCAAGGCTTGTTCCGTCGCCACTGGCATTCTCAATGAGGTAATTAACCGAATCTGGCAAATCCACCTCAGCGGTTTTGCGGAACACCGCGCCAATCAGTCCCTGGCGAGTTCGGCCGGTGATATTCAGGAACATTGCCCGTTTCAGCAGAGCTTCGTAGCGCTCCTTGTTCTCATCGCTGTCATTGGTTGGGTCAGGCATTGGCAGGTAAAGAGTGCCTTGTGCCTTAACCGCCTTGCTGCCGGCCACGCAGTCTTTGACAAGCTGCCATGACTTCGCGGCTTCTGTGTACTCTGGTCTTGCGAATGAATAATTAGCCATAGTCGCTTATCGTCTGAATGAAACAGGAGCCGTTTTGAGGACGCTGCGTTTCTTCTGCGTCACGGCGAAATAACGGAAGCTGTCCGCACCGTGTGATGTGTGATCATGAAGCGGCTTATCCTTCCAGCAACCGCGCTTGTCGTCCCACTCCTTGCGGTAGCCTTCCAGTGCGATGATGCCGTCAGCACACTTATGCTCATCGAAGGCGCACTTCGGCAGGATTTCACGCACCTGTTCGATACCGTCATCAACACCGAGCTTTGGCACAACCTGAAAGGTAATCGTGTACTTCACCCCGTCTATCTCGTAACCCTCGCGGGCCAGCTCACGGCGTGATTTAGCATCAGAGCCAAACTCACGGTTATCGATGTCATGCGGCCCCCAGTGCGCTGCGTAGGTGTAGCCTTTATCCTTCAGCACCTTCATGTAATGTCGGAGGCCTTCGCCACTGTTCTCGTAGTAATCGATGACGTGATACTCCTCGCCAACGATTCGAACGAACCAGATAGCCGTGGAGTCGCCTACGCCGATATCCCAGAAGGTATGGACAGGAAGGTGTGAGTTGTCAGGCAGTGCGCCGATCCGCTTCTGCTCGTACAGCTTGCGGAACTGCTTAGCGTAGTAAGCACCTTCAACTGACTGCTGAAACGCCTCCGCAGGAATTGACGGATACTCGCGCTTCATGTCATCGCCGAGCGTTTTCTCTTTGGCGTAATACCAGGCTCTCTGACGTTCGTTAGTCACCACCCCATGCTTCGCCTCAATGTCAGCGAAATAATCGCTCAGGCGCTGTGGTATTGGCTCTACAGGGTCGATTGCATACAGGGGGTTCTTCCACCACGAAAAGAAGAAGAACTTCCAGTCTAACTGTGAGAGCTGCTTGCCCTGAATGAGCGCCTTTTCTGCCGACTGGCAGTAATCGAAGAAGTAACCAGCGCGGCCCTCCGCAGTGCTTTCAATCGTCGTGAAACAGTCTCCTGATACTGCTTCAAATGCACCAGTGACAATCTCGCGGGCCTTGTCAGGGAACTTTGCGCATATCTTTCCGAACTCGGAAACATGCAGATAACGAAGCGTACCGCCACGGAAAGACGTGCTGATATAGAGCGAACCACCTTTGCTAAATACCAACTCACCTGCTGCATCATTGCTCGCAGGGTTAGCTGCTTTAATCTCATCTGGAAGCCGGTCATAGGCATACTTAATCTTCTCGCGGAAAAGGCGCTTGGCATCGTTCAACGTGTGGGCTATCAGGGCGCACTTGGCTGCTTCGAACAAAGCGGCGTCCAGTTGGATAATGCAAACCTCAGTGGTAAACCCTAACTGGCGGGCTTTCAGGATGATGTTGCGGGTATGCATGCCCTCGAAATATTCGAGCTGCTCAGGCGTCATCTGGAAGCGTACTGGCTTGCCTTCTTTGTCGGTTATCCAGTAAAGGTGATTCAGGCGCCAGAGTTTGTCTCGCAGGAGCTTGAGATGCTCTGGTTTCATGCTTACCCCTTGGCGAGATCGTCCATCAGGTCGGAAAGTTTCTTCGATGCGTCATCGCCGGCCTGACCGTCAATGTCATAAGCCTGGCGCTCAAGGCCAATAAGCGTTTTCAGCGTGTCCGAAAGGTCTTTCATCGACTTAACGCGGCCAGGCATGCTGATTACCTTGTGATAAATCTCGTTTAGCCTGTCCTGTCCTTTGTCGTCAGGCTGATACATCAGGTCGCCGAGCTGCTGTAATGCAGAGACGTCAGCGCATTCGGCTTCGAGTTCATCAAAGAGTGAGTTGGCGATATTGCGGGCCCGGCGAATGTCTCCGCGATGCTCCATACGGACTGTGGCAATAACCTCGGCATTTGCCTCAATCAGTATCCGTTCACTGGTAGCCGTTTCCGTGGATACCTTGCTGGATACCTCGCGTTTGGATACCAGCGCGTCAGCCTTGGCTTTAATCTTTGCCTTTAAGTCCCGCTCCCATCCATCACGCTTAGCTCGCTTGTTGATAGCGCCGTGCGTGATGCCGTGCTGGGATGCGATTTCACGGATGGACAACAAGCCAGCACGGTAAGCCGACTCGATGGCCTCCCAATCTGGTGTTGCCATATTTACTCCAATAAAAAAGGCCGCCTTAGCGACCTTTGCTTTTTAACTATCTTATGACGTATGGCATGCAAAACTACAGGTTCTGCAACCATTTGCGGTGCGGTAACCCAGCCTTTTGGCCTCCAGAACCGCAAGGGCGCAGTTGACGTAATTACCAAGCGAAACCCTATTGCTCGGTAAAGGCAGGAAACGACAGGACCCTTCATGTACTTCATAATCACCATTCGCCTGCTGATTTTTATTGACGTAGTACGCTGCCATCTTAACTATCCCAGTAGGTAAGCTGAACATTCAGCAAACACACCTTACATCAGAAAAATTAAAACAATAAGAACTATCCCATTGACTTATGATCTTTCTCACAAAAGAAATATTGCTTAATTTTTACCCAACAAAAACCGCCCGGAGGCGGCCTTAATTAATTTATTCTTGTCATTTTTTTTCTAAGGCATCTTGAAGGGCATCAGCGGCTTCAGATATGTCATTTTTTAGCGCTGAGATAAGAACGTGCATCGGAGCATTTCCCGCCCGCCTTCACAATCTCAAGAACGGCAGAAACGACTATCTCTCGCTTAACCTCATCACTTTGCTGTAATCCATGACGGTCTTTAAAATAGCTCTCTAACATCACAACCTCCTTCCCATAATGGAGGTTCCACATTAGCGTTAAGAATGTTCTTAGTGAAGCAAAATTAATCAACCAGCTTCGCGCTGCTTCACAGCAGTGCTAACCGTAGACACAGGAGGAGATGATGGCAGTCATCATCAGGCGCTCTGGTGAGAAAGCGCCTTGTGATGGTCACCGGGGTAAGCCGGGGATTGCGATCTGCCCTTGCTGCTCAATCCGTTCGATACGGGCCAGCAATTGCGGCTTCTTAACCCGACCCCAGCGATTTAGAAGTCTTCCTGACATGCTGGCCACATCCTTCTCTTTCATGAATTCCAGCATTACAGCGTTCCGCTCCGCTTCGTAGCTTTCGCTGTACTTCCTCAGCTCCGCAGTCATCCAGTTGAAGGCGTTGATATAAGCCTCTTTTACTGCATCGGCCTTAGCCCCGTTGAATCCCATTACGAGCATCACGAAGCCGCTGAAGTCCATGCGGTAATACTTCTGCCTCTTATCAAACACACCTAAGTCATTGATTTTCTCGACAGCGCAAAAATGCGCACTCCTGAAATCTTCGGAACAATGGCAATTCTTTAATGCCCTCATCACATCCGAATGACGTTTTCCGAATGCCTTCGCGATCTGGAAAGTATCAGTTACTGGCTCCCCATCGGCAGTCGTCACTAACTGGCGAAAATCAAACTCTGGGATAACTGTCAGTTCTTTCATTGCGTCTTACCTTTTAGTGAATAAGCCTCGTTGCCCAGATAACCGCCCACAGAGAAGCCGCCGCTTATAACGGTTATCTCCGAGGCTGATTCCTGAAAGGCTCTGCGTTGTTAAATACGCCGGGCATGGCGCGGGGTTTGCTGCAGGTATAAAAAAGCCCGACCGGAGTCAGGCTGATATTGCTCTGTTGCTGTCAGTGAATCTTCTTGGGGGTTGTCACTGTGATCTGGAAATTTCGATTTGCCGAATAGCTGCCCGGTCAATATTGCACTGACCAAGTACGCCATACAGCTCTGCATTAAGCTCTACGCTTTCGCCAAATGTCAGCGTCTCGGGCACGGACGGAACATCAATGGGACTGGTAAGCTCCGCCGGCAGGCTGATTTGCGGACTTTTTATCGCCCTGTATTCCACCTGCGGATTTTGCGGCTTCGCGCAGCCGTTCAACAGCGTTGCTGTCAACAGGAGCGACAGCGCACTTGTCCGCTGCCAGATAGCGCTTGATTTCATTCTGAAGCTTCCTGTTTTGCTGTGCTGTTATTGCCCGTTGCTCAGTCACCTGAGACATGACGGCATTTTGCTGATTTACTGCAGTGACAAGGGCATCAACGCTGGATGCCAGGTCATCATTTTTCGATCGCAGGTCGTTTATTTGTTCGTCTTTACTGTTTGCCAGCTTTTCCAGCCTGTCGTTAGTTGCCATCAACTGGCCATTGCGGGCATTCAATCCCCACAACGCAATGCAGACGAGACCGATGATGATGATGTGTGAGTAATTTCGGATGAAGCTGATTACGTTGAGCATAGAATCCCCTTAGCCTTTGTGAGGCGGGATTTCCTGTCATCTAAACCGTTAGTACCACCGTTAATAACTCTGGTGATGCGGGTAACATCATCAGAGTCCGCCAGTTCATTTAATCCGTGATTCTTCCACCACGCCGCAGCCGATTCGGCAGCCAGCTTGTATCCAGTCAGCAGGTCAGGATTACCAACAACGTCGGCACCCAACTGCTCTACCAGCGCGGCATAATTAGCCTTCCCGGTAATCTGAATTAGTCCGCGCCCTCGATAGCGATAGCCGTCACCTGATTCGATATCGCCATTACCGTTACGGTTCGCGTAAATGATGTTTGCGATCATCTTCTGGTCGGCAGGGTGAAGTTCGTTGCGACCGTACTTCTTGGCCTGTGCTGACGTGATGCGTTTGCTGAACATGGAAAGCAGTGCGCTTTCGCTGTAATTCAGTCCCTCCTCCACCTTGCGGAAGCCAGAGGATTCATGACCGGTCTGTGCAATGAAATGAGCCTGACGCAGCGGCGTGTTAATGCCGTACTTGCTCATTGCCATTGCAATGTTTGTGTACCAGGCGTCACGCAGAACATCGCTGACACCGGCAGCTTTCTGGAAATCACTGGCTGTTAACATCGCTGTCTCCAAATCGTTTATCAATCTGGCGCCGGATTTTCGACGAGATGTAATCCACACCAAGGAAGCCAAGGAAAACAGCAGCAACGCGAGTCGTGTCTTCACTGAAGTTCCAGTTAAATACAGAGCCAATCACCTGCAGAGTTGGCTGAAGGAAGAATGCAAAGAAGCTGCACATCGCTGCATCAAGCAGGCGCCGTGGCCACGTCTCTTTGCCGATGTATGTCGCGCGGAGGAGAGCCATTACGCCAGCAAGACCTGCATAACCTGATTCGTTTTTATGGGCATAGAGCCAGGCTATAAGGCTTGCCCAGAACCCAGGATCTTTTTCGGGCATACGCTTCATCTCCACCTCCCGCCTTCGGGGTGGCTGTGTGTCATTGTTGAAAGGGAATAAAGTGCGCATCGACGAAAAGGAATCACGAGGAGCGTGGTAAGGGATTCGCCGTGCGCAAAAGAAAAAGGCCCGCCGAAGCGAGCCTGATGTAAATGTAAAGCTAGGTAAATACAGAACTCAACGCATTTTTAGTCATAAGAAAACGTTAAGCAATTGCTACGGTTAGAAAGCCAGAGTTAAAACATCTGGTAAACTGAAACGTGTATCTTTATAGCGCCTCTTTAGGAATTGAAGAGGCGCTTTTTTACTTCAGAAAGGATCAAGCCATAGCGGCGCCGCCGCCAGTCGCTTTCCCTGCATCCAGATTCGGAAGCCGGTACCGTCCATTGTTCTGACGACGGCTGAGGTTACTATACTTCGAAATAAGCAGGTCAAACCTAAATACAGATTAATCCCTACGACTCACCCCTGAAAGGCCCTGTGGCTTTGATGCGCTGGACTTGGCGCAGAAATAAAAAAGCCCCGACATTGCTGTCAGGGCTCTCTGCTTCATATTCAGTCGCTCAGTACGCTTTACTTCCCGAGCATGACATGAATATGCCAGGTTGCTTGCCCTTTGTCTTTAGCATTTAGTGCTAATTTTCTATTCAGGCAGCAATTTTAAGATTCTCCTTCTCCATTTCACGCTTTATTGCGTAGAACATTTCTCCTTCAAGGATATCCATTGCCCATTCGATTCTGTTTCGTGCTTCTTTTCCTGATATGCCAGTGTAATAAATCAGGCAGGAACCGATGTTTTGCGCGCTCTTGCGTTTGCAGTATCGTAATCTGGCTACGTTCCGAATCGGGTTATCTTTACCGAATGTCTTCACCATGACAGATTCAACAAAGGCGGCATCATCTGATTCTTTGGCGAGAGCGATGATGTTTGCCGTTGATGATTGTGGTATCAGTAAATCCCTGGCTTTGCGGAACAGCTCTTCACCACGCAGCCCTTCACAATGTAGCTGTGAAACAATCTTTTCTATCTGCTTGCCCTTCTGTTCGCTCCATTCGCAACGCATCATCAGGCGGCCAATAACATTCACTTCGCCCCGATCGTAATCTTCTCCGCCAAGATGGTCGCCCCACACTGTCAGGAGGTGTCGAATCCATGCCTGCTGAGAGCGGTTGATAGTTTTCCAGCCGGTACCGAACAATCTGCGCATGTCAGCACTACTGCGAATTCCGGCCAGCCTGACCAGTTGCTGGAAGTCTCGTTCAATGCGCATTTTTCACTCCCATGATTTTCGCTGTGTTGCGGATGATCCGGTAATTTATCTCTGCCATGCCGCGCATTTTCATGATGCGCAACTTCAGCCACTTCTCTTTGAGGTATTCGGTCATGCGAACCACCAATTCAGAATGCGCTGGCTTAAAGGCTGCCGGGCGCTGGGTTTATACTGAACTCGCTCTATCTTTCT
>NZ_CALNWY010000047.1 GCF_940807255.1 Mixta sp. Marseille-Q2659 | reverse complement strand
AACTAATAAAACCGTTATTTTTATTATCGCGGGAGCATTAATTTTAAATTGAATAGTTAATTTTAAACCCAAAGGAATAATTAAAAAGTAGATAGCGTCAGATATAGGGAGGGCGTAACATAGCCGCGCCCGGCGCTGGAGGTTATTCACTCCCGCGCTGGCGGAAAATGAATAAACAAAAGCCCCAGGTAAACAATAGATTGTTTAACCATGGGGCCACAACAAGTCTTAACAACCTGATTGTTGCCCCTTAATCGCAGTTAATGCAAGGGGGCGTAATGCCGACGAAAGAGAGTACATTGTTTATCGTGTTCAGCCTGCTGCTGATCTGGTTTTTCCTGAATGGAGACCGATTAGCACAGGCCAGCATTGAGTTGATGTTCTTAAAACTAACGCTGGTATTTGCTCCACGTTAAGGGACAACGGGGGCGCAAGCCCCCTTACTTCAGGTCTGTTTGCGATGCGACTTCAGTCTACCGGGCAATTTTATATTAGTACGGCGGGCAGCCGCACTAAAGAGGCTGGCTGCCCGCCGTACCGAAGCACCGAAGCACCGAAGCACCGAAGCACCGAAGCACCGAAGCACCGAAAATAAAATGCTTTCTGGCGGAATGAAAGGAGATTTTTATGCGCTCAGCGGGTAGAATTATCCGCATTCGTTAATCAGGCTTTAAGAGTAAATACCGAGGCGGCATATGTTACTTAATAAATTAAAAACTTCCGAAGGGAAAAAGTTTCTTCTTTCGGTATTAATTGTTTTTTTAATTGCGCTGGCCATTCTTATTCGCGCAACCATCGGCGGCGTGATTGAAGAATATAATATGCCGCTCGCCGACTGGACAACGCAAATGTTTATTCTGCAAGGCGCGATGGTTATTGTTTACACCACGGTTATTACCATTATTTGTTCCCTGCCGCTGGCCTTCTATTTTCTTGGCGAAAAAGATAACCATTAATTCCCGTCACCGTCCGCACCTTTACTAACGGCTACCGATCGCCCAACGCGTCGGTAGTTGAGGTTTTTCCCTCATCAAAGCGGTAACACCTGCCGCAAACGCTTTTTTATAGTGATGCCAGTCGCAATGACCGGAGAACCGCTATGGCGTTACCACGCATTCAACTGGGCGTCAGCCCGCTAAGCTGGACTAACGATGTACTGCTCGATTTAGGCGATGATATTGCGGTCGAAACCTGCCTGCATGAGGCGGCAACGGCGGGCTATCAGGGCATTGAACTGGGACGTAAATTTCCCCGCACGCCGCAGGCCCTCGCGCCACTGCTGGAAAAGACGCAGCTGCGGCTGGCATCCGGCTGGCACAGCGGTTTTCTTGCCGAACGGTCGCTGGAGGATGAACTGGCGGCGGTGCGCGATCACGCCAGCCTGCTGCATAAGCTGGGCGCAAACGTCATGGTGTACGGCGAATGCGGCAAAATGCCGGGAGACGCGCCGCTGGATCAGCCCCTGTCACTCTCCCCTTCTTTGCAGTCTGTCGATCTGCCCGCCTACGCCAGCAGGCTGAACGCCTTTGCCGATATTTTGCTGCGCGACTATCAGCTACAGCTGGCCTATCACCCGCATTTGATGATGCTGGTTGAACGACAGGCGGAGCTGGACGCCTTTCTTGCCGCCACCAGCGACAATGTCGGGCTGGTGCTGGACAGCGGACACGCCTGCGCGGCGGGCGTCGATATGGCAAGCGTGCTGGACAACGCCGGTCACCGTATCCGGCATATTCATCTGAAAGATGTGCGTCCGGCGATCCTCGCCCGCACCGCGGCGGAAGATCTGAGCTTTAACCAGGCGGTACGCCTTGGCCTGTTCACCGTGCCGGGCGATGGCTGCATCGACTATGCGCCGCTGATTCATTTCATTCAACAAGGCAACTATCAGGGCTGGCTGATTGTGGAAGCGGAGCAGGATCCGGCGCTGGCGCCACCGCTGGCCACCGTCACGCGCGCGGCCCGTTGGGTACGCCAACATATTGTAACCAGCCCGGAGACCATCGCATGAAAAAGATCCTGAACGTTGGCCTGATCGGCTCAGGCTTTATGGGCCAGGCGCACGCCGACGCCTGGCGACGTGCTGCGTTGATCTACCCTGATCTCCCGGCGCGTCCCGTGTTATATGCGCTGGCCGATCAAAATCAGGCGCAGGCGGAAACCCATGCCCACCGCTTCGGCGCCGAAAAGGCTTACGGCGACTGGCACGAGTTGGTTAACGATCCGCAGGTGGATGTAGTGGATATTACCTCGCCGAATCATCTGCATTATGAGATGGCGCTGGCAGCGATTGCGGCGGGTAAGCACGTCTACTGCGAAAAGCCGCTGGCGGTTAACGCGCAGCAGGCGATGGAAATGACCGAGGCCGCCCAGCGTAAAGGCGTTAAAACCATGGTGGCATTTAACAATATCAAAACCCCGGCGGCGCTGCTGGCGAAACAGATTATCGAGCGTGGCGACATCGGCAGGCCGGTGCGCTTTCGCGGCACTTTCGATCAGGGTTTTTACAACGATCCGAATTTACCCTGGTCCTGGCGCTGTTCCAAAACCCTGGGCGGCAGCGGCGCGCTGGGTGATTTAGGCGCGCACACCCTTTCCGTGGCCCAATTTTTAATGGGTGGTATCAGCCAGGTGACCGCTAACGCGCAAACCTTCTTTCAACAGCGTCCGGTACCGCAAACCGACGCGGGCTACGCCAGCCGTGTGGAAGCCGATGCAGAGATGCGCGCCGTAGAAAATGACGATCAGGTGCAGTGCCTGGTTAACTTCGCCAGCGGCGCATCGGGCGTTATCGAAGCTTCGCGCATCGCCGCCGGACGCTTTTTTGGCGTCTACTGGGAGGTCTCCGGCACCGAAGGCACCATCTGTATGGACGGCGAGCGGTTTAACGAATTGCAGGTTTATCGTTTTAGCGACGACCGCCACGATCGCGGTTTTAAAACGCTCTATGCAGGCAGCCAGATCCCCTCTTACGCCGGTTTCTTTGGCTTTGATTTCGGCGGCGGCGGCCTCGGCTACTTCGATGTGAAAGTTATTGAAATTCACGATCTGGTGCAGGGCATATGCGGTAGCGGCGGCTGTTATCCAGACTTTGCTTTTGGTCTGGAGAATCAGCTGATCCTGAATGCTATTGAAGAATCAATGGCGACGTACTGCTGGGTCGATGTCCCGCCGGTACGCTTATTGCGTTAAATAAAAAAGGAGTTGTTATGTTCCCTTCCGCCTTACCCGTTCCGCGTCTGCCTGAGCGCAAAGCGATCCCGTCCCTGCGCTGGGGCATTATCGGTCCCGGCTGGATTGCCGACCATTTTGCCAACGCGCTGAAGCAGCACAGCGATCAGCAGCTGATAGCCGTTTGTGGCCGCCGCGCCGAAAAGGTGCGCGCCTTCGCTGAGCGCTGGGATATTGCCCATACATTTACCCAGGCAGAAGATTTGCTGAGCCTGCGCGATCTGGATGCGGTCTATATCGCCACGCCGCATAACCACCACTTTCCCGACGGGATGCAGGCGCTGCGCGCCGGTAAACACGTTTTGATCGAAAAGCCGCTGGCGCTCAACGCTGCCGAAGCCGCGGCGCTACAGGCCGCTGCGCGAGCAGCGGATCGGCTCTGTATGGAAGCGATGTGGTGCGATTTCACACCGAAATATGATGTTCTGCGCCAGCTGCTGGCCGACGGCGCGCTGGGCGATCTGCATACGCTGATTGCCGACCACGGCGAGTTTTTTACCGCCGAACACCGTATTTTTAACCCTGAGCTGGCGGGCGGGCCGATGCTCGATCTCGGCAGCTATCTGGTCGCCTTTAGCATCATGATCGGCGGCGCGCCGGAAACCATTATTGCGCGCGGCGAACCTGCGCCGGGCGGCGTGAACGGCCAGACCTCAATGCTCTTTACGCATGCTCAGGGCCTCCACTCGGTGCTGAATACCACCTTATTCAGTAATACGCCGGGGCGCGCGACGCTGGCCGGTCGTGACGCAACGCTGGTTCTTGACGGGCAGTTTTATGCGCCGGGCAACTTTACCCTGACATCAAGTCAGGGTAATCACGTGCTGCGCTGGGAGGAACCGGCTAACCGCTACAGCCAGCTGGCGCATGAGGCGGAACATTTTGCCTGGTGTATCGGCCAGGGGATGACGGATTCGCCGATTCGCTCGCTGGCGACCTCGCTGCTGACGCTGACAACCATGGATGAAGCGCGCCGTCAGATGGGCATTGTATTTAATGAGGAACGGCCACCGCGCACCGCCTGACGGCAAAGGATAGCGTTGCGGACTGGTGTTAATTTATCGGCAAAACGGCGGCGAAATTGACCGCCAGCGGCGATCAAATAGCGAAACAGAGGCCGGTAAATAGACGCATACTTTAATAAGGCAGCCTCGGCTGCCTTATTGCTTAGCGCCCGGCCAGCTGCTCGACCGGATAAAATTTTCGCTCTGCCAGCGAGCAGACCGCCGCTTCCGCAATCGCCTGCGCCTGCAGTCCGTCCAGCAGCCCCGGCAGATCGTCAACCGCTCTTCCCTGTATCAGGCCGACAAAGGCATCCAGATGCGCGTACCAACTCTCTTTGATGCGGCTAAACCAGTCCGGGTAAAGCCCTGGCTGGCTGATCCTGTCGCCCTGCCAGAGCGTTACGCCCGGCGGCGACTGGCTGGCAGATTCGGCAAGCCCGGCGGCGCCCATAACGCTAATCCGCTCGTCGTAGCCATAGCCGGTACGGCGCGTATTATCCAACTGCGCCAGCCCGCCCCGTTGCAGTTGCATAATCAGTACCGAGGTATCCACATCCTGTAGTTCGCGTAAAGCGGGCTGTGCCAGCGTGGCGCCCAACGCGCCGATCAGCGTCACCTCATCGCCGCTCAGCCAGCGCAGCAGATCGAAGAAATGGATCGCCTGATCACGCATCTGTCCGCCAGAGCTGCGTAAGTAATCAAGCGGCGGCATCGCTGACGAACGGCACACCATCTGAATCAGTTCCGGTTGCCCAACGGCGCCCTGCATAATCTGCTGCCTGAGCTGACGATGGCTGCGATCGAAGCGTCGGTTAAAGCCGACGGTGACCGGTACGCCCAGCGGCAATACCTTTTCCACCACCTGCCGCGCGCGCGTGAGCGACAGATCGATCGGCTTTTCACAATAGATCGCCTTACCCGCGCGCGCGGCGGCTTCCAGCAGTTGCGCATGGGAAGGCGTAGCGCTGGCAATCAGCACCGCATCAATATCGTCATGGCGGATCGCCTGTTCTACCGCCAGCGCCCGGCTGCCGTAACGCTGCGCTAAGCCCTGCGCCCGTGCGGGATCGAGATCGGCCACCAGCGTTAACGCGGTTTCCGGGTGCGCCGCCAGGTTAGCCGCATGGACCTGACCGATAAAACCGCAGCCAACCAGCGCAAATTTTACTTTTGCCATTTTCAACGCCCTCTTCCTTCGCTATTTTGTGAACAGATTGTTAAGTTAAACGCGCCGCCGTATAAGCTGAACGGTGAATTTGATGGGATTACCTCAACGGAGTGGGAAATGAAAAAAGTCACGCTTGCCGCGCTGGCGCAAAGGGCTGGCGTTGGGCTGGCAACGGTCGATCGGGTGCTGAATGAGCGCGGCGGCGTCTCGCCGGAAACCACGCGTAAGATATTGCAGGCGGCGCGCGATGCGGGCCTGAACCGCATTTTACCGGAAGAACATCGGCAACCGTGGCAGATAGAAGTGGTGCTGAGCGGCAACGACTCTTTCTTTTTTCGCCAACTGGCCAGCGACTTTGCTACCGTGGCAACCGGCCTCGGCTACCGGCGGCTAACGCTGCACCGCACGTTTATTCCTGAAGATCGCCCGGACAGGCTGGCGGCGCACATCATTAAATGCAGCAAACAGCGCGACGGGATGATCGTTTTCGCCCATGAGCATCCGGCCATTTTCGAGGCGCTGGCGCTGTGCAAAGCGCGCAAGGTGCCGGTCATTACGCTGGTAACCGATCTGCCCGGTGCGGAGCGGCTTTGTCACGTCGGCATTAATCAGCTACAGGCGGGCCGGACCGCAGGCCTGATGATGGGACGGATGCTGCATCAGGGCGGCGATGTGATCATGGTTAGCGGGCGCTTCGACTACAGCGCGCACCGGCAGCGGATTGAAGGGTTTCGCGATGTACTGCAGCAGCAGTTTCCGCATATTCGCCTGCGCGAGGTGCTGGCGGGTAACGAACAGCGCGACACCATCAGCAAACTGCTGGAAAAGCAGCTGGCACAGTCCTGTGCGATTGGGGGCCTGTACAATACCGGGCTCGGCAATACGCAAATCAGCGAAGCGCTGGCGCGTCATCGTATTTTGCAGCGCTGCATTTATATCACCCATGAACTCTACGCCACGACGCGCGATCTGCTGGCAAAAGGCGCGCTTTCGTTGACGCTCGATCAAAATACGCGCCGTCATGCGCAGCTGTCCGTTGAGCTGCTGCTGCGCCATCTCGACGGCGGCGAATCGCCGCAAACCTACGCCGACGGCAAGGTGGAGTTTATGCTCTATACCGAAGAGAACTATCGCTAAACGCCGCACCGCTCCGCCAGGAAAAGGCTAATAAAGTGGTTTATTCAGTAAAATCAGCGTGGCACGCGCTGCGTAAACAGCCTTTCTAACGTCTTCCTGTAACAAAACACCCGGCCTACCCAGCGGCATATTGTTATGATATAACATTAACGCCATTCAGCGACTTTACCTGTTGGCCCTGCTGAAAACGCATATTGGAACCTTTGGGAACGTTCAGGAGATAAAATGAAGAAGACGCTGTTAAGCGCCACCCTTTCGGTGGCGGCGCTGGCCTCAGCCAGCCTGCAGGCACATGAACTTTGGTTAAATGTGCCGCCGGTTAGCGCAGGCAACCCGTTACAGATTGAGATGGGATATGGAGAAAACTTTCCGCATGGCGAGCCGATTCCTGCCGCGCGCCAGGCCTTGTTCGCTCCGCTAAAAGCGATCGGCAGTGACAAAAAAACCACCGAATTCCCGATTAACAGCGAACAGTATCGCTTCAGTCAGAACAACCCCGTCAGCGGATCCTGGCTGGTGACGGCCACCTATAAACCGGCGTTTTGGTCGCTGAAGCCCGCAGGCGAGAAGTACCAGTGGCGCCAGAGCAACAAACAGCAGTGGCCGGGCAGCTACTGCATGGAAAGCACCATGAGCGCGAAAACAGCCAGCTATGTGGGCACGCCCGGCAATAATGAGGCGCTGACGCAGCCGACCGGCGTGCGACTGGAATTTGTCCCGGAAGTCGATCCCGCGACGCTGAAAACCGGCGATACGCTCAATATCACCGTGCTGGCCAATGGAAAACCGCTGGCTAATCATGAAGTGGGTATTGCCATGGTGGATTTATCGGCTCCGCGCGCTGCTGACACGCATCACCACCACCATCATCATCATCACAGCGCCGACACCAACCTGAGCCATCCGGCGCTGGCCCATACCTATGCCTATGAAAATGCTGCCATGAAGGATCATACCGACAGCAACGGCAAATTAAGCCTGCCGATTCTGAAGGCGGGCCAGTGGCTGCTGATGGCGGCTAACGATACGCCTTATGAAGATAAAGCGGTTTGCGATATTCATCTGGATCAAACCACCTTTGGCTTTTCCATCGCCGAATAACGCTATTTGTCATTCCGGCGCGCAACCCGCGCCGGTCTCTCTGATATTCTTCACTTCAACCAGCACCAGCGGATTTCTTTTCACTTTGCAGGCCTGCGTCCACGCAAGCTGGCAGACAGAGCAGTAATCATGCACCTCCGACTGATATTCATATTCAATGTAGCAACGAAACTTTTCGCCATAGGAGCTGAGCCGACAGAAACGGCGCGGTTCCAACAGCTCATCAAGCTGTAAAAATGTCAGGGCGGAAGGGTTATGAAACCCAACGCGAATGCGATAAGTAGTCATGCGCCAATTATTTTCTTAAAGCCCAACGCTGGCTAACGGGAAATGCAGCTTGCTGAGATAGCCAGAACTTAACCATGCAACCTTTGTCATTAAAAACATTAACTTTTTGTACAAATAAAAGTTAACTGTAGAATGCGTCATCTTTTCAATCTCAGTTTTGACGCGCCGGAATAGCTGGGAATCGTCTGTTAAAGCGCAGTGTGGAGAGAATGATGACGCTGAAGAAACTTATGTGGCTGATGGCAATTGCAGCGGGCTTTACGGCGGCGATTCATGTCTCCGACAGCCTGGTTGATATGCAAATAGCGCGCATGGCCGCTGAAGAATAACGCGCAGGTAACTGCTTCCCCCTTTTCGCCACTAAACATAAGCTGTGCTTTACTTAACGTCAGGCCCAACCAGCAAAGAACCTTATGAAAATTGGCGAAAAACTTTCCGGCGCTTTTGTTCTGCACTCTTCGCTGGGCAAAACAATGGCGATATTTATGCTGCTGTTGCTGACGGCGGTGCTGGTAATCAGCGCCTGGACGCTTGATAACTCCTGGCAACGCAAGCTGGAAGATACTGAGAGCAACGCGGTAAACTTGTCGGTTTCACAGGCGCGCCAGGCAGAAGATACTTTCTTACAGACGGAAATTACGCTGCGCGCCATTGAGCGTGAAATTCCCGAAGGCGGCCCCACCAGCGAGAATAAAGCGCGGCTGGACAAGGTGCTGGCGGAAATGAAAAACAGCCTGCCGCAGCTGAACGGCCTGTTTGTCTACGACGCCCAGGGCAACTGGATTGCCACCTCCGCAACGCATATTCCCGTCGGCATAAATAATTCAGATCGAGAATATTTCACTTATCATCGCCAGAATCGCCATACCGGAACCCATATCGGCCACGTCATCCGCAGCCGCACCACCGGCGAACTGGTGATCCCAATGTCGATCCGTCTGAATGATGCCGCTGGCGCTTTTGCCGGCGTGGCGCTGGCCACCGTGCGCGTTGATTCGTTTCGCCGCTTTTATAGCTATTTTGAAATGGGCGACGGCGATCTACTGGCGCTGCTGCTCGATGACGGAACGGCGCTGTACGTGCGTCCGTTACCGGATACCTTTATTAACCGCAGCCTTTCATCCAGTCCGCTGTTTACCACGCAGCTGGTGCAGGCGGATCGCGGAAAAGGCACCTGGAATTCCGCGCTGGATAATAAAGAGCGCATATTCGGCTATGCCCGTTCCGGTCAGTATCCGTTGATTGTCGCGGCAGGCATCGATAAATCCGCGCTCTGGTCGCAGTGGCTACGCGACAGCATGCCCGATTTAGTGCTTAACGCCACGCTGCTGATGATCATCTTAATGATCGGCACGGTTGTTCTCCGCCAGGTACGCACTAACGTGGAAAACCAGGTGGAGCTGACGGCCCTGCGTGATGAGCTGACCACCATCAATCAAAGCCTGCAGGCGCTGGCAATGCTGGATGGTCTGACCGGCCTGCCGAACCGACGACAGTTTGATGTCTTTTTGCTGCAGAGCCTTAAACGCTCTGCTGCCAGCGGCAGGCCGGTCGCCCTCATCATGATGGATATTGATTTTTTCAAACGCTACAACGATACCTACGGCCATGTTGCCGGTGATAACTGCCTGCGCCGCGTGGGCGAAGCGCTGAAAAATATGCCGCTTCGGCAAACGGATCTGATCGCACGTTACGGCGGTGAAGAATTTGCGATTGTCCTGCCGGACGCCTCGCTGGATGCGGCGCTGCGCATCGCGCAAAGCGCGGTAGAGGCCGTGCGTGAAACGGCCATCCCCCATGAAAGCACCAGCCTGGAAGAGCGGATAGTGACGCTCAGCGCAGGCTGTTTTGCGCTAACCGGTCATCATGTCACGCTGGATGCGCAGCATATTAAGGAAGGCGCGGACCTGGCGCTCTATCAGGCCAAGCACCAGGGACGCAACCGGGCGACGACAATAGACGCGGGCCCGCTTTAAATCATCGAATAGAGCAGCGCCGAAAGCGTGGCGATACCGCCGATCAAAATCGCCAGCGCTTTCCCCCCGCGCAGAAAAGCGAGCGCCGGTTTGTTATAGATAAGCCAGGCCGGGATCAGGAACAGAATAATTGCGATCAGCGGGCCGCAAAAGGCTTCAATCAGCGTAATCACATTGGGATCGGTGTACACGATCAGCGAGGTCACCAGATACATGGCGATAACCGCCGCTGCCCGGCTGATTTTACGGCTTCTGATGCTGCGGCAGTTAAACAGCCGGACGGTAAAATCGCTAAAGGTTTCGGTAACCGACAGCGAAACGCCCAGGAAGGATTTGGTCATGCCAACCATGGCAATAAAAGGCGCGACATAAAACAGCAAGCCTGCGTTATCCGGCGAAGAAATAATCGACAGTACGTTCAGATTTTTCTCTTTCGCTTCAGCAAAAGTATCGTGCGGCATACTTAATACGCAGCTGAAAACAAAAAAGATGATGCTGATAAATATCGCCAGATAAGCAATTTTAATTACCTGATAGGCGCGCGGCACATCGTCCTGTTCCTGATAATGCGCTGCCAGGGGTGAAATGATCGGCGCACAACAAAAGGAAAAGGTGATCAGCGGCAGCGTCAGCCAGATGTTTTTAAGGGTGGTGCCGGACGAGGTGGAGGGCAGCGCGTTCAGCGCGTCGGCCACATTTTCCCAGCGCCATTGCGGGATTTGCACGACGGCAATAGCGATAATCGCAATGGCAAATGGCAATGCCAGCGCGCTCATGGTGCTGACAACTTTATCGCGGCCTTTGCTCAGAAGGCCGAACAGCACAACCATGCAGATTAAAGTCAGCATGCCCTTGCTGACGCCAGCAAAATGCAGATGCTCGACTAAAAAGTTATCCAGCGCGTTAACCAGCGAAATGCCGTAAACCAGCATCACCGGATAGAAAGCGATACAGTAAAGCAGCGTCATTAATCGATCGCCGTGAGGGCCGAACCAGGTACCCAGCCCAGGCAAGCGTTGACGGTCTGGATCGCTCATATAGACCCGGCACAGCACCAGATGCGGCAGCAGCGAAAGCGGCAATCCCAACAGCAGCATAATAATGAATACGATTGGGCCACGCGTGCCGATTTCGATTGGCAGGAAAAGCGTCCCTGCTCCTACCGTGGTGCCATATAAACCTAATGTCCAGATAGTATCCTGAACCTTCCAACCCTGCTGTTTCATAAAAACCCACAAAATAAAAATCAGTAATGTAGTAACTTCTACAGGCAATGCGTCTCTGATTTGAGCTTTTCGTTAAGGCGTAGGCGGATGCAGGCAATCAACACCGCAACTACCGCAGGAAATAGCCAGGATAGAGAAACGTCTGAGAGCGGGATTTTATCAGAAAAAGGAAGGCCGAGGCCGAATGGTATAAGAACCGCATCGTTAAAGCTGAAAATAATACTGACCCAGACCGGTAAGGCGATCGCTTTTTCCGGTACGCGCAGCAGAGAAAGCACAATCAATGTGGTACAGGCTGGACAAATAACCGACAGCGCCGGAACGGAAAACGCAATCAACCGCGTCAGGCCGAAATTAGCCAGCAAAAATGAGCAAAATACCACCAGCACCAGCATCACCGGATATTTTACCTTCAGCATCTGACTAAACAGGCTGGCGGTGGATGAGGTTAAGCCAACGGCAGTGACGGTGCAGGCCAGATAAATCAGCACCGCCATAAAGAGGCTACCGGTCATGCCCATATTATCGACAATAAATATCCGCAGTATTTGTGCGCCATTATCGAAACCGGATAAATGCGCATATCCCGCGCCAATACGCATCAGGCTGAAATAGATAATGATTAAACCCATGGCAGCAATGCATACGGCAATACGCGTATATTTTTTTATAACGGCGGCCTCATTTATGCCCTTCTCTTTCAGGCTGTTAATGATAATAACGCCAAAGGTTAAGGCCGACAGCGTATCCATGGTGAGATAGCCGTTAATCATTCCCGTGGAGAAAGCGTTACCCGCTGCCGCACCGTGCTGGATCGCCGCGCTATCGACGTGAGAACGCACGGCATAGACCGCGAGACAGCCTAAACAGAGCAGCTTTAACGGCGCAAGAATATAGCCAATGGTTTTTAACAGGCGATGCGGATATAACCCCAACAGGCCAACGATAATAAAAAACAGAAAGGTATAAAGATAAAGCGAGTTCGGGTTATCGGGTACAAAATTTCTGAGCCCCATTTCATAAGAGACGGTTGCCGTACGCGGACTGGCGAAAAAAACGCCCAGAAAAAGATAAAAACTGGCCGCCAGCACAGTACCCCAAAATTTTCCCAGCGGCGCGCAAACCCGTAGCGGATCGCCGCCCTTATTCGCCAGTGCCAGCACCGCCAGCATCGGCAGCACGACGCCGGAAACAATAAATCCGCCGGAGGCAATCAGATAATTGCCACCGGTAAGCTTGCCGACATAGGGCGGATAGATAATATTCCCGGCACCTAAAAACAGCGCTAATGTCATAAACCCCAGCGCCAACGTATCCCAACGCGTCAGTATCTGCTTTCGCATATTAACCCATCTTCTATAGTTATTTATTGTTGGACTGATCGCGATAAAACCGCTATCGCCAGCAACAAGTTAAATTATTAGTTAACAGAGAAAGCTATTTGTTAAATACGAACAATAAAACACAACATTATTCAGCCATTTTCTCTCGCCATCTATATTAAATAATCCCCTCTATCTTAATTACTTTATATTGATAGCGATGTTAAGCAGTTTAAATATGATTATTTATTATATTTATTAGCTTGCTTATCTTTTTATCGGCGTAAAGCTGGCATGACAGCGAATAAATTTAACGATTTATTCATATCTGTGAAATATATATCAGGCGAGGTTCGTTTCGGAAAGAGGTAAAAAAACAGGTAATGACTCCAACTTACTGATAGTGTTTTATGTTCAGATAATGCCCGATGACCTTGTCATGCAGCTCCACCGATTTTGAGAACGACAGTGACTTCCGTCCCAGCCTTGCCAGATGTTGTCTCAGATTCAGGTTATGTCGCTCAATGCGCTGAGTGTAACGCTTGCTGATAACGTGCAGCTTTCCCTTCAGGCGTGATTCGTACAGCGGCCAGCCATCCGTCATCCATACCACGACCTCAAAGGCCGACAGCAGGCTCAGAAGACGCTCCAGTGTGGCCAGAGTGCGTTCACCGAAGACGTGCGCCACAACCGTCCTCCGTATCCTGTCATACGCGTAAAACAGCCAGCGCTGACGTGATTTAGCACCGACGTAGCCCCACTGTTCGTCCATTTCAGCGCAGACAATCACATCACTGCCCGGTTGTATGCGCGAGGTTACCGACTGCGGCCTGAGTTTTTTAAGTGACGTAAAACCGTGTTGAGGCCAACGCCCATAATGCGTGCACTGGCGCGACATCCGACGCCATTCATGGCCATATCAATGATTTTCTGGTGCGTACCGGGCTGAGAGGCGGTGTAAGTGAACTGTAGTTGCCATGTTTTACGGCAATGAGAGCAGAGATAGCGCTGATGTCCGGCAGTGCTTTTGCCGTTACGCACCACGCCTTCAGTAGCGGAGCAGGAAGGACATCTGATGGAAATGGAAGCCACGCAAGCACCTTAAAATCACCATCATACACTAAATCAGTAAGTTGGCAGCATTACCAAAAAACAGCGTAATAAAATGCCTGACAGAGAAGGCGAAATGGAACGGGCAGCAGGACTCGAACCCGCATCTTCAGCCGGTACGGCTGGTGTAATCGCCGCTTATACCACGCCCGTATTGAAGGTAATCAAGTAAAGCAGAAAAGGTTAATACGCTGAAATCTAGACATTTTTATACCACTGATGTTTAGCCGGCAACGCGGCGAAACAGGAGAAACGCGTCAGAGGAAGTTGGCAACAGGCGCAGACAGCGCCGTGGTGCGTTTTTTGAACGCTGGAGCGACAGGTAAAGATAAATTTATTACTGCCGCAGACCGGACAACAAAACCTGAGTGAAAGCATAATTGCTCCTGGAGACAATTTCCTCGGAAATTTCTGTAGAGACTTAAGACTACGCTTAACCCAGGCTTTAACAAGCACAAACGCAGATTTAAAGTGCATAGATTTGTATATTTATAAGTCAATGCGCACCCTGCCTGAGCGGAGCCGATCCTCTCGCTTTGCTCGTTTAGGATTAATCTTAATCGTTATTTTGTCTGCCTCCCTTCAATGGCAAACTGGCCATCTGCGTTTAGGCTGATAATTCTGACCATGGCCATCAGGAGGTGTTATGCCCTCTGTTCAACTGCACATCAAAGATCACCCGGAATATGCTTTTACCGGCAACTATTTTACCGAGCAGCCTGAAGGAGAAAACGCATCCCCACGCAGCCATTTTGAAATATTGAAGGCTACGCAGCCTGCCGAGGCTTTTGAAGATCTGAGCCAGGGCGATACCGTCACTTTTGTTTCCGCCAGCGGCCAGTCCGAGGAGATGCTGCTGGTTAACGAAACGCCGTCCCATATTATATTTATCTCACGCGACTAGCGCGGATTTGATGCCATTGGCATCTCGCTAAGGCCCTGTTGAACCCTCTTTCCGACATCAGGATGGGGGTAAAAGCAGGGCTTTTTTACGATGTGATGTTGCCGGCGGGCGCGATTTTTACTTGGTTATTAATGCTCTGGCGTCCGCGCCCTGCATACTGGATGCGGAGCGACCACTACTAAAACGCTGGAAACACGTCATTATCGGGCGTGCTGGATAGGCCTACCGGATCCGCAGCGGGGCGTATTCAGTAAAGAAGATGGTGAACAGATGATGGTTGCTGCAGGAAAACGGTTAAAACAGATATTTATAACAATAAATGACAGAACGGCCCGGCTTGTAGCCGGGCCAGCTGCTATCGGCACTGACCTGTTATACCGTCACGTCCATTTGGACAGACATCCGATGCGGGGATCAGTGAAGCCACGCCCCATGAACACCCCGTCAGCATTAAACAGACCACCAGCATTACGACTTTTCTCATAGCTCCCCTTCTGATGTGCCTGAGTCTCTGATGAGCTTGCGCACCTATTATAGGCGCTGTTTGCATTCCGGTAGCTGGGATCTTTATTCTGTCGCGTCCACCGTCGCGCTGCTCTTTGCCGTCCATACTGCAATCCGACGCTGCTTTTAATCAACTGCCAGATTTACTCAGGATAAATGCCGCTAAAAATCCGGCAACGGTAATCAATCCGGCAAAATTGTGGGTATTCTCAAAAGCTTCAGGGATCATGGTATCTACCAGCATGGCCAGAATCGCCCCGGCAGCGATGGCCGTGGTCGCGGCGACAATATCCGGCGAGAACCCCTGGAACAGCGTATAGCCAGCCAGCGCCGCCAGGCCGGAAGCAATAGCAATCGCGCCCCATACGCCGAAAATATACCCTGCTGTGCGCCCCGCTTTTTTCATGCCGGCTGCGCTGGATAGCCCTTCCGGTATGTTCGACAGGAAAATAGCAATCACCGCTACTACGCTGACCACCCCGCCATGCAGCATCGATAAGCCAATAACGATTGATTCCGGAATACCGTCCAGCAGCGCGCCAAGCGCAATGGCCGTTCCGCTACCTCCGCTCTCCTGTTCCGAAGGCTGTTTTCCATTAGAACGCTTACGATGTCGGGCGCCCCGCTTTGCCAGCACCCAGCCAGCCAGCGTATAAACAGCCGCCCCACCGATAAAACCCACTGCCGTGGAATCAAACCCGCCGGTTTTGTAAGCCTCATCCATAAGTTCAAAAGATAAGGCTGAGATCAGAACACCGCTGCCAAACGCCATGACCGCCGCAATCAGGCGCTGCGGCACGGCAATAAACCAGGCGATAGCGGCCCCTATAACCAGTGCAAAACCTGATATAAAGCCCCAAAAACCTGCCTGCGCCCATAACGGAATCGCTGCCATACGTATTTTCCCTTGCTTGATTAAATTTTTTCAGGCTTTAAGGATAGCGATGAATGCGCCGGATGAAGGTAAATGGTGCAGGGACGCTCGTATTTCTACGTTCGAAGCTAATAACGCAACAGCGATGAAGATATGAGCAAAATGGATAGGGGTCTTCTCAGATTACTGAGCAATGCGCACTGCATCCAGCGATATGAGACAAATACAGGCGCACAGAGGATAAATGCGTAAGCGGCGATAAGCGCAAATAAAAAAGTCAACATAAACTTAACAACTTATGTTGACTATATGTTACGACTCAGCGATTACATATTTTCGATTATCGCGTCGCCAAACTCTGAACATTTCAGCAGTTTAGCGCCTTCCATCAGACGTTCGAAGTCATAGGTCACGGTCTTGTTGGCGATAGCGCCTTCCATGCCTTTAACAATCAGGTCTGCGGCTTCGAACCACTGCATGTGGCGCAGCAGTATACTAGTAGAATTAAGTTAACTCCTTGAAATAAATATCGTTTAAAGCCAATTATGACCAAAAGTGAATCCAAAAAATGCTTATTTTGATACTAATAAATACAGTGAGTTAGATGAGTTTTGGGGAAAGAAAATTTGAGGTTTTTTATTGCTACCTACACTTTCTCCCTGCTTCCTTTTTGTTAAGCCACGATGGTTTTGTAAGCATCGTAGGGTCCTTCTGGGTGGCTGAAAAAAGATAATGCAGGGACGGTTCACTCTAACTTCTGCATCCTGTTCAAAGCTGTCTGTCGTTGTATCAACTGTCCGCTTGGTGCCAGAAGCGGACGTAACAGCTTTAAGTCACTTTGTCAGGGTTACCTTTAAAATGTTATGTTAATTTCACTGACATAACATGCCCTGAAGGAGCCTTAATGTTAACCGTGTGGGGTCGCAAAACATCGTCAAACGTTCAGGCGTTAATGTGGTGCATTGGAGAATTGCAGCTATCGTATGTCAGGCATGATGTGGGGCATAAGTTTAAAGGTACTGACACGGATTTTTTTTATTCCCTGAATCCCAACCGCACAGTACCGGTTATAAAGGATGGTTATGCGCATCCTTTATGGGAAACCGGTGCCATTCTACGCTACCTGGCGAACAGCTATGCTCCGGAAACCTTCTGGCCGCAGGATACGCAGAAAAAGGCAAACGTGGATCGATGGGCTGAATGGGCAAAAATTAACGTGGCGATGGCGTTCACTGCGCCTGTGTTCTGGCGGGTAGTCCGGACGCCGGAACGTGAGCGTGATGAGGAGGCCATTAAGCAAGCAATGGTAAGACTGGAAAACAGCCTTTCCATCGCAGAAGTGCAACTCGGCAAACACGATTTTCTGGCCGGGGAAGCATTTTCGCTGGCAGATATTCAGCTAGGACATATCCTGTACCGCTACTTTGATATAGACGTAATTCGACAGCCTTTCCAGAATTTACGCGCCTATTACGAGCGTCTGCGCTCGCGGCCGGCCTTTGAGGAGCATGTCGTTATATCTTATGAGGAGTTGCGGGTTTAGCTTGTTACCCGTAGCTCTATCCAGTCCGGTATGTAGTGGTCAACAAAAACTGGCCACCGCTTTAGAGTTTTTCCAGTATCGACTTTCCGGTTCATTTGGTGGTAACCCACCGTTATATTCATGCGGCCTGAGCGCGCTGTAATACCCAACGATATAGTCCGTTATTGCCCAGGCTGCATCGCTGAAGCTTGTGTAACCCGTCACCGGTACCCATTCGTTCTTCAGACTCCTGAAGAAGCGCTCCATTGGGCTATTATCCCAGCAGTTTCCACGCCGACTCATACTCTGCTTGATCCGATAACGCCACAGTACCTGCCGGAACTGTCTGCTTGTGTAATGGCTACCTTGATCACTATGGAACATCACTCCGGCTGGTTTTCCCCGGGCCTCCCATGCCATCTCCAGCGCTTTGATGGTCAGTCTGCTGTCCGGTGAGAACGACATTGCCCAGCCCACCGGTTTTCTCGCGAACAGGTCGGGAACAACGGAAAGGTAAGCCCAGCGCCTGCCTGTCCAGATATAGGTCACATCGCCACACCACACCTGATTCGGCTCTGTCACTGCAAACTGCCGCTCAGGGTGATTCGGGATAGCGATGTGTTCAGGACCACCGCGTTTATACCGATGGGTGGGCTGCCGACAACTGACCAGCCCCAGTTCTTTCATGAGTCTGCCAGCGAGCCATCGTCCCATCCTGAAGCCCTTCATGGTTGCCATAGTTGCGATACTCCTTGCGCCAGCAGAGCCATGGCTGACGCTATGAAGTTCCAGAACCTGGCTGCGTAATACAGCCCCTCTGCCATCTGGTTTTTCAGGACGGTTTTTCCAGTACTTGTAGCTGCTGCGATGAACCCCGAACACGTGGCAGAGTGTGACCACCAGATAATGCGCTCTGAGTTTCCCGATTATCGAGAACTGTTCAGGGAGTCTGACATCAGGAGCGCGGTAGCCTTTTTTAATATTTCGTTTTCCATTTCAATACGTTGTAGTTTTTTCCTCAGCTCACGTATTTCAATTTGTTCCGGAGTAATGGGAGAGGCTTTAGGTATTTTTCCCTGCCGCTCATCACGCAATTGTTTCACCCATCGCGTCATTGTGGAAAGGCCGACATCCATAGCGCTGGCTGCATCTGCCACGGCGTAGTTCTGGTCAACGACCAGTTGAGCGGATTCGCGTTTAAACTCTGCGCTGAAATTTCTTTTTTTCATTGAGGCACCTGTAATGTTCTGAGGTGAGCATATCACCTCTGTTCAGGTGGCCAAATTCAGTAAACCACTACACCCTTGAATGTATTTATTTGTCTTATCAGTCAAAATTACGGCGCAAGTCTGAGCATGGAAACGCCTGACAGCTGGAGATATGAAGCATAATTGCCTGACAGGATACTTTATTGCACCCTGTCAAAAGGCATACATTCTTTGCCGGTTTTTGCTTTCCCTTACCGGACAACTCTATTTAAGGTTTAAGAATAACTTTCGTCCATCCTTCATCCCGCTCATCGAAGTGTTTATATCCCGCAGGGGCCTCTTCAAGCGAAAGACGGTGTGAAATTATTTGGCCCGGGCTGGCTTTACCGTGATGGATAAGGCGGGAGAGCTGACGGTTATAGGCCTTGACGTTAGCCTGTCCTGTACGGATTGCCTGCCCTTTAAACCAGAAACTCCCAAAATCAAATGGCATCTTACCCTCTTTGGCAAGGTCAGATTCAGCGCCTGGATCCTGAGGAATAAAGACCCCAACCACACCAATTCCCCCCGTTGCTTTCGTCGAGGCAACAAGACTGTTCATAGTGACCGAATTGTCTTCATGACCATGTTTGTTACAGCACTGATAGCCGACACATTCGCAGCCACAATCGGTACCGCGGCCATCCGTCAGGTCGAGAATTTTTTGGACTGCTTCATCACCAATAGCATTGATGCCTGTAGCTCCCATTTTTTCTGCCAGAGCTAACCGGTCCTTATGCGTATCCACGACAAATACCTGTGAAGCGCCTTTAATGATCGCCGAATGAGCGGCCATCAAACCGACCGGTCCCGCGCCATAAATGGCCACGCTTTCACCAGGTTTCAAACCGGCAAGTTCTGTTGCATGCCAGCCGGTAGGAAAAATGTCCGAGAGCATCACATAGTCATCTTCTTTTTCTGCTGCGTCAGGGGGAAGAACAAGGCAGTTAAAGTCGGCAAAAGGTACCCGAAGCAGTTCCGCCTGACCGCCTTCCCAGGGCCCCATTTCAGCAAACCCGTAGGCTGCGCCCGCGGTACCCGGATTGGTGGTAAGACAAAAGCCGGTCAGACCTTTCTCACAGTTTTCGCAAAAACCACATCCCACATTAAACGGCAGGCAAACATAGTCACCCACCTTAATACGTTCAACGCCTGAGCCAATTTCTACCACTTCCCCCAGGTTCTCGTGCCCCAGAATACGCCCTTGCTCAAAGCTGGTCCGCCCCTCATACATATGCAGGTCCGATCCACAAATGTTGGTGGTGGTAATACGGACAAGGACATCCGTAGGGCGGACGATTTTTGCATCCGGTACATCTTTAACCCTGACATCATAAGGACCGTTGTAAATTACTGCTTTCATGATTTCTCCTTCTTGCATCCGGAAGCGAACTGCTGCCCGGCGGATTGGGTATCAATCAAGCTTAGCTGCCATGACAGGTATCGCAATCGATGGGAGGACGATCAGGATGTTTCTTACCTGAGTACCCAGGCATCTGTAAGACAGGCAGTTACCTTACAGATGCCTGGGTACTCAGGTAAGAAACATCCTGATCGTCCTCCCATCGATTGCGATACCTGTC
>NZ_CALNWY010000046.1 GCF_940807255.1 Mixta sp. Marseille-Q2659 | reverse complement strand
ATTTTTGTTATTTGGTAATTTTAAAACACCTGTTTCGATGCTTTTATGATGAAAATTTCAATTAACTAAATTATGAAACAAATGAACTGTTTTGGCGGGCAATCAACGTCATGTCAGCAGCCTGAAACCCTGTTTTATAAACAACTTTATGTTTAATAAGCAGTTAATTTAGCGAGGTGTGGCAACAAAAAACGTTAGCTGTAAAAGGTTTTATCTCTTTCGATAACTGAAAACCCTGGTGATGTTGTGTGAATGTAAAAAATATTTTTCATTCGAGGTAACGGCCCGCCAGCGCAACTTAACGAGAAAAAGGGTGATCTATGAAGATGAAAAAAGCGATTGTCGCATCCGTTATTGCCTGCCTGTTACCCGCTGCCGTACTGGCAAAAGATATTCAGCTGGGCGTATCGATGGCGCTGTTTGATGACAACTTCCTGACCATCGTGCGTACCGCGATGCAGAAAGAGATGGATAAAAGCCAGGTAAAAGGACAAATGGAGGATGCAAAAGGCGATGTGGCGCAGCAGCTCCAGCAGGTGCAGAACTTTATCGGGCAGGGCGTAGACGCCATTATCGTCAACCCGGTGGATACCAACGCCGTCAAGCCGATTATGGATCAGGCCAGCAAGGCGGGCATTCCGCTGATCTTTGTTAACCGCCGTCCGCAGGCCGAGCTGACGGACAAAATGGCCTATGTCGGCTCCGATTCCGAACTGGCTGGCCGTCTGCAGATGGAGGCGCTGGCCAAGGCGCTGAACGGAAAAGGCAACGTCGCCATTTTGTTAGGCGATCTGGCGAATGAGGCCACGCGCGACCGCACCAAAGGCGTCGAAGCGGTGGCCACTAAATATCCTCAGATCAAAATCGTCCAGAAGCAAACCGCCAAATTTATGCGTAATGAAGCGGTCGATGTGGTGAGCAACTGGATGACCGCAGGCGATCAAATTGACGCTATTGCTTCCAATAATGACGAAATGGCTATCGGCGCGCTGATGGCGCTGGGCAAAGATAACAAGGTGCTGATTGCCGGTGTTGATGGCACGCCCGATGCGCTCCAGCAGATTAAAAACGGCAGGATGATCGCCACCGTTTTCCAGGATGCCAAAGGACAGGGTGAAGGTGCGGTGCAAACCGCCATCAAGTTGGTTAACGGCGAGAAAGTGCAGAAAAGCGTCATGATCCCCTATCAGCTGATTACTAAAGAGAACTATCAGGAATTCGTTAGCCGCAACCAAAAATAATTCTGGTCGCTCGCCTGCGGCGCGTCGCGCAGGCGCACTCTTTTATGGAGGTAAAGCATGACGGCTTATGCGCTGGAAGCTGAAGGCATCAGTAAATTCTTTCCGGGCGTCAAAGCGCTGGATATGTTTCGTTGCGCGTCAGGCCTGGTACGGTGCATGCGCTGATGGGCGAAAACGGCGCGGGAAAATCGACGCTGATGAAGTGTCTGATAGGCATCTATCGCCCTGATAGCGGCGTGATCCGTATTAAAGGCGAAACCGTCCAGTTTCAGGATACGCTGGATGCGTTGCGCTCCGGCATTTCAATGATTCATCAGGAGCTGAATCTGGTGCCGTGGATGACGGTAGCAGAAAACATCTGGCTGGGGCGCGAACCGGTAAAATTTGGTCTGGTCGATCACCGTCAGCTCAATAAGCAGACGCAGGCGTTGCTGAATAAGCTGAATATCCGCCTGGACGCGGACAGCATGGTGGGTGAGTTAAGTATCGCCAGCCAGCAGATGGTGGAGATCGCCAAGGCCGTTTCCTGGAACGCCGATATTGTGATTATGGATGAGCCGACTTCCGCGCTGACCGAAGGCGAGGTGGGACATCTGTTTACCATCATTCGCGATCTGCGCGCGCAGGGCAAAGCGATTGTCTATATCAGCCACAAGATGGATGAGATTTTTGCCATTACCGATGAGGTCAGCGTGTTTCGCGACGGCAGCTGGGTCGCCAGCGATCAAACCAGCAGTTACACCCGTCAGTCGTTGATTACGCAGATGGTCGGTCGCGAGCTGACGCAGCTGTTTCCGAAATTCAATAACGCCATCGGTGAGGAGGTGCTGACGGTGCGCCATTTGTCACGGCAGGGCACTTTTGAGGATGTCAGTTTCAGCGTGCGTCGGGGCGAGATTCTTGGCGTTGCCGGGCTGGTGGGCGCCGGACGCAGCGAGGTGATGGAGACGCTGTTTGGCATGGCGCGTCCCGACGGCGGCGAAGTGCTGATCGACGGCGTGCCGGTGATTATCGATTCCCCTTCGACGGCGATCGAGAAGGGCATGGCTTTTTTAACCGAGGATCGTAAGAAGTCCGGGCTGTTTCTGGTGCTGTCGGTGCTGGAGAACATGAGTATCGTCAATATGCCGGAGTACAGCAGCAAGGGCGGCTTTGTCAGTCATGTGCAGATGGCGCAGGACTGTATGGAGCAGATCCGGCGGCTGAATATCAAAACGCCCACCATGGATCAAATCATCAATAACCTCAGTGGCGGCAATCAGCAGAAGGTGTTAATTGCGCGCTGGCTGCTGGCACAGCCGAAAATCCTGATTCTTGATGAGCCGACGCGCGGCATCGATGTCGGGGCAAAAGCCGAGATTTATCGTCTGATTAGCGAGCTGGCCAACCGTGGCGTGGCGGTGATTATGGTGTCGTCAGAGCTGCCGGAGATTCTGGGCATGAGCGATCGGGTGATGGTCATGCATGAGGGAAGGATTACCGGCATTCTTGATAAAGAAGAGGCCGATCAGGAAACCATAATGTCGCTGGCATCCGAGTGAGGAAGATTATGAGCAACATGAAAATTACGACTGAACAGCCGCAGGCTGCGCGTCCGTCGCTGTTCAGTCAGCGGCATAATAAGCTGCCGAAAGATACCGGCATTTTTATCGTGATGCTGGGGGTTGCATTGATTTTTGAGCTGGCAGGCTGGTATGTGCGCGATCAGTCATTTTTGTTGAATACCAACCGGCTGGTGCTGATCGTATTGCAGGTGGCGATTATCGGCATTATTGCGGTAGGCGTGACGCAGGTGATTATTACGACCGGCATCGATCTCTCTTCCGGTTCGCTGATTGCGTTGACGGCGGTGGTGGTGGCCAGTCTGGCGCAGACGTCGGACAGTCTGTCGCCGATGTTTCCTTCGCTGGTGGATTTACCGGCAGCGGTGCCGATTATTGCGGGCATTGGCGTCGGCACGCTGTGCGGGCTAATTAACGGGGTGTTGATTACCAAAACCGGTATTCCGCCGTTTATTGCCACATTGGGGATGATGGTTTCGGCCCGTGGGCTGGCGCAGTATTACACGCAGGGTAATCCGATTAGTTTTCTTTCCGATGGCTTTACCGCTGTGGGCCAAGGCGCGATGCCGGTGGTGATTTTTCTGGTGGTGGCGTTGATTTTCCATATTGCATTGAAGCATACGCGCTACGGTAAGTATGTTTACGCCATTGGCGGTAATATGACGTCGGCGCGCGTGTCCGGCATTAATGTGAATAAGTATTTGGTGATTGTGTATACGATTGCCGGCGGTTTGGCGGGGCTGGCAGGTGTGGTGCTGGCGGCGCGCGTGAGTACCGGGCAGTCGAGTATGGGGATGTCGTATGAGCTGGATGCGATTGCGGCAGCGGTGATCGGCGGCAGCAGTTTGATGGGCGGAGTTGGGCGTATTACCGGGACGTTGATTGGCGCGGTGATTTTAGGGCTGATTAAGAGCGGTTTTACGTTTGTCGGCGTCGATGCTTATGTGCAGGATATTATTAAGGGCATCATTATTGTCGCGGCGGTGTCGATCGATATGCAGCGTAACCGCAAGAAACGCTAAGTGAATGCGGGCTGGCTTGGGCGATGGCCGCCGGGTTAGTTGTTAGTCGTGGCTGATGATTTAGTGCCCGCGCGCGAAGTCCAGTCCGCTCGTAAAGTCGCTATGTCATCCCTGGCCGCTCGGCCCGCGCCGTCCGAGGCCGCAGGACGCTTTACTCTTCTGCCTGGACTTCTCGCGCTTTAAGCTAATGTGTTGCTGTTTCAGGTAATAAGGCCTGCTTTGAGCGCATCCGTGCCTCAAAGCAGGTGTGGTTAACGCGTTAGGCCTGGCTGTGCCAGAGCGGGAAGGCGCCAAACAGAATGCCGCCCACCATCAGCGCCATGCTCACCACAATCCCCCATTTCATTGAGAAGCGTTGGTGGTCGCCAATATCCACTTTTGCCAGTCCGACCAGCAAGTAAACTGACGGCACCAGCGGGCTGAGCAGGTGGAAAGGCTGCCCGATAACCGAGGCACGGGCGATCTCTTCGGCGCTGATGCCGTAACCGGCAGCGGTCTGGGCAATGACCGGCAGAATGCCGAAATAGAAGGCGTCGTTAGACATAAAGAAGGTGAACGGCAGGCTGACCACGGCGGTAAATACCGCAAGGTAAGGCCCGAAACTGTGCGGAATAACCGCCAGCAGGCTTTTCGCCATGGCATCTACCATGCCGGTGCCGGAAAGGATGCCGGTGAAAACCCCGGCGGCGAAGATCAGCGAGGTCACCGCCAGCACGTTGGCGGCGTGGGCGCCGATGCGCGCTTTTTGCTGCTCCAGCGTGGGATAGTTGAGCATCACCGCAATGGCGAACGCCAGCATAAACAGAATATGAATCGGCATCAGGCCGACCACCAGCAGTACCAGCAGCAGGGTGGTGAGAATAAAGTTCGGCCAGAACATCTTAGGACGCCGGTTAGCTTCGCATTCGCCCTCATCGCCCAGACCCAGGCTGATATTATCCAGATGATGATTTTCCATGCGCATAATGCCGAGACGACGGCGCTCGCGCAGGCCGAAAAGCACCGCCATACCTACCAGCGTCAGGCCGCCGAGAATCATCGCCGGGATCATCGGAATAAAAATATCGAGCGCGTCGATACGCAGCGCCGCCGCCGCGCGCGCGGTCGGGCCGCCCCAGGGCGAGAGATTCATAATGCCGCTGGCGAGGTTAATCAGGCAGAGCATCGGCAGCACGTTCATGCCCAGCCGTTGATAGAGCGGCAGAAAGGCGGCGACGGCAATCATATAGGTGGTCGAACTGTCGCCATCCAGCGAAACCAGCAGCGTCAGCACGGCGGTGCCCACCAGCACTTTTAACGGATCGCCGCGCACAATTTTTAAAATCAGGCGCACCAGCGGATCGAACAGACCGGCGTCGATCATCAATCCGAAGTAGAGGATCGAGAAGGTCAGCATCACGCCGGTGGGCGCTAGGGTTTTGACGCCGCTGAGCATCATCTCGCCCAGGCCGTGCCAGAAACCACCCGCCAGTGCAAACAGCGTCGGAACAAGGATCAGCGCGATCAGCGCCGACATCCGCTTCGTCATAATCAGATACATGAAGCAGACCACCATCGAAAAACCCAGCACAGTCAGCAAATTATTTTCCTTCTGAAAAATTTAAGGGGAGGAAAAAGCAGTACCACTCAGGCATGTTGTTACGTATTCACTGGTATGACGCCGCGTTATCAATCTTCCGCAGGCCGACAATAAAAGTTAATAAAGTGATCATGCCGTTCTGGATAACCGGCTGTTTTTAAAATTATTTTGCTCGCTAAGGTAATAACATAATTTTTACAACTGCCAATTGCAGAATAGTGAAAAGTGACAGGCTTCATGTTTTCAGCGGTACGAAGAACCTGTTTTGTGAGCGCGATCGGCAGAAGCGGCAGATCGCGAGCCTGCACGTTACCAACGCAGCCTTTGCACGCTGATAGTGCAGGGCAGCGGAGGCTGGCAGGGAAGCGGGCGGCAAAGCGGCAGATTAACTCCTCCGAGGTAATCAGATTCTCTTATTTTATCGCGAGTTAGCGCTTCTCTTTTTTGCCTTCAGAAAAAACTGGCCCGCATATTGCAAATCTTCTGTCACAGCCGCAAACGCGCTTGCAGCGGATGACAACACTTGGGGATCCCAGACGGAGGCAACATGAACTTAAGACGACTCAAATACTTTGTAAAAATCGTCGATATTGGCAGCCTGACCCAGGCGGCGGAAGTGCTGCATATCGCGCAGCCCGCGCTCAGTCAGCAGGTTGCTACGCTGGAAAACGAGCTGGATCAACAGCTGCTGATCCGTACCAAGCGCGGCGTGACGCCAACCGAAGCGGGCAAGATTCTTTACGCTCATGCACGTACCATTCTGCGTCAGTGCGAGCAGGCGCAAATGGCGGTGATTAATGCCGGACAAACCTTAAACGGCCAGGTTTCAATCGGCCTGGCGCCGGGCACTGCCGCCTCCTCGCTGACCATGCCGCTGTTGCAAACGGTGCGTGAAGAGTACCCGGAAATTCTGGTCTACCTGCATGAGAACAGCGGCTCGTCGTTAAATGAAAAAGTGATGAATGGCCAGCTGGATATGGCGGTGCTGTATGACCGTACGCCGCTGGCGGGTATCACCAGCACGCCGTTAATGAAAGAGGAACTCTATCTGGTCGGTGCCAGCGATGCGCCAGGCAGCACGGTCGATCTGGCCGAGGTGGCGCAGATGAATCTGTTTCTGCCGCGCGATTACAGCGCGGTGCGCAAACGCGTCGATGAAGCCTTTTCCCTGCGTCGTCTGAGCGCGCGTATTATCGGCGAAATCGAATCGCTGGCGACGCTCACCGCCGCCGTCTCCAGCGGTATGGGCGTGACGGTGCTGCCGGAGTCGGCGGCGCGATCGCTGGTTCAGGCGACCAACGGCTGGATGGCACGTATTAATTCACCGTCGCTCAATTTGCCGCTGTCGCTGAATATCTCCTCGCGCCTGCCGCTCTCGCCTTCGGCGCAGGCGGTAAAAAATATCCTGCTGTCGCTGCTGAACAAGCCGACACTGGAGTCTCGCGAACTGATGCTGGTCAGCTAACGCGCCTCCTGTCGAACCGCTATCCGGCGGTTCGATACTTATCAATAAAATGCATAACAAACCGTTTTTTATTATTTGTGGCTATCAATGCCTCTGCTTAACATCAAAGCAACATTGACAGCCAGATAAGGAGAAACGGTGTGAACTTTCAACAGCTTAAAATTATTCGTGAAGCCGCACGCTGTGAATTTAACCTGACGGAAGTGGCGAACACGCTCTTTACCTCGCAATCTGGCGTTAGTCGCCATATCCGCGATCTGGAAGATGAGCTGGGCGTAGAAATTTTTATTCGGCGCGGCAAACGGCTGCTGGGCATGACCGAGCCGGGCAAAGCGCTGTTAACCATCGCCGAGCGCATTTTAAATGAGGCGAGCCAGGTGCGACGGCTGGCGGACGTTTTTACTAACGAAACCAGCGGCGTGCTGACCATCGCCACCACGCATACCCAGGCGCGCTACAGTCTGCCAAAAGTGATTAAAGCCTTTCGCGCCATCTGGCCGCAGGTGCGGCTGGAGCTGAACCAGGGATCGCCGCAGGAAATCGTCGCGATGGTCAATGCGGGCGACGCCGATATTGGCATCGCCAGCGAGCAGCTGGTGAATCAGCCAGCGCTGGCCGCCTTTCCGTGGTTTAGCTGGCATCACGCGCTGCTGGTGCCGAAAGGGCATCCGCTGGAGCAGGAGCCGCAGATTTCGCTGGCAACGCTCAGCCGCTATCCACTGATCACCTATCGTCCGGGCATTACCGGGCGTCCGCGCGTCGATCGCGCTTTTCAGGCTGCCGGACTGAAGCCGGATATTGTGCTGAGCGCACAGGATTCCGACGTGGTGAAAACCTATGTCGAGCTGGGACTGGGCGTTGGCATTCTCGCCGATCAGGCCTGCCAGCTGGAGGCGGGTTCGGCGCTTACGCGGCTCGATGCGAGCCATCTGTTTGATGCCAGCACCGTCTGGCTGGCGCTGAAGCGCGGCCAGCTGCAGCGCAACTATGTCTGGCAGTTTCTCGAACTCTGTAACGCGAACCTCTCGCTGGAGGAGATCAAGCGCCAGGCGCTCAGCGCCGAGCAGGAAGAACCCGCTATCGATTTCCAGATTTAACGCGCCGTTTGCCGCTGTCGGCCGCAAAAAGCCTTCTGGTGACGGCAACGATGCCGCAACTGATAAGCGCCTGATGTGCTATCAGCCGCAAGGTCGCGGTTGCCTTCCGGACTGGTCAGCTATGCTTACAGTCTCTGTAATCGAAAAGGGAGAGACTGACGATGGCAATGAAGACCAGCGATTTCTTTGTGGAGCGACTGAAAGCCTGGGGCGTCACCCGCATTTATGGCTATCCCGGCGACGGTATTAACGGCGTGCTGGGCGCAATCCAGCGCGCTAATAAAGCGGCCGCAGGCATTGAATTTATTCAGGTGCGCCATGAAGAGATGGCGGCATTTATGGCCTCAGGCCATGCCAAATTTACCGGTGAGTTGGGCGTCTGCCTCTCTACCGGCGGCCCCGGCGCGACCCATCTGCTTACCGGCCTTTATGACGCTAAACTGGATCACGCGCCGGTACTGGCCATTTCCGGCCAGGCGGAAATCACGTCGCGCGCCGCCAGCTATCAGCAAGAACTCAACCTCGACCGCGTTTTTTCAGACGTCGCTAATTTCGTTCAGGAAGCGGCGGCCCCGGCCCAGGTGCGTCATCTGGTCGATCGCGGCGTGCGCATCGCCAAAGCACAAAACGGCGTGGCGGTGCTAATCCTGCCGAAAGATTTGCAGGATGAACCCTGGCAGGCGCCGCAGCATCTGCACGGTTTTACCCACTCCGGCCCTGGCTATCAGCGACCGAAAGTGGTGCCTTACGAAGAGGATTTACAGCGCGCCGCCGAGGTACTGAACGCCGGAAAAAAGGTCGCGATTCTGATCGGCTCCGGCGCGCGCGGCGCGGCGGTGGAAGTGGTGCAGGCGGCGAATCTGTTAGGGGCGGGTGTGGCGAAAGCGCTGCTGGGCAAAGATGTGCTGCCGGACGATGCGCCTTTTGTGACCGGCTCCATCGGCTTGCTGGGTACCAAACCCTCATCGGAAATGATGAAAAACTGCGACACGCTACTGATGATCGGCAGCGGTTTCCCCTGGACGGAATTTTTGCCGGAAGAAGGCCAGGCTCGGGCGGTACAGATCGATATCGATCCGGCGATGCTCGGCCTGCGCTATCCCTGTGAGGTCAATTTGCACGGCGACGCGGCGGAAACCCTGCGTGCGCTGCTGCCGCTGCTGCAGCATAAAGCCGATCGCAGCTGGCAGCAGGAGATTGCGCGCCAGGTACAGGAGTGGTGGCAGGTGATGGAAGAGCGGGCGATGGCGCCTGCGAAGCCGGTCAACCCGCAGCGCGTGGTATGGGAGATGTCGCCGCTGCTGCCGGAAGATGCCATTGTCACTTCCGATTCTGGATCCTGCGCCAACTGGTTTGCCCGCGATTTTCGCGTGAAGCAGGGGCAGCGCGCCACGCTTTCCGGCGGTCTCGCCTGTATGGGCGCAGCGGTGCCTTATGCTATTGCCGCCAAGTTTGCCTTCCCGCATAAGCCGGTGGTGGCGCTGGTGGGCGACGGCGCGATGCAGATGAACAATATGGCCGAGCTGATTACCATTCAGAAATACTGGCAGGGCTGGGGCGATGGACGGCTGATTGTCTGCGTGTTCAACAACCAGGATCTGAATCAGGTGACCTGGGAGCAGCGCGTCATGGAAGGTAATCCCCGCTTTGAGGCGAGCCAGGATATTCCTAACGTACATTACGCCGCCTTTGCGGAAATGCTCGGCCTGAAAGGGATCTATGTTGATGACCCGGAGAAACTGAGCAGCGCCTGGCAGGAAGCGCTCAGCAGCGACCGGCCGGTGGTGCTGGAGGTCAAAACCGATCCAGAGATCGCGCCGCTGCCGCCGCACATTACCTTTAAACAGGCGAAGGCCTTTATGGCGTCGATGATGAAAGGCGATCGCGGCGCGGCGCAGGTGATTGGCGATACCGCCAGCCAGCTGTTGAATGAAGTGCTACCGAAGAAAAAGAAATAAGATCTGCCAGGCTGGACGCTGACGTCCGGCCTGCACAGGATCAACCTGCACATTACCTGAAGATAAAGGAAAACAGCATGCATACAGAAACGCGCCCGGTTTGGTTGATTACCGGCTGCTCGACCGGCTTTGGCCGCGAGTTGGCTGAGCAGGCCATTGCCCGCGGCTTTAACGTGGTGGTTACCGCCCGCGACGTTAGTAAAGTCGCGGATCTGGCACAGGGCAACGAGGAGCGAACACTGGCGCTGGCGCTGGACGTGACCGACAGCGCCACCATCGACCATTCGGTCAAGGCCGCGCTGGCGAAATTCGGCACCGTTGATGTGCTGGTGAATAACGCAGGCTATGGCTATCAGTCCTCGGTGGAAGAGGGCGAAGAGGCGGAAATCCGCGCACAGTTTGATGCTAACGTCTTTGGCCTGTTCGCCATGACGCGCGCGGTATTGCCTGCGATGCGCAAGGCGCGCAAAGGGCACATTATTAACATTACCTCAGTCGCAGGGCTGATCGGCTTTCCCGGCTCCGGCTACTACGCCGCCAGCAAACATGCGGTGGAAGGCTGGTCGGATGCGCTGGCCGTCGAAGGCGCGCCGCTGGGCATTAAGGTGACCTGCGTCGAACCCGGGCCATTCCGCACCGACTGGGCCGGACGCTCGCTGCACCAGACGGAAAACCGTATCGCCGACTATGCCGATACGGCGGGCGCCCGCATGAAAAATACCGCAGGCTACAGCGGCAAACAGCCGGGCGATCCGGCGCGCGCGGCAGCGGCGATGATTGCCATTACCGAGAACGAGAATCCGCCGCGCCATCTGGTAATGGGCGCGTTTGGCTTTGAGGCGGTAACGGAAAAGCTGCGTGAGCGGCTGGCGCAAATTGAAGCCTGGAAAACCACCACGCTCGACACCGATTTTCCGCAATAAAGAACGGCATGGCGGTTTTCTGCCGACCAGGGACGCGGTTCGCCGTTTACACGACCGTGCCACGCCTGTTTTCGGGTTAACCGGGCAGCAGGCTCGCCTGGTAATCATCCTCTGTATAGCTAGCTCGCCCGACGCTTTCTCAACATCAGAGCGATCTGATCGGGCGGCACCCCTGGCTGAACAGATAGCCTTGTAACTGATTGCAGCCCGCCTCGGCCAGCGCTGACATCTGGCCGTCGGTTTCCACGCCTTCGGCGGTCACCGTCAGGCCCATCGCATGACCCAGCCGCACCACAGACTCCACGATCGCCGTGGAGTTTTCAGCCACGCCCAGCGACTGGGTAAATGATCGATCGATTTTAATTTTATCTACCGGGAAGTTGCTCAGGTAATTGAGGCTTGAATAGCCGGTGCCGAAATCATCCAGCGCAATACGGAAGCCCGCCTCGCGCAGAGCGATAATAATTGCCCGCGCCTCCCGCTCATCTTCAATCAGCACCCCTTCCGTAATCTCCAGTTCCAGGCAGCGCGGATTGGCGCCTTCCGCCTCCACAATATCCTTAAAGCGCTGCACAAAACCGGCGGTGCGAAACTGCAGCGGCGAGACGTTAATGGCGATGGTCAGCTCAGGCCAGCGCAGCGAAACCCGGCACGCTTCGCGCAGCACCCATTCGCCGATCTGTAAAATCAGGCCGGTCTCTTCAGCAATAGGAATAAACTCCGACGGCGCGATAAAACCGCGTTGCGCATGCTGCCAGCGCAGCAGCGCTTCAAAGCCCAGGATCTTTTCACCGTCAATATCCATCAGCGGCTGATACCAAACCTCCAGGCCTTCCTGATGATGCAGTGCGTGGCGCAGATCGGCAGCGATCTGCTGGCGCGTCTGAACCGACTCGTCCATCGCGCGTGCGAAACGGCGATACTGGCCGCGTCCTTCATTCTTGGCCTCGTACAGGGCAATATCCGCTTTCCGCATAAGTTCCTGGCGATCCTGTCCATCCTGCGGCGCGATGGCCACGCCGATACTGACGCCAATCCAGGCCTCGCTGCCCAGCAGAGTGTACGGCTCCGCCAGCGCGTCGATGATCCCCTGGCACAGCGCATTGATCTGGTCAGTAGACTGGATCTCCTCTATGACGATAACGAACTCATCGCCGCCGATACGGCCAACGGTATCGGCTTCACGCAGCAGAGTTGTCAGACGGTGCGAGACCTCGATAATTAAATCGTCACCGGCGTGATGGCCATAGGTATCGTTGATATTTTTAAAGCGATCGAGATCGAGCAGCAGCAGCGCCGCCTGGCCGCGCAGGCGCGTAGTGCGCGCCAGCGCCTGCGTCAGGCGTTCATCAATCAGGGCGCGGTTTGGCAGGCCGGTCAGCACATCGTGAAACGCCAGATGCTGCGCCTGCGCTTCGCTGGCACCCAGCCGCAGCATCGATTGCGCCAGCCGCAGCCGCAGCCGCCAGAGGCGATACATCATCACGATGCAGACCAGCGTGGTGACCAGCAGCACCGTCACCACCAGCGGCCCCAGCAGCGTTAACATTTGCGTACCGGGCTGCACCGGCTGCCAGGCAAAATAGCCGGTCGGAATACCGAGCTGCGAATCCAGGCGAAATCGGGCATCGCTGGCGGTCGGCGGGTTAGAGCCAAGATAGCGTAAATGGCTAATCTGGCTACGGTGGGCCAGCGTATTCAGGAATCCGTCATCAAGATATTTCAGGCTGACAATTCTGAATCCGCTTTCATAACCTTCATGATTAATATCGCTCACGGCGAGCAGCGCCGTTCGCCCATCGATTAAGGTGTAATCGACCAGATCCTGTCTGCGTTCGTCGTGGATCTGCGTTTGGTGTGCCAGCCAGGGCGCGAGCGGCTGCTTAACGCTCTCCCAGCGCTGCCGATCGTCACGCTGTCCGTTTTGCCAGTTGACCAGCATCTGGTTTTGCGGATCGAGAATAAATATCTCCTGATGACCGAACATCTCATACAGCCAGCTGCCCACGTTATTATCGAGCCAGACCAAATCGGGTGACGGGACATTAAGCTGGTCGGCAAGCGGCGACCAGTTCGTCAGGCTATGGAGCTGACGTAAGTGTTCAGCCATGCTCTGGCTGAATGATGATTTAATAATATTTTCCTGCTGAACAATCGCCTCGCTATTGGTGTGCTTCGTCGACCACAGCAGACTAAAGCTGGCCGCGCACCAGATAATCAGCAATACCGTGACCAGGGGAAAAATGACTTCCCGAATAAACTCGCGTCGAAAATTCTCCGGTAGTTGATCTTTATTAAACATTTAACCGTTCACTCTGCTGCTTGTTATCGCTTAATTGTGACAGATAAAATAGAATTTGCTCCGCGTCGTTACTGGCGAGGCGGCACATGCGCCATAAGAATGCAAAATTGTGAACGCTGTCATTATTGATTAGATAATCTGATTTAATTTGCCCGGCGCTGCGCTGAACATAAGGCAAATTCATTGTGCTGCCACTCTCCCGTCACCTCACTGTCATTTTGCTGCGGCAAAGTAGGGTTTCAGCAACACTATTTTCGGTGCGACAGCGGTGGGAGCGCGCAATGTCAGAGACAATCAGCCCGTTATTTGGTCTCGATCAGAGAGTGGCCGCTCAGTTGGAGCAGGAACTGGGCAGCCGCTACCGTGCAGGCGACTATTTGCCGACGGAGCAGCAGCTGGCGACACGCTTTGCGGTGAACCGGCAAACGCTGCGGCGCGCGGTGGATGCGCTGGCAAGCAAAGGATTATTATTGCGCCGTCCCGGCATCGGTATCCTGGTGCTAACGCATTCTGTCAACTATCCTCAATATACCCGTACCTGCTTCAGCCATAATTTGCTGGAGCAGGGCAGCGATCCCACCAGTGAACGTTTACTGGCGGTAGTGCGTCCGGCCAGCCAGGAAGTGGCGGCCGCGCTGGCCTGTCGGGAAGGCGAACAGGTCATCCACGTGCGCACGCTGCGTCGGCTGGAAGGGGTTCCGGTCTGCGTGACCAACCATTTCCTGCCTCAGCTTAGCTGGTGGCCCCGGCTTCAGCAGTATCACAGCGGATCGCTGTACGATTTTTTGCAGCAGCATAATCAGCCGCTCAACCTGATAAAAACCCGGATCAGTACGCGTCGCGCTCAGGCTAAAGAGTGCCGCCTGTTGGCAATCCCATTACAGGCGCCGCTACTGTGCGTGCGTACCCTGAGTCAGGCCGCCGATGGCCAGCTGACTGAATACGCTATCGGGCTGACGCGCGGCGATATGACTGAATTAACGCTTGAGCATCTGGCGATGAATAATGGAGAAATGAGATGAGTTTACTGGCGAGCTTAAACCGCCCGGTTGTTGAAACGCAGCCCGTGCTGCGCCGTATTTTAAAAGCGATGAATGAAGCAGGCGTGACCATCGCGCTGCCCTGCATCCAGCCCTGGGCTGGCCTTTCGCCTGCCGCGACCGCGCTGCTTTCTACCCTGAATGAAGCGGATACCCCGCTGTGGCTCGATGAAAAGCTGGATACGCCAGCGCTGCGTGACAGCCTGTGCCTGCGTGGCGCGGTGCTGAGCCGTCAACAGCCAGCCGAATTCGCGTTATTGCACAGCGACAGCAATCCTGACCTCAGCAATATCGTGGCGCCAGGTGCGACGGTGATCCTGGAAGTGCCCGCGCTTAACGGTGGGCTGACGCTGCGTCTGCGCGGGCCGGGCATTCAGGAGCGCCGCGCCGTGGCGCCGCAGTTGCCGCCGCAGGTGATCGCCTTTTTACGGGAATGGCCGCTGAACGGGCAGGGCATTAATTTAATGTTGACCTGCGGCGAAATGATGATGGTGATCCCGCGTTCAGCGCAGGTCGGCGTCTGCTAAGCGCTGTGTCACAAACCAAACTTTTCAGGAAAGATCGGTAATATCCCCAATCTGGTGCAATGCTGCTTTACAGTGCCTCACTGTGGTGCAAAAGCAGATGTTAGCGGCGATTAAACGCACGGCGGCTGGACCGCTTCTGCTGTGGCATAGCCCTTGCTATTCAGGAATGCTCTTATTCCTTTTATTTTGGCAAGAGAAACCTCACGCAAGTGACGACGCTAACGCTACGAGAGAAGCAGCATGCTGGAAAAACTATTTCAATTAAAAGCACACAACACCACGGTGCGTACCGAAATCATCGCCGGTATCACCACCTTCCTGGCTATGGCCTATATCCTGTTTGTTAACCCCACCATTCTTAGCGCCACCGGGATGGATAAAGGCTCGGTTTTCGTCGCCACCTGTCTGGCGGCGGCGATTGGCTCGCTACTGATGGGATTGATCGCCAACTATCCCATCGCGCTGGCGCCCGGCATGGGGCTGAACGCCTTTTTCACCTATACCGTCGTGCTGCATATGGGCTACACCTGGCAAATCGCGCTGGGCGCCGTCTTTCTGTCAGCGCTGATCTTCTTCGCCCTGTCGATCTTTAAAATCCGCGAATGGATTATTGCCAGCATTCCGCTGCCGCTGCGTTCAGGCATAGCCGCTGGTATCGGCCTGTTTCTGGCGATTATCGCGCTGCAGGGCGCGGGTATCGTCATTGCGAATCCGGCGACACTGGTGGGCATCGGCGATCTCGCTAAGCCCGGCCCGCTGCTGGCGATACTGGGCTTTATCATCATTGTCGTGCTGGAGGCGCGACGCGTGACCGGCGCGGTGCTGATCGGCATCCTGGTGGTAACCTTTATCTCAATGGGCCTTGGCCTTTCGCCTTTTGCCGGGGTCTTCTCCGCGCCGCCCTCTATCGCCCCGACCTTCCTGCAACTGGATATTAAGGGTGCGCTCGATATTTCGCTGGTGAGCGTGATTTTCGCCTTTCTGTTCGTGGATGTGTTTGATAACTCCGGCACGCTGATTGGCGTGACCAAACGCGCCGGACTGGCGGACGAGCAGGGCAATATTCCAAAAATGGGCAAGGCGCTGATCGCTGACAGCGCCGCCGCGCTGTTTGGTTCTCTGCTCGGCACTTCCACTACCACCAGCTATATCGAATCGGCGGCGGGCGTCAGCGCTGGCGGGCGTACCGGTCTGACGGCGGTGGTGGTGGCCGTGCTGTTTATTCTCAGCCTGTTTTTCTCACCGCTCGCCTCCAGCGTGCCGGTTTACGCTACCGCGCCTGCGCTGCTGTTTATTGCGGTGCTGATGACGGCAGGTCTGGCGGAGATCGACTGGAAAGATATCACGACCGCTGCGCCGGTAACGGTCACGGCGTTAACCATGCCGCTAACCTATTCCATCGCCAACGGCATTGCCTTCGGCTTTATTACCTGGACGCTGGTGAAGCTGCTGAGCGGTCGTCGTCATGAGCTGAATGCTGCTTTGATCGTCCTGTCGGTGCTGTTTGTGATTAAACTGGGCTGGCTAAGCGCCTGAGTTGGCTGGCCGCCTGTCTGGGCGGCCAAATTTTCTGCTTTCCTGCCGTTGCGTGTCCGCCATTGGACAGGCGCACTCCCTCTCTTTTGCACGACGCATACATTTTGCGTAGCTTCACCTTTTTAGTGTTCCGCCCGTTGGTAACCCGAAAAAAATTGATTTAAATCAGGAAAAAGCCGCCACTAAAATGAGAGATTTTCATAAACGGTGGTTTTGTGTTATATTTCTTCCTAAACCGACATTTATTAACTTAATGAGGCACTGAAGCAGGTCATTTTACTTACTGACACAGTGAAAAATTATGCTGACAGGTAGTAAGAAATACGCAAAAAATATCTCCTTCCCCGGTTTTATCTCGCCGATTGTCACTTGCGAAACCCACTGGTGTAGCGAGCTGTAGCCCCGCTTATTCTTCTGTAACCACTACGCCTCTGGCGTGCCGGTAAATCAGCCCAGGCTGTTGGCCGGAAAGTTGGTTAGCTATTCATCAAATTCTATTTTTTATGCAGATTTTGCTGCAGGGCGCTTATTAAGCCGCATTCTCAGTAATTATTTATTTTTTTATCGTCTTGAGGTGATTAAGATGAAGTATTGGTTATTTTTGGCTGTTTCGATTATTGCAGAAGTAACGGGCACGCTCTCTATGAAGTACGCCAGCATGTACGGCAGTCAGCTGGGGCATCTGGTGATGTACGTCATGATTACGCTCTCTTATATTGCGTTATCAATGGCAATAAAACGTATCGCGTTGGGCGTAGCTTACGCGCTATGGGAAGGATTTGGTGTCATGCTGATTACGCTGTTTAGCGTGACCCTGTTTGCGGAGTCGCTGCCGTTGTTAAAAGCGGTAGGACTGGTGGTGTTAGTAACCGGTATCGTCTTACTGAACGGCGGCACGGAAAAAGCCAAACAGAAACAGGAAAAGGGAGGTGTCCATGCAGCCGCTTAATGGATGGCATATCGCCTTTTTAATTCTGGCGGTGGTGTTGGAAATCGTCGCGAATATCTTCTTGAAATACTCAGATGGCTTCCGCAAGCGTTTGTACGGTTTTCTCTCGCTGGCGATGGTCATGGGCGCCTTCAGCGCCCTGGCGCAGGCGGTAAAAGGCATCGATCTGTCGGTAGCCTATGCGTTGTGGGGTGGCTTTGGCGTAGTAGCGACGCTGGCGGCGGGCTGGATCCTGTTTAATCAGCGTCTGCGTCCGCGCAGCTGGGTAGGACTTTCGCTGCTGCTGGTCGGCATGGTTATGATTAAGCTGGCCTGATTGCGCAACGCACGGAAAAAAGACGCCCGCGGGCGTCTTTTTTATTATCAGGTGTAAACCCTTTCCTTTGAAGAGGCGCTAGCGGAACGGCGGCTCATTAAAGGTTCGCAGCTTACGTGAATGCAGCTTGTCGCCTTCCGCACGCAGCAATTCTACCGCACGAATGCCGATTTGCAGATGTTCGGAAATCGCCCCTTCATAAAAACGATTCGCCTGACCTGGCAGCTTAATCTCGCCGTGTAGCGGCTTATCCGACACGCAGAGCATGGTGCCGTAGGGCACGCGGAAGCGATAGCCCTGCGCGGCAATGGTCGCGCTTTCCATATCCACCGCCACCGCGCGACTGAGATTAAAACGCAGCGCCGAAGCAGAATAGCGCAGCTCCCAGTTGCGATCGTCGGTGGTCACCACCGTGCCGGTACGCAGCCGCATTTTTACCTCTTCGCCCGGCATGCCGCTGATCTCTTTAGTTGCGTCATACAGGGCGCGCTGTACTTCGGCGATGCTGGGAATAGGAATATCCGGCGGCAACACCGCATCCAGTACGTGATCGTCGCGCAGATAGGCGTGCGCCAGCACATAGTCGCCGATTTGCTGGCTTTCGCGCAGCCCACCGCAGTGACCAATCATCAGCCAGGCATGCGGGCGCAGCACCGCCAGGTGATCGCAGATGGTTTTAGCATTGGAGGGGCCGACGCCGATATTCACCAGCGTAATGCCGCGCTGATTGGGGGAAATCAGATGCCAGGCGGGCATCTGGTGCTTTTTCCATGCCAGATCGGAGAGCGCGGATTCTGCATTTTCCGTCTCTTTGGTGATCAGCGCGCCGCCGGCGCAGGAAAGGGCGGTATAAGGGCTGTCATCATCCAGGATCTGTTCACAGGCCCAGCGCACAAACTCATCAACGTAGCGTGTGTAATTGGTAAACAGCACAAACGGCTGGAAATGTTCCGGCGGCGTACCGGTGTAGTGGCGCAGGCGCGCCAGCGAGAAGTCGGTGCGTAGCGCGTCGAAATGGCTGAGCGGGAAAATGCTGGTGGTATTAAAAATGCCGTCCGCCGTTTCGTCGCCGATATTCGCCAGATCGGTGGTCGGGAAGTGCTGTGCCAGCGCACTGCTCATGGTGCGATCCAGTCCCAGATCGGAGCCGTCAATCACATAGGGAAACGGGATCTCCTGGCGCGACGGGCCTACTTCAATCGTGACATCGTAATCACGTTCAATTACCGCGAGCTGCTCGCGCAGATAGTGGCGCAGCAGCTCCGGCCGGGTGATGGTCGTCGCGTAACTGCCCGCGTGGCTGAAACGCCCCCAGGCGCGGCTGCGGTTTTTCTGCGGCGAAGCGCCGTCCCAGCTGATGCGCAGCTCAGGATAAACAAACAGCCCGTCGGCCCGCGCCTGCGGATTGGGCAATTTGCCTTCCTCAACAAAGGCTTTAATGGCGTCGCGCAGGGCGTTAACGGCCTGATAATAGAGCGCATCCAGCTGTTCCAGCGCCTGTGCCGTATTCAATCCTTGTGCGAAATGGGGATGAGCCATTTTTTCTCCTCAGGTTTTCAGCTTTGCGTTGCACTATAGCTTAGAACCATTCCGTCAACAGCGGTGAGTCTGCTAATAATTTCTGCTAACGGGTGAGGCGCGCCTTAATGAATCATATTGCTGTGCGAGGGCGCGCCGGTTTGCAACAGCACCAGCAGCTGGGAAAGCGGATTGGTCAGCACAAACTGATGGCAGCCGGTGTTCGCCATCAGCTGCGACATGGCTACCGCCAGGTTAGCCAGCGCCGTTTCCGGCGGCAGGTTTTGCTGCTGCAACAGGGAAAGCAGCTCCTGAACGGAGTCCTGATTGGCTGCCGCTACCAGTTTCTGCGGCTGCTGAGAAAGGGTTTCATCGCACGTTTTCATTCGTGAGGCTCCTGACAAACAATTTCCAGACAATCACTGCGCTATATATTGGCCGATTTGCCAATTTCAAGGGTAAAAAACCACCGCTTAACCGCCGATTCTAAGCGCTCTGTGCCACATGACCGCGATCGGCGTGCGCCGGGGGCCAAATATCGTCTATTCTCACCTGAACCGATGTATCAAAACGATCGAAGGAGAAACAGAATGAGTGAAGTTATCGCAATTGTCGCCACCATTATTCCGGCAGCGGGCGAGGCGGAAGTGGTAGAGCAGGCGCTGCGTAAGGTAGAGCGTGAAGTGCAGGGCGAGCCGGGCTGCCAGCAATATCAGCTGCATCAGGATCTGGATAGCCCGGATCGCTTCGTGCTGCTGGAGCGCTGGGAATCTGCGGCACATCTGCAACAGCACAGCGAAGCCGCGCCTTTCCTGCGTCTGATGGAAACTATCAAAGATCGCGCTGAGCTTCAGGTGATTAAATTAAAAGTAGTGGAATAACGTCATACCCGGAGCGGCTAATTATATTAGTCGCTCAATAAAATCAGTCGTAAAGATATTCTGTTTCGGCTGTTTATATTCAGGCGAATTTATCAGACGGCGCGCGTTCTGATACCTGGGTTGAAGATTTAAACAGGTACGCCAATAAACATACGGGAACGACCTTTATTCTCGGCAGCGAGGGCGACGACCGGCTCTATACCGATGGTGGCAATAATACCTTTATCTTTAACGGCGAGTTTGGTCATGATGCCATTTTCAACTTCAGCGCAACCGATAAGATCCTGATTACCGGCAATGCCGAGGCGGCGGGCATCGATTATCACGACGTCATCAGCGAAACGGAGGACGGCCTGTTCATGGATTTAGGCGCAAGCTCTGTAACCC
>NZ_CALNWY010000045.1 GCF_940807255.1 Mixta sp. Marseille-Q2659 | reverse complement strand
TCCCAGAAGCGCAACACGTGCAGCAGGCCGGGATGATTAAAACGCGCCAACAGGCGGGCTTCCTGAATAAAGCTGGTCAGTCCGGCGTTAAACAGCCGGGCGAAACGTTCGCTGCGCAGCCCCAGCGACAAATCGTCATTGCGTATCGCCAGCGACGCGGGCATATATTCTTTGATCGCGATGGTGCGCTCCAGCAAATGATCCCAGGCGCGGTAGACAATGCCGAAACCGCCCCCGCCAATCACATCCTTGATTTCAAATTCATTGAACCGGTGACCCGCCGGAAGGGCGCCAGCCACCATATTCTGTTCTTCATTTGCCGACATAGTTACCACTCTCTGAGCGTTTACGGCCTGTTACTGTGCAGGCACGCGCCTGCGTTTAATTTAAGGTGCGGTATGCGCCAATCGCCGGATCGGCGAGGTCAGGATGCAGCGCATCCACCAGCATAACGGTTATTTTTTGTCCGGTGGGCAGCATCCCTGACCAGGCTTTGCGCGCCGCGCTGACGCGTGTTCTGACCGCAGCGAGATCCTGGGCGGCGCTTTTATCCATTTTCACCAGCAGCGTGCCGTTGAATTTCCAGGCATGCAGATGTTGATCAAACGGCAGAATCAGCCAGCTCTCCTCATCCTGCGTATGCGTGACCACCATGCGCTGATTGTTAATGCTCACCATGCTCAGCGTATCACCGTTCGGCTTCAGGCCGATCAGAGGATAGCCCTGCCAGAAATTCACCGCAATCGGCTCACTTTTGCCGTCGCTTATCAGCGTCAGTTCGCTGGCGCCTTCCAGCCAGCCCTCGGTAGAGCAGCGCGTGCTACGGCTGTCGGGAATAAACAGCGACTGGCCGTTGTCGTCCCACCAGGTACGGAAGTGACAGCCGCCCGGCAGATCAAAATGCTGCAGTGGCTCGCTGTTGGCGGGGCGCGAGAGATCGAGTGGAGCCGCATTGCTGGCGTTGGCCGTTGCGGTCGCATCGGCGGTGACGATCGGGCGCCAGTTTTGCGCTTTCACCGCCGTGCCGCTGGCTAACGCCGCACCTTGCTTATCCATCATCTCCCACGGCAGTTCCTGTAATTTGCCGCACTGGTTAGCGAGCAGCGTTCCGACGCGGGGCAAAAAGGTTGTTAATACATTCGACGTTTTGCTTTCGCCGGAAACAATGCGCAGACGTAATGTCTCTTGACACCAGTCCTGCGGCGCATTGCTGGCGACGTTGTCAATAAACACCTCCAGCGCCATGCTGGGGGAGTAGACCACGCGATAATTTTCTGCGCTGGCGGCAGAAGCCATCAAAAGAGTGATAACGCCGGGCAACCAATATTTCATAACGTTCCTTGGTATTAATCGCGAGGCGGCAGCAGGCGTGCCGAATCAGCCAGTGACTGTAATAGCGTCGTTTCTTGGGGCGAGCCGACCCAAATGGCGACGGCGCTCAGGTTATCGTTCTTGCGGGTTCTGTCGATAGCCTGCTGCATTAGCGTTAACCACTCTTCGCAGCTGTTGACCATCCGCAGCGCCTGCTCCATCTCGGCGGTAGCCAGGTGAAGCCAAAAACCGTCGCTGCAAACTAAAAATGCGTCGCCATCCTCCAGCGTAATAACGTCGCTGTAGCTGACCTCGCGCATCGTTTCAGCGCCGAGCGCATTATAAAGTAAATTGCTGTTAATTCCGGTATTTTCATAACCGGCATCTTTCATGCGCTGCGCCAGACTATGGTCGTGTGTCACCTGTTTCAGATAGCCACGACGGAAGTGATAAATACGGCTATCGCCCGCGTGCGCCCACCAGGCCAGCTGTTGCGAGCGCTCGATAAACAGCGCGGCGAGGGTAGTACTCATGCGCTGTAGTTTCGGATTTATCTGCTGTGCCTCACGGATAGCACGATCGCTTTTTTCAATCGCCTGACGACTTTCAGGGACGCTGAAGCTGTCCAGCGCCGTTAAAGTATCGAGTAGCGTATCGCAGGCGATGCGCGCCGCCTGTTCGCCACCGGGCAGGCCGGCCACGCCATCGCACACTGCAAAACAGGCGTTCTGTTCCGTCAGCAGATGGCCCACCCGATCCTGATTATTGTTGCGCTCGCCTTGTTGCGAGGTTATGGCAAAGGCGATGTTCATTCATTATCCATCCGCGTCTGAGAGTCTTTGTACTGGTTGACTTCCATATCGTAAGCGTGCAGAAACGCCTCGCCGAATAGCGAATGGAAGTCATCTTCCAGCTCGCCGGCGGTACGCTGGTAACTGCGCATAAAATAGTCCCACAGCGCCGCCTTGCGATGCGCCGTAAAGCGCATTTTCGGCAGCTGGCCGTCCTGGCGCGCATGTTCTTCCAGCCGCTGCGGATTAAAAGATTGCAGCATGGCGGCGATGATGGCGCGGATGCCGGCGATCATGCCCAGCTGATGCGCCTGCAAATCCACCAGCGCATCGCGCACCGCCTGTTCCGGCTGCATAAAGCCGGGCATCTGGCTTTGGTACATCTGCATCAGCACCGTTTTGCCAGAGGGCAGGATTTTAAACGGGTTATTCGCCTCGTTCAGAATCATGGTCATCTCCGCTTTTACGCCGCGCTTAAGGATTGAACGCGACGACAGCAGCGCCACCGTGCCCTGCGAAAAGAGGCTGAGCATCCTGCCGGTCATGCGCATCTGTTCTTCCGTCAGCCCCTCTTTGCCGTGATTATCGAGACCCATGCCGTCCAGCAGCGCCTGAATCAGCCGATCGTCGCTACAGGGCGCTGCGCTGTCGGCGCGTTCGCTATGCTCACGCGGCAGCGGATCAATATCGAGCCGGGCGCCGCTGTGCGCACCGGCGCGGCTGGCTGCGCTGTCGGTCGCCGAGGGTTCCAGCGTGGCGGTTGCCACCGGCGGCGCGTCGTTTTGCAGCATGCCCAGCGGATCGCCGTTTAACGTATGCTGCTGCTGAAACAGCGAAAGCGGATCCAGCGAGCTGGCCAGGTTTTCGCTGACGATCTCATGGCGCGGATCGCGCACCTCAATCTGATACTCGCCGATGCTCAGCGTATCGCCGTGCTGCAGCTGAACCTGCTGGTCGCGCTCCAGCGCCAGCCCGTTTAACACCACGGTGGTCACGCTGCCGCGATTGGTCAGGCGGCATTCGCCCTGCGCTGAAACATGCACTACTGCCTGAAGGCGTGAGATAGCGCGCGCTTCATCGGGCAGAATCAAATCATTATCCTGGCTGCGGCCGATGGTTCCGCCGGGCGGTAAAAAATCGACCGTCTGATGGGGCACGCCTGTCTGTTGCACAATGGTAAATCGCATGATGATTCCTGCATCAAAAAGCCGAGACGGCTAAAGGCACTACTCAAACATCGGTGGATAAAGGCCGTTACGTCCGGGCTGCGCGCCGGCCGCCGGGTTAAACAGCAGGGAGAAAAGTTGCGCGTTTAAAATGCCGCTGTGCTTATGGGTGGCGTGCGGAAAGCCGTCGCAGCGGTTGCTCCACCAGTAGCTGATAAAATGTTGCGGATTGAAGCGATCAGCCACCTCGCGCCAGCTCAGCGTACAGGGCAGATCCTGATAGCCGATCACATCCATAATGGCGGAACGTTGTTTTTCCGGCTGCGGCAGCGGCAGCGCCAGCAGATGCTGCTCCAGCGTATCCGCCGACAGCTGCTCGCGCACCGCCTGTAACAGCGCGCTGCCGGTCTGCTGATACCAGTCGCCGGCAATCTTCAGCTGCGCCGGATGCCACTGTTCAGGCGTAAAGGTTTTTAACGCCACCAGCGGCCAGATACGGCCGACTCGGTCGCGGGAAGGCAGCAGGCAGCCCATCTGAATGCGCTGAAATCCGGGCGTCACGGGAATAACAAAATTCCAGACCGGCGCACGCAGAAAGGCGTCGGCGGCGACATCTTGCTGATGCCACAGCGTAATGCCTTGCTGAAACCAGTTCGACCAGCTGGTGACCAGGCTATCCGGCAGCCGTCGCTGCAAGAAATCGCCGGTAACCGGCAGCTTTCCATACCAGCCCGGTGCCAGTTTCTCCGCCATAACAGTTACCTCACTGATACCGATTGCCCGCTTTTCGCCTGGGCCTCTGCGGACATTGCCGCAAGCTTTTTGCTAACCTGACCTGAATCAGCCAGGCGGGCGGCCAGCTTGCGCATCATTAACGCATTGTCGCGGGCGAAAGGCGACGACTGGATCTGTCGGTCCAGCAGCTGGCTCAGATGCCAGTCCAGCTGCTGGAGATCGTGCGTCGTCACGCTTGCGGGCAGGGTGCGCTGTAAATTTTGCATTAACCAGCCACGCAGGAACTCGCCGTCATAGTTGCGCGGCTGATACAGCATTTGATAAGCGCGCAGCGCATTACGGCTGTATTCGCTGTCCTCGCCCTTATCGCTGCCCAGAATGCGCGTAATCTCCTGCGCCACCCGCGGCAGCAGCAGCGACCTTAGCGCGTTCTGATAAAGCACGCCGGCCGCGTCGCTCACCTGATCGCCACGATAGAGCCCGGCGCGCATACTCAGCGGCGGGCTGTCCAGCGAAAAGCTATCCACCTGCGGCAATTTCACCAGGCTGTTCAAATAGGGTAGCAGATCGAAAATGGTGCCGGTGTTTTGCCGGGCAAGTTCCTCGCCCTGACGTGTCAACGGCGGGACGCGCTGCGCAATCTGCTGTAAATAGTGCTGGTTTTGTACATAACTGGTGATCCACAGCCCGCAGGCCAGCACCAGTCCGGCGGCCATCGCGCCCCAGGCGGTCCAGTGCAGCAGGCGATTGCGATCTTCCCAGCGGCGATCGCTACCGGCCAGGCCGCTTTCGGCAAAAATCAGGTCGCTCAGCAGATGACGAATAAAATAGCTTTGTCCTTTGTTGCCAGGGATCGGCGCGGCGCGGTTGACGCTATCCCAGGCGGCAATTGAATGCTCGCCGGTGCGCGGCAGCTGCAGCTTGCGCGTCAGCTGGCCCATAATGCGGTCGAAAGGCAGCCCTTCCTGGGTGCCGCTGGTAAAGAACAGGCCGCGCGGTGTCCAGGCAACCGGGCCGCTGGCGGGCGAAAAAACAATATCGAGATATTCCGCCAGCAGCGGACGCAGCGAGGCAAACTCCTGCGGAAACAGGAAGCAATCGGCGCGCTGAATTAGATCATTCTGCTGCTCCATGCGATGCGCGACATCGCGCTGTAGCTGCTGATGCAATAACGAAAACTGCTGTTCAAAATGGCTGTTTAACGGATGGCTGCCGTCGCGGTTCGGCTCCCAGGGGAAAGTAAAGCCCCAGATACGATCGCGCTGCTGCTTATCCAGGGTAGCGAAGTAACCCATAAAGCCTTTCAGCAGATCGGTTTTCGTCACCATGATATAGACCGGAAAATGGATGCCGGTTTGCTGGTGCAGCTCCAGCATGCGCTGGCGCAGCGCGGTGGCCTGGGCAAAGCGCGCTTCGGCGGCGTCGCTCAGCAGGTCGGCGACGCTGATGGTCATAATCACGCCGTTGATTGGCTGGCGCGCGCGATAGCGTTTCAGCAGGGCAATAAAGGTTTGCCATTCGCTGGCATCGCGGGCGCGCTGGCTCTCCTGCAGGGTATAACGCCCGGCGGTATCCAGCAGCACGGCGCGATCGGTAAACCACCAGTCACAATGGCGCGTGCCGCCGATGCCGCGCACCGCGCTTTTGCCCAGGCTGTCGGTCAGCGGAAATTCCAGCCCCGAATTGAGCAGGGCGGTGGTTTTACCGGCGCCAGGCGCGCCGACGATCATGTACCAGGGCAACTGATAGAGCCAGGGCGCGCTGAAGCGCTGCCAGCGGTTGCCGTGGCGCTTGCGGCCAAACTGCGCCTTTTTCAGCAGCGTAATGGCTTCGTTAAAGCGATCGTTAAGCATCGTCTCCGTGGCCTGCTGCTCCGCCGGATCGAGAACCGCCTGCTGTTGCAGATTGGTCAGCAGCCGGTTATTAAACCAGGCGTTATAGAGACGTGGGATTAGCTGCATCAAAATCCAGAAAAAGTAGCCGAGGCCGATCACCAGCTGGCGGTTAAACACCGGCTCCAGCGGGCGCGTATCGTTAACGATCAGCAGCGGGCCGGTCAGCCAAATCAGGCAGGCAAAGGCGCTGATGCCGATAAAGCCCCAGGCGAGACGGCTGGAAAACAGGGCGGGCCAGCGTTTTTTCATCACGGCTTCTCCTTCTGCGCATGGTTAACCGGCGTCGGAGCGGCAAACAGCGTAATTTCAATGCGGCGATTGCGCGCGCGATTCTCGGCGCTATCGTTAGGCAGCAGCGGATCGCTGTCGCCACGGCCTTCCGCCTTCACCTGATGACCGGGCTGCAGTTGCTGATTCAGCAGGGCGCTAATCGCCTTCGAGCGCGCCAGAGAGAATTCGTAGCTGGACGGGAAATGGTTATTGCGCGGCACGCGGTTGTCGGTATACGCCGACACCAGCACGGTGCCTTTAATATCCTGAATCGCGGCGGCGACGCGCATGATCAAGGCGCGACCCGGTTCAGTAAGCGCGGCCGCGCCCGGTTCAAACAGCTTATCGGCTGGTAGAATGATTTTACTGCCGAACGCGCCGTCGCTGACTTCCAGCTGTCCGGCGGCCAGCACGTCGCTTAAGCGGCGACGCAAATTCAACAGCGACTGCGGCGTGGCAACGCCATGTGACAACGTCACTTCAGGCAGCGGCGCCTGATAAATAGCGCGCAGCAGCGGCGCCGCCTGCGTGCCCAGCCGCCAGTTAAGGCCGCTGTAAATCAGGCTGGCAAGCAGCGCGGTAATCGCCAGGCAGCACCAGAGCGGCACCGGCGGACGCCAGAACTGGCTGCTCAGTGGCTTCACTTCCATGGTGACATCGGCGGGCGTTTCCTGACTCTGACGGGTTTCAGCAATCAGCTGACCCAGGCGGGTGCGCAGGGTATCGCGCTGTTGACGACCATTTTCCATGCCGCGATAGCGGCCTTCATAACCCAGCAGCAGGCAATAGTGGATCACCTCCAGCAGCGCCAGATGCTGAGCGGGCGTTTGCGACAGGCGCGAGAGCAGCTGGAAAAATTTTTCGCCGCCCCAGCTTTCGTTATGAAACGTGACCAGCAACCCGTTGCCCGACCAGACGCCGCGAATGCCCCACGGCGTTTGCGCCGCCGCTTCATCCAGCGTGGTACACAGGCAATAGCGGGCGCCGATAATGGTTTCAAACGGCAGGCCCGCCTGCTTGCAGCGGCTTTCAAACAGACGAACTTCCTCTACCAGCTGCAGGCGTAGCCCGGCCGGGTCGTCATGCGTGGCAGCCATCCGTATATGCACAATGGTATTCAACAGCGGAGAGGCCGCTGCCAGTAATATATTATCCGTACTCGTGTTATGTGCTTCACGAGCAGCATCTACAGGCGTCATTGAATCACATTATTCCAGACTGAAAATATCCCATTTTCAGCAGTAACCGGGATGTCCTGCCGACGGCGTCGGCAGGGGTTGTTTAATCGAGGATCCAGGTGGCGGTATTGGCTTTGCGGCAGGCTTTACTGGCACCGCCGACATCGACGCAAACCTGTTTCGCGCGACGCGGACGCGGCCTGTCGTTACGCAGCGCCTCTTCATAACGCTCGGCAGGCACGCCGGCCTTTAAAGGCACGTAGCCGATAAGCTGCGTATCATCCGCATCAGCGATGGCCAGCCAGTTATTCTCTACCTTACCCAGCACCTGGAAAGGCTTGCCGTTTTCCAGATGGCGAACCACCTTGCCGCCGTAATCGGGCGTGGTCATTACCGAAGCGTCATACAGCGCGCGATAGCTTTCATCCACCGGCGTAAACTCGGCGGGCGCGCTTACCGCATGACGATGCACCAGCGTCACGCCATTAACCGTACTGCTGACCAGCGTATCGTCGGTCACGGGAGGCGCAGGGGGTTTACAGCCAGCAACGGTCATCACAGCGAGCAATGTCAGCGCGAAACGAATTTTCACTTTGATCCTCACGATCTCATCAGGTTATCTGGACAAAAGCCAGACCGGGTAGCGCAGAAACGCGACGGGTAAGCCTGACGCTTACCGTTCTGTGACGCGGCTGGCTGGAAAAAATTGCTCAGATTTACAGAAAGATAAAACCAGGCTCAGTCTACCTGACACTTTTGAGATTTCAAACCATTGCACGGGTCTGTTTCTCATGTTACTTGCCGCCGTTACCGGCATCAGCGCAACGGGTTCGCGATGAGGCCAAAAGCGCATCAGCCAATTATAGCTAAAGGGTCAGGGCTGGCGCAGGCTTAATGAGGGAGGCGAAAAAAGAACGGGCGAGGAAAATCCGCCTTTTCCGACGGTGCCGGCGCGCCGTCGGAGAGGCAATTTCAGAATTTACAGACGGAAGTGACCAGCGGTATCGGCCAGCTCGTTGGCCTGAAACTTCAGGGCGCCAGCGGCAGCGGTCGATTCCACCACCAGCTCCGCATTCTGCTGCACCATTTCATCCAGTTTGCCGATGGCCAGATGCACGCCCTGAATACCGTGCAGCTGGGTTTCACTGGCCTGCGTAATGCCTTCCATAATATCGGAAACGCTGGCGACGCTGCTGACAATGTCGTTCATGCTTTCGCCCGCCATCTGCACATAGCGGGAACCGGTCGCCACGCTTTGCGTGGTACTGTCGATCAACGCCTTGATCTCCTTCGCGGCCTGGGCGCTGCGCTGGGCGAGATTGCGTACTTCACCGGCTACCACGGCGAAGCCGCGGCCCTGTTCGCCCGCGCGCGCCGCTTCCACCGCCGCGTTCAGCGCCAGGATATTGGTCTGGAAAGCGATGCCGTCAATCACGCTGATAATATCGCCAATCTTGCCGGAGGCCTGTTCGATGGTCTCCATGGTGGCAATCACGCTGGAAACCACCTCACCGCCGCGCCGGGCCGCTTCGGAAGCGGAGGCCGCCTGCTGATTGGCCTGCATCGCCGACTGGGTGGATTGCGTCACCGACTGGCTAATGGCCTCCATGGCGCTGACCGTTTCGCGCAGGTTATTGGCCGCCTGTTCGGTACGCCCGGAGAGATCGGCGTTGCCGCTGGCGATCTCGTTAGCCGCCACCTGCACCGAGGCGCTGGCGTCGCGCAGCTGCGTCATAACCGTTGCCAGCTTATCGGTAAAGGCGTTAAAGGCGCTGGCAATCTGCGACACCTCATCGTTACCGGTTACCGGCAGACGCTGCGTCAGATCGTCATCGCCGGAGCTGATGGCGCGCATCGCATCGCGAATCGACAGCAGACGGCGCATCAGCGCGCCGATCAGCAGGCCGATCACCAGCGCGGCCACCACCACCAGTACAATCAGCGAAACCGCCGAGGTGGAGAGCAACGAGCGCATCCCGGCGTACGCTTCATCTTTATCCTGCGCCACCACCAGATACCAGTCGGTGCCGCTCACCGGCTTCGCCAGCAGCAGCTTATCGACGCCGTTCAGCGTCGCCGCCACCGGTATTTTGCTGCTTAACAGCGCGGCGACATCAAGATCCGGCAGCAGGTTTTTTACCGGTTTCAGCGCCATCGCCGCATCGCTGGTGGTAACAATCATGCCATTCTTATCGATCAGCAGGCCGCTGCTGGCGGGCGTGGGATGAATGGAGCCGACGTTCGCCACCACGCTATCCATAGCCACATCACCCGACAATACCGCCTGCAGCGCGCCGTTCTGCATCACCGGCACGGCAAACGCCACCACCAGCTTGCCGCTGGCGACATCCACATAGGGCGGCGTCACGATCGGTTTTCCGGCCGCCTGCGCCTGCAAATACCATAGACGCCCGGTGGGATCGAAATCGGGCGGAATGCCCGCCGCGTCAGAAAATTTCGCTACTTTACTGGCGTAGCCGGCATAAACGTTAGTAAAGCCGCCAGCCGCGGCAATCTGCTTAAACGCCGGCACCGGATCGGGCGTCAGCGCCACTGACTGCAGAGAGGCGATCATCGCGGACTTGCTGCTTACCCACTCGGCAATGGCCGCGTTATGGCTGTTAATTACCGCTTCCAGCGTGCCGGTAATCGCCTGCCGATTATATTTTTCCGTGACCAGGTAATTCAGCGTGGCGTTAATCACCAGCGCCGCCACTACGCAGGCGGTAGTGATGGCGACAATACGAGCGCGAATCGAAGAGAGCATGGTAAAGCCTCATATAACAGGGTTTGATTGGGTATCGGTAAGGCGCGCGCCCAACTTGAGGCCGATGGTCAAGATATAAGCAAATAATATTACCGCTGCGTTTGAGTAAGCGGCACGCAGTTTGCTTAATTCTCGGTGGGTCAGCGGGAACGGGATAAGAAACAATGCAGAACACCCTAAGTTATGCCGGGCGATACCTGGTGGCGGCGCGGGAAAGCGAGCGCAGCGCCTTGCAGGATTTACTTCAGCGCGAACGCTTGCTGAGCGCCATTGGTGGCCTGATCCATGCGCTACAGCGCGAGCGCGGCGTCACAATCTGGCTATGCAGCGCCGATGGGCAGACGCCGTTAGCCGTGCGCCAGGCGGAGGTTGACTTGGCACTCAGCGCGCTGCTTGCCGCGCTGCCGTCGCCGGAAAGCCGCGCCGCCAGCCGTTTTTATGGTCGTCTGGCGCTGGCGCTGCATACGCTGGACGGGCTGACGGCGCTGCGTGAACAGGTGCGCCGCCGGCAGCTGGCGCATAGCGAGGCGATACAGCAATTCAGCGAGATTATTCGCCACCAGCTGCATCTGATCTACGAGGCGGCGGATACCGCCAGTCACGGCATGTCGCACGCGCTGCTGGCACTGTTCAGCTTTATGCAGGGCAAAGAGCTGGCGGGGCAGGAGCGGGCAACCGGCGCGGCGGGATTTGCCGCCGGACAATTCAGCGCTGAGGAGCGCCGTCAGCTGGTGGCGCTGCTGGAGGCACAGGAGCAGAGCTTCAACACCTTTTGCCAGTTCGCCGATGCGCAGAGCCTGGCCGCCTGGCGCGCAATGGCCGAGGCGGGCCAGGAAACCGAAAAGCTGCGGCGCATCGCCTGCAGCGGCGCGACCACGCGCGGCGTCGATGTTCAACACTGGTTTCGCCTGCTCAGCGAGCGGTTGGATGCGATGCAGCAGATCGCGGATCGCCTTGAGCGACAGGTGATGATCGCCTGTCGGCAGGCTATCGCTCAGCTGGAAGCGGCCCCGTCAACAGACGAAGGCGGACTGCCGCTGCACTACGCGCAGGGTTATCGCCTCTACGTAGCGGACGCGCCCTGGCGGGAAGCGGGCGAGGCGCTGGAGGCCAACGGTATCGCGCCGCAGCTGGGCGGCGCGTTGCTGGCGCTGATAGAGAATCAGGCCCAGCGGCTGGCGGCCCAGAGCGAGGAGCTGGCGGCGATGCGCGCCACCCTGACGCAGCGCAAGCAGATCGATCGCGCCAAGGCGTTGCTGATGCAGCACCATCAGTGCGATGAACCGCAGGCATGGCAGATGTTACGCAAAATGGCGATGGCTCAAAACAAACGCATCGTTGATATCGCTGACGCGATGTTAAACGTCGCCGCTGCCTTTTCTCTACCTCAAAACAGGTAGCTGCACAATTAGCGTGCGCATTGTGACTCAGCAGAGTGCCATCGGCAGCGCGTCAGAGGGGTAAACAGCGCCGCAGCGGGCCAAAAGCGGCCCTGGCGAACCTGGCACGCGGCTTGCAACACATTCATCACAATTTGCGCATTTGTTTCGCCAACGGCGGTGAGATGAGTGCTTTGGATAAAGGCGTCCGGTCGCAGGCTTTCAGCCAGTGCGACGGACGCCTTTATTGCTTTCTTCAGGAGCCACAGAATGAGCAACGCGCCTTTTATCTCGTCACGTCGGCGTTTTCTGGTTGGCGGTGCGCTGGCGGCAGGCAGCTGGCTGCTGCCGGGTTTACGCAGCGCGGTCTGGGCGGCGGGCTGATGCGCCGGAAAAGCAGCAGGTACGCGTCGGCTTTATTCCGCTTACCGACTGCGCGCCAGTGATTATGGCAGCGCTGAAGGGCTTCGATAAAAAGCATGGCATCCAACTGCTGCCGTCAAAGAGGCGAGTTGGGCGGCGGTGCGTGACAAGCTCTCCTCCGGCGAACTGGACGCCGCTCATGCGCTGTACGGCATGATCTACGGCCTGCATCTGGGCATTGCCGGTAAACAGCAGGCGATGGCTAACCTGATGACGCTGAACAACAACGGCCAGGCGATCACCCTGTCGAACCAGCTGCGGGCGCAGGGCGTGACCGACGGCGGCAGCCTGCAAAAGCTGGTCGCCGCCAGCGAGCCGGGCAGCTATCGCTTCGCCCATACCTTTCCAACCGGCACTCACGCCATGTGGCTCTACTACTGGCTGGCGAGCGTCGGCATCGATCCCTTCCGCGACCTGCGCATTCTGGTGGTGCCGCCGCCGCAGATGGTGATGAATATGAAGATCGGCAATATGAGCGGCTTTTGCGTCGGCGAGCCGTGGAACCAGCGCGCCATCAGCGAAAAGGTCGGCTATACCGCCGTCACCAGCCAACAAATCTGGCCCGATCACCCGGAAAAAATTCTCGCCACCCGCGCCCAGTGGGTCGCGGAAAACCCGCATACCGCGCGCGCGCTGACCGCCGCCGTGCTGGAAGCGGCGCGCTGGATCGACGCCTCTGACGCCAACCGGCGCGAAACCGCCCAGGCGATCGCCGGGCGCGCTTATCTCAACACCAAAGCCGACGCCATTACCGGCCGGATGCTCGGCCAGTATCAGGACGGTCTGGGCCATCGCTGGCAGGACGCACACGGCATGCAGTTTTTCCGCGACGGCGAGGTGAGCTTCCCCGGCTGTCGGACGGCATGTGGTTTCTTACCCAGCTCCAGCGCTGGGGATTGCTGAAACAACAGCCCGACTATCTGACGGTGGCACGCGCCATCAACCGCACCGACATTTATCGCCAGGCCGCCAGCGCGCTGCAAATTGCCGTTCCGCAAAGCGAGATGCGCCGCAGCACCCTGATTGACGGCAAAGTCTGGGACGGCAGCAATCCTGCCGCCTGGGCGACCGATTTCGCCATTACCCGCCGAGGAGAACCCGCATGAAAAATGACGCTCAGGTTGTTGTGCTGAACGCGGAAAAAACGCCGGCCGTGGCCGACGTGATCCCGCTGCCGCCCGTGGCATCGCCGCCGCGCCGCCGCCGCCGCTGGCCGTTGCGTGCGCTGCTGCAGCGGCTGATTCCATGCGCCTGCGGGCTGCTGTTGCTGCTGGGCATCTGGCAGATCGCCGCGCTGAACAGCAGCGGCTTCCCGACGCCGCTGCAAACCTGGCAGGCGGCGCTGACGGTCTTTGCCCATCCCTTTTATGACGGCGGCCCCAATGACCAGGGGATCGGCTGGAACGTTCTCGCCTCGTTGACGCGCGTGGCGGCGGGCTTCGGCCTTGCGGCACTGGTGGGCATTCCGGCGGGCTTCCTCATCGGACGCTTTCGCTTTCTCGCCGATATGTTTAACCCGCTGATCGCGCTGCTGCGACCGGTCAGCCCACTGGCCTGGCTGCCGATTGGCCTGCTGCTGTTTCAGCGTGCCGAGCCTGCCTCCAGCTGGACAATTTTTATCTGCTCCATCTGGCCAATGATCATCAACACCGCCGAGGGCGTGCAGCGCATTCCGCAGGATTACCTCAACGTGGCGCGGGTGCTGAAGCTCTCTGAGTGGACCATCATGCGCAAAATCCTCTTTCCGGCGGTACTGCCGTCGGTGCTGACCGGCGTGCGCCTGTCCATCGGTATCGCCTGGCTGGTGATCGTCGCTGCCGAAATGCTGACCGGCGGGCTGGGCATCGGCTTCTGGATCTGGAACGAGTGGAACAACCTCAACGTGGAAAACATTCTGATCGCCATTTTCGTCATCGGCGTGGTCGGCCTGCTGCTGGAGCAGGGGCTGATGCTGCTGGCGCGTCGTTTCAGCTGGGATAAACAGGAGTAGATGATGCAGAACATTATTCAGGTGCAAAACGTCAGCCAGCGTTTTCAGACCGCTGACGGCGAATTCCTCGCGCTGGATCGCGTCTCCTTTGACGTGCGCGCCGGCGAAACCATCAGCCTGATCGGCCACTCCGGCTGCGGCAAATCGACGCTGCTGAACCTGATTGCCGGACTGACGCTGCCGAGCGAAGGCGTGCTGTTGTGCGACAACCGCGAAATCGCCGGGCCTGCGCCAGAGCGGGCGGTGGTGTTTCAGAACCATTCGTTGCTGCCGTGGCTGACGGCAGAGGAGAACGTGGCGCTGGCAGTGGATCAGGTCTTTAAGCAGAGCATGAGCCGGGCGGAGCGCCAGGAATGGATTGCGCATAATCTGGCGTGCGTGCAGATGAGCCATGCGGCGCACAAACGCCCGCCCGAGCTGTCGGGCGGCATGAAACAGCGCGTCGGCATTGCGCGCGCGCTGGCGATGAAACCGCGCGTATTGTTGATGGATGAGCCGTTCGGCGCGCTGGACGCCCTGACGCGCGCCCATTTGCAGGACAGCGTGATGCGCATTCAGCAGGAGCTGAATACCACCATTGTACTGATTACCCATGACGTTGACGAAGCGGTGCTGCTGTCGGATCGGGTGTTGATGATGACCAACGGCCCGGCGGCAACGCTGGGCGAGGATCTGGCTATCGATCTGCCGCGTCCACGCTCGCGCGTGGCGCTGGCCGACGAGCCGCGCTATCACCAGCTGCGTCAGCAAATCCTGCATTTCCTCTATGAAAAGCAGCGCCACGCGGCCTGAGGAGTCGGCAATGGCTGAACATCTGGTGATTATCGGCAACGGCATGGCGGGCATGCGCATGGTGGAAACTCTGCTGCGGCTGGCGCCCGGACGCTATCGCATTACGGTGATCGGCAGCGAGGCGCAGGGCAACTACAACCGTATTCAGCTGTCGCCGGTGCTGAGCGGCGAAAAGGCCTTTCACGACACGCTAATCCATCCGCTGAGCTGGTATCGGGAGCAGGGCGTGCGGCTGCTGAGCGGCGAAGCGGTATTAAGCGTGGATCTGCCACGGCGCCGTCTGACCACCGAACGGCGCGTGCTGGAGTGGGAGCGGCTGGTGTTCGCTACCGGTTCCGCGCCGGTGATGCCATCGGTTCCCGGCATCGACCAGCCGCACGTTGGCGGCTTTCGCACCCTTAACGACGTCGACCGCATGCTGAGCGTGGAGGGACCGGTGGTGGTGCTGGGCGGCGGGCTGCTGGGCATTGAGGCGGCGGCGGCACTGCGTCTGCGCGGGCGCGCGGTCACCCTGGTGCATCGTCACAGCTGGCTGCTGGATCGGCAGCTGGATAAAACCGCGGGCAGCCTGTTGGCGCAGGCGCTGAAGCAGCGCGGCATTGATTGCCGTCTGGCAACGGAAATCCGGCAGATTCACCGTGACAGTGTCACGTTGGCCAGCGGTGAATCGATCGCGGCGGGGCAGGTGGTGATCGCTATCGGCGTAGCGCCGGTTGTTGCCGTTGCGCGGGCGGCAGGTATTCCCTGCGGGCGCGGCATTCGCGTCGATCGCCAGCTGCGCGCGCTGCCTAACGTCTGGGCGCTGGGTGAATGCTGCGAAATTGAGGGCGAAACTTTCGGACTGCTGGCGCCCTGCCTGGCACAGGCGGCGGTGCTGGCGCACCAGCTGGCGGGTTGCCCCATCGACGATTTTTATTACCGGCCGCAGGGTACGCGCCTGAAAGTCACCGGTATTGAAATCTTTAGCGCGGGTGAAACCGGCAGCACGCCCGGCAGCCGTGCGCTGACCGCCTGCGATCCGCTCAGCCAGTACTATCGGCGGCTGGTACTGCGCGACGGCAGGCTGACCGGCGTCATTTTATACGGCGACACCTCGGCGGCAGCCGCGCTGCTGCCCCATTTGCAACGCAGCGCGCCGGCAGACGCGAGCGCGCTGTTTGGCTTCAGTAATCATGACGGGCAGCCAGCGGCTGCGGAGAGTAAAGCGATGAACAAACCGGTTCTGGTAGTGATTGGGCACGGCATGGTCGGCCACTATTTTGTTGAGCAGCTGGTGGAGAAGCAGCTACATCAGCACTATCACATTGTGGTTTACGGCGAAGAGCTGCACAGCGCCTACGATCGCGTGCATCTTTCCGACTATTTCTCCGGGCGCGATGCGCAGGCGCTGTCGCTGGTCAAAGAGAACTTCTTTGCCGACCATGATATTGAGTTACGTTGTCACGAAAAAATCACCCATATCGATCGCCAGCGTCGCTGCGTGCGCGACGAAAGCGGGCGCGAAATGGCTTACGATCGGCTGATCCTCGCCACCGGCTCTTACGCCTTTGTGCCGCCCACTCCCGGCTATCAGGCGGAAAACTGCTTTGTCTATCGCACCCTCAGCGATCTTGACGCCATTAAGGCGCGGGCGCTGCATGCTAAAAGCGGCGTGGTGATCGGCGGCGGCCTGCTGGGGCTGGAGGCCGCCAACGCGCTGAGATTGCTGGGCCTGGAAGCGCACGTAGTGGAATTTGCGCCGCGCCTGATGGCGGTGCAGCTTGATGAGGGCGGCGCGCAGATGCTGCGGCGCAAAATCGAGGCGCTTGGCGTTTGCGTGCATACCGGCACCGAAACGCGCCAGATTGAAACCCTGGAAAGCGGCGCGCTGCGCCTGCATTTTGCCGACGGCAGTACGCTGGAAAGCGACCTGGTGCTGTTTTCCGCCGGTATCCGCCCGCGCGATGAGCTGGCGCGCGAGGCGGGCCTGACGCTGGGGCCGCGCGGCGGCATCGTGATTGATGACGGCTGCCTGACCAGCGATGCGGCGATTGCCGCCATTGGCGAATGCGCGCTGTGGCAGGGACAGATTTTCGGCCTGGTGGCGCCGGGTTACCAGATGGCGCGGGTGCTGGCCAGCCGTCTGGCAGGCGAGGCGGCGGCCTTCAGCGGCGCCGATATGAGTACCAAACTGAAGCTGCTGGGCGTGGAGGTCGCGTCGCTGGGTGATGCCCACGGCCGCAGCGCGGGCAGCCAGAGCTATCACTGGACCAACGGCCCGCAGGAAATCTACAAGAAGATCGTGGTCTCTGCCGACGGCAAGCGGCTGCTGGGCGCAGTGCTGGTCGGCGACAGCAGCGAATACAGCGAACTCCAGCAGATGATGCTGAACGAACTGCCGCTACCGCCGCAGCCGGAAAGCCTGATTTTACCGCGTGCGGTTGACCCGCCCGCCAGAGCGCTCGGCGTGGCGGCACTGCCGGAAAGCGCGCAGATCTGCTCCTGCCATAACGTCAGTAAAGGCGATATTTGCCAGGCGGTCAGCAGCGGCTGCGGCGATATGGCGGCGCTGAAAAGCTGCACCAAAGCGGCAACTGGCTGCGGCGGCTGTAGCGCGCTGGTGAAACAGGTGATGGAACATCAGCTGGCGGTACAGGGCATTGAGGTAAAGAAAGATATCTGCGAACACTTCGCTTTCTCGCGTCAGCAGCTTTATCACCTGGTGCGCGTGGGTGAAATCAAAACCTTTGATGAGCTGCTGGCGCGTCACGGACGCGGACACGGCTGCGAAATTTGCAAGCCGCTGGTCGGCTCGATCCTCGCTTCCTGCTGGAACGACTATCTGCTGAAGCCGCAGCATCTGCCGCTGCAGGAAACCAACGATCGCTTCTTCGCCAATATTCAGAAAGATGGCAGCTATTCGGTAGTGCCGCGCATTCCGGGCGGGGAAATCACGCCGCAGGGTCTGATCGCCATTGGCCAGGTAGCCGAGCGCTTTAATCTCTACAGCAAAATTACCGGCGGCCAGCGCATCGATCTCTTCGGCGCGGCGCTTGATCAACTGCCCGCTATCTGGCAGGCGCTGCTGGAGGCCGGATTCGAAACCGGCCACGCCTACGGCAAATCGCTGCGCACCGTGAAATCCTGCGTCGGCAGCAGCTGGTGTCGCTACGGCGTGCAGGACTCCACCGACTTCGCGATCCGGCTGGAGAACCGTTACAAAGGGCTGCGCGCGCCGCACAAAATCAAAATGGCGGTCTCCGGCTGTACGCGCGAATGCGCCGAGGCGCAAAGCAAAGATATCGGCGTTATCGCCACCGAGAAGGGCTGGAACCTCTATGTCTGCGGCAACGGCGGCATGAAGCCGCGCCACGCCGATCTCTTCGCCAGCGATCTCGACGAGGAGACCTTAATCCGCTACGTCGATCGCCTGCTGATGTTCTATATCCGCACCGCCGATCGTCTGCAGCGCACCAGCGTCTGGATGGATAACCTCGAGGGCGGGCTCGACTATCTGCGCGACGTGGTGATGACGGACAGCCTGGGCATCGGCGCCGGGCTGGAGCGGGAGATGCAGCAGGTGGTGGATAGCTGGCAGTGCGAATGGCGCACCACGCTGGCATCACCGGATCGGCTGCGGCTGTTCCGCGCCACGATTAACGGGCCGCAGCAGGATGAAACCCTGCAGTGGCAGCAGGAGCGCGGCCAGATCCGTCCTGCCGACGTGACGCCGCGCCAGCAGCCGCTGCCGCACGAGCCGTGGAGCGACGTCGGCGCGCTGGAGGATATTCCGCCGCAGGCGGGTATCGGCGCACGGCTTGGCGGCCAGCGCATCGCGCTGTTCCGTTTTGCCGACCGCATCTATGCGCTGGACGATAACGAGCCGGGCACCCACGCCAGCGTGATGTCGCGCGGCATTCTTGGCGATGCGGCGGGTGAGCCGATAGTGATTTCACCGCTCTATAAACAGCGCTTCCGCCTGCGCGACGGCATTGCTCTTGACCAGCCGGAGATGCAGCTACGCTGCTGGCCGGTGCGGCTGGTCGGCGGACGCATCCTGGTCGCCAGCGAGCCGCTGGCGGTGGGCAACCTGAGCGTGGCGGAGGCGTCATGAAAACCACCTGTCCTTACTGCGGCGTCGGCTGCGGCGTGGAGGTGACAGCGGGCGCGCAGGGCTGGCGCGTCAGCGGCGACGCCGAACACCCGGCCAACGCGGGCCGCCTGTGCGTGAAGGGCGCGGCGCTGGGCGAAACGCTGTCGCCCGCCGGTCGTCTGCTCTGGCCGCGGGTGGACGGCAGGCGCGTGGCCTGGCAGACGGCGCTGGATACCGTCGCCGAACGGCTGCAGGCGATTATCCGGCGGCACGGCCCCGATGCCGTCGCCTTTTACGCCTCTGGTCAGTTGCTGACCGAAGACTATTATGTCGCCAACAAGCTGATGAAAGGCTTTATCGGCAGCGGCAATATCGATACCAACTCGCGCCTCTGCATGGCCTCGGCGGTCACCGGCTACAAGCGCGCGCTGGGCGCCGATGCGGTTCCCTGTTGCTATGAAGATTTCGACCACGCAGAGCTGATTGTGCTGGTGGGTTCGAACGCCGCCTGGACGCATCCGGTCGCATATCAGCGGCTGGTGCAGGCAAAGCAGCAGCGTCCGGCGCTGCAGGTGGTGGCGATCGATCCGCGCCGTACCGCCAGCTGCGATCTGGCCGACCTGCATCTGCCGCTGGCGCCGGGCAGTGACGGCGCGCTGTTTAACGGGCTGTTGCGCTGGCTGGCGCAGGGCGGCTACGGCGATCCCGCGATGCTGCCGCAGCTGGCGCAAACCGCAGAGACGCTGGCCGCTGCTGAACGCTGGACGCCGCAGCAGGTCGCTGAAGTCTGCCAGCTGCCGCTGCAGCAAATTGAGCGGTTCTACAGGCTGTTTGCGGAAAACCAACGGGTCTTAACGCTGTGGTGCATGGGCATTAATCAGTCTTCCAGCGGCAGCGATAAGTGCAACGCCATCCTGAACGCCCATCTCTACAGCGGCAAAATCGGCCAGCCGGGCAGCGGCCCGTTCTCGTTGACCGGCCAGCCGAACGCGATGGGCGGGCGTGAAGTGGGCGGACTGGCAAATCAGCTGGCGGCGCAGATGGATTTTACGCCGGAGAATATCGATCGCCTGCGGCGCTTCTGGCGCAGCGATCGGGTGGCCACGGCGCCGGGCCTGAAGGCGCTGGATCTGTTCGAGGCGGCAGGGCGCGGCGAAATCAAAGCAATCTGGATTATGGGGACGAATCCGGCGGTCTCGCTGCCGGACGGCAACGCCGTGGCGCAGGCGCTGAGCCGTTGCGAGCTGGTGATCGTCTCGGAGGTAATGCGCAATACCGATACCAGCGCCTTTGCCAATATTGTGCTGCCCGCGCAGGCATGGGGCGAAAAAAACGGCACCGTCACCAATTCGGAGCGACGCCTTTCGCGCCAGCGCGCCTTTATGCCGCCGCAGGGCGAAGCGCGCCCGGACTGGTGGATAGTGGCGCAGGTGGCGCAGCGTCTCGGCTACGGTGCGGCCTTCAGCTGGCAGCACCCGGCAGAGATATTCCGCGAACACGCCGCGCTGTCCGGTTTTGAAAACGATGGACGCCGCGCCTTTGATATCAGCGGGCTGGCGCAGTTGAGCAACGCGGAATGGGATCGCCTGCAGCCGGTGCAGTGGCCGGTTAACGCCGCCTTTCCCAAAGGTTGCGCCCGGCTGTTCAGCCAGCGCCGCTTTTACCACGCCGACGGCAAAGCGCGGCTGCTGCCGGTAGAACCCGCCGGGCCGCAGGTCGCCGTCAGCCGCAGCTGGCCGCTAATGATGAATACCGGTCGTATTCGCGATCAGTGGCATACCATGACGCGCACCGGTCTGGTGCCGCGCCTGCTGCAACACTATGCGGAACCCTTTGCGGCGCTGCATCCCGACGATGCGACGCAGCAGGGCATCTGGCCCGATACGCTGGTGCGCATTCAGTCGCGGCACGGCTGGATGATCGCCCGCGCCATCCTGACGGAAGATCAGACGCCCGGCACGCTGTTTGTGCCGATGCACTGGAACCAACAGTTTTGTGCTGAGGGCAATGTCGATCGGCTGGTGGCGCCCTGGCGCTGTCCCCATTCCGGTCAGCCGGAAAGCAAACAGACACCGGTGCGCATTCAGCCCTGGCGCAGCGACTGGCAGGGGACGCTGTTTATCAGTGACAACGTCACTTTGCCTGCTTTGAACTGGTGGTGCCGCATACCGGCGGCGGATGGCCTGACGCGCTTCAGCCTGGCTCATCAGGATAATCCGCGCCGCTGGCTGAAAACGCTGCTCCAGCCGCAGTGGAAATTACAGGAAGCGGGCGATGAACAGGCTTTTC
>NZ_CALNWY010000044.1 GCF_940807255.1 Mixta sp. Marseille-Q2659 | reverse complement strand
TCTGAGACAACATCTGGCAAGGCTGGGACGGAAGTCACTGTCGTTCTCAAAATCGGTGGAGCTGCATGACAAGGTCATCGGGCATTATCTGAACATAAAACACTATCAGTAAGTTGGAGTCATTACCTGAATTATTAATGTGATTATTTTTTGCATCATGAAATTACAAAGGACCAGTGTTTCCTGACTGGCAGAACTGCGTCATCAGGCATAAATGTATGGAAAGCGAGCCTGAAAGGCATAAGCAGACAGGTTTTCAGGCGTGATGACAGAGAGGAATGTGTGACGAGCTGACTAGTGCGCTGCGTTTTCTTTAGTTTGCTACGGTCTGTAATTAATTAAAAAGAGCAGCGTGCAGGGTATCCGGCAGGCGCCGCTCAAAGTTAAAATTTCCTTATCAAAAAAGCCTTCTGCATTACACAGAAGGCTTTGAGAATCAGGCTGGCGTGACGGTCTCAGTGTTATCGAAAGAGACCCAGGGCGAGTTGACCGCCGGCCCCGAGGCGTAGTAGTAGCGCAGTTTCTTGTCGGCGCTATAGCCCAGGACAATTTTACCCATCGCCTTACCGGTCGTGTTTACCGTAGAGGTCAGCGATTTAAGCTGCTCCTGCGAATAAACGAATCCGCAGGTAATGCCGTCATTCTCATTAAACAGCCATTCAATTTCCGGTACATCCCCTCCTGATGTCACCACCGGAGAACCGCCTGTGGTACTGGTTTTGGTGTAGCGCAGGCTGAGCGGTACAGCAGAATTCAGGTTATAACAGTTGCTCATAACAAATTTCTCACCGATATTCTGCAGGCCAACGGCAAATTTTCCTGCGGCATAACCGGTACTGGTAATATGAATTTTCGCCAGGTTAAACAGGTTCATGGCAAAATTATTACTACCCACGTCAATAATACTGTGGTTAATTGACAGCGTACCGCCAGAACCGCCCTTAATTAATACGCCGGTTGCCTTGCCATTGGTTCTCAAACGACAACCGGTTAACAGCACGGTATTATAATCGCTGGTGGTTCCTTTAATTACGCTGGCAAAACCTGACGCATAACAGTTATTCAAATGCAGATCTTCCGCCGGCACTAAATTAAAGGCGTTATTGCTTTCACTACCTTTATTCAGCATAGAAAGTTGCAGTGTTAAACGGTGTTCAGCTTTCACCGTTGATGAGCGGTCAAGAATAAAACCGTCACCTGCTGAACCTTCATCCATGACTACAGTTGAACGAATGCTTACGTTATATGACCAGTTCTGCACGCAAATCGCACCGCGTTTCGGCGCCCAGTTGCCGCCCTGCGTATCGGCAGTGGTACGGGTATATTTAATCGTATTTTCCGCCAGAACGTTGGTACACATAATATAAGCTTCGCCCCACCAGGTTGCGCCGCCGAGAGAGATATTCCCGATTGCCGTCCCGTTAGTGATCCCTTCCATCACAAAGTGACGACGGAACGGACCATAGGCCAGGTTATTCGCCATAATGGTGTGCTGCGCATCGAACTGGGCGCGTCCGCTGTTTGACGTCACCGGCGCTTCGGCATGAAACGCAATACGCCCATCGGTGCCTTCTTTACAGGAAGCATAGTTATGCGCAATCACCGTACCGGAACCCCAAATACTGACGGCATCACCTCGCTCTTCCAGACCAACGCCCAGGCAGTCGAGGAAGTTGTTATTGAGAATACGTGAACCATGCGCACGATAGATTGACCCCGCAATAACGGCATTAACCTGGTTAATCATGGTACAGCCTTCAACTACGCAGAAGTCCGCCTGAATATCTACCGTCCCCTGACGACCGCCACCATTATCGCCCGACGCATTACTTTGTAGTAAAAGTGGATTGGTTGATTTCAGACTACGCAGCTGACAACGCTTATGCTTCAGGGCAATCATCGAACGGATACTCATATCAGTACCTATCGGCCGGATTTCACCCGTTTCCGTTCCTTCGATAATCTGCCCTTCAAAGGCAGTTTTAACCTGTGCAGATAGATTAATAATGGTATCGATGATGACATATCTTTCTTTATTAAGCAGCGCCTGAAAGGCAGCAGTATTATCAGTGGTATAATCTGTTGCGCTGGTTGCTGCAATTTTTTGAGAAGATGTAGTTAAAGCCATGGTGAACCTCCAGATTAAATAAATAAGGGTTTTATTTCCTTGTTAAAATACTCAGCACATAATTTAAGGTTGCGGAAATCCCTTTCCGCTTTTATTACGGAAATTATTTTTTGCCGTTTTTATTATTTAGCCCTGGTGCGTATTATTAGAACTTTCACTATCCGTTGGCGTCGTTGTATCATTTGGCGCCTTTTGTCGGGTAATTCGAGAAAGCATGCCCAACAGCATCACAACGAATGAAACAATTTGTAGCCAGTGAGCCGGAATCATCGCTTTCATATCGGTCGGCATCTCAAGCCAGATTGTGGGCAGCAGCCCCAGCAGCACCAGCGCTTTCGTAGAATGCCAGCGCCACCACTGCCGCCAGTCCTTAACCAATCGAAGTTTCATCATCATATAATTACTCCTCTGTAGCTGTCATAACTCCCGCTACGCATGACATCAGCATGACGCTTCGCTCTGTTAGGCGTCTGTCTTGCCCATTTGCTCATTAACATACTGCTCGCCGCCGCCGTAAAATTTTCCTGTGAAATTAGGGCCAACATATTCTTGAATCCCGCGAGCCCCTCAACGCCCATTTGCCACGCCATGCTGTACAGAATATCGCTACGCGGTTCGTTACAGTGTCGTAGCGCATCAACAATGCCCGGTATGGCATTCATTTGTAACCTGTTATTGCTTAACAAGGTTTCCAGCCAGACACTTCCCACCACCTCTGGAACGGTAAAGGTATAATTCTCAATCGGGCAGCCGCGCGGCCCCAGTTTGATGCCATAAGCCACGGTCGGATAACCTTCGGTATCGATGTAAGGTTTTGCCCGATAACCCTCTTCAAACTTAAGAATTTTTATTATCTCACTCATAACAACACTCCTTTTCCAGCTAGCCCGTGACCTTGATAAAAATTGGCTCTGACACATTGGTGGTTTTCATTCTGTTATGTATAATGCGTTAACCCATAACAAAACGTATCGAAACAAGCCATAGCAAAGCGTGTTTGACGAACAATACGGCGCGCTATAAATTTTCGTTTATGAAAACAGATTCTCTTGCTGCGCGGCTCAATATAGCGATGAACATGGCCGGAATGACTCAGGGTGCTTTAGCAAAAGCCTCCGGCGTTTCTCAGCCTACTATCTGGCGCCTGACGAAAGGTCAGGCTGCCGGATCGCGTAAACTTGTCGACATCGCGGCCGCACTCAACGTCAATGTCGAATGGCTGGCCAAAGGACAGGGAGAGATGCAGGGGCCTTCCACTAAAGAAGGCTTTTCACATACTACTCCCGCGGCCAGTGACGTCCCTGTCTGGACGCTGGCGGGTAAAACCAGCGAGACCGTTACCACGCCTAATGGCGTCCGCGCCAAAAAAACCTGGCGAGCCTATTTGATAGATCGAAACAGCGGCTGTGCTGAGGCCACGGCGGGCAGTATCGTGATTGTCGATACTGAAATTCCGCCGGAATCCGGTGATCTGGTGATCGCGCGGGTTCACGAGCGCATCAGCGTTTATCGCTACCTCGAAGGTCCATCTAACGGCTTTTTAACCGTGGACGATCCACGTTTACCAGCAGTAGAACTCTCCTCCTCCGCCGAACTCATCGGCGTCGCTATCTTTTTAATCCGTGATTTGCGCCGGTAAGCCGCCACATCATCATCCGGTAAGGTGAACTCGCGATACTGCCCACCGGCGACACGATATAAGACATAAATCATGGCGAACCTCTTCAGCTACTCAGCCCGTCAGTTATTTAACTTCCCATCGGCGCCGAGGCGCCGCTCCGGGGGTTAACTATGCTTCAACACGCCTCTGAAGCATGAATGCGGCTTATTAGTTAGCTGACGAGGCGGTTAACACATTCACCACACTTCATAACCTTTGTTATTAAAAATACTATTAGCTATTAAAAAAGTGTCAAGTTTGCTAACTAAAAAAATTGGCCTTAATGCGGGCAGAATTTGATAGCAAAACGTAGCGCCAGCCGCCGCCGTGAAGGGGATAGAGGTGAGCTAACTATGTGCCAGCTAATCATTTTTTCGTTGTTAATGGTTAAACAAGCTTAACGGTAACAAGGGATGAAAAAGAGTCTAAAAAAATTTCTATTGATGTGAAAAAAATCTCGCTTACACTTTAGCGCCGTACGCTTTATTTCATTTAATTGATTAAATATCAATGATTTAAACTAAAATAATGAATTATCTCTTTTTAACAGCAGGGTTTCTCTCATTAACATTTAAAATGGTTAAAATTCATACAAAAAGAATAAGTAGTTAAAAATCAAAAAGTTAATTAAAGAAGTTAATTTAATAAAAAAAGATAACTCCTTTTAGTGAAGTCTGACTTATGTGGTTAGCAACGGTAATCAATGTGAATATTGTGATCGGCCTCATTTAGTTAAAATAACTGTAGCTTTGGCTTATCACCAGATGAATAAAGCGTATTAGTAGCAATAGCAAAGGCATTGGGCTGTTAATAATCTGCCCAATACCACCAGCAGTACCGACGTCCTTATCGACCTCTCCAGTCTAACGCCAGCCAACATTCAGATGGCAATCAACGCCATAAAAAGCCCACAGACTGGTGGGCTGTCTGCTCTAAAAGTGGTAGCCAAGACCCACTCTCCAGGTATTTACCTTATAATCGTCCAGTTTTGCGTATTCCCATTCAGTATCGATAGCAATACTTTTTTTGAGGTTAAACTGCAGCCCAACGCCGACGGCCAGGGTGCTGGCGGAGTAATCTTCGTTTGCCCAGCCAATGCTGTTATTACTTTCACCATATCCCCAACCGGCAAGAGCGTAGGCAGAAATATATTTATTAAATCGGTAAGAAGGTCCAGGCAGCAGGGAAAAATAATCTAACTCGTCCGTGGCGTACCTGAACCGACCATAATAATCTTTAGCATAATGAGTATTGGTTAGTGAAAGCATCACTCCCCAGTCATCATTAATTTCCATTCTTAACTTACCGTTCATACCGGTGGGATTTTCATCCAGGCGAGAGCTATGATTATTTACGGTACTTTTTGCATGACCTACAGAAAGCGTGGTTTTGTAAGCAGCCATTGCGTTTGATAAAAAAATAGCGGCGCTTGTTAATAATAATGCCAGCAGGTTTTATTCATAGCGATTTCTTTTTGATACGGTTGTATAAATAAGGCGTGACTTATAATAGCGGCTGATTATCAATATTCATTAAACGTATACCCCCCCTCACAGCCAGAAAAAATTTAAAATAATGCGTTGATTTTTATCAGCATTTAAGAAAAGCAAGCCTGGCATCAGCTATAAAAAATTAGCCTTTATCAATCGTTATAAACAGCAGCTCAGTTAACCTTTCTCTTATTGTGGTAATTGTGACTATCTTCTCAGCGTCTGTTATCTGACCTGATTTCTAAGGCTTATTGCAGTAAATGATGCCAACGCTTTAATTATCTGGATGTCATATAAACTTCTTTTTATAGCTGCCTTTCCCGGTTTTTATTAATCAGGCATTCTCCGGTATCACTGCTACTTTCTTCAGCTCAGCAGTGGAAGCAAAAAAGGCCCGCCGAAGCGAGCCTTTGAATTGATGGATGCGCTAATTCCCCTGGCTGGGCAACTTGCTTAATCGCCTGACTTAATGCCCCGCTCACTATGTGGAAATTGTTGACATAGCGCATCACTCATTTTTATAACCGCATCTACAAAATCACCTGACAAATTAATCTCTGGATGTTGGCGAAGTATCTCAACCAGTACTGCTCCTACAAGTAAATCTTTTTTTAATGCTAAAGCCATACTTGTTTCCCGGTTTGCTGTAAAGGTAATGTGATCTATAGCACAGCTTTTTAGCTTCTGAGGGAACGGCGCCTAACTTTTGTGCAAATAGAAAAAAACCGTCAGGCGACGGTTCTTCATAATAGGTTTGTACTGGTCCTGTCTACCAGTTCCACGGCATCCATTCATTCGTTAACAGGAACATTGCCAGTTCAACTGCAATGACCAGCGTCAGCAGAACGCCCAGCTTGTGTTGACATATCCAGTTGAACATTTTGACGTCCCTGCTCTCAATTCACGAATATTTGGGAAAAGTTTGCCGTTTTCATTCACTTACTAAACCGTATTTGTAGCTATTTAATTATTTATTATCTCTTCGGTACAGCGTCCATTCCTCGATGCGCTCACCGTCAGGCAGCGTACAATAACCCACATCACCACCCCTTCCTTTAACGATATTCAGTTTGCCGCCGACTTTTTTACAATAGACGGAGGCAGGATTTGCCATACCATTTATTTTTGTTTGGTCGCTCTGTGACGCGCATGATGCTAAAAAGGTGACACCTGCTATTACCATTAACTTTTTCATCTTGTTTCCTCAACAGACGCCTTTTACCGTCTTCAGCATAAGCCGGATAAGACGCCCTGATTTGTTCCACTCTATTATGCTAACGCTGCGCGACCAAACGCATAACCTGGTAATTTATCAGGATTATTGTTGTTTTGACGTTAATGTTGTGCAAAGTAAAAAGCACTTCCGCAGTAAACGGTTTCAGAGACATAAAAAAAACCCCAACAACATGCTGGGGTTTGGTACTTGCAAACATCACGTCTGAGGAACGGCGTGCTGTGCGGCAAAAACTGTTAGGGTTCAGGCAACGCGAACCGCGTTCATCTGTATGATACTTTTCATCGCCTCAACCATCTCGCCGTCAACGCTCTGACGGCTGAACTCATCGGTTTCAACATCTGAACTCATTGAAACACCCGCTTTGCGGTAGCGCATCGGCGAAGAAACCAGGCGGCTGGCGGAGGTATGCAGTTCACGGATACCTGCATCCAGGAACTTTTGCAGATTGCTTAACCTGACGCCTGCCCCAGCCATAATGATTGGACCTTCACTTAACTCAGTAAGTTCCTTTAACAATACAATTCCGCTTTCGGCATTTTGCTGCTGGCCTGATGTCAGAATGCGCGCAACGCCCAGTTCGGTCAATGTTTCTAATGCACGTTTCGGACTATGACAAAGGTCAAAGGCGCGATGGAAGGTCACCTGCATATCGCCGCAGAGCGGCATAATCTCGCGCATCCTGTTGATGTCTATATGAGCATCTTCATCCAGCACGCCTAGTACCACGCCGGGAAAACCCAGCTCGCGGATCAGGGCGACATCGGATTTCATGGTGGCGAACTCCCGCTCGCTGTAGCAAAAATCGCCGCCGCGCGGACGAACAATAGGATGAACAGGTATGTGGAGATGCACGCGTGCGGCCTGCAAGGTGCCGGCAGATGGCGTTAAACCGCCCTCTTTCGGTGCCGCACAAAGCTCAATCCGGTCAGCGCCCGCCTCTTGCGCATTAACAGCGCAGTCCACTCCATAGCAGCATACTTCCAGTTTAACCATTTCATCCTCCTGTTAATGACTGCTGGCTGGTTTTCTGATTCTCGGTTAGGCTCAGTTTGCAAAGCAGTGTAATGAGAATCTTAATCATGGCATTCAATTTCGATCAGTGGATAGACCGGCATCACAGCGATAGTCTCAAGTGGCGAAAATATGGCAATCGCGACATTTTACCGCTGTGGGTAGCGGATACGGACTTTCGTTCGCCACCCGCGGTGATTGAGGCGCTGCAACAGCGCGTAGAACATGGCGTTTTTGGTTATGGCGCCGAGCCGAATGCGCTAATCGACGTCGTTATTGAGCGGATGGCGACGCGCTATAACTGGCGGATTGAAGCGGAGTGGCTGGTACTTTTGCCCGGTGTGGTGGCTGGATTAAACCTTTGCGTTCGCGCCTTTACTTCGCCAGGTGAAGGCACAGTGGCGCCGACGCCAATTTATCCACCGTTTCGGCTGGCGGCGAAGTGGGCGGATCGCAGTCAGATAAATCTACAGATGCGGCTGGAGAATGCGCGCTGGACGATGGATCTGGCGGCGGCGGAAATGCAGCTAACCGGTAATGAAAAGCTGCTGATGCTGTGTAATCCGCAAAACCCCGGCGGCACGGTTTATCGTCGTGATGAACTCGCTGCGCAACTGCGATTTGCCCAGCAACACGATCTGATCGTTTGCTCAGATGATATCCATTGCGATCTGATTCTGGAGCCGGGCCTGCAGCATATTCCGTTCGCGACGCTGGACGACGATGCCGAGCAACGTTCAATAACGCTTATTTCTCCCTCGAAAACCTTTAATATCGCTGGTTTAGGCGCATCGCTGGCAATCATTCCGAATAAAGCGTTGCGTCAGCGCTTTAACGATACGCGCCGTGGCATCGTGCCGTCAGTGGATATTCTGGCGATAACCGCCGCAACCGCCGCCTGGCGCGACGGTCAGCCCGGCTGGAGGCGCAGCTGGATTATTTACGCCGTAATCGCGACTGGCTGTGCGCGCAGATAAATGCGCTGCCGGGGCTGGATGTCGCGCCGCCGGAAGCGACCTATCTGGCATGGATTTCGGCGCGCCTTCCCAACGTGCCCAGCCCGGCGCTCTGGTTTGAGCAGCACGGCCTGGGCTTTTCGCCGGGACGGGATTTTGGTGATGACGGCTTTGTGCGCTTTAATTTCGGCTGCACGCGCGCCACGCTGGGAGAGGCGGTAACGCGCCTGGAGCGCGCGGTGGCCGCTGCGAACGCTTAACGCTTCTGCTCGCTGGCGACGATCTCCTGCAAACTCCAGGGATGGAATTTAATCGTGATTTGTCCATCGGTGACCGCCAGCGTGGGATTTGGCAAACGTTCATTTTCACCCTGCGGCGCACTGGTTTTAAACGAGATACCCGGCTCCAGCAGGCCGCTATCGGAGAGCAAGGCCATCGCCCGCGCGCCCAGCGTTGCCGGGTCACCGCGCAGCACAATTTCAACATGTTCCCAGCCTTCATGGCGATAGAGCTTATTGCCCGGCCACGGCAGTTCGACCACGTTGATACGCCACGGCCCCACGCATAGCGGCTCGTCCAGTTCAAACAGGCAAATCGGTCGGCCGTTGATCATATTTTCTGAGAACATCCGCCCAACCTGCATCAGGCCTTGTTTCCAGCGCTCCGCTGTGGCGATTTGATGGCAGCGCAGTGAAATATGGTCAGCCTCAAGATTTTCCAGGGTTAACCCCAGCCTTTCGGCCAAATTTGTCAGCTTTTCTTCGAAGCATGGCAGATCGTCTGCCAGGTCGGATAGCGCTTCCAGATTATTCCTGAATGGCACCATTATCTCCCTTTTTCATACAGTTTAATTAAACATTGGCTGCTGTGCGTGCTGCTTTATAAGGCCAGTTATAGTTGTAAAAATAGCGTCTCTGATTAATATTTCTGATAAATTGACGGAATTTATCTAACTTATGTCCAGTTTAGCACGGTACAGGACCACAAAATATTTTATAAAAACATAGTTAACCTAATGTTTTTAATTACGTTTGCCGGGTGTTTAAGGTAATTCCTAATTGGGCTGGTGCGCAATTGCGGCTACTAAGCCTTTCTTATAGATTTACCCCCGACCATCACACAAGGAATGGCTATATGTTTAAACTCATTATTATTGCAGTTCTTATCGCGCTGATGGGGTTTGCTATCTCCCGCCACTGGAAGGTGCGCAATGAAAAAACGGTAAGTAACCCTCATCGACATTTTCGACGTCGCTAACCTTTTTTCCTCGGTGGCGGAAACATTTGCAGCCGTGTTTCCGCCCGCTACGGGGCTGCTGACGCTTCCCTTCAAATAAAGTATACTTCCCCCCTTCTTTTTTCCGCGGCGCCATTGTACAGCAACCTGCCAGGCTGTCAGGCGCCGCGATGATTATGCCCGCCGCGCCCATGCGGCGGGCAACGCAGACAGATGAAGGTAACGCGGTGAATATTCAGGCTCTCCTTTCCGAAAAAGTTAGTCAGGCGATGATCGCCGTTGGCGCGCCGTCAGATTGCGAACCCATGGTTCGTCAGTCGGCCAGGGTTCAGTTTGGCGATTATCAGGCCAACGGCATTATGGCGGTGGCGAAAAAGCTGGGTCAGCAGCCGCGCCAGCTGGCCGAGCAGGTAGTTCAGCAGCTTGATCTGAACGGTATCGCCAGCAAAGTTGAAATCGCCGGACCGGGCTTTATTAATATTTTCCTCGCGCCGGAATGGCTCGCCCAGCAGGCGGAAGCCGCGCTGGCGTCGCCGCGTCTGGGCGTTGCGCCGGTCGATGCGCAAACGATCGTTATCGACTATTCCGCGCCTAACGTGGCGAAAGAGATGCATGTCGGCCATGTGCGTTCGACCATTATTGGCGACGCAGCCGCTCGTACGCTGGAGTTTCTCGGACATAAAGTCATTCGCGCTAACCACGTCGGCGACTGGGGCACGCAGTTCGGGATGCTGATCGCCTATCTGGAAAAGCAGCAGCGCGAACATCATGAAGCGATTGCGCTGGCCGATCTGGAAGCCTTCTACCGCGAAGCGAAAAAAACCTATGACGAAGATGAAGCTTTTGCCGAACGCGCGCGCAGCTACGTGGTGAAATTACAGGGCGGCGACGAATATTGCCGCACCATGTGGAAGCAGCTGGTCGACATTACCATGACGCAGAACCAGACGGTGTACGATCGTCTGAACGTGACGCTGACGCGTAACGATGTGATGGGTGAAAGCTTATATAACGATATGCTGCCGGGCATCGTCGCCGATCTGAAAGCCAAAGGGCTGGCGGTCGAGAGCGAAGGCGCCACCGTGGTTTTCCTCGATGAGTTTAAGAACAAAGAAGGCGAACCGATGGGCGTCATCATCCAGAAGAAGGATGGCGGCTATCTTTATACCACCACGGATATTGCCTGCGCGAAATACCGCTATGAGCAGCTGCATGCCGATCGCGTGCTTTACTATATCGACTCCCGTCAGCATCAGCATTTAATGCAGGCCTGGACTATCGTGCGCAAAGCGGGCTACGTGCCGGAATCGGTGCCGCTTGAGCATCATATGTTTGGCATGATGTTGGGCAAAGATGGTCGTCCGTTCAAAACCCGCAGCGGCGGCACCATTAAGCTGTCCGATCTGCTGGACGAAGCGGTAGAGCGCGCCACCGCGCTGGTTTCCGAGAAGAACCCGGATATGGATGCGGACGAGCTGCGTAAGCTGGCCAATATCGTAGGCATCGGCGCGGTGAAATATGCCGATCTGTCGAAGAGCCGCACCACCGATTATATTTTCGACTGGGATAACATGTTGGCCTTTGAAGGCAACACTGCGCCTTATATGCAGTACGCCTATACGCGCGTGCTGTCGGTGTTCCGCAAAGCGGGCATTGATGAGAACGCGGTGCTGGACGGCACTATTCAGCTGAGCGATGAGCGCGAATCGCAGCTGGCGGCGCGTCTGTTGCAGTTTGAAGAGACGATTACGCTGGTTGCCCGCGACGGCACGCCGCACGTAATGTGCGCCTATCTGTACGATCTGGCTGGGCTGTTCTCTGGCTTCTATGAACACTGTCCGATTCTGTCGGCGGAAGATGAAGCGGTACGCCAGAGCCGTCTGAAGCTGGCATTGTTGACAGCCAGAACGCTGAAGCAGGGTCTGGATACGCTGGGTATTGAGACCGTCGAACGTATGTAATTTCCCGCTGCCCTTGTTACGAAAGGGCTTCGTGCTGATGAAAAATCCACGCTCCGGCGTGGATTTTTTTATGCCGGTTGGAAAGGCGGCCTTCAGACTAAGTATTGGTACCGGGAAGATGACTTCTGGTTCAGGCAAGCCGTCTCAGGAAAATTGACCTCTGTTTTAGATGAGTATCGCCGGGGAGAGGGTTTCAGGCTCATGCAAGCGGTACTGAGGGAGCAGCTTCTGGCTCAGGCTGTGATGTAAGCAGTACTGAGGGAGCAGCTTCTGGCTCAGGCTGTGGTGCAAGCAGTACTGAGGGAGTAGCTTCTGGCTCAGGCTGGTGCGGCGGAAGGCTGGGGTGAGTTTGATTTCCGTTGCCACCTTCGGTGGACAGGCCGCTCCGTAAAGACGCCATGCACCCATCCCTGGGGCTCTGCCGCGTCATCCCTGACGCGGAAGCTTTACTATGCTGCCTGTCCACCTCAGCTTTAAGCTCAGTGCTGGCTCCCTTCCGCGACCGGCACCGGCACCGGCACCACTTACATAAACACACCGAAGCCGGTCTCAGGCACCGTTACCATCTACATAAACACGCCGAAGTCGGACTCAGGCGCCGTTAATACCTACATAAGCAGCCGGGGCTTAAGTCTGGATACCAGCACCCAACGCTACTGATAATTCACCATCACCTGATTGCTGCGCACGCGCGTCACAGGAAACAGCCTTCCCTGCCCCGGCACGCTATAAACAAAGCGCAGCGTATCGCTGGCTGGCACATTCGTTAGTCCGCGCGTCGAACCGCTGGCCCCTTCAATCGGCGTACAGCGCGCGCTGGAACAGAGCTTCACCAACAAACCCGCCGGTTGCGGGCCGGTTAATTCGAAGCGCCAGTAAACCACGCTCATCATGCCGGAAACCGGGCCGGGCGGCGCAATTGGCGGCGATGAGGCCTCCACGCCGCGGTTACTCAGCGTCACGCCCGTGGCGCTGCCCTGCCAGGCGCCGTCCGCCGCCTGCGTAATCAGCGGTAACAACAACAACGTTAACCATAAAGCCCGCATTACTGACCTCCGATTGTCGCCGTCATACGAATATGACGATTATTCGTCAGCTCCATATTGGACAGCACCGCCAGCTGCGGCAAGTTGCGCCGCAGGAAACGGGCCAACAACGCGCGCAGCGGATGATTCACCAACAGCACCGGCGGCGCGCCCACCATCTCCTGATTCTGCAGCGCGCGCTGCGCCTGATCCAACAGACGATCCGCCAGCCCAGGCTCCAGTCCGCCGCCGCCCTGCAACGCCTGTAACAACAGACGCTCCAGCGTTGCGTCAAGGCCGATAACCTGCACTTCGCCGTTACCCGGGAACCACTGCTGCGTAATCGCGCGACCCAGCGCCACGCGCACCACCGTCGTCAGCTCTTGCGGATCGTTCTGCACCGGCGCATGCTCCGCCAGCGTCTCAATAATGGTGCGCATATCGCGAATCGACACGCGCTCCGCCAGCAGATTCTGTAACACCTTATGCAGCGTCGTCAGCGACACCACGCCCGGCACCAGGTCTTCCGTCAACTTCGGCATATCCTGACTCACGCGATCCAGCAACTGCTGCGCTTCCTGGCGGCCAAACAGCTCGCTGGCGTACTGGCCGATCAGGTGATTCAGATGCGTCGCTACCACGGTACTCGCTTCTACTACGGTAAAGCCCTGAATCTGCGCCTGCTCTTTCAGCGCGCTGTCAATCCAGATTGCCGCCAGACCAAAGGCAGGATCTACCGTCGCCTCGCCCGGCAAGGTGCCCGACGCGGTGCCTGGGTTAATCGCCATCCAGCGCCCCGGATAGGCGTCGCCGCTGCCGATCTCCACCCCTTTCATCAGAATACGGTAGCGAGCGGCAGGCAGATCCATATTGTCGCGAATATGCACCACCGGCGGCAGAAAGCCCATCTCCTGCGCAAACTTCTTACGAATACTGCGAATACGGCCCAGCAGCTCGCCATCCTGTTGCATATCCACCATGGGAATCAGACGGTAGCCCACTTCCATGCCCAGCGAATCTTCCAGCTGCACATCGCCCCAGGTCGCTTCTACCGTGGCGGCCGTCTCCTGCGCGCGCGGAATCGGCTGCGCCGCCGCTTTCGGCTTCATCTCCCGGCCGCGTTGCCACCAGGCCATGCCTAACAGCGCGGCGGTAAACAGCAGAAATACCAGGTTCGGCATGCCCGGCACCAGACCCAGCAGACCCAGCACACCGGCGCTCAGCATTAAAACGCGCGGGTTATCGAACAGCTGGCTGACCATCTGCTCGCCGACATCCTGATCGGTGCTGACGCGCGTCACAATCACGCCCGCGGCGGTCGAAATAACCAGCGCCGGGATCTGCGCCACCAGGCCGTCACCGATAGTCAGCAGCGTATAGGTTTCGCCCGCTGCGCCAAGCGACATGCCGTGCTGCACGACGCCGACCAGCAGACCGCCCACCACGTTGATAATCATAATCATGATGCCCGCGATAGCGTCACCACGAACAAACTTACTGGCACCGTCCATTGAGCCGTAAAAATCCGCTTCCTGCGTCACTTCATTACGGCGTTTCTTCGCTTCTTCCTCACCAATCAAACCGGCGTTCAGATCGGCATCGATCGCCATCTGCTTGCCCGGCATCCCGTCCAGCACAAAACGCGCGCCCACTTCGGCGATACGTCCGGCACCTTTGGTGATAACCATAAAGTTAATGATGATCAGGATAATGAACACCACAATACCGATGGCGAAGTTGCCGCCGACCAGGAAGTGACCAAAGGCTTCCACCACCTGACCCGCCGCCGCCGCACCGGTATGGCCTTCCAGCAGGATCACGCGGGTTGATGCAACGTTCAGCGCCAGACGCAGCAGCGTCGAAAACAGCAGAATGGTGGGGAAAGCGGCGAAATCCAGCGTGCGCTGGGTAAACATCGCCACCAGCAGCACCATAATCGACAGCGCGATATTAAAGGTAAACAGCAGATCGAGGATAAAGGGCGGCAGCGGCAGCACCATCATCGACAGGATCAGCAGAATCAGCAGCGGGCCAGCCAGCACCTTCCACTGCGTATCCTTCATGTTACCCGGTAAGCGAAGTAAAGCGGCCAGATTAGCCATCAGATCTCGTCTCTCCTGCAAAGTCCAGTTCAGCCGGTACCGGCAAACGTTGAGGTTTCTGCGGTATCAGGCCACCCTCGCGCTTCCAGCGCTTAAGCTGCCATACCCAGGCCAGCACTTCTGCAACTGCGCCATACAGCGCGCCCGGAATGTGCTGACCTATTTCACTGTGACGATAAAGCGCGCGCGCCAGCGGCGGCGCTTCCAGAATCGGCACGCGATGTTCTTTCCCTAACTCACGAATCTTCAACGCCACATCGCCCGCGCCCTTCGCTACCACTTTCGGGGCGCTCATCTTCTTCTCGTCATACTGCAGCGCGACGGAATAGTGCGTCGGGTTGGTGACGATAACGTCCGCTTTCGGCACGTCCGCCATCATGCGGCGGCGTGCGGCGGCGCGCATCGCCTGACGAATGCGCCCTTTTACGTGCGGGTCGCCTTCCATCTCTTTATATTCATCGCGGATTTCCTGCTGTGTCATGCGCAGCTGTTTGAAATAGCTGAACAGCTGCCAGAACACGTCGAAGCCGACCATCGGCACCAGCCCCAGCACTACCAGGAAACAGCAGACGGCGACCATATTCAGGCCGTGCGCCAGCGCATCAAACGGCGACTCGGTAATCAGGCGCAACATCTCCGGCCAGCTGACCCAGACGTACCAGCCCGCCACCGCGCTCACCAGCGTGGCCTTCAGCACCGCTTTCAACAGCTCAGCCCAGGTTTGGGCAGAAACCATGCGCTTCAGGCCGCTCAGCGGATTCAGCTTGTTAAACTGAAAAGAGATCGCTTTGCCGCTCAACACGATACCGCCCAGCAGCATCGGCGCAGCAATGGCGACCAGTACCAGGCCAGCCATCATCGGCAGCAGCGCCCAGACCGCTTTGCTTAACAGGCGGCTGATATGACGCACAATCTGTCCCGGATCGTTAATTAAGCGATGATCGAAACTGAAACCGGACGCGACCATCTCGGCCAGCTGGCGCGCCATCGGCTCGCCGCCCATCCACAGGATCAGCAACCCCGTCACCAGCATCAGCAGCGAGGTCAGCTCGCGGGAACGCGGGATCTGCCCTTCTTTACGCGCTTTCTCAAGTCGGTGGGGTGTGGGGGATTCTGTTTTTTCCGCGTCGCTATCTTCAGCCACGTTGGTCAACCTGCGTCGGAATGGGAATTGAGCATAGAGTGCCAAACGGCGGGCAATTTAATGGGCCGAGTAACAGGGTTAAACAGGGGTTATTTCAGGGAATGGTAAAAACAGACCGGCAATCGTACGATTGTCGGCCTGATAACAGGTGGTGGCTGCCGTCTCCGTTCAGAGCGCGGCAGCGTTTAATCTAGAAGCCCAGGCTATCAAGCAGGTCATCGACCTGATCCTGGTTGGCAACGACGCCAGGGGCAGCCGCGTTAATTTGCGGGCCGTTCAGCAGGCTGTTTTCTTCCCGCTTCTGACGCGCGTTCGCTTCCGGCATATTCTCCAGCAGCACCATCAACAGCTGGCGCTCGATTTCCTGGATAACATCCATCATGCGCTTGATCACCTGACCGGTCAGATCCTGGAAATCCTGCGCCATCATGATGTCGAGCAGTTGGGCGTTGGTAAAGGACGTGTGTTCCGGCACGGTTGCCAGATATTCGCGCGTATCCGAAACCAGTACACGGGCATCCGACAGCTCGATTGGGTCCTCAAACCAGGCATCCCAGCGCGTTTTTAGAGCTTTCGCGCCGCTTTCCAGCGCATCCTGGCGCGGCTGTGATGCTTCAACGCAGTTCAGCGCTCGTTCAGCGGCCTGAGCGGTCATCTGAACCACATAGTCAAGACGGTCGCGCGCGTCGGGAATCGCTTCCGCGGCTTCCGCAATCGCCTGATCCAGCCCCAGCTCACGCAGGCTGTCACGCAGCATGCGCGTTAACGAGCCAATGCGCGTGATGATATCTTGCGATGACGCCGCATCGGTCGCTGGTTTCGTAAGTTCGCTCATCACGTCTCCTTACATACCTAATTTTTCGAAGATCTTACCTAACTTCTCTTCCAGAGTTGCCGCAGTAAAAGGTTTCACCACATAACCGCTGGCCCCTGCCTGCGCCGCAGCGATAATGTTCTCTTTCTTCGCTTCCGCCGTAACCATCAGTACCGGCAGCTTGCCCAGCGCAGCGTCAGCGCGGATGGTTTGCAGCAGCTGCAGGCCGTCCATATTCGGCATGTTCCAGTCGGAAATAACGAAATCGAACTCGCCTGCGCGCAGTTTATTCAGCGCGTCAGCGCCGTCTTCGGCTTCTTCAACGTTATTGAAGCCCAGCTCTTTCAGCAGGTTGCGCACAATACGACGCATCGTATTGAAATCGTCTACTACCAAAAAGCGCATATTCTTGTCAGCCATATCTACTCCTGTGTTATCTCGACCCGCTGGACGGGCTCGGTTAAATTCGCAATGCCTGTCCGGCGCTAATTTTTGCCAGCATGTGCTGGCTGATTTGGTGCAGATCCACCACTTCACTGGCTCCCCCGTGAGCAATAGCCTCACGCGGCATGCCGAAAACCACACAGCTTGCTTCGTTCTGCGCGATGGTCCAGGCGCCGGCGCGCTGCATCTCCAGCAGCCCCGCCGCGCCGTCGTTGCCCATGCCGGTCAGGATCACGCCAACGGCGTTACGACCGGCATGCAGCGCCACCGATTTAAACAGCACATCCACAGAGGGCTTGTGACGATTAACCGGCGGACCATCGTTCAGTTTCACCTGATAGTTGGCGCCGCTGCGCGCCAGCTCCAGGTGCATCGCGCCGGGCGCTATATAGGCGTGTCCCGGCAGAATACGTTCGCCATCTTCCGCTTCTTTCACGGTGATCTGGCACAGCTTGTTCAGACGTTCGGCAAACGAACGGGTAAAGCCGGGCGGCATATGCTGGGTAATCAGCAGCGCCGGGCTGGTCATCGGCAGCGGCTGCAGCACATGGCGAATCGCTTCGGTGCCGCCGGTGGATGCGCCGATGGCAATCAGCTTCTCACTACTCAGCAGCGGACCCGCCTTCAGCATTGCCGGTGCCGCCTGGGTGACGCGCGGCATCATGCGGGCACGCGCCGCCGCGCGGATCTTATCGGCGATCATCTGGCTGTACGCCATCATCCCTTCCCGAATGCCAAGCTGCGGCTTGGTGACGAAATCGATAGCGCCCAGCTCCAGCGCGCGCAGCGTGACTTCTGACCCTTTGGCCGTTAGCGAGGAAACCATCACCACCGGCATTGGACGCAGACGCATCAGCTTCTCGAGGAAGTCGAGACCGTCCATGCGCGGCATCTCCACATCCAGCGTCAGCACCTGCGGGTTAAACTGTTTAATCAAATCGCGCGCTACCAGCGGATCGGGCGCGGTCGCCACCATTTCCATATCGGGATGGCTGTTGATGATCTCCGTCATCAGTTGTCGCATCAGCGCTGAATCATCAACGCACATTACGGTGATTTTGCTCATGATCTTTCCTTAGTCAGCCCGTAAACCGTCTGCCCGCGCAGATAAAACTCTTTGCTTATCTGGCTGAAGTTTTCTGAATGACCGGCAAACAACAGGCCGCCGGGCTTCAGCAACGGGACAAAGCGCCGCAGGATCTTTTCCTGAGTTTCTTTATCGAAATAGATCATTACGTTGCGGCAAAAAATCGCATCAAACGGCCCAGGCAATGCCCATTCGTGCGCCAGCAGGTTGAGCTGCGTAAAGCTCACCATGCCCGCCAGCTCGGAGCGCACCCGCACCATGCCGGAATGGGGTCCGGTGCCGCGCAGAAAGAAGCGCTGCATCTGCTGCTGCGACAGCGTGCGCAACTCCTCCTGGCGATAGATCCCGGACGCGGCTTTTTCCAGCACCTGGGTATCAATATCGCTGGCGTGAACGGAGAATTTCCCCGGTCCGGCGCCCAGCGTTTCTGCCAGCGTCATGGCGATGGAATAAGGCTCCTCGCCGGTGGAGGCCGCCGTACTCCAGACGTTGTAGCTGCCGCCGCGCCGTTTGGCATGTTCCGCCAGAATCGGAAAATGGTGCGCCTCACGGAAAAAAGCCGTCAGGTTGGTGGTCAACGCGTTAATAAACGCCTGCCACTCGGCACTGTTCTGATCGTTTTCCAGCAGCGCCAGATAACGACCAAAATCATCGATATTCAGCGTCCGCAGGCGGCGAACCAGGCGGTTGTAGACCATCTCACGCTTGTGATCGGCAAGCACAATTCCGGCTCGCTGATAAATTAACTGACTGATACGGCGAAAGTGCGTATCAGAGAGAGGCAAACGCTGAACCATCTGCGACAGCAGCGTTGCATTCTCAGGTGGTGCCAGTACGGTCGATTTTTTCATCCAGATTCACCCAGCAAAAGCAGATTAAGGGTTAAAGGGCGCCACATCCCGGCGATGGCTTATTCGCATCTCACGCTAACGTCCCCGTCCGGCAATCCCTTTGCGCAGACGGGCCGCGAGTTAATCCGTGGCCGTTGCCGCTTCCTCTACCAGCGCGGCATTCTGTTGTGTGACCCAATCTGGCTGGCAAACGGCTGTGCGGTTTATGCTCCGCCGTTCTCATTCGCAGCCGGACAGATACGTTCCGGGGCGCCCCAGCCTGGTGAGTGACGAAACCTTAACTGCCGTTGTCTCTCACCTGCGCGCCGGAATGAATTTCTGACCTGTCCGGTTCCGAAAATTCTGTCAACACGTCTTTTATTCACTGGCCGCTGAGCAACGGATTAAAAGGTTTCCCAGTTGGCGTCCGTTGCGGCGGCTTTACGCGTTACCGCTGCCGGAGCGGCGGCTGGCTGCGTTTTTGCGGCCGTACTTACGTTAACGGCGGCGGCGGCGAATTCTTTACGAATTCTGAACACGGCAACCGCCTGGCTGAGACGGCTCGCCTGCTCTTCCAGCGTGGCGGCAGCGGCAGCCGACTCCTGAACCAGCGCGGCGTTCTGCTGCGTCACGCGATCCATCTCGGTGACCGCCAGGCCAACCTGGTCGATGCCACGGCTCTGCTCGTCCGATGCCGAGGCGATTTCACCCATGATGTCGGTGACGCGCGTTACCGCGCTGACGATGTCGCTCATGGTTTCACCGGCGCTCTCTACCAGTACGGAACCGGTATCGACGCGGGTGACGGAATCTTCGATCAGTGATTTGATCTCTTTCGCCGCCTGCGCGCTGCGCTGCGCCAGGTTGCGTACTTCGCCCGCCACCACCGCAAAGCCGCGGCCCTGCTCGCCGGCGCGCTGCTCCACCGCCGCATTCAGCGCCAGAATGTTGGTCTGGAAGGCGATGCCGTCAATCACGCTGGTGATGTCGGCAATCTTCTTCGAGCTGCCGGCGATTTCGCTCATGGTTTTCACCACGCCGTCCACCACCTTGCCGCCCTTCTGCGCGGTTTCCGACGCGCTCAGCGCCAGCTGCGACGCCTGACGGGCGTTCTCCGCGTTCTGTTTCACCGTCGCGGTCAGCTGTTCCATGCTGGCGGCGGTCTCCTCCAGCGAGGCGGCCTGCTGCTCGGTACGGGATGAGAGGTCATTGCTGCCGGCGGTAATTTCGCTGGCGCCGGTATAGATGGCGTCAGAACCGTCGCGCACGTCGCTGACGGTACGCACCAGCTCCTGCTGCATATGCTGCAGGCTGGCGGCCAACTGGCTCATTTCGTTGCGCCCTTCCACCTCGATAGGCCGCGTCAGATCGCCTGCGGCAATATGACGGATATGTTCAATGGTGGATTTCAACGGACGCAGCAGAATGTGATGCATACCGGTCCAGACCAGCGCAACCACGCCTGACAGAATCAACAGCACGATGCCGATAATCCACAGCGCGCGCTGGTAAGCACTTTCGTTCTGGTCAGCACCCGCGGCCATCAGCGAGCTGGTGGTCTGAGCCCAGGTGTTATAGGCCGCTTCGAAGTCATTCTGATAGCCCTGCGTCGGCTGATCGACAAAGCCTTTGAGGTTGCCAGCGCCCAGCATCTGTACCAGTTCGCCCAGCGCATCGTGCAGCACCTTATATTTCTCATCGACCGCGACGAGGTAGGCCATGTTTTTCACTTCGTCCGGCAGCTCTTTGTGGTAGGCGGCAAAACTTTTATCGGCCGCTTCCAGCTGTTGATTTGCCAGCGCGACCAGTTCAGCCACGGTGCTGCCGCTACCGGCATTGTTGGCGTCCAGCATATAGCGAATACCGGCGCGGTTAAGGGTGTTGCGCGCCTGAATCAATGCGACCCAGGCGGCATTAAGATTGATCTGCTCGCGCTGAATCTGCTGCGTCAGAACAAAGTTCTGCCGATCGCCTTTCAGGGCGTTAAAGAACAGCCCACTGGAGGCAATTTGCAGTACAGCGAATATCGCCAGCACCAGAATAAGTGCCGTCACAACTTTAATATGTTTGAACATGGAGAACCTTAAAGCGTGGTTGAATGATGAGATTTATCGGCATGGTTAGCGGAATCTTTATCCTTATCGGAAATTAACCGCGAGACGGAAACGTTGCGCTGCGCGTTGCTGCAACCAGCGGAGCATAATTAACCGTATCGGGCTTTACGCCATCAGGTAAGAGGCACTGATAAGTGATTGAAAGAACGGCTGGCGCGGAACATCGGCAGTGCCGCCGAATAACGGCACTACCGGAGAGCGTTCCCGGTTTACTGCCCGGTTACGTTAGAAGGTTTCCCAGTTGCTGTCCGTCGCGGCAGGCACAGCGGTTAGCTTTGCGCTAACCGGCTGGCTGAGAACCGGCGTTTTCAGCGTGGCCGGGCGGCTTACCTGTGCCTGACGCACTTTAAATACCGATACGGCCTGGCTGAGGCGGCTCGCCTGCTCTTCCAGCGCGGCGGCGGCGGAAGCGGATTCCTCCACCAGCGCGGCGTTCTGCTGCGTCACGCGATCCATCTCGGTGACCGCCAGGCCAACCTGGTCGATGCCACGACTCTGCTCGTCCGATGCCGAGGCGATTTCACCCATGATGTCGGTGACGCGCGTTACCGCGCTGACGATGTCGCTCATGGTTTCACCCGCGGTGCCGACTAACGCCGAGCCGGTATCGACGCGCGCCACGGAATCTTCGATCAGTGATTTGATCTCTTTCGCCGCCTGCGCGCTGCGCTGTGCCAGGTTGCGCACTTCGCCCGCCACCACCGCAAAGCCGCGGCCCTGTTCGCCGG
>NZ_CALNWY010000043.1 GCF_940807255.1 Mixta sp. Marseille-Q2659 | reverse complement strand
ATTTGAATCTGTTACAGTGTAACCAACTGTGCAAACGCTATCAGGAAGGGAGCGTGCAGACAGACGTGTTACGCGACGTCAGCTTCACCATGCGTCCCGGCGAGATGATGGCAATTGTCGGCAGCTCTGGCTCCGGCAAAAGTACTCTGTTACATCTGCTGGGCGGGCTGGACGCGCCGACTTCCGGCGACGTGCTGTTTAGTGGTCGCGCCCTGAGCAGCATGTCCTCGGCGCAAAAGGCTGAACTCCGCAACCGCGAGCTGGGTTTTATCTATCAGTTTCACCACCTGCTGCCCGATTTTACCGCGCTGGAAAACGTGGCGATGCCGCTGCTGATCGGCAAGAAAAGCAAGCAGGAGGCGCAGGATCGCGCGCTGGAAATGTTGCGCGCCGTCGGGCTGGAAAAGCGCGCCGCGCACCGACCTTCCGAGCTGTCCGGCGGCGAGCGTCAGCGCGTGGCCATTGCGCGTGCGCTGGTGAATAACCCCCGGCTGGTGATGGCCGATGAGCCGACCGGCAACCTCGACGCGCGCAACGCCGACGCTATCTTCGATCTGCTGGGCGAGTTGAATGTGCGGCAGGGCACCGCTTTCCTGGTGGTCACCCACGATCTGCATCTGGCTAAGCGCCTGCCGGCGCAGCGTGAAATGCGCGACGGCCAGCTTAGCGAGCAGGTTACGCTGACGGGAGCGTTGTAATGGCGTCTCTCTCCCTACTGTTAGCGACGCGCTTTAGCGGCGGACGGCGGCGCGGCGGCATGGTTTCGCTGATCTCAGTAATCTCCACCCTGGGTATCGCGCTGGGCGTGGCGGTATTGATCGTCGGCCTGAGCGCGATGAACGGCTTCGAGCGCGAGCTGAATAACCGTATTCTGGCGGTGGTGCCACACGGCGAAATCGAACCGGTCAACGGCCAGCTCGCCGACTGGCAGTCGCTGCTGCCGCGAATGGAGCAGGTGCCGGGCATCGCCGCCGCTGCGCCCTATGTCAATTTTACCGGCCTGATCGAAAGCGGCGCGAAACTGCAGGCGATTCAGGTGAAAGGCGTCGATCCGGCACAGGAAAAGCGGCTCAGCGCGCTGCCGCAGTTTGTGCAGAATAACGCCTGGGCCAGCTTTAGCGCCGGCAAGCAGCAAATCATTATCGGCAGCGGGGCGGCCAAATCGTTGGGCATTCGCCAGGGCGACTGGCTGACAGTGATGATCCCCAACAGCGACGGGCAGAATAAGCTGCTGCAGCCGAAGCGTATTCGCTTACAGGTCAGCGGCATTTTGCAGCTGAGTGGTATGCTCGATCACAGCCTGGCGCTGGTGCCGCTGGCCGATGCGCAAAAGTATCTTGATATGCAGGATAACGTGACCGGCATCGCGCTGAAAATGAACGATCCCTTTAACGCCGTTAAGCTGGTGCGCGATGCGGGCGAGGTGACGCACGCTTACGTTTATATTCGCAGCTGGATCGGTACCTACGGCTATATGTATCGCGACATCCAGATGATCCGCGCCATTATGTATCTGGCAATGGTGCTGGTGATCGGCGTAGCCTGTTTCAATATCGTTTCCACGCTGGTGATGGCGGTAAAAGATAAAAGCAGCGATATTGCGGTGCTGCGTACTTTGGGGGCGAAAGATGGCCTGATTCGGGCGATTTTCGTCTGGTATGGCCTGCGCGCCGGGCTGCTGGGCAGCCTGAGCGGCGTGGTGGTTGGCGTGCTGGCCGCGCTTAATCTGACGCCGCTGATGCGCGGCATCGAACGGCTGACCGGGCATCATTTTCTCTCCGGCGATATTTACTTTATCGACTTCCTGCCATCGGAACTGCACTGGCTTGATGTGGCCTCGGTGCTGGCGACGGCTATCGTACTGAGCCTGGTGGCCAGCTGGTATCCGGCGCGGCGCGCCAGCCGTATCGATCCGGCGCGCGTACTCAGCGGACAGTAAGGGCGGCAGCATGTTTTACGGCTTCGATATGGGCGGCAGCAAAATCGCCCTCGGCGTTTATGATGCGCAGCGTCAGCTGTTGTGGAGCAAGCGCGTTCCCACGCCGCGCGACCATTATGCCGATCTGCTGGCGGCCTTTGTCAGCCTGACGGCGGAAGCGGACGCGGTAAGCGGCCAGCGCGGGCGCGTCGGCGTTGGCGTACCGGGCCTGATCAATCCCGCTGACGGCACGCTGTTTACTGCCAACGTGCCTGCGGCGCGCGGTCGCCCGCTGGGACGCGATCTGAGCGAACGGCTGGGGCGCGAAGTGCGCGTTGATAATGACGCCAACTGTTTTACCCTGTCCGAAGCCTGGGACGAGGCGTTTCAGGACTGTCCGGTGGTGCTGGGCCTGATTCTGGGCACCGGCGTCGGCGGCGGGCTGGTGGTGGACGGCAAACCGGTTTCCGGGCGCAACTTTGTGACTGGCGAAGCGGGACATATGCGCCTGCCCATCGATGCGTTGCAGGTGCTGGGCCGCGATATTCCGCTGCAACAGTGCGGTTGCGGCCAGCGCGGCTGCATGGAGTCTTATCTTTCCGGCCAGGGCTTCGCCTGGCTGTTTCAACATTTTTATCAGCAAACGCTGAGCGCGCCCGCTATTATCGAACGCTATTATCAGGGCGATCGGCAGGCGCTGGAACATACCGCGCGCTTTCGCGCGCTGCTGGCGGTCTGTCTCGGCAATCTGCTGACGTTGCTCGATCCGCATCTGGTGGTGCTGGGCGGCGGACTGTCAAATTTTGACGCGCTTTATGACGGGCTGGCGGAGCAGGTGAAGCCGCATCTGCTGCCAATGGCGAAGCCGCCGCGCTTCGCCAAAGCGCGTCATGGAGATGCGGGCGGAATGCGCGGTGCCGCATTCCTGCACCTCAGGTAACCAAAGGAGTTTTTATGCGCACACCCCGTCGCCGTTTACGTATTGCGCGCTTTCGCAAAACCCGACGCAAGATGCATCAGCGTTTTCGCCAGCGTATTTTTGAACGCGATCGTACCGCAGAGCTGGCCGCGCATCCGCAGCCGCGGGTGGTGGTGCTGACCGGCGCAGGCATTTCCGCCGAATCCGGCATTCGTACCTTTCGCGCCGATGACGGGCTGTGGGAAGAACACCGCATCGAAGATGTGGCGACGCCGGAAGGCTTTGCGCGTAATCCGGCACTGGTGCAGGCCTTTTACAACGCGCGCCGCCGCCAGCTGCAACAGCCGGAGATCCAGCCAAACGCCGCGCATCATGCACTGGCGGAGCTGGAGTCGGTGCTGGGTGATAACTTTCTGCTGGTGACGCAAAATATCGATAACCTGCACGAGCGTGCCGGTAGCCAGCGCGTGCTGCATATGCACGGCGAGCTGCTGAAAGTGCGCTGTGAAATGAGCGGTCAGGTGCTGGAGTGGACCGGCGATCTGAGCGCTGACGATAGTTGCCACTGCTGCCAGTTTCCGGCGCGTTTACGTCCGCACGTGGTCTGGTTCGGCGAGATGCCGTTGGGCATGGACGAAATCTATCAGGCACTTTCTGAGGCGGATTATTTCCTGGCGATCGGCACCTCTGGACACGTCTATCCGGCGGCAGGTTTTGTGCATGAGGCAAAACTTCAGGGCGTGCATACCGTCGAACTGAATCTGGAACCGAGTCAGGTTGGCAATCAGTTCGCTGAAAAGCATTATGGACTGGCCAGCGAAGTGGTGCCCGCCTGGGTGGAGAAGTTTCAGAAAGGGCTGCACCGGCTGGTGTAATATCGTCAGCCTTTGCCGATGCTACGCAAAGGCTGAACGCATAAAGCACCTGACGGGCAACATAGCTATTGATATAAAAAAGGCGACCCGCAGGTCGCCTTTTTGCTGCGGCCCGACTTAACGGCCCGCTTTCAGCTTCTGAAACAGCATCTCATACTGCACGCTGGCATCGCCAACGTCATCCTGCCATTCGCCGTTTTTGATCACTTCATCGGACGGATAGAGCGATTGATCATTCGCCACTTCCGCCGGCAGCAGTTTTCTGGCCGCCAGGTTAGGCGTTGGGTAGCCAATGGTTTCCGCCACCTGCGCCGCCACGTCCGGGCGCAGCAGGAAGTTAATCAGCTTCAGCGCGCCTTCTTTGTTTTTGGCGTTGGCCGGTATCGCCAGGCTATCCATCCAGAATATGCCGCCTTCTTTCGGCCAGATTACCTCCAGCGGCGTCCCCGCCTGACGCGCAACATAGGCCGAGCCGTTCCAGATCATCCCCAGATTGACTTCACCTTCCATAAAAGGGTTGCCGGGATTATCAGAGTTAAAGGCCAACACGTTCGGCATCAGCTTTTTCAGCTCTTCATACGCGGCGTTGATCTCTTTAGCATCGCGTGTATTGCCGGAATAGCCCAGCTTACGCAGCGCCATCTGGAAGACTTCACGGGCGTCGTCGGTCAGCAGCAGGCTCTGCTTGTACTGCGGCTTCCACAGATCGGCCCAGCTGGTCACGCTTTTCGCATCCATCGCATCGGTATTGACGCCAATCGCGGTCGCGCCCCAGATATAAGGGATCGAATAGTCATTATTCGGATCGAACGGCTTATTCAGCAGATTCGGATCGAGGTTATGAAAGTTAGAGAGCTTGCTCTTGTCGATCTTCTGGATCATACCCTCGTTGCGCATTTTCGCCACGAAGTAGGTTGACGGCACCACCAGATCGTATGCGCCATCCTGATAAGTTTTCAGCTTGGCGTACATACTTTCATTGGATTCATAGGTGGAGTAGATCACCTTGATGCCGGTCTCTTTAGTAAACTGCTCCAGCAGTCCCGGCGGCACATATTCAGTCCAGTTGTAGAAATAAAGCGTCTTGCCGTCGTCGGCCTGCGCGCTTTGTAAGCCCAGAGCCAGCGCACCCGCCGCCAGCCAGTAACCCCATTTCTTCATGACTTTTCCTCTTATTTTGTTTTATCACGCAGCAACAGCTGGCTGCCGACGACTAACAGCAGCGACAGTACCATCAGGATCGTTGCCAGCGCGTTCACCTCCGGCGAAACGCCGACTTTTACCATTGAATAAATTTTCAGCGGCAGGATCTCAAAGCTTGGTCCGGTGACGAAGGAGGAGACCACCACATCATCCATCGACAGGGTAAAGCTGAGCAGCCAGCCTGCGTCCACCGCGGGCATCGCCAGCGGCAGGATAATTTTACGCAAAATGGTCACTTCGCTGGCGCCCAGATCGCGCGCCGCTTCCAGCATGCGCACGTCAAAGCCCTTCAGGCGTGAATAGACCGTAATTACCACAAACGGCAGACAGAAGGTGATATGCGAAACCAGCAGTGACCAGAATCCCAGTGAAATGCCCAGCAGCATAAACAGCACCAGCAGGGAAATCGCCATCACAATATCGGGCGACATCATCACCACGAACAGCATGCCACTGACAAAGGGCTTGCCACGAAAGCGGTAGCGGTAGAGCGCCACTGCCGTCAGCGCGCCGATCAGCGTGGCAAAGCTGGCGGAAAGCACGCCCATAATCAGCGAATGCTTTGCCGCCTGGATCAGGCTGTCATTGTTCATTAACAGCGAATACCACTGGGTACTGAAGCCCTGCCAGTTAATGCCGAAACGCGAGGCGTTAAAAGAGTTAACGATCAGGATAACGATCGGAATATACAGCCAGGCATAAATGAGAAACATAAAGCCGCTGCGTAATGTTTTACCCATTATTCCAGCTCCACTTTCTTATTCAGCATGCGCGCTGCGCGCCAGTAAAACAGCAGCATCAGGCCCATCACCAGCGTCAGCACAATGCTGGTGGCTGCGCCGAACGGCCAGTCGCGAATATTCAGGAACTGGCTTTTAATCACGTTGCCGATCAGCAGATTCTTCGCGCCGCCCATTAAATCGGCGACGAAAAACAGCCCCATTGCCGGCAGCAGCACCAGCAGGCAGCCCGCCACAATGCCCGGCATCGTCAGCGGTAGAATAATGCGCCAGAATGTCTGCAGCTTGCTGGCGCCGAGATCGCGCGCCGCCTCCAGACAGGATTTGTCCAGCTTTTCCAGGCTGGAGTAGAGCGGCATCACCATAAAGGGCAGCAGAATATAAACCAGCCCCATTACCACCGCTTCGGAGGTGTACATAATGCGGAACGGTTTGTCGATAACGCCCAGCCAGAGCAAAAACTCATTCAGCCAGCCGCGCGTGCTGAGAAAAATCTTCAGGCCGTAAATACGGATCAGCGAGTTGGTCCAGAACGGCACAATTAACAGGAACAGCATTACCGGGCGGATACGTGCCGGCAGCTTTGTCAGACACCAGGCGAACGGATAGCCGAGCAGCAGGCAGCAGAGCGTGGCGATCAGCGCCATATTCAGCGAATGCAGCAGCACCGAACCATATAAAGGATCCAGCAGCCGGGTATAGTTATCGAAGGTCAGCGCCAGGCGGACAAAGTTGGCGTCATCACGCGTCAGAAAGCTGGTCGCGATAATCATCAGGTTGGGCAGAAAGACAAACAGCAGCAGCCAGCCGACGATCAGCGTGATAATCGTTTTCTGGAAACGGTTACGCATCATTTTCATCAGGCAGTACCACCTCCCAGCTCTCAACCCAGGTAATCGCCATCTTCTGATCCAGCGAGTGGTCAAAATCTGGATCGTCTTCGTTAAAGAATTCGCTGACGGTCACCAGCTTGCCGTTTTCCAGCTCGACGGTGGATTCCAGCGTCATGCCTTTATAGTTGCGCTCGCGCACGAAGCCCACCAGACCCTCGGCGCCGTCGCTGTCGTTGATCTCTTCAACGCGCAAATCTTCAGGGCGCAGCAGCACATGCAGCTTCTGGCCAGGCGTGACCGGGAAGGGCACCAGAATATCGCATTCGCGCCCTTCGACGCGGGCGCGCACGCGCTGATTATCTAGCGGCGCGATAACGATCGCATCGAACACGTTGATTTCGCCGATAAAGCGTGCCACAAACAGGTTGGCTGGCTCTTCATAGATTTCACGCGGCGAACCGTCCTGCTCAATGCGGCCATCGCGCAACACCACGATGCGATCCGACATGCTGAGCGCCTCTTCCTGATCGTGCGTCACGAAGACAAAGGTAATGCCCAGCTTGCGCTGCAGCGCCTTCAGCTCATTTTGCATCTGCTTGCGCAGTTTGTAATCGAGCGCCGACAGCGATTCGTCAAGCAGCAGGACTTTAGGGCGATTTACCACCGCACGCGCAATGGCAACGCGCTGCTGCTGGCCGCCGCTAAGCTGGTGCGGACGGCGATCGGCAAAGCTGTCCAGCTGCACCATCGCCAGCGCGTCGTTAACGCGCGCGGTAATTTCTGCCGCCGGGGTTTTCTGCATCCGCAGGCCAAAAGCGACGTTTTCAAACACCGTCATATGCGGGAACAGCGCATAGCTCTGGAAAACGGTATTAACATGGCGATGTTCAGCGGGCGTGGCGGTAATGGTTTCACCGTCGAGAATAATCTCGCCGCTGTCGGTTTCTTCAAGGCCAGCGATCAGGCGCAGAATGGTGGTTTTGCCGCAGCCGGAAGGGCCCAGCAGGGTAATAAACTCGCCGTGGTGTATGGTCAGGTTAAAATCGGCAATGATTTCTTTGCCGTCAAAAGCTTTACTGATGCCAGAAAGCGTAACCAGCGCCGTTTGCGCGCGTGTTTGCGTCATTTTAGTCACTCAGCCCGAAGTTATCGGCAGTCAGGGCTGCCTGTATGTGTGTAGAGCTTAGTCGCTACGGTCGACCAGCCAACAAAGTCAGGGGCGCGATGATACCTGAAAACGAGGCTAATTCCATGCTCGTAAATCAATAACCGCTATTTACCCGGATAAAAACGCGCTTTGCCTTTTTGCGCACTACGCTTTAACAGTATGACCTGACGCAATATGTTGGCAGCGCAGGCTTCACATAATAGCTCGCGGCCATTGAGAGAGAAGAAAGATGACAACGCTACTCGACCGGTTTTTACATTATGTTTCCTTTGATACGCAGTCGCGCGCTCATGCGCGCCAGGTTCCCAGCACGGAAGGGCAGTGGCTGCTGGCACGAGAATTACAGGCAGAGTTAATTGCGCTGGGGCTGGAGGATGTCACCCTCAGCGAACACTGCTGCGTGATGGCAACATTGCCGGCCAATGTGGATTATCCCACGCCGGTGATCGGCTTTATTTCCCATGTCGATACTTCGCCCGATTTCAGCGGCAAACATGTCAATCCGCAGATTGTGGAGAACTATCGCGGCGGCGATATTGCGCTCGGCATCGGCGAAGAGATCCTGTCGCCGGTTATGTTTCCGGTGCTGCACCAGCTGACTGGCCATACGCTGATCACCACCGATGGCAAAACGCTGCTCGGCGCGGATGATAAAGCGGGCGTGGCGGAGATTATGACCGCGCTGGCGCGGCTGGCGCAGGGCGATATTCCGCACGGGAAAATCCGCGTCGCCTTTACGCCCGATGAGGAAGTGGGGCGCGGCACCGAACATTTCGACGTCGCCGCGTTTGGCGCCGACTGGGCCTATACCATTGACGGCAGCGGACTGGGCGAGTTCCAGTTTGAAAACTTTAATGCCGCGTCGGTGACGGTAAAAATCGTCGGCAATAATGTGCATCCCGGCACGGCGAAAGGGGTGATGGTGAACGCGCTGGATCTGGCGATGCGTTTTCACGCCGAAGTTCCGGCTACGGAGAAACCGCAGTTCACCAGCGGTTACGAGGGCTTTTACCATCTGCACGGCATTAAAGGTACGGTAGAGCGTGCCGAGCTAAGCTATATCGTGCGTGATTTTGATCGCGACAACTTTGAAGCGCGCAAGCAGAAGCTGATCGATATTGCGCGGCGGGTAGGAAAGGGGCTGAATCCCGACTGTTATATCGACGTTACCGTAGAAGACAGCTATTACAATATGCGCGAGATCGTTGAGGCGCATCCGCACAGCATTGAGCTGGCGTTACAGGCGATGCGCAACTGCGGTGTAGAGCCGGACGTGAAGCCGATCCGCGGCGGTACCGACGGCGCCTGGCTCTCTTTTAAAGGTTTGCCTTGCCCGAATATCTTTACCGGCGGCTATAACTATCACGGCAAACATGAGTTCGCCTCGCTGAATATTATGGAGAAAACGGTTGAGGTGATTGTCGGGATCGCCCAGCTGGCGGCGGAGAAGAAATAAACGGCGGCTGGTCAGAGGTCAGCTGCCGATTACGTTTGATAAACGAAGCTGCTGTATAACGTCTTCTTGATAAAAGCGCCTGCGATTGCAGGCGCTTTTGCGTAACTTTTTTATGGCAGGCAAAAGATTTGCCGCCCACCTTACTCTTCGTTAAAGAACCAGTAGCCGCTGTTGACCAGTCCGGCCAGCTGCGCGAGAAAAGCGGGATCGTCCAGCGCATCGCCGAAATCACGCAGGCTCAGCGTCTGTTTATCAGCCAGCGCGCTCAGCGCCGCCGGATGCACCGACTCCAGCTGCTCGCCGTTGATAAACACCGCCTCGCCGATCTTCAGCACCCGCAATCCGCCCAGGCGCGTCAGCTTATCGCCCTGCTGGAGCGCATCATAAATTTCATCAGGCTGGTAAGGCGGCTCCGGCGGGGCAATATCCAGTTCGTGACGCGACTGCGAAATAAACTCGCCGAACCAGTGACGGAACTGCTCCGGCTGATCGATCACTTCCAGCATCAGCTGACGAATGCCGTCGAGTTCCTGCGGCAGAATAGCCGCCGGGCAGTCGCGCATGGCGATGTCCGGGTCGTTGTAACGACGGCTGCCCAGCTCGCGCGCCAGCACAAAATCCGCGAAGCCGCTGATCAGCTCGCGGCCGCTTGGCGCACGGAAGCCAACGGAATAGTTCAGCGCGTTCTCCAGCGAATAGCCTTCATGCGGGAAACCTGGCGGAATATAGAGAATATCGCCCGGCTCCATCTCCTCATCGATAATGGCGTCGAACGGCTCGACCTGCAGCAGATCCGGGTGCGGACAGTGCTGTTTTAACGGCGTTTTATCACCTACGCGCCAGCGACGACGGCCGGTGCCCTGAATAATAAACACGTCATACTGATCGAGATGCGGGCCGACGCCGCCGCCCGGCACCGAGAAAGAGATCATCAGATCGTCGATGCGCCAGTCGGGTAAAAAACGGAACGGACGCATCAGTGCGGCGCACGGCTCATGCCAGTGATTAACCGCCTGCACCAGCAGCGACCAGTTATGCTCGCCGAGGTGATCGTAGCTTTCGAACGGGCCGTGGCTGACCTGCCATTTGCCATCCTGCTGGCTAACCAGCCGGCTGTCCACTTCGCTTTCCATCGCCAGTCCCGCCAGCTCATCGGGCGAGATAGGATCGATAAAGTTTTTGAAGCCACGCTTCAGGATAACCGGGCGCTTTTGCCAGTAATTGTTTAAAAAGTCGGACTCGTTAAGGTCGAGCTGATAATCCATACGATATTCCAGTGCAGGCGAGAAATTGCAGCAAGTATAACAGCGGCGGCGCGGTTCTACTCAAGGTTATGTTCGACTTCCTGACGCTGAAAAATCACTTTCATCCGCGCGCCGCCAAGCGGGCTGGTGCCCGCTTCAATATCGCCTGCGTATTGTTCAAGAATATCGCGCGCGACCGCCAGCCCCAGCCCCTGGCCGGGACGCAGCGTATCGGCCCGCTGGCCGCGCAGAAAGATCATTTCACGCTTGCTTTCAGGAATGCCCGGCCCGTCATCTTCCACGATTAGCTGCAGGCTGGATTCAGTCTGCTGGGCGCTGATTTCCACAAACTCCAGGCAATATTTGCAGGCGTTATCCAGCACGTTACCCATCACTTCCATAAAATCGTTCTGATCGCCGACAAAGGTGATTTCCGGTGAAATATCCAGCGTCAGCGACACGCCTTTGCGCTGATAAACCTTATTCAGTGCGGAACAGAGGCCGTCCAGCAGCGCGGAAACCGAGTGCAGCTCGCGTTTCAGCGGATTGTGATCCGCCTGCATGCTGGCGCGGTGCAGATAGTAGCCGATCTGTTGCGAGATGCGACTAATCTGCTCCAGCATTATCGGCTCCGCCTGCTCAATGGAGAAATTCTTGCCGCCGCGCAGGGAGCGCAGCGTACTTTGCAGCACCGCCAGCGGCGTTTTCAGGCTGTGGGTTAAATCAGAAAGGGTAGTACGGTAGCGCGTATAGCGCTGGCGTTCATTTTCCAGCAGCAAATTCAGGTTGCGCACCAGGCTGCGTAGCTCCTGCGGCGGGTTAGGATCGAGCGCCTCGCGCTGGCTGCTTTCCAGTTCGCGAATCTGGCTGGCCAGCGTGCCGATAGGGCGCAGGCTCCAGTGCGCCGCCAGCCAGAGCAGCGGGATTACCAGCAGCAGGTTAACCACCAGCACATAGCTGAACCATGACCAGACCACATCGGAGTGCTGAAGCTCCTGCGGGATGGAGTCAACCACCACAATGGTTAATGCAGGCAGGCTGGTTGTGGCGTCGTAGCGATTGACCGCCACCGAGTGGGTAAAGGTGCCGTCGCCGTTATCGTCATAGGCGTGCAGCTTATTTTTCGCCGCCTGATCGTTACCGATCGCTTCCCGGCTGGTCTGATTATTGGTGTCGATTTCGTAAAAGTCGGGCTTTTTCAGCCACTCCGGGCGGATTTTATGACGTACTTCCGGCACGTCGCGCTGCTGCCAGAGCAGCCTTCCGCGTTCATCATAGATAAACACCAGCGTCGGCGAGTTAAGCGTCATCTGCTCCGGCTGAGCGATGGTCAGGCGGTTATCGTGCCATTGCGCCAGGGTATAAAACAGATTGCTTTCGCCGCGCATTACGCGATAGGAGGTCTTATCAAAGCTGACGATATAGCCGACAACGGCAACCATGCCGTAGGAGAGCGACAGGATAAGCACCACGGCGGCGGTAGCCAGCAGGAAGCGGGCGCGCAGTGAAAAAGGCCGTTTGCCTTGCAGAATGGCCATCGGCGTTTAAATATCGAAGCGGTAGCCCTGACCGCGCACTGTGGTGATCACTTCCTGCGGGTAAACCGCCTGGATCTTTTTACGCAGCCGGCCCATTAATACATCAATGGTGTGGCTTTCGCGCAGTTCCGCGTCGGGATAGAGCTGCAGCATCAGCGAATCTTTGCTGACTACCTTGCCGACGTTACGAATCAGCGTCTCAATAATGGTGTATTCAAATGCGGTTAGCTTGATCTGCTCATCGTTTATCGTCAGCTCGCGCCGCGACAGATCGATTTGAAACGGAGACAAATTGATAATTTGCGAAGCCAGACCGCTGTTGCGGCGCATTAACGCCTGCATCCTCGCCACCACTTCTTCAATATGGAAAGGCTTGGTGACATAGTCGTCGGCGCCTGCTTCCAGCGCTTCGACTTTTGCCTGCCAGCCTTCGCGGGCGGTCAAGACCAGGATCGGCTGCTTCACCTCCTGCGCGCGCCAGCGACGAATCAGCGTCATACCATCTTCGTCGGGCAGGCCGAGATCGACCAGCGTAATATCGGGAGAGTGTTCAGCCAGGAAATAGTCCGCTTCTTTTGCATCTTCTGCCGCATCGACCTGATGGCCCATTTCACGCAGCTGTACAGATAAATGATGGCGTAGCAGAGCGTTATCCTCTACAACCAATACGCGCATATGCCTTTCCTTAACAAATGACCCTGGGCTGATTATAGGGGAGTGCGGATAAACCGGGGCTTAACGCAAGACAAATCCCGGACGCAGGGGCGTCCGGGCGAGGGCGTTACTTCAGGTCGTCAACCATCTGGACGGCACGGCCCAGGTAATTGGCTGGCGTCATCTGCTTCAGACGCGTTTTCTCTTCTTCCGGCAGCGCCAGGCTGTCGATAAAGGCCTGCATCCCGGCCGCGTCCACGCGTTTGCCGCGCGTCAGCTCTTTCAGCTTTTCATATGGCTTTTCAATGCCGTAACGACGCATTACGGTCTGAATCGGCTCCGCCAGCACTTCCCAGTTCTGGTCCAGCTCCGCCAGCAGACGATCGCGGTTGACTTCCAGCTTGGAGACGCCTTTCAGCGTCGCCTGATAGGCGATCAGCGCGTAGCCAACGCCAACGCCGAGGTTACGCAATACGGTGGAGTCGGTCAGGTCGCGCTGCCAGCGGGAGACCGGCAGTTTACTGGCCAGGTGTTGCATCACCGCGTTTGCCAGACCCAGGTTGCCTTCCGAGTTTTCGAAATCGATCGGGTTGACCTTGTGCGGCATGGTGGAAGAACCGATTTCGCCAGCGACAGTTTTCTGTTTGAAGTGGTTCAGCGCGATGTAACCCCAAATATCGCGATCGAAATCGATCAGGATGGTATTAAAGCGGGCAATGCAGTCAAACAACTCGGCAATATAGTCGTGCGGCTCGATCTGGGTGGTGTAGGGGTTCCAGCTAATGCCCAGTGAGGTGACAAAGCTTTCGCTCAGCTGATGCCAGTCCACTTCCGGGTAGGCGGCCAGATGCGCATTATAGTTGCCCACCGCGCCGTTGATTTTGCCCAGAATCTCTACCTGTTCCAGCTGGCGCAGCTGGCGTGACATACGGTAAGCCACGTTCGCCATCTCTTTGCCCAGCGTGGAAGGCGTAGCGGGCTGGCCATGAGTGCGCGACAGCAGCGGAATATCGCGATACTGATGCGCCAGTCCTTTGACCGCCTCAATCAGCTGTTTCCAGTAAGGCAGAATGACGTCGCGGCGCGCGGTTTCCAGCATCAAGGCGTGGGAGAGGTTATTAATATCTTCTGAGGTACAGGCGAAGTGGATAAATTCAGAAACGGCATGCAGCGCAGGCACCTCAGCCACTTTTTCCTTCAGGAAATACTCCACCGCTTTAACGTCGTGGTTGGTGGTGCGCTCAATGGTTTTGATGCGCGCGGCGTCAGTTTCGTTGAAATTAGCGACAATCGCATCAAGGAAAGCGTTTGCGTCGGCGTCAAAAGCAGGAACTTCCTTGATCTCTGCAGTCGCGGCCAGTTTTTGTAACCAGCGAACTTCAACCTCAACGCGGAATTTCAGCAGGCCATACTCGCTGAAAATGGTGCGTAACGGGCTGACTTTTTCGCCGTAACGACCATCGACAGGTGAGACGGCGGTCAGAGAGGATAATTCCATCAGAGCAACTCCTGGATCGTTAACTAAAGGTCTGGTGCATATCGGCCCGATCAGGCCGACGGCATACCGGCTAAAATACGTTTCGCCTCACGGATCAGGCGGTTTCGGGAAAACATTAACTGCAGGCGGCCTCCGCCAACCTGATGCCACAGCACCGCCGAGCGGATACCCGCCAGCAGTACGGCGCGAACTTTGCTTTGTACCTGCGGATTTTGCAGGACGGCCGGTGACCCTGTCACCTGAATACGCGGCCCCAGCGGGCTGATAACATCGACATAAATCCCGGCCATGGCGGCGATAAGCGTTTCAGATTCAAGGTCGTAATGCGCCAGCTGGCGATCGAGCTGGGCAATGCGCTGCGCCAGCGTGTTCATGGCCGATTTGTTGGCGCTCAGCTTACGCTCCAGCACCATCAGGCTCAGGGTATAACGGGTCAGCTCAGCGCTAAGCCCCTGACGGCTGGGATTGCCCAGCACCGCCAGCAGCGTTTCAAGACCAAAGCGCAGCTGCACTTCATCATTGCCGTAAACTGCCAGCGTGGAGGAGGGATTAAGATCGAGCAGGCTGCTCAGCGAGGTTTTTAACGCCTGTGCATCGCACTGGCCCTGATGGGCCAACTGCTGCGCCAGATGCGCGGACTGGCAGATGCCTGCCAGCGCCAGCGTGATGTCGTAATAATTTTTAGCCACGGTTACTCCTGTATACACATCGGCGCCGCACGCGATGTTATGCCGGTACCAGCGGTAAACGCTGCTCGATAATGCCGCCGCCAAGGCAGACTTCGCCGAGGTAGAAAACGGCAGACTGGCCGGGCGTAACCGCGGCGACCGGCTGCTCGAAGCGGACTTCGATGCGATCGTCATCCAGCGGCGTGATAACGCAGGGAATATCTTCCTGGCGATAACGGGTTTTCACCACGCAGGCCAGCGGTTCGCGCAACGTCTCGCGATCGACCCAGTGCAGCTGTTGCGCAATCAGACCGACGGACATCAGACGCGGATGGTCGGCGCCCTGTGCGACAATCAGGCGGTTGTTGGCGACATCTTTATCCACCACATACCAGGGATTATCGTTGCTCTCTTTCAGGCCGCCGATGCCCAGACCTTTGCGCTGTCCCAGCGTGTGGTACATCAGGCCCTGATGTTCGCCAACGGTCAGGCCGTCAACGGTGACGATCGCGCCCGGCTGCGCGGGCAGATAGCGCCCCAGAAAGTCACGGAATTTACGCTCGCCGATAAAGCAGATGCCGGTAGAATCTTTTTTCTTCGCGGTCACCAGCTCCAGCTGCTCCGCAATGCGGCGCACTTCCGGCTTCGACAGTTCGCCGACCGGGAACAGGCTTTGCGCAATTTGCTGATGGCTGAGCGTATAGAGGAAATAGCTCTGATCTTTGTTGCCATCCAGGCCGCGCAGCAGCTGGCTTTTGCCATTGCTGTCGTGGCGGCGCACATAGTGGCCGGTGGCAATAAAGTCTGCGCCGAGATCTTCTGCCGCAAACTCCAGGAAGGCTTTAAATTTGATCTCTTTATTGCAGAGAATATCGGGATTTGGCGTGCGGCCCGCCTTATATTCTTCCAGGAAATGCTCGAAGACGTTATCCCAGTATTCAGCGGCAAAGTTAACCTTATGCAGCTTCATACCGAGTTTGTCGCACACCGCCTGGGCGTCGGCCAGATCGTCGGCGGCGGTACAATACTCTTCGCCGTCGTCCTCTTCCCAGTTTTTCATAAATAACCCTTCCACCTGATAGCCCTGCTGCTGCAGTAACCAGGCGGAAACGGAAGAATCGACGCCGCCGGACATCCCGACGATCACTTTTTTCTGGCTGTTGTCAGACATGACACACTCACGACAAGGAACAAAAACAGGCGGCGTATTCTAGCACGCGTCCGCCAGGGACGCATCCCCGTAGCGGACGTTGGACGGTGGAAAGCCATTATCGATAAAAACGCACCAGCGACAGCGGATAGCGCACGCCGCTCTGCCAGATGCGCACACTTTCCGCCACCAGCGGCGAACGCAGATGCGCCGCGTCCAGAATTTGCTGTGGCGACAGCCACCAGCAGCGGTCAATATCGCTATCCTGCGGCTGGGTTGCGACCCGCTCAGGCAGGTCAAGCGCAAACAGAAAACGGATAAAGGGCGTATTATCGGGCGCGGTCCACTGCTGAACACCAAGGAAGTGCGCCATTTCCGCCTGAATGCCGGTCTCTTCATACAGCTCGCGGCTGGCGGCCTCTAACAGGCTCTCTTCCGCTTCCAGATGGCCAGCAGGCTGATTCCAGGTCGCTTTGCCGTTAATGGTCTCTTCCACCACCAGCAATTCGCCTTCCGCCTGCACGATGCAGGCTACGGTCACGTGCGGTTTGTACATCAGCAGCTCCGGTTAAAAATGTTCGGTGACGTCGCGCCATTCGCCCGGCGCGAGACCATCCAGCGTGAGCGACGCCATACCATAACGGATCAGGCGCAGAGTAGGGAAGCCAACGTGCGCGGTCATCCGTCGCACCTGGCGGTTGCGCCCTTCATACAGCGTAATTTTTAGCCAGCTGACCGGAATCGATTTGCGTTCGCGGATCGGCGGCTGACGCGGCCACAGCCAGGCGGGTTCCGCCACGCTTTCCACCTGCGCAGGCAGGGTCGGACCATCTTTCAGATTAACGCCAGTACGCAGCGCCTGGATCGCGGCCTCATCCGGCTCGCCCTCTACCTGTACATAGTAAATTTTCCCGGTGCGTTTGCCCGGCTGCGTCAGCTTCGCCTGCAGCGCGCCATCGTTGGTCAGCACCAGCAGGCCTTCACTGTCGCGGTCCAGACGGCCTGCGGCGTAAACATCGCTGACCGGAATAAAATCTTTCAGCGTGGAGCGTCCCGCTTCATCGGTAAACTGCGGCAGCACATCGTAGGGTTTGTTAAAAATGATCACACGCCGTGGGCCTTTGCGCTGGGTGGCAGAAGCAGCAGGGCGGCTGAATCGTTTAACTCGGTGATTCTTAACAACTGTTTTAGGCATAAGCTTTGCACTTGATTTGAATGAGCGCATTATAACGCGAAATCGAGATGATTGGCGCGACGGCAATATTCAAGTAGTATTGACGCGCATCTTACAAATCATTAACAAAAAAGCGCTCGAAGGAGAGGTTAATGGAAAGCAAAGTAGTAGTTCCGGCGGAAGGTCAGAAAATCACGCTCGACGATCAGGGAAAACTGGTTGTTCCCGCTAATCCAATCATCCCTTATATCGAGGGTGATGGTATTGGGGTAGACGTTTCTCCCGTAATGATCAAAGTGGTTGATGCCGCTGTGAAAAAAGCCTACAACGGCGAGCGAAAAATTTCCTGGATGGAAATTTACACCGGCGAGAAATCCACCGAGCTGTATGGCCCGGATGTCTGGCTGCCGCAGGAAACCCTTGACCTGATTAAGGAATACCGCGTTGCCATTAAAGGCCCGTTGACCACTCCGGTTGGCGGCGGTATTCGCTCTCTGAACGTTGCGCTGCGTCAGCAGCTGGACCTGTATATCTGTCTGCGTCCGGTTCGCTACTACCAGGGCACGCCAAGCCCGGTTAAACGTCCGCAGGATACTGATATGGTGATCTTCCGTGAAAACAGTGAAGACATCTATGCTGGTATTGAGTGGAAAGCGGGCACGCCGGAAGCGGACAAAGTGATCAAGTTCCTGCAGGAAGAGATGGGCGTAAATAAAATCCGCTTCCCGCAGCAGTGCGGCATTGGCGTGAAGCCTTGTTCGGAAGAAGGCACCAAGCGTCTGGTGCGCGCGGCCATTGAATATGCCATTACCAACGATCGCGATTCCGTGACGCTGGTTCATAAAGGCAACATCATGAAATTCACCGAAGGTGCCTTTAAAGACTGGGGCTACCAGTTGGCACGCGATGAGTTCGGCGGCGAGCTGATCGACGGCGGCCCGTGGATGAAGATCAAGAACCCGAACAGCGGCAAAGAGATCGTGATTAAAGACGTGATCGCTGACGCCTTCCTGCAGCAGATCCTGCTGCGTCCGGCTGAGTATGATGTTATCGCCTGTATGAACCTGAACGGTGACTACATTTCTGACGCCCTGGCGGCGCAGGTTGGCGGTATCGGTATCGCACCAGGCGCTAACATCGGTGACGAATGCGCGCTGTTCGAAGCGACCCACGGCACCGCGCCAAAATATGCTGGTCAGGACAAAGTGAACCCAGGCTCCGTTATCCTTTCTGCTGAGATGATGCTGCGCCACATGCAGTGGTTCGAAGCCGCAGACCTGATTGTTAAAGGCATGGAAGGCGCTATCGCCAACAAAACCGTGACCTATGACTTCGAACGTCTGATGGAAGGCGCTAAATTACTGAAATGTTCAGAGTTTGGCGACGCGATGATCGAAAATATGTAATCGCTGATTTGTAACATCCGGCCAACATAAGTTGTTAAATTTATGTTGGCTTTTTTATTTATACTCCTTTCCCCAAAACTTCCCCAAAACTCTTCCCCAAAACTGTTCGCAAAATGTACAAATTAAACCGCGATTACCATCCATCCTTTCCCCCGATCGTCATGGTATTTTGCTGTTTGTTGTACCGATTTATGGCCCAGCAGTTTTTGCGTATCGACCCCCTGTTTTTCGTATAAACGCTCTGCCAGTGAACGCTGTTCGTGAAACGTGGCTGGTGTCCCGTCCCCCCAGTCAATTTTCGCGGCGTCGCGTGCCATGCTGAAGTTCAGTGTAAGGGTACGGGCCTTTACCTGTGCGCCGCGCTCCGCCTGTGAAGTTGAGCGGAAGAAGTGAACCAGCCAGGGACTGACAGCGTAGTCACGACAACGCGCTACCACTTCTTTCAGGCTCCAGCCAATTGCATCGCATCGTAGCGCCAGTGGGATCGCGATTTTTGTCCCGGTTTTCTCCTGCACAACGTGCAGGTGGTCATCCCATATATCGGAAAACTTCATTCGGGAAATGTCACCCAGGCGCTGACCGGCGACAATAGCCAGCAACATGGCATTACCCATATAGCGGTGACGGGCGTCCGCTATCTCAAATATCTTCTGCCATTCCTCCAGGCTGAGGCGCTGCCGCTTCACCCGCAGACGCGGTTGTTTCGTGGCTGCTGCCGGGTTATAGCCGGGCGGCACATGGCCAGCATGTTGTGCCTCTTTGAATACATCAATAAGCACCATCCTGACGACCTGGGCCATCCTGCTGTGCCCCTGCGATTTCACGTCGTCGATTATTTCTGCAATTTCTAACGCCGTGATATCTTTCAAATACAGCATTCCTGAATGCTGACGTAATAATTCAACAGGCTTTTTCTTTTGTTTAACTGAGTTAATTTTTATTTCGCCTGCTTCCAGTCTTTCCTGCTGGATTTCAGGTAATGACTCCAACTTACTGATAGTGTTTTATGTTCAGATAATGCCCGATGACCTTGTCATGCAGCTCCACCGATTTTGAGAACGACAGTGACTTCCGTCCCAGCCTTGCCAGATGTTGTCTCAGATTCAGGTTATGTCGCTCAATGCGCTGAGTGTAACGCTTGCTGATAACGTGCAGCTTTCCCTTCAGGCGTGATTCGTACAGCGGCCAGCCATCCGTCATCCATACCACGACCTCAAAGGCCGACAGCAGGCTCAGAAGACGCTCCAGTGTGGCCAGAGTGCGTTCACCGAAGACGTGCGCCACAACCGTCCTCCGTATCCTGTCATACGCGTAAAACAGCCAGCGCTGACGTGATTTAGCACCGACGTAGCCCCACTGTTCGTCCATTTCAGCGCAGACAATCACATCACTGCCCGGTTGTATGCGCGAGGTTACCGACTGCGGCCTGAGTTTTTTAAGTGACGTAAAACCGTGTTGAGGCCAACGCCCATAATGCGTGCACTGGCGCGACATCCGACGCCATTCATGGCCATATCAATGATTTTCTGGTGCGTACCGGGCTGAGAGGCGGTGTAAGTGAACTGTAGTTGCCATGTTTTACGGCAATGAGAGCAGAGATAGCGCTGATGTCCGGCAGTGCTTTTGCCGTTACGCACCACGCCTTCAGTAGCGGAGCAGGAAGGACATCTGATGGAAATGGAAGCCACGCAAGCACCTTAAAATCACCATCATACACTAAATCAGTAAGTTGGCAGCATTACCGAAGATATATTCTTTTATATATCAATCTGGTAGTTACCTTACTAAGAAATATAGGGTAAGGCCAGAAGCTATTCAATAAGTAATACAGCTTTACTGGCCTTTACATGTTATATCATTAGGTTTCTTTTGCCTAAAGTTTAAAAGAACTCACTTCGCTTAATAGCTTGCTAGCTTGTTGACTAAGTGAATTAGCTGCCGTAGACATTTGCTCTACCATTGCCGCATTTTGCTGTAGATTACTTTCCATCTGATTAACAGCAATATTAACTTGATCAATGCCATAGCTTTGTTCTTTAGATGAATTGTTGACCTGATTAATCAATTGTGTAGTTTCGTCAACCACGACTAAAGCCTCATTCATTCGTGTCGTACATTAGCAGCGTATACAACACCCTTATCAACATTTTGAATCGCCTCTTCAATCAGGCCGCGTATATCTCGTGCTGCGACTGAAGAACGCTGTGATAATGAACGTACCTCGCCAGCCACAACAGCGAACCCTTTCCCTTGCTCCCCAGCTCGCGCTGCTTCTACTGCCGCGTTAAGCGCAAGAATGTTTGTCTGGAATGCAATCCCGTCAATGATAGATGTAATCTCAGAAATTTTATTAGAGGAAGCAGATATATCGTTGATTGATCCCTTTAAAGCGCTGAGTTCGCGGTTACTTTCATTTACTATTGACTGTACCTTTTCTATAAAATTGTTAGCTTCTTTTGCGTTATCCATGTTGTGTTTTACTGTTGCGGATAATTCATTCATACTGGCAGCTGTTTGTTCCAAAGAAGATGCTTGAGATTCGGTGCGTGAAGAAAGATCATCATTACTATGAGCTATTTCATTAGCAGCTGTATCGACCTCTTTGCTTGCATCCTTAACGTTATAAAGAACGTCCCGGAATTTCTCTACGAGACCATTAAAACTGTTAGCTGTTGCGCCAAGTTCATCTTTTTTATCCAAATTAACGCGTAGTGTCAGGTCCAGACTATCCCCAATTTCCTTCATGCTACCCTGTAAATTTTGTAGACCTTTTTTGATGTAATTAAGGATGGAGTAAGAAAAAAATCCTGTCAGTAGTACCGCAACACCAATGATGATAATCAGGAACCATAAAGTTTTGAGATATTGAGTGTTGTTATCTTCTGCAAACTTAGTGGCAATTTCATAATTATAAACTAACAAATTCTTGATGCTTTTACTTAAAGCAATCGAGGCTGCAGCTGTCTCACCGCCATCCGATACCAGTGTTCTGGCGGCTTCAACCCCATCCGTTTCATATGTTTTCACCATTTGGTCAACTTTAGTTCGATAATTATTAAAATCCTGAATTGTGTTTTCTATTGACTGAGAATCTTTTTCATCCGATATCAAATGTGCCTTATAATAATCCAAAGCTTCTTGCGCTTGATTTAAAAAGTCAGTCGCGTTAGCCATATGTTTATCGAAAACATCTTTTTGGGGTATCAGTAAGGACATGAGTATTTGCCGTCTCGCTTCCTCACGATACTGCAAGATTTCGCCTATTTTATTTATGCTCGGTAGCGAATTAGTCGCTACATAGTCAAACCGGTCTTGAGCCTTGTCCAGGGATTTTATGCTTATAATTCCAATAGTTACCAATGTTACAAGTATAAAAATAAAAATGAGCGACAGTTTTTTTAAAATCGTCATGAGATAGTCTCAATGGGTTAGCGAAGATATGTTCATTTTATCGGCTGCCCAGGCACAACCTTTATAGGGGGGGCTATAAAAATATTAATTATTTTTATGAGTTAATGAGTGAGTGGGAAATTATGCTTTACTGTTGTTAATGTGATATTTGTGATTTGTGTCATTTTCTTATGCGTGCCGCAATTTTTTCCAGTGCCCCGGCACTAAGCAATCTACTTCAAAATCATCAGGCTGCGTTGGGCGATAAGCGGACATTGAACCCGACAAAGCAGATATAAGATAGATTTTCTTTATTTGTTTTTCCCTCAAAGCTGTTCGTAATTTTCTGCCTGCTTAAAAAACCGGATTAACGAATGATGTTTTACGTTTTCCAGGCGGCCTTCATCGGTAACTGCCTGTCTTACAGATGCCTGGGTACTCAGGCATCTTACCCTCTTTGGCAAGGTCAGATTCAGCGCCTGGATCCTGAGGAATAAAGACCCCAACCACACCAATTCCCCCCGTTGCTTTCGTCGAGGCAACAAGACTGTTCATAGTGACCGAATTGT
>NZ_CALNWY010000042.1 GCF_940807255.1 Mixta sp. Marseille-Q2659 | reverse complement strand
GGCGTAAGCAGGTGCAGAACCACAGGCGTTGCCGCATCTATCCGCAGCAGCCCGCGCGGCACCTGACGGCTTTCCATCAATTCATTTTCTGCTGCCGCCATCTCCTGTAGTAGCTTTTGTACTTTCCGAAAATACCCGTCGCCTTCCTGCGTAAGGCTGATTTGGCGTGTCGTTCTTGTCAGCAACTCAACGCCCAGCTTCGCCTCCAGCTTTTTTACCGCCCGGCTGATGGCAGATGGTGCCAGCTCAAGTTGTTTTGCTGCACGGCTGAAACTGCCGCTTTCTACAACCGCCACAAATATTTTCAATTCATCCGAGGATGCTTTCACACCGGCTCCCATTCTAAATGCTTTACGGCTCGCCTGGTCATCCTGGTGACAAGACGTATCTGATTTGTTGCTATCGTAACATTTGCTTGCCTGTCAAAAAGGTAAATTGCGCTACTTTGATTGAAAGTCGGCGTTGAAGCCCCTATAACTGAAAGCAGCATCTGTATTACAGACATTTCAGAAACAGGCGGTATTGTGCGGAAAAAAACTTATGCCATGAGATATGTAGCTGGCCAGCCAGCGGAAAGAATATTTCCGCCTAACGCTATGCTGCATGTTGGGCAAGCGCTTCCGCCAGGCGCGCCTATTACTCCCGGCCCTTCGGTGCGCGTGCTGGTGTGGAATATTTTTAAACAGCAGCGAGCTGACTGGCTGTCAGTGCTACAAACCTTCGGAAAAGACGCCCAGCTGGTACTGCTACAGGAAGCACAGACTACGCCGGAGCTGGTGCGTTTTGCTACCTCAAACTATCTGGCGGCCGATCAGGTCCCCGCCTTTGTGCTGCCTCAGCATCCGTCAGGTGTCATGACGCTGGCCGCTGCGCATCCGGTCTATTGTTGTCCGCTGCGTGAACGCGAGCCGCTGCTGCGTTTAGCGAAATCTGCCCTTATTACGGCTTATCCATTGCCGGATGGTCGAATGATGATGGTCGTAAATATTCATGCGGTGAACTTCAGCCTTGGCATTGATGTTTACAGCAAGCAGTTGGGGCCTATCGGCGAGCAGCTGACCCATCATAACGGGCCGGTGATTATGGCCGGCGATTTTAATGCCTGGAGCCGCCAGCGCATGAATGCGCTTTATCGCTTTGCTCGTGAGATGGGATTACGCGAAGTCCGGTTTACCGACGATCATCGCCGTAAAGCTTTTGGTCGCCCGCTGGATTTTGTGTTTTATCGCGATTTACAGGTTCGGGAAGCCACAGTTCTGGTAACGCGCGCCTCCGATCATAATCCGCTATTGGTTGAATTCGCTGCTTCAGGCGAAACAAAAGCATAAAAAAAGCCGATCTTTCGATCGGCTTTTTCTTACTCACTATTCCGGCAAGTTTAGCTGTCTGGCGTCGCGTTGTTTTTCACGAACAGGGTAATCTTGTCACCTGGCTGAATCGAACTACTGTCGCTCAGCACGCTGTTCCAACGCTTGACGTCTTTGATGTCCACACCATGTCGACGTGCAATACTGGCAAGAGAATCACCCTTACGAACCTTATAGGTGATGCTGTTGCCGTTATCGGCCAGTTCACTTCCCGTAACGCCATTCCCTAAGGTAAGCGTTTGTCCCGGTTTAATTGTATTGCCGCGCAAATTATTTGCTCGCTGCAATGCTTTTACCGAAACGCCCATCCGGCTGGCAATGCCTGACAGGGTATCACCGCTGCGCACCTTATAGCTGCTGCCCGTCGCGTTTGCTGCCAGACGCGTCGGCTGTACCGCCGCTATATCGCCTGAAGCCAGCGAACTACGGAGCTGAGCAACATTGGCTTTCGGGACCATAATATAGTGTGGTCCGTTAGGCGCCGTAGTGCCGCGTTTATAGCCCGTATTGTAATTTTTCAGCTTAGCGACGGGCAGACCGGCCATTTCCGCCGCCTGCGTCAGCTTAATTTGCTGACCAACCTCAACACGCGCCAGCGCCCGGCTTTCATTCGGTGCCGGAAGACGTACGCCATAACGCTTGTTGTTCTTCAGGATTTCCTGTAACGCCAGCATTTTAGGTACGTACAGCGTGGTTTCACGCGGTAAGGAAAGATGCCAGAAATCAGTTGGTTTGCCGCGCGCTTTATTCTGTTTAATCGCTTTCAGCACTCGACCTTCGCCGCTGTTATAGGCTGCAATGGTCAATAACCAGTCTCCGTCGAACATCCCGTTAAGGCGTTCCATCATATCCAAAACCGCTCTGGTCGACGCGACGATATCGCGACGGCCATCATACCACTGGTTTTGCTTTAAACCGTAATTCCGGCCCGTACTCGGCACAATCTGCCAGATGCCTGCGGCATTCGCAGCGGATGTGGCGTGGGGGTTAAAAGCGCTCTCCACTATGGGTAGTAGTACCAGTTCCATCGGCATCTTACGTTGCTTAATCTGCTCGACTATCCAGTACATATACGGCTCTGCCCGTAAAGTTACATCGTGGAGATAGCTCTTGTTTCTTAAGTACTTCTGTTTTTGCTCTCGGATCCGGGGATTTTCCGGAACCTCCATCTTCAGCCCGTCGCGAATGTAATTCCACAAATCCTGGTCCTGGGTAAGGGCCGTTCCATCATCCTGCCAACGCGGGGATAACATACGATCTGTAAATTTTTCATTCTCATTTTGACCAGCTGAAGACAGACTCTGTGCATGCTGCTCAGGATCGGCATCATGTTTTGATGCCTGACATCCCATCAGCAAGACCGAGGCGAGAAGGATAATCGCTCTAGTCTTCATGTGTGTGTCAATGGTTGCTTAAAAGACGAGCAATCATACGTGTTGCAGACCTACAACACAACCAGAAAAATCAAAAATCATCTTTCTTCTGGCGTAGCAGGGCAAACACATCCCATGCGTGCTGTGGCGGCATATCGAAGCCTAACGCCCTTTGTAAATCAGGATTTTGCGTTCTTAAAAATAAATTTATTTGCCGTTCGTGCCCCAGTTTTGTGGGCAAACTACTGCTATTTTTAGCGCGCAACTCCTTAATTTCCTGATAATAGCGCGTAATTTCCATATCTTGCGGTAGCATAGCGTTAGCAAATTTTAAGTTAGAGAGCGTGTACTCATGCGCGCAGCAAACCAGCGTATCGTCAGGAAGTTCAGCAAGCTTTTGAAAGGATTCATACATCTGTTCAGGCGAGCCTTCGAACAGGCGTCCGCAGCCACCAGAAAATAGCGTATCGCCGCAAAAAAGATAAGGTGCGCTGTAATATGAGACATGACCTAAAGTATGACCGGGCGTAAAAATTACGCTAAATTCGCAGCCCAAAACATGCAGGGTATCGCCTTCATAGACAATTTGCGTAGCCCCTTTATCTTGTGTCTCTTGCGGGCCGTATACCACAAGATCAGGCCATTTATTTACCAGTTCTTTTACGCCACCAACGTGATCATGATGGTGATGCGTTAACAGAATGGCGACCGGCCTCCACTGATTTTGCTCAAGAGCAGCAAGTACCGGCGCCGCTTCGCCGGGATCGACAATCAGGCAACGGCCCTGGCCGTCATTTAATGTCCAGATGTAGTTATCCTGAAATGCTGGGATACTGTTAAGATTCATACACACCTCTCGCACGTCGTGAAGGAACACTGATGGTAGAACATGAAGCCCGCTAAAACACGCCAAATTCTGACGCCGCCGCACTCATGGCGTGACATGCCATGGGGAGAATCCTTTCGCGATGCGTTGACCCAGCATTTACAGCCCTGCCTCAGCAAACTGTATGGTTTTCATCTGTTAAAAATCGGCAACCTGAGCGTCGAGATCGATACGCAGGCCTGTGCGATTTCGCATCAGGTTAGCGTAGGGGACGCCGGACAGGACGTGCAGGTCATCGCCGATCCGATGAATTTGCCTTTCGAGGCGAAATCGGTGGATGCCTGTCTGCTGGCGCACACCTTAAGCTGGAGCCAGGATCCTCATCGTATTCTGCGGGAAGTCGATCGCGTACTGATTGACGATGGCTGGATAATCATTACCGGTTTCAACCCGCTAAGCCTGCTGGGTATGGGCAAACTGATCCCCGGCCTGCATCGCCGCGCGCCATGGAGCGGACGGATGTTTAGCCAGATGCGTCTGCTCGACTGGCTGAGCCTGCTAAATTATGAAGTGGTTTATCGCAGCCGCTTTCAGGTGGTGCCCTGGAACCGGCAGGGCGGGCAGATAATCAGTCGGCATGTGCCGGCGCTGGGCTGTTTAAATATTATGGTGGCGCGCAAGCGCACGCTGCCGCTGACCATGACGCCCGCGAAAAGATCAGCGGCAAAGTTAAGCTACGCGCAACGGTCAACGCCACGCGGCAGCTGCACAAACTGGACGATCAGGATTCTGGCTGATAGCCAATATCTTCAAAAGAGGGATTAGCGGCTGCGGTGCGCGCCAGCTCATCGCAGCGCTCATTTTCTGGATGTCCGGCGTGTCCTTTCACCCATTCCCAGTTGATCTGATGATGGCTGAGCGCGGTATCCAGCCGTTTCCACAAATCGACATTTTTCACCGGCTTCTTATCGGCGGTTTTCCAGCCGCGCTTTTTCCAGTTATGGATCCAACTGGTAATGCCCTGGCGCAAATACTGACTGTCGGTACTGAGGGTGATTTCACAGGGCTGCGTCAGCGCCTCCAGCGCGACAATCGCCGCCATCATCTCCATCCGATTATTGGTGGTGCGATAAAAACCGGCGCTAAAAGTTTTCTCATGCTGGCGATAGCGTAAAATAGCGCCATAGCCGCCAGGACCGGGGTTACCGAGGCAGGAGCCATCGGTGAAAATTTCTACCTGTTTGCGCATCTCTGGTAGACTTCCTCCTGAAAAAACGCCAAGTCTGACATAAACGAGTCCTATGAGCCCAGCAATTACACGCCAAATCGTTCTCGATACAGAAACCACCGGTATGAATATGGTGGGAGTTCACTACGAGGGCCATCGTATTATTGAAATCGGTGCGGTGGAGATCGTCAATCGCCGTCTGACCGGCAATAACTTTCACATGTACCTGAAGCCGGATCGGCTGGTGGACCCGGAAGCGTTCGGCGTTCACGGCATTGCCGACGAGTTTCTGATCGACAAGCCGACCTTCAGCGACATCGCCGATGAGTTTCTGGACTATATTCGCGGCGCCGAGTTAGTGATTCATAACGCAACGTTCGATATCGGCTTTATGGATTATGAATTCAGCAAGCTGAATCGCGGCATTGGAAAAACTGAAACCTTCTGTCAGATAACCGACAGTCTGCAGATGGCGCGTAAGCTGTTCCCCGGCAAGCGCAACAGTCTTGATGCGCTCTGCTCGCGTTATGAAATCGACAACAGCAAACGAACTTTGCACGGCGCATTGCTCGATGCCGAAATCCTGGCGGAAGTGTTCCTGACCATGACCGGCGGACAAACCTCGCTGGCATTCTCAATGGAAGGCGAGCAGCAGCAGGATGCCAGCGGTGAATATATCCAGCGTGTGACGCGCACGTCGGGCCTGCGCGTGGTTGCCGCCAGCGATGAAGAGATCATGGCGCACGAACAGCGTCTCGATTTAGTGATGAAAAAGGGCGGCAGCTGCCTGTGGCGCGCATAAATGCATCATTCTGCATTAAAAAAAGCCATATAGATGAAAAAGCAGGCAAACGAACGCCGCAGTAAGAAAAATCGTTGACGGTAAAGCAGAGTGCCCTTAATATGCGCCTCGTTCCCGACGGGGAACACAGCGCGGTGCGGTAGTTCAGTCGGTTAGAATACCGGCCTGTCACGCCGGGGGTCGCGGGTTCGAGTCCCGTCCGCACCGCCAACTATTCAGAAAGGCCGATTCAGCAATGAATCGGCCTTTTGCTTTTTATTCTTTCTGCGCCGCAACCTGAGCGATATAACCCGTTGCGCCTGCGGTCATACGATCCTCACGCGCCAGCCAGCGATAGCAGCCGCCGCCGAGCGCCACGCCGATAAACCAGCTAAAGCTGGCAATCTCATGTAATCCCGGCATAAAGCTAATCAGCAACCCGATCGCCACCGACGGCAGCAGGGCAGCAATTGCTTTGGGATTAAAGCCGCCGCGATACCAGTAACGTCCTGACGGCGTAGCGTTAAACAGATCGTCCACCACCACTTTACCGCGCTTAATCAGATAAAAATCCGCCAGCAGAATGCCGAACAGCGGACCAATAAACGCGCCCAGCACATCCAGCGTATAGTGAATCAGCTCTGGCGACTGAAACAGATTCCATGGCGTCAGCAGTACCGATCCTACCGCAGCAATCATGCCGCCGGCGCGGAAACTAATCTTCTGCGGTGCGCAGTTAGAAAAGTCGAAGGCGGGTGAAACAAAATTCGCCACGATATTAATGCCGATGGTGGCGGTAATCATCGTCAGCAGGCCGATCGCCACCGCCAGGTCACTGCCGACCATGCTCACCGTTTCGATGGGATCGGTAATCATCTTGCCGAACAGAGATTGCGTGCCGGAGACAATCACCACCGTCACCACGGAAAAGAGCAGAAAATTAAACGGCAGCCCCCAGCGGTTGCCGCGACGAATATCCTGCATACTTTTGCCATAGCGCGAGAAGTCGCCGAAGTTAAGCAGCGGGCCGGAGAAATAGGAGACCACCAGCGCGGTGGCGGTAATCATCTGCCAGCTTTGCTCGCCGACGCTCAGCGTTTTGCTGGAGAGGGTAAACGCGATGCCGTCAAAGCCGGTTTTGTATACAATCCAGCCGGCCAGCGCCAGCATCACCACGTAAACCGCCGGGCCGGCAATATCGATAAAGCGCTTAATGGCACTCATGCCGTGCCAGAAAACCGCCGCCTGCAGCAGCCACATAACGCCAAAACAGATCCAGCCAAGCAGCGACAGGCCCAGCCAGGAGGGTTGCGTCAGCGCGGTCAGCGCGGGCCAGAATTTCATCAGCACCAGCATCAGCGCGTTGGAGGCCAGCCAGGTTTGAATACCGTACCAGGCGAAGGCGATCAATCCGCGGATCACCGCCGGAATATTGGCACCGAATACACCAAATGCCTGACGACAGATTACCGCATAGGGCACGCCCGTCATCTGGCTGGGCTTCGCCACCAGGTTAGCGCACAGCTGCACAATACAAATGCCCGCCAGCAAACAGATCAGCACCTGCCAGCTTGCCAGCCCCAGCGTAAAGAAGCTGGCCGCCACCACATAGCCGCCCATGCTATGCACGTCCGACATCCAGAACGAAAAAATGTTGTACCAGCTCCAGCTCTGTTGACGAACAGGAGCGAGATCCTCATTGGTCAGCCGCGGACTGTAATGCGCATCGCGCGCGGTTGCGGGGGAAACGGTTGTATACGTTGGCATGAAACCTGCTCCTCTCTGAAAGGGTAACGGAAAAACCTTGTTGCTCAGCACCTGCATGAATCAGGCCAAAAGTTAAACGCGAGATACAAAGTTGTTTCTTTAACGAGAGGCTTTTGTATACAGCGTTGTGTAATGGAGAGGGGAATGAAGCATAAAAGCGGCCTGAAAACGGCCTCAGACCTGAACGACAGCCATGAACCGGTCTGGCAAGCTTTGCTGACGGCCATCGTGGAACATCAGCTGCCGCCCGGCTGCCGCTTGCCGGAGGAGGCGCTGGCGGACGCCTTTGGCATCAGTCGCACCGGCATACGCCAGGTGCTACAGCGCCTCGCCGCAGTGCAAATGATCACCTTAACGCCCAGGCGCGGTGCGCACGTCGCCTCGCCCGATGCGCAGGAGGCGCGGGATATTTTTCACACCCGCTCGCTGATCGAGACCGCCAATCTGCCCGCGGTCATCGCGCACTGTCAGCCGCCGCACCTGGCGGCGCTTAACGACCTGCTAAGGGCTGAAGAGCAGGCGCGCCAGCAGCCTGACGGCCCGGCGGCGATTCGCCTCTCCGCCGCCTTTCATATCCAGCTGCAGGCAATTTCCGGCAATCAGGTACTGACCGATTTGGTCACGCGCCTGACACAGCGTTCGTCGCTGGTGATTGCGGCCTGGGGCGCTCCCTGGCAGCAGGGATGCCGCTGCGATCACCATCAGCAGCTGGTGGATCACCTGCGTGCCAAACGGCTCGATCGGTTGACTGACGCCATGCGACAACATTTCGACCATATTCTGGCTTCACTACGCTTTGAGCGCGGCGATGAGGTTCAGCCCGATTTCTCGCGCCTGTTTGCCCGTAAAGGAGTGCCGCAAAAATGAGTTCTCTTTGTATCCAGGTCATCAATCCCAACACCACGCTGGCAATGACCGACACCATCGCCCGTGCCGCCCGCGATGCCGCCGCGCCGGGGACTGACATTCTCGCCGTCTCGCCCGCGCACGGCGTACCGTCGATTGAAGGCCATGCCGACGAGGCGATTGCGGCGCTCGGCGTGCTGGAACAGATAAAGCAGGGACGCGAGCAGGGCGTTCACGGACACGTCATCGCCTGCTTTGGCGATCCCGGCCTGCTGGCGGCGCGCGAGCTGGCGCACGGCCCGGTGATCGGCATTGCCGAAGCGGCGATGCACATGGCGACGATGGTGGCGACGCGGTTTTCCATTGTCACCACGCTGCCGCGCACGCTGATTATCGCCCGGCACCTGTTGCAACAATATGGCTTTACGCATCACTGCGCTGGGCTACATGCCATCGATCTGCCGGTGCTGACGCTGGAAGATGGCAGCGGGCTGGCGCAGGAAAAAGTGCGCAGTCGCTGTCGGCAGGCGCAGCGGGAAGATGGTTGCGGCGCGATTGTGCTGGGCTGTGGCGGCATGGCGACGCTGGCGCGCGAGCTGACCCAGGAACTGGGCATGCCGGTGATTGATGGCGTCGGCGCGGCGGTAAAAATGGTGGAATCACTGGTCGCGTTAGGGTTGGGCACCAGTAAATATGGTGATTTGGCCTTTCCACGAGAAAAAAAGATAACGGGTGCCTTCCAGCACCTAAACTAACGGAAGTCATCTGCTCAACGAGGAGCGCGAGAATGAGTGAATCTTCTGAGAAAAAAGAGTACAGCTTCAATAAAAACTATCCGCGCGACCTGCGCGGCTACGCGGGGCAGCCGCCGCACGCCGCCTGGCCCGGCGAGGCGCGCATCGCGGTACAGTTTGTTCTCAACTATGAAGAGGGCGCGGAAAATAACGTGCTGCACGGCGACGCCGGTTCCGAGCAGTTCCTGTCCGATATTATCGGCGCGACCAGCTATCCCGACCGCCATATGTCGATGGATTCACTGTATGAATATGGCTCCCGCGCCGGTTTCTGGCGCATTCACAATGAGTTTCAGAAGCGCGGTTTGCCGCTGACGGTTTTTGGCGTGGCGATGGCGCTGGCGCGACACCCGGAAGTGGTGCAGGCGATTGCGGACGCACAATATGATGTGGTCAGCCACGGCTGGCGCTGGATCCACTATCAAGCGATGGATGCCAAAACCGAACGCCAGCATATGCAGCAGGCGGTGGATGTGCTGAGGGATCTGTTTGGCAAAGCACCGACCGGCTGGTATACCGGGCGCGACAGCCCGAACACCCGCAGGCTGGTGGTGGAGCAGGGCGGCTTCAGCTACGACAGCGACTACTACGGCGACGACCTGCCGTTCTGGACGCGCGTTACCTGTCAGGACGGCACGGTGAAACCACATTTGATTATTCCCTACACGCTGGAAACCAACGATATGCGGTTTGCCACCCCGCAGGGATTCAACACCGCCGAGCAGTTTTATACTTATCTGAAAGACAGTTTTGACGTGCTGTATGAAGAGGGGGAAACCGCGCCGAAAATGATGTCGGTCGGAATGCACTGTCGTCTGCTGGGGCGGCCCGGACGTTTCCGCGCGCTGACCCGTTTTCTTGATTATATCCAGCAGCACGAGCGCGTCTGGATCTGTACCCGCCAACAGATAGCCGATCACTGGATCAAACATCATCCGGCGCCGGAAATCTGAGGCAACGCAAAACCAGGCACGTCGGCGGCGCAACCGCCATACACTTCATCAAGGCCGGTTTTTCCACCGGCCTTTTTATCGCTTAACTCATCAGGCTGATCTGTGCGGCAACAATGCGGCACTATCCGTAATGGCCGTTTTCTCTCCAGACTTTTATCGCTTAACTCATCAGACTGACCTGCGCGGCGACGATACGCCAGCCTTCCGGCAGTCGTACCCAGCTTTGCTGCTGACGCCCGATACGCTCGCTGCCTTCGCGGGTAAACTCAGTGCTGCAAACGGCGAAATCGCTGCCGAAGGTGGTAATCACCGTATTACGCAGCTGGCGCTGCAAACCAGCGGCGGGGCGGGCGGCACGAAAAGCGCGGATCGCCTCAATGCCGTACAGATTCTCTCCCGCGCCCAGCCGCACCGTGCGCGCATCGTGCCAGAACAGCGTATCCAGCACGACAATGTCATTGCTGACCAGCGCCTGCTCATAGCGCTGAAAAGCGGCGGTTACCTCAGCAAGCACCGCCGGAATATTAACCTCACGACTCATCAGCCGTTCTCCCTGAAAATTTTGATGTATCCAGCCCGGCGACCGGCGCCCGCGCAATGCCCATTTGCTCCAGCGCGCGGGCGGCGCGCAGGCAGTTAGCCTCCTGAAAGGGCGCGGCGATCAGCTGTAAGCCAATTGGCAGGCCGCTGGCGGTTTGCAGCGGTACGGTGGTAACCGGCAGACCGAGAAACGAGATCGGCTGCGTCAGCATCCCCATGCTGGCGCGCACCGGCAGCGGCTGGCCGTTAATCAGCATCGTTTCCTGACCGATAAGCGTGGCACAGCAGGGCGTGGCGGGCGCAATCAGCACATCAACGTGGTTGAACAGCGCCAGCACCTTTTCCTGAAAATAGCGGCGGAAGCGCTGGGCCTGCACATACCAGGTGGCGGGCAGCATCGCCCCCGCCAGCAGCCGCTCGCGCGACAGCGGTTCGAAACGTTCCGGCTGGCTGCGTAGCGCCGGTAAATAGCGGTTCCCGCCTTCGGAGGCGGTAATAATAAAGGCCGCTGAGCGGGCAATATCCACTTCCGCCAGCTCCAGCATTTCGCTGGCTTCCAGTGCGCGCGCCGCCGTGGCGACGGCCTGCTGCGCATCGTTATCGCTCCACTGCTGAAAATAGCCACCAAGTACCGCGCAGCGCAGGCCATCCAGCCCTTTTTCCAGCTGCGGCAGCGCGGGTTGAACCGCGATGTCGGCCTGAAACGCATCTTCTGCATCATGGCCTTGCAGCGCATCATAAACGCGCGTCAAATCTTCCGCGCTGCGGGCTAACGGGCCGATATGATCGAGACTGGCGACAAAAGGATGGGTGCCGTGGCGCGACAGGCGGCCAAAAGTCGGCTTGAGGCCAAACAGGCCGCACAGCGAAGCGGGTACGCGGATGGAGCCGTTGGTATCGCTCCCCAGGGAAAAATGCACCAGTCCGGCGGCAACCGCCGCGGCCGATCCGCCGGAAGAGCCTCCGGCGATACGCTGCAGATCGTGCGGGTTGCGCGCAGCGCCGTAGTGACTGTTTTCGGTGGTAAAGCCGTAAGCGTAAGCATCCATATTCAGCATGCCGCTGAGTAACGCGCCCGCCTGGCTGAGTTTTTCCACCGCCCTGGCATCGCGCACCGCAGGCGCCCGGTCGCTGAACAGGCTGGCACCCGCCAGCGTGCGATGTCCCGCCACGTCGAACAGATTTTTTACCGCGTAAGGCACGCCCGCCAGCGCCGGCAGCGGCTCGCCAGTCCGTCGCAGCCGATCGAGGCGATCGGCCTGCTGGCGCATACGATCGGCGACGATCGTCGTCCAGGCGTTGATTTGCGGATTCTGCTGTTCAATAGCGGCTAAGGTCGCATCCGCGATCTCTCTGGCGCTCAGTTCGCCATCCCGCAATGCCTGTTGCAGTTCACCTATAGAAAAAGTGGCTAACGTCATGCCTGATACACTCCCGCCACGTCGAGCCGCTCATCCAGCGGGAAGGCCATCAGCGGCCCGGCCATCTGGGCGATGCGGGAGAACTGCACCAGCAGCTCCGCACGCCGCGCCTCATCCAGCTCCAGATCCAGCATGTCGCTCATCTGATTCAGATAATCCGTCCAGTCATTTACTTTCATCTCTTTTCTCCTGTCAGAAACCGGCCGCGCTGCCGTTGCTACGCGGATCGAAAGCGCCTTCCAGCATGCCGTTGGTATGACGCACAATCGCGCCCGCGTGACCGACCGCCTCGCTAAAATCGGGCAGCCGTTCCACCTCATGCCCCAGCGCCCGCAACCGCTCCAGCGTGGCATCGGCAAAGCGACCTTCCAGCTTCAGGCTGTCGGAGGATTCGCCCCAGGTACGGCCCAGCAGCCAGCGCGGAGCGCTAACCGCCTGCTGGAGCGGCATGCCCTGAATCACATGGCGGGTAAAGATTGCCGCCTGCGTTTGCGGCTGGCCATCGCCGCCCATGGATCCATACACCATCAGGCGGCCATCGTTCAGGCGAGCGGCGGCGGGATTGAGCGTATGAAAGGGCTGCTTGCCAGGCAGCAGCGTCAATAAATGATCGGGATCGAGGCTGAAGGCTGCGCCCCGGTTTTGCCAGACAATCCCGGTATCGGGCAGCACCACGCCGCTGCCGAACTCATGATAAATACTCTGAATAAAGGAAACCGCCATCCCGCTGCTGTCCATGACGCCCAGCCAGACGGTATCGCCCGGCCCGCGTCCGGTGCCCCAGGGCGCGGCATGCAGCGGATCGATCTGTTGCGCGGTGGCGACCAGCAGGTTGCTGTTCAGCAACTCCTGCATCTCTTCGCGCATATGCAGCGGATCGGTAATGTAGCGGTCGCGCAGGGCGAAAGCCTGCTTGGTGGCTTCGACGATACGATGAATGGTTTGTACCTCATCGGCGTCCGCCATATTGAGGTGATCGGTAATGCCAAGAATCGCCAGCGACACCAGGCCCTGCGTCGGCGGCGTCATGTTATAAATCTCGCCATGCTGATGCGCCAGACGCAGCGGCTTGCGCCGTCTGGCACGATGACGCTGCAAATCCTCCAGCATAATCGGCATTTCCAGCTGTGCCATGCCGTGCGCCAGACGCGCAGCCAGCGGCCGCGATAGAAGCTCTCCAGCCCATATTCGCAGAGTTCCGACAAGGTTCCGGCCAGCGCCGGCTGGGTAAAACGACTGCCGGCGCGCGGCGGTGCGCCGTCAGGCATAAAGGTCGCGGCGAAGCCGGCTGCTCGGCCAGCTCATGCCGTTTGGCCTCGGTGGCCGCCGCCTGCGAAGCCGTCACCGGAATACCGTCGGCGGCATAACGAATGGCATCGCGCAGCAGACGCGGCAGCGGCAAGGCCGCGCCGCCAAATTCGCGAGAAATCGCCAGCGCCTCCGACCAGCCGCTCACGGTTCCGGCCACGGTCAGCGCCGCTTTCGGCCCACGATGCGGGATCTGCGCCATGCCCTGGTAAAAAGAGGGATGCGCCAGTGAACCGGCTGCACCGCTGGCGTCAATGGCTACCGGTTCGCCCTGCGGCGGCATAATCAGCCAAAAACCGTCGCCGCCCAGCCCGTTCATATGCGGATAAACCACGGCAATGGTTGCGGCAGCGGCCACCATCGCTTCAATGGCGTTACCGCCTTCGCGTAGTACCGCCAACGCGCTTTCGCTGGCGAGATGGTGTGGCGTTACCGCCATGCCTTGCGGCGCCATATTACTCTGGATCATCGCGTTCCCTTATTGGCTTCAACAGGCAAGGTTAAGCAAGAGCCGTTCCAGGTTGCGGCAATCAGATTGTGGCGTGATTTATGCTATGTTGCAGGCTGAAACAAAAGTTACAGGGATCCTTATGAAACAGCTTGATGAACGGCTCCGGCAATATTACGAACAGCTGTCGCCGCAGGAACAGCGCATTGCCGATTTTATCTTTGACCATTTTGACGATCTCATCGGCTATAACAGCGCCGAGCTGGCGCGTCTGAGCGGCGTTTCTAAAGCCACCGTCAGCCGCCTGTTTAAGCGCCTCGGCTATGAAAAATATAAGGATATGCGCGACGAACTGCGCACGCTGCGCCAGAGCGGTATGCCGCTGACCGACAACCGCGATGCGGTGCAGGGTAACACGCTGTTGGCGCGCCACTACAAGCAGGAGATGGCTAACCTGACGCAGTGGGTAAACAGCATCGATCCGCAACATTTTAGTGAAATCGTTGCCGCCCTGGCAGCGGCGCGCCGCATCTTTATTATTGGTATGCGCAATGCCTGGCCGGTGGCGCTGCACCTGCGTCAACAGCTGCTCCAGGCGCGGGCACAGGTGCAGATCCTGCCGCAGCCGGGCCAGACGCTAAGCGAAGAGCTGGTGGATATTGGCGCCGACGATCTGGTGGTGGTCGTCGCTTTTCGCCGACGTCCGCGCATTATCAAGCCGCTGCTGCAACAGCTGCAACAGCAGGCGGTGCCGGTGCTGCTGCTCTGTGAGCCGCAGGCGCAGGCTATTCTGCCGCTGGCGCGCTGGCCGCTCTGCACGCCTCTCGACAGCGTTTCCGCCTTCGACAGCTACTCGGCCGCCATGAGCCTGGTTAACCTGCTGGCCAATGCGCTGCTGCACGAAGGCCTGGCGCAGGGACGCCAACGCATCCACGCCATTGCCGCACTTTACCAACAGCTTGACGAACTGGAACAGCGCTAATGGGGCACCATTTTGGTGCTTTGCTCGCTAACGGAACAGCGTTATCGGCCCTTTTAACCCTTTTTCAGACAGCTATCGACAGCTCAATATCAAGAAAAAAGAACATTCAGAAGCATACAGGCTAAGCACCGCTTGCTCGATTTCAGTAAAGAGGAAAGGCCAGGCGCATACAGGTTAGTGCCGCCAGCGCGATATCAGGAAAGAGGAAAGGCCAGGCGCATACAGGTTAAGTATCGACAGCTCGATATCAGGGGAGGGGAAGGGCCGGAGGCATAAGGCGGCCCTCCCGCGCCAGGGAGGGCGCGGGCGGAGGCGCCATGGATGGCTTCATGCCGTGCCGCCGTTGCAACCGGCCCTTCCCCGACCGGCACAAACAACCTAAAGCGCCTCCCCACTGCGACCACCACAAACACCCCAATCCCCTCATCAACCTCCCGAACCGATTTGGCACATTAGTTGCAAAAAGCATCCATAAGAATCTTTTGTTGCAAACTTCAACGTCGGGGCAAACATGAAAAAACTAATGATCGGAATCGTAACTGCCGCACTCATGCTGGGACAGATCGGAAACGCGCTGGCCGATGGACTACAGGACATTCAACAGCGTGGCGTACTGCGCGTGGCAGTACCGCAAGACTTCCCGCCGTTCGGATCCGTCGGCACCGACCTACAACCACAGGGCTACGACATCGACATGGCGAAATACCTCGCCAGCCAAATGAAACTAAAGTTGCAACTGGTTCCTGTCACCAGCGCTAACCGCGTCCCTTACCTGCAAACAGACAAAGTTGACCTGGTCATCTCCAGCCTCGGCAAAAACGAAGAACGCGCCAAAGTCATCGACTTCAGCCGCGCCTACGCGCCATTCTTTCTCGGCGTATTCGGCCCGAAAGGCCAAACTCTGAACGATGCGGCCGCGCTCAGCGGCAAAACCATCGGCGTCACACGCGGCGCGGTAGAAGATATGGTCCTGAGCGGCATCGCGCCAAAAGATGCCACGGTCAAACGCTATGAAGATAACAACACCACGCTCTCCGCTTATCTCTCCGGCCAGGTGCAATACGTCGCCACCGGCAACCTGGTGGTGGCTGCTATCGCTCGCCAGAACGCCGACAAAGCGCCGGTCGCGCAGTTTATGCTGAAAGACTCACCCTGCTACATCGGCATCAAAAAAGACCAGCCCGCGCTGAAAGCGAAAGTGGACGCGCTGATTGAACAGGGCATCAAAGATGGCACCCTCAATAAACTGTCGCAGGAGTGGCTGAAAGCGCCGCTGCCCGCTAACCTCGGCGCATAAGGGCAACGCAATGAGCGGCCAACTCAACTTTAGCGCGCTGTGGCCTTACTGGCCGCAGCTGCTCTCCGGCGCCTGGGTCACCATACAGCTCACCGTACTGGCAACCCTCGGCGGCGTAGCGCTGGGGATCCTCGGCGCGGCGTTACGCAGTGGCAGACCGAGCTGGGCGAGCCGCCTGTGGGGCGGCTACGTCGAACTGATCCGCAACACGCCTTTTGTGGTACAGCTATTCTTTATCGTATTCGGCCTGCCAAATCTCGGCCTGAAACTCACGGCGGGCGAGGCGGCGCTGCTGGCGATGCTCATCAACCTTGGTGCCTACAGCACCGAGATTATTCGCGCCGGTATCCAGGTCACGCCAAAAGGACAGTGGGAAGCGGGCCGTGTACTTGGCCTGACGCGCGCGCAAACCTTCCTGCGCGTCGTCCTGCCGCCCGCACTGAAACGTATCTATCCGGCGCTGGTCAGCCAGTGCATTATCGTTATGCTCGGCTCCTCGGTGGTCTCGCAGGTCTCTTATGAAGAACTTACCTTCGCCGCCAACCTGATCCAGTCGCGCACCTTTTTAAGCTTTGAAGTTTACCTGGTCTCGACGCTCATCTACCTGCTGCTGTCGATGGCTATGCGCCAGCTGCTGCTGGCCGCCGGACGTAAATGGTTTGGAGCCGCGCTATGACCACGTTTACCGACTGGGATATTTTGCGCAACCTGCTGCTGGCGGCGCGCTGGACCGTGCTACTGTCGCTGGTGGCCTTTCTCGGCGGCACGCTGGTCACGCTGCCGTTACTGCTGCTGCGCCTGACGCGTCGTCGCTGGCCGCAGCGCCTGGTGCGCGCCTGGATCGAACTTTTCCAAGGCACGCCGCTGCTGATGCAGCTGTTCCTCGCCTTCTTCGGGCTGGGGCTATTCGGTATCGACGTCTCGCCGTGGACCGCCGCCGCGCTGGCGCTCACCCTCTACAGCAGCGCCTTCCTGACCGACATCTGGTACGGCAGCATCCAGGCTTTGCCGAAAGGCCAGTGGGAAGCGTCGCGTTGTCTTGGCCTGCACTTTGGCCAGACGCTGCTGCGCGTAATTGCGCCGCAGGCGATCCGCATCGCCATCGCGCCCACCGTTGGCTTTGCCGTACAGGTGATCAAAGGCACCGCGCTGGCGTCGATTATCGGCTTTATTGAGCTGACCAAGGCCGCCACCATCCTGACTAACGTCACCTACCAGCCGTTCAAAGTCTTCGGGCTGGTGGCGCTGGGCTACTTCCTGCTCTGCTATCCCTTATCCCGTTACAGCCAGTATCTGGAGAAAAAATTCCATGCCGCTCATCACCATTAATCAGGTACAAAAATATTACGGCGAGAACCACGTGCTGAAAGGTGTGGATCTTGATATTGAAAGCGGCGAGGTGATCTCGATTATCGGCCGCAGCGGATCCGGTAAAAGCACGCTGCTGCGCTGTATGAACGGGCTGGAAGGCTATCAGGAAGGCAGCATCAAGCTGGGCGGCATGACCATCACCGACCGTGAATCGCAGGCGCGCGACATCAGCCGATCGGTAGGGATGGTATTCCAGAGCTTCAACCTGTTTCCCCATATGACGGCGCTGGAAAACGTCATGCTGGCGCCGCGCCGGGTGCTGAAAATGAAACCGGCCGAATGCCGGACGCTGGCGCAGCAGATGCTGGAAAAGGTCGGGCTGGGTGACCGGCTGGATTACTATCCGGCAAACCTTTCCGGTGGTCAGCAACAGCGCGTCGCCATCGCCCGCGCGCTGGCGATGAACCCCAAAGTATTGCTCTGTGACGAAATCACCTCGGCGCTCGATCCTGAACTGGTCGGCGAAGTGCTGAAAGTGCTGGAACAGCTGGCGGCAGAAGGCATGACGCTGATCCTCGTTACCCATGAAATGAATTTTGCCCGCGAAGTGGGCGACCGCGTGGTGTTTATGAATCAGGGCCGCGTCTGGGAACAGGGCGACAGCAAAGCGCTGTTCGCCAACCCACAGACGACGGAGCTGAAACAGTTTATCTCTTCGGTGCGCGGTCTTAACTGATAAGGAAGACACAATGCAGATCTCTCAATTCGACCAAATCAATCCGCCGCAGCGCCTGCTGATGGGCCCAGGGCCGATTAACGCCGATCCGCGCGTTTTGCGCGCCATGTCGAGCCAGCTTATTGGTCAGTACGATCCGGCGATGACGCACTACATGAATGAAGTGATGGCGCTCTATCGCGGCGTGTTCCGCACCGACAACCGCTGGACGCTGCTGATTGACGGCACCTCGCGCGCGGGCATCGAAGCGATTTTGATTTCGGCGATCCGTCCGGGCGACAAAGTGCTGGTGCCGGTATTTGGCCGCTTTGGTCATCTGCTGTGTGAAATCGCGCGGCGCTGTCGGGCGGAAGTCCATACCATCGAGGTCCCCTGGGGCGAAGTCTTTACGCCGGACCAGATTGAAGATGCCATCAAGCGCGTGCGCCCGCGTCTGCTGCTGACGGTGCAGGGCGATACCTCCACCACCATGCTGCAACCGCTGGCGGAGCTGGGCGCGATCTGTCGGCGCTACGATGTGCTGTTTTATACCGACGCCACCGCGTCGCTGGGCGGCAACGCGCTGGAAACCGATGCCTGGGGGCTGGATGCGGTTTCCGCCGGGATGCAGAAATGTCTGGGCGGCCCGTCCGGCACTTCGCCCATTACGCTCAGTCCGCGTATGGAAGCGGTTATCCGCCAGCGTAAATGCGTGGAAGAGGGCATTCGCACCGCCGCACACCAGGACGGCGACGATGAGATGATTTGGTCTAACTATTTCGACCTCGGCATGATCATGGATTACTGGGGGCCGGAACGGCTTAATCACCATACCGAAGCCACCAGCGCGCTGTTCGGCGCGCGCGAATGCGCCCGCCTGCTGCTTCAGGAAGGGATGGATGCCGCCATTGCGCGCCATCGGCTGCATGGCGAAGCGCTGCTGACCGGTATTCAGGCGATGGGGCTGGAAGTGTTCGGCGACGTGCGCCACAAGATGAACAACGTGCTGGGCGTGGTGATCCCGGCGGGCATCAACGGCGAGCAGGTGCGCAAGCTGATGCTGGAAGATTTCGCCATTGAGATCGGCACCTCGTTCGGCCCGCTGATCGGCAAAGTCTGGCGTATCGGCACCATGGGCTACAACGCGCGTAAGGATTGCGTAATGCAGACGCTGAGCGCGCTGGAAGCGGTGCTGAATCATCTCGGTTACAACACGGTTCAGGGCGCGGCATTGCAGGCAACCTGGGATCGCTACGCCAGCGAGGTGCGCCATGATGAACGCGAATGAGGCAACGCGGTCAGCGGCGCGCGTGCTGGCACGCTGCGACGCGCTGGCCGAGATCAGCGAAAGCGCGGAGGGCCTGACGCGGGTTTATCTGTCGCCGGAGCATATGCGCGCCAACGCACAGGTCGGCGAGTGGATGCGGGCGGCAGGCATGACGGTCTGGCAGGACGCGGTCGGCAATATCTGCGGGCGCTACGAAGGCGCGGAACCGGGCGCGCCAGCGCTGCTGCTGGGTTCCCATCTGGATACGGTGCGCAATGCCGGACGCTATGACGGCATGCTCGGCGTGCTGAGTGCTATTGAGGTGGTCAACTGGCTGCATCAGCACCGGCTGCGTCTGCCGCTGGCGCTGGAGGTGATCGGCTTTGGCGACGAAGAAGGCACACGTTTTGGCATCACGCTGCTGGGCAGCCGCGGCATTACCGGCAGCTGGCCGGAAAACTGGCCTGCGGTCGCCGACGGCAACGCCATTACCGTCGCGCAGGCGATGACGGATATGGGGCTGGACGTTGCCCGTATCGACAGCGCCGAACGCGCCGTGGATGAGATCGCCGCCTATCTGGAGCTGCATATTGAGCAGGGCCCTTGCCTGGAACAGGCTGACCTGGCGCTGGGCGTGGTCACGGCGATTAACGGCGCGCGCCGCCTGAACTGTCGCTTTCGCGGCGAAGCGGGCCATGCCGGTACCGTGCCTATGACGCACCGTAAAGATGCGTTGGCGGCGGCGGCTGAATGGATGGTTTATATCGAGCAGATGACCTGCCGCTATGGACAGCAGCGTGTCGCCACGGTGGGCACCTTGCACTGTCCTTCGGGCGCGGTGAATGTGATCCCTGGAGAAACTGAACTGTCGCTCGATATTCGCGGACCTGACGATGCGCAGCTTAACGAACTGCTCTCTGACCTGCTGGTTCAGGGCGAAGCGATAGCGTTACGGCGCGGCGTAACGTTTGAGGCCAGCGAATATTACGCCATCAACGCCACCGCCTGTGACCTTCGTCTGCAGCAGGCGCTGAGCGCGGCGGTGACTCAGGTGCAGGGCCGCTCCCTTTCCCTGCCGAGCGGCGCCGGTCACGATGCAATTGCCATTGCCGAACGCTGGCCGTCAGGCATGCTGTTTGTCCGCTGCGCGGGCGGCATCAGCCATCATCCGGCGGAGGCGGTAAGCCAGCCGGATGTCGCCAGCGCGCTGCAGGCCTGGCTGCTTGCGGTGCAAAACGTCGCTGCCGCTTTTGCGCCGCAAGCGTCAGCGCGTCAGGAGGCGGTGTAATGGATCTCGCACAGTTTAATCAGCTACCCGCCGATCGGGCGCTGGCGGCCATCGCACACTGCGTGGCGATTCCGCGCTGGCAGCAGGCGATCGTCGCGGCGCGGCCTTATTCATCCAGCGCGGCGCTGTATCAGCAGGCGCGCGCGCTGGCGGCGCAGTGGAATGCCGAGGATTTTACCCAGGCGTTAACGGCGCATCCGCGTATCGGCGAGCGCGCCAGCGGCACAGATAAAGAGGCGGCGCTGTCGCGTCAGGAGCAGGCGGCGGTAGGCGAGGATGCGGCTGTACAGCAGGCGCTACGGCAGGCGAATCAGCAGTATGAGCAGCGGTTCGGCCATCTGTTTTTGATCCGCGCCAAAGGGCGCAGCGGCGAGGAGATGCTGGCCGCGCTGCAGCGTCGCCTGGGAAACTCGCCGGAACAGGAGTTGCAGGAAGCACTGATCCAGCTACGGGACATTACGCTGTTGCGTTTAGAGGAGAGCATCGTATGAGTTCAATATCGACCCATATTCTGGATACCGCGCTGGGCACGCCGGCGGCAGCGGTAACGGTGACGCTGGAGCAGTGCAGCACGCAGGGCTGGCTGACATTAACGGCGACAAAAACCGATGACGATGGCCGGATTAAAAGCCTGGCCGCCGAGCCGTTAACGCCGGGCCATTATCGGCTGACGGCGGAAATTGGCGACTATTTTGCCGCTGGCGGACGCGATGCGCTCTATGTCAGCGCGCAGATCGATTTTGTGATTGCCGAAGCGGGCTCGCATTACCACTTACCTTTTCTGATTTCGCCCTGGAGCTGGTCAACCTACAGAGGCAGCTGACAGCACTCTGTTTTCCGTCCGTCTGGTGATCGACCGTAACCGCAAAAGGTGTCCACTATGAACGATTTTCGCGTCAGGCCTGAAGATACGCGTTACCCGGCAGGAAAGACCTTCGCCTGGGGAATGCAGCATGTGCTTACTATGTACGGCGGCATTATTGCGCCGCCGCTGATTATCGGCAGCGCGGCGGGGCTTAGCGCTGCGGATATTGGGTTGCTGATTACCGCAGCGTTGTTTGTCAGCGGCGCGGCGACGCTGTTGCAGTCTTTGGGGCTGCCGGGTTTTGGCGCGCGGCTGCCGCTGGTGCAGGGCGTCTCTTTCGCCAGCGTGTCGACGCTGGTAGGGATTGCCTCTGGTTCAGGCGGACTGCCGGTGGTGGCGGGCGCGATTATCGGCTCAGCGCTGTTCGGTTTGTTGATCGCGCCATTTTTTGCCCACGTAATTCGTTTTTTCCCGCCACTGGTGACCGGCACGGTGATTACGGTGATTGGTCTGTCGCTGATGCCGGTGGCGGCACGCTGGGCGATGGGCGGCAATCCAAAGGCGGCGGACTGGGGGGCGCCGGAGAATATCGGGCTGGCGGCGCTGACGCTGGGTCTGGTGTTGCTGTTAAGCAAGGCAGGACGCGGCGGGCTGAAGCGTCTGGCGGTGCTGTTGGCGATGGCGCTGGGAACGCTACTGGCGGCGGCGCTCGGCAAAGCGGATTTTTCCGGCGTAATGCAGGGCGAAGTTTTTGCCTTGCCGGGGATGCTGAGTTTTGGCTGGCCGCAGTTTGATCTCGCGGCCATTCTGTCGATGGTGTTGATTGTGCTGGTGTTGCTGACGGAGACCACCGCCGGGCTGGTGGCGATTGGAGAGATTGTCGGCACGCCGGTCGATGAGAAGCGGATCGCGCGCGGGCTGCGCGCCGATATGCTGACCAGCGCGCTGTCGCCGTTGTTTAATTCTTTTCCCCAGAGCGCCTTTGCGCAGAATATTGGGCTGGTGGCGATGACCGGTATTAAGAGCCGGTTTGTCGTGGCGGCGGGCGGGGTGATTTTGATTTTGCTGGGCCTGTTGCCGGTTCTGGGGCGAGTGGTTGCCGCGATTCCGATGCCGGTACTGGGCGGTGCGGGCGTGGTGCTGTTCGGCACCGTCGCCGCCAGCGGGATCCGTACGCTGGCGAAGGTGGATTATAAGGACAATATGAATCTGGTAATTGTCGCCACCGCCATCGCGTTCGGCACGATTCCGGTGGTGATGCCGGGCTTTTACGACCGTTTCCCCGGCTGGGTGCAGACGCTGTTTCACTCCGGCATCAGCGCCGCCTGTCTGGTTTCGGTGCTATTAAACGCACTGTTTAATCCGCTGCCAAAGACGCAAGCACTAGCAGATCGTAGCTGATACGGCGCGCTATTAACGGCGGGGTTGGGGGCTGGTGGTTTTGTGGGGGGCTGCCG
>NZ_CALNWY010000041.1 GCF_940807255.1 Mixta sp. Marseille-Q2659 | reverse complement strand
ACATCTGCCGCTGCCGGAAATCAGCGACTCCAGCGAAATCCACGGCACCGGCAGATGTGGATCGAGCGTGCCGACCACCGCCAGCACCTCATAACGCGCCAACAGCGGCTCGCGCTTCTGGCGATCGGTCAGGCTGTCGTAATCGCAGGCCACCATCTCAATCGCCAGCGTTTCCGGGATGCTTGCCTTCAGCAGCGCGCTCAGGTTATTGGCCGCGCCGAGGCCGGTGGCGCAGGTGGTAATTATCGCGCGCGGCTTATTTTGTTGCGGATAGATCAGCTGATGCTCTACGGGCAGATCGGCGGCCACCTCGCTGACAATCGCCTCCGCCCGATCGCCGCGCAGGATACGCTCGCCGACATAGAGCGCCATGCGCGTCGAAACGTTATTGATAATCGCTACCGACGTGGCGATCCGGCGATGAAAATGCTGGTGGATGGCGTTCAGCGATCCCATATCCACCAAAATAACCAGCCCGGAGGCCAGCGCGTTGCGCTCGATATAGTGCATCACCTCGCTGACAATCGCTTCCGGCGTCACGTCCAGCGGCATATCAAAAGATTCGAACAGATTATTTTTCAGCAGGCGGTTTGCCACGTTAGCGATACTGCTGGCGGTGGCGTAGCCGTGCGCGAGGATCACCGCGCGCGTCACCTGTGTCTGGCTCAGCACGCCGGTTTTCTGCAACCAGAGAATCAACAGCAGCGCGTCGATACGTTGCGGATGGAGATCGAGCTTCAGCGTCACCGCCGCCAGTACCTCATGACAAAAACGACAGAGCAGTGGATAGCGCTGCTCCAGCTGATGCGAAAGCTGGCGGATCAGTTCGGCGTTCAGGCGCGCGGGCGTCTCGCTGGCACGATGCAGCAGATAGTGGCTCAGCGCATAAATGCAGTTACCGTTGAACTGCAGGCTGAAGCGTTTTTCCAGCCGGTAAAACTCTTCCCGTACCTGACTGCTGGTCAGCAGCAGCATGGCGGAATCCTGCTGGTTGCGGCGGTCGAAAATCAGCTGGTCAAACAGGTTTTCAATCTCGTTGCCCATGCGCTTTTCCATCTCTTCCCACGCCAGCAGCCCGCTGCGCCACTGCTCGAACAGCGCCAGCACGCCAAGCTGCGCATCCTGAATCAGCAGACGCACGCCGTCCTGCTGACGCAACAGCCAGGGCAGCGAGGTGCTGCGCTCGATAGTGACCGGCTCTGCCTGCACTTCGCTGATGGCGGGCAGCTGCGCCATTAGCGTTTCCGGCAGATCGTGAATGGTCACCTCAATCATCGGCTGATTCATCTGCCGCGCCCAGGCGGAAGCAACGCTGTATTTCACCGCATTTTTCATTTCGCCGACGTTGCCGCGATAAATATAGCGTTCCAGCGCGCTCATCAGTCGTGGACTGAGTCGCAGACGTCCACCCACTTTCTGCGCCTCATGCCAGAAAAACTGCATTATCAGCGCCTGCTTCTCCTGCTGGCTGCGGTTTTCCAGATCGGGCAGCGTTATCTGAATCGGAATGCGGCGGATAAAGGTGGTCAGAAAGGTGCTGTGAACCTCTTCAGTGGTAGCGAAGATCAGGCGCGTCGCCACCTTTTGGCCCTGCGCGGTTTCGCCCAGGCGAAAAATCTCCCCGCGATCGAGCCAGGTAAACAGCTTTTCCTGCCCTTCCGGGTGCAGACGGTGGACTTCATCCAGGAACAGGATACCGCCGTGCGCCGCCTCAAAGGCGCCCGCCTTATCGCTGACCGCGCCGGTAAAGGCGCCTTTGACATAGCCGAACAGGTTCGCCGTCAGCAGTTCCGGGTTGCTGGCATACTGGGCGCAATTGAAATTAATAAAGGGTGCCTCGGGCGCAATCACCTGTTGCGCGATAGCGTACTCATGCAGCAGCTGCGCCATATAGCTTTTGCCGGTGCCGCTGTCGCCGGTGATCAGCAGCGGCAACCCGCCGTCGGGATAAAACAGCGCGGTTTTGAGTTGCTCAATGGCTTTTTTCAGGCTGCCGTCGTGCCCGATTAACAGGGCGAAATGGTCAGCCTCCGGCGTCGGCTCGCCCTCCTCCGCCATCAGCTCGGCAACGCTGGCGTATTCATTGCGCGACAGCGGAAAAAATTGCTGCTCGAAACTGGCCTTATGCAGAAAGCAGACCGGACGCCCGTTGATTTTTATCAGTTCACCCTGCGCCACCAGCTGATTGAGATAGTGGCTGGCGGTATTGCGCTGCATCGCGAAGCGCTGCGCCAGCCAGGCGGCGGTAAACACCTCGCTAAGGTTCTGCGGATCAAAAAAATCGGTCTGATTAATAAGAAAATTCAGTAATTTATCTTTGCGCATCATGATGTTCCCTGGTTTACCTCACCGGGCTATGATGCCGCGAACACCGATGCGCCTGCGTCAGGGAATGGTGGATTTGTGGGATGTCGCACAGATTGAAAACAGTAAAGAAGCAGGGAACCGCTCACCGCCTTACGCCACTTAACACTGACCCCACAAGCGATAAGGATGACTCCATGATCACATTACCTGGGCCGCTAAGCCCCCCTCAAACCCTGACGCCGCCCGACCTGAGCGGCCTGTCAGAGAAAACTTCCTCACTCAGCAGCGGCGCGTTTTCCCCGTCTGGCGGCATGACCTCGATCGATTTTGGTCAAAGCGGCGGCGCCGGTACCGATCTCAGCGCGCTGTTTGGTCAGAACGGCGGCTCGACACAAGAGGCGTTAAACAATGAAATCGCCCAGACGCTGACCCAGCTGATTAGCGCTCTGCTCAATACGCTGATGCCGCTGCTTCAGCAGCTGACCGGCCAGCAGAACGGGCAGCAGAACAGTCAGTCTGCTTCCGACGGTGGCGGAGGTATGCTGCAGAATCTGGCTGCCGATACAGGCGGCGGCGGTACAACCGCAGGCGGCGCTCAGCCGACTGCCGCCGGACAGACGGCTGGCGGCCAGAGCAGCACGCCAGTTGGTCAAACAGCTACTGGCGGCCAGAGCAGCGCTCCTGCCGGAACAACCGCAACGAACAATAGCCAGAGCGTAGCGGGCACCAGCGGCAGCAGCGGTCTGCATCTGCCGGAGGCGCTGAAGCCGTATGAAGGCGCTATTCAAAATGCGGCGGCGAAAACCGGCGTACCGGGAGAAATACTGGCGGCACAAATCTGGCAGGAATCGCGCGGCAGCCTGGGCGCCACCACGGTTAACGGCGGCAACGGGCTGCAGGACAGCGGGCTGATGCAGGTCAACAGCAATACGTTTGCCGATCTGCAAAGCAAAAATCGCGATCTGTTAGGGCCGAACGCCGATCCAAACAATCCGGCGGATAACATTATGGCGGGCGCGCTCTATATGAAAGAGCAGCTTAACGCCTTTGGAGGCAATATGGGCGCGGCGCTGCGCGCCTACAATTCCGGGCCGCTGAACGTCAACGTGAACAACCTCAACGATATCTCTAAAACCGGCACCGGCGATGCCACCTACGTTGATAAAGTCATGAACTTCTCTTCCATTATCAGCAGCGGCCAGGGCCAGCTGCCCGCCTGATAAAAAAAGTCCCTGCATCGCTGCAGGGACTTTAGCCGCTCTCCGTTGCTCAGGAAAAAGGTGGCGGATCCTTTTTATCCTTGCCGCCGTTTTCCACCGCAATGGAAATGGTATCGGTCGCCGCAGTTACCGCCCAGCCCACCGGCCCACGCGCCGCGCTCATCGCGCCTTCCGCCAGACCTTTCAGGCCGCCGGTAAAGACATCGCCCAGCGTCCGCGCCTCACCGATATTGTTAAATACCGGCGCCAGTACCGACTTCAGAATCGGAATATTGGACAGCACGCGCCCAATTTCGCCCATTCCCCACTGGAAGTTGTCTTTATTGGTGCCGTCCTTACGCACATGCGTATCTTTGGTCTGCGGCAGGTTGCCGTCCGCTGGCAGCGCGCTGAGTCCCTGTTCCGCAATATCCTTCAGCACGCCAGCTTCCGTACCGTGACGGGCGTCGCCGGATTTGGTGATCCCTTCAATCTTGCCGTTGGTGCTGACCTCGCCGCGCGGATCGCCGTCACGATCGTTGAGTCCTTTCACGCTGTTAAGCACGCAGGCCATATTGTAGGCCGCATCCGCCCGGCTTTTCGGATCCGGGTTATCGGCAGTCCAGTCGCCAAAGCGCTCTTTCAACTGATCGCGCTTAATATCCTTTTGATTGCCCAGATTCTTCAGCACCGGGTTTTCATCCAGAATCTGCTCGGCGCTGCGGTTATCGCCCGGCGGACGGCCCGTCAGGTTCTTTTCGGTCGGCCTGACGCTGGTGTCATGCTCACTGCTGCGCACCTGTCCCGCGCCTGCGCCGCCAGCCTGCGGCGTAGTCAGCAGTGAAGCATCCGGCAGCGGCTGACCGGCCTCGCCGCTCTGTGCGGTCTGCCCCGCCTGCTGGCTGCCTGCCGACTGGAACAGGTTTTGCAGCAGCGATTGCAGCCCGATAAACATCAGCAGGCCCTGCAGCATACCGCCGCTCTGCTGTCCGCTGCCCGCCTGCAATGCGTCGCCGGATGCCTCGCCGAGCAGCGGCGCATTCGCCGCCGCGCCGCCGTAATTAAGCACGCCGCCGCTGCTTTTCAGCAGGCCAGGCTGTGCGCCTGCGTTAAGTTCCGCCCCGCCGGGCTGCGGCGTCGGAAGATCGGGTAACAGGGGGACAGCGCCCCCTCCATTAACGTTTAATGCCATTATTTCACGCCCCCGTTACTGGAGCCGCCGCCCAGCAGCGACATCAGCGCGTTCAGGCCGGTCATCTGCAGCGCCGAATTCAGCAGGTTACTCAGCATGTTGCCGCCGCCAGATTGCGCATTCGCCTGGCCGTCGCCGCCGGACTGCGCGCCTGCACTGTTACCGCCACCCTGCTGCATACCGGTCAGCTGCTGCATCATCTGCATCATCTGCTGCATCATTTGCTGGAGCTGCTGGATCATGCCATTTACGCCGCCCTGATTAGCCTGCGTCGGCTGGCTGCCGCCTGACGGGGTACCCGCCTGCTGCAGCGGGTTCTGCTCGCTGTTGCCGCCTTTCAGCAGCTGTTGCAGGCCAAGCAGCATGACCAGTTGCTGTAGCAGTTGGCTGATGCCGCCGCCTTTGCCAGCAGACGAGAGCAGCCCGCCGCTCTGGTTGCCCTGTTGAGCGCCGGGAAGATTGCCGCCGGTAGCACCTGCGCCGCCCGTCAGGCCTGCGCCGCCTGTCACGCCCGTTCCCAGCAAATTCAGCGCGCCCGAACCGGCATTCAAACCGAAATCAAGCAGGTTGCCGCCGAGTTTTCCGCCTTTCCCGTTTTTACCATCAACGCTCTGGCCGTTGCTGGTGCCGTTGGTGCTGTTGACGTTGGTATCGTTACGTGGCCCATTCGGCCCGATGTCCTGACGTCCTTTGCCGGTCATATCCGGTGGTGGCATCGTAGTTTTGCCTGCGCCGCCGCCGATTCCGCCTAATTTAAATCCCATACATCCTCCGGTTAAACGTTACGTTTATGAATGAATTGAGCTTCCCAGGCCGACCTGTGCTTACAGCTTCATGACATTTGTAACGGCATGACAGGCTCTGGTTCGCTTTGTAAGTGGCGGAGCAGCGAAAGGAGTTCCATCGACAACAGAAAGAGATGTGGCCTGGCCCACAGACATAAAAATTTCATCTGGCGGCCTTGATGGGCAAGGAATCGCCGCAAGCGGCACGGTAAAAGGGATGCGCGGGCGGGCTGTCAGGAAATCCCTACAGTGCGGTTGGAAATCCTTACGAACTTATCAGCGCAGACTGATAGCTGCGGTCGATCGTTATGACGGAAAGTAAGGAAACCGAATGCTTTTGTAATTTTTTATGAACCGTATGCCATAAAAAAAATTTCACATTTTGCGTTACGCCAGCGGCGTATAAACCCACGCGCAGCAAAACTTTATGTCGAGTCACTGGAGACATTATGGTCAGAGCAATTACTACCAGCACGCGCTGTCCGGCGCACGAGAGTCGGCGCACCGGCCATGCTGAGCAACCCTCTTTGGCTTCACCCGTAACAACGATGTGCGCTTTCCCGACCACCGATATTCACGCTCACCTGCATAAGCTGGTGGATACCATTGCCCCACTCCATGTGGATGTGCTGCTGGAGGGCGAAACCGGCACCGGCAAAGATACGCTGGCGCGCCGCATTTATGACAGCTCCGGCTGTCGTGGCCCGCTGGTGCCGGTAAACTGCGGCGCCATCCCGGAAACGCTGGCGGAAAGCGAGCTGTTCGGCGTGGTTTCCGGCGCATACACCGGCGCCAGCCATTCGCGCCCCGGCTACATTGAGGCCGCCAATAACGGCATTCTGTTTCTGGATGAGATCGACAGCATGCCGTTAACGGTGCAGGCCAAGCTGCTGCGCATGCTGGAGTCGCGTGCCATCGAGCGCCTCGGCAGCACCCGCTGCATTCCGCTCAAGCTGCGGGTCATTGCGGCGGCGCAAACGCCGCTGGAGCAACTGGTGGACGAAGGACGTTTCCGGCGCGATCTCTATTTCCGACTGAATACCATTACGCTGGCGACGCCCACGGTGCGTTCGCGACCAGAGCTGATTATTCCGCTGTTCCGCCAGTTCACCCAGGAGGCCGCACAGCGTCTGAACCAGCCGCTGCCGCCGCGCCTGCCCGGACTGGACGAGGCGCTGCTGCTGCACAGCTGGCCGGGCAATATTCGCGAGCTGAAAGCGGCGGCGGAACGCTTTGTGCTGGGGCTGCCGCCGCTCTGCCAGCAGGCGGTGCCGCCGACCGAATCGGTGATGCTGAAAGAGCGGCTGCGCCGTATCGAACGCAGCCTGATCCATGAATGTCTGCATCGCCACGGCAACCGCATTGATGATGTCGTACATGAGCTGGGCATTCCCCGCCGCACCCTCTATCACCGTCTGAAACAGCTGAAACTCAGCGCCTGACCCGTCGCCCGCCGTTATCACACGACGGGCTTTTTCTTTGTGCGAAAAAAATTCTGCATTTTTATGGAACCCGCCCGGCGCGCTCGCCACTTAATGATCGAAACCATCGCAGTACAACCTTCAACATTAAAGAGGAAATAACCATGGGCGTAACTTCAGGTTTAACAGGCATGATCACCGGCGGCGCCAGCTCCCTGACCCAGCTTTCAAGCGCAATGGGCGGGGCGGACTTTATGATGGAAATGCAGGGCGTACAGAGAGAGATGCAGAAAAACCAGGTGGAAAAGGCCAAGCTGGATGCAGAGAACCAGCATATCAACGCCATCGCGGACAGCGCGGCCCAGGCCGGTTCAGCCGCTGCCCAGGTGAAGATCTCCTACTAAGCATCAAGGGCGGGGAGGAGAACGCCACGCTCCTCCCTCTCTTTCCTTTGACAGAAGAGCCGAACCGATGAAAGTCAATAACACCTCACCTTCTCTGACCACTTCAGTCACGCTGGAACCGGACGAGGCGTCTCCGACGGTAAACGAGGCCGATGCGCAATGGTTCAGCGCGGCGATGAATGCGCCTGAAGGCTCCACGTCCACAGGCAGCACGCCCAATATTATCAGCAGCCTGACGGATGCCATCAGCCGCAACCAGCAGACGCAGCAGAGCGCGTTTCGCGATCTGCAAGTCGCATCACGTTCCACCAACTCGCTCGATTTTAGCGCCGCTAACGCCGCGCTGTCGGACTATTACGTGCAGAGCCTGATGAACGCCAAAATCATCTCTAAAGGCGTGCAAAGCCTGGATAAATTAACCAACTTACAGTAAACGCTATGCGACCTTGTCTGGTAAAAGCCCTGCTGGTCGGCCTTCTTGCCCTGCTGCTGAGCGGCTGCGGCGACGATACCGTCCTGAACAGCAACCTGGCCGAAAACGACGCCAACGATATTGTTGCCGAACTGAATCGCTACCATATCGCCGCCAGCAAGCGCGTGGATAAGGCGGGCGTTTCAGTGCTGGTCGCGCCGGAAAATATCGAGCGTTCGGTCAATATCCTCGAAGCCGCCGGACTGCCGCGCAAAGCGCGCACCAACCTGGGCGAGGTCTTTCAGAAAAGCGGCGTGATCTCCAGCCCGATGGAGGAGCGGGCGCGCTATATCTATGCGCTGTCTCAGGAGGTGGAATCAACGCTGGCGCAGATCGACGGCGTGGTGGTGGCGCGTGTACACGTAGTGCTGCCGGAACGTATTGCGCCCGGCGAGCCGGTGCAGCCTGCCTCGGCATCCGTCTTTATCAAATATCACGACTCGCTCGATCCCGACAGCATTGAGCCGCGCATTCGCCGCCTGGTCGCCACCAGCATTCCTGGCCTGGTCGGACGCGACGATCGCGATTTAGCCATCGTTTTTGTGCCCGCGAAAATCTATGAGGATCGGGTCGAAACGGTAAAAATGGGGCCGTTTACCCTCTCTCCCGGCCAGTTTTCACTGATAAAAACCGTACTGAGCGTGGCCGGAATTTTGCTGTTGTTGATTATCGGCGTAGTGATGCTGCGCTCTGGTAAAAAAGGAACACGTACGGCGGTCGCCAACCCAGGGAAACCGTCATGACAGAATGGCTGATGTGGTGGCACAGCGGCTACTGGCGCACGGCTCATGAAAGCTGGCGCCAGGATCGCTGGTTTGCGCTGCCAGAAAGAGAACAGCTCAGGCTGGCGCGACTGCGCGGCGCGGCGATAGGCCAGCAGTGGGGCGTCGCAAGCGATCCGCTGCCCTCGCCGCCGCCGCTGTTGTTAGCGCTGCTGGCGCTTTCTGAAGCGCAAAAAACGCGCCTGCTGGCGTTAACCGCCGCGATCTGCGGCGCGGAAAGCGACCTGCCCGGCGAAGAAAAAATCTGGTGTCGGCGTCTGGCGAAAGGATTGCGCCCGGAAAGCTGGCTGCCGGAAAACGTGCAGCAAAGCCCGGCGGCGCTGCCGCTGTTGCAGGCGCTGTGGCCCGACTGCTGGAGCCGGTTACGTATGGCGTTTGCGCGCGAGTCCGCGCTCGCCTGTCCGCCGCAGCCGCTTGCGCTACCGGCACGGCGGCTACAGCCGCTGCTGGAGGCCGCGCTGTGGCGCTGTCAGCCGCAGGAGAATGATGATGTGGCAGCTTAGGCCGTTAACCTGCTTTACGCCGCCGGAGCCGCAGCAGGCGCTGCTGAGCCGGGAAGCGCTGATGCAGCAGCAACAGGCGCAGGCGATCGTGCTGGCGGCGGAAGCGCAGGCGCAACAGCTACTGGAGGCGGCGCAGCATCAGGCGCAACAGATCCTGCAACAGGCAGAGGCGGAAGCCGCCGAGCGGCTTGAAGAGGAGCAGGCGCACTTCTGGCAGCAGGCGCAAACGCTGTTTGACGACTGGCAACGGGCGCGTGAAGCCCAACAGCAGCAGATCGTGCAGACGGCCAGCCAACTGCTTAGCCAGGCGCTGACGCACTGCCTGGCCGAAGTGCCGCCTGCCGCACGGCTGGAGGCGCTGCTGACGCAATTATTACACCGGGCCACGCCGGACAGCGAGGCGACGCTCTGTTGTTCCCCGGCCCGGCAGCCGACGCTGGCCGCCTGGCTGAGCGCACGCCCCGCTTTGCGCTGGCAACTCGCGCCCGACGATCGCCTGGAAACGGACGCGCTGCGGCTGATCGCTCAACAAGGCGAGCTGCATATCAGCTGGCACTCGCTCTGCCAGGCGCTGGGCGGCGGATAATTTTTTATCCCCGACGGAACCCAACGGCAATAGTCGCCACTCAAGGGAGAATGTTAACCCCAGAGGAGTCGCGTCATGCCTTCCGAAGATTTGCTGCAACGCCGCTTATCCAGCCAGTCCAGCCGTACCCACAACGAGACCTACCAGTTCGCCAAAGAGATGTCAGGACAACCGTTCAGTCTCAGCGATATGTACGCCTTCCAAAACCAGCTGCTGGATATGTCCAACGCCAGCTGGGCCAGCTCGCAATATACCCAGTTTAAGTTCGGCATCCGTAAAGCGATTATCGATGCCATTAACTGATCTGCGTTAACGGACGGCAGCTGCGGCTGCCGCTACGGGCTTTCGTGAACAGATGTCAGAAGAAAGGAGTAAGGTGTGATCGCCCTGCCCGCTATTAAACGGCTGCTGCGCTGGACAGCCGCCCTGCTATTGCTATGCGCTGGCGCGCTGCATGCCAGCACCCCGGAAGCCTGGAAAAACGGCGCCTACGCCTATTCCGCCGACAATACGCCGCTCAGCATTATCCTTGAAGACTTCACTAACAGCTTTGGCGTGGATATTAATCTTGGCACCTTGCCCGACAGCAATGTGACCGGCCGTCTGCGCGCCGTCAGCCCGGAAGCCTTTCTTAACCGGCTGGCGCTGGAGTATCGCTTTCAGTGGTTTGTTTACAACAACACGCTCTACGTCAGCCCGCTGGCGGCGCAGACTTCGCGTCGGCTGGAGATCTCGCCCGACGCCGCGCCCGATATTAAACAGGCGCTGAAAGGCGTCGGCCTGCTGGAGCCGCGCTTCGGCTGGGGCGAGCTGCCTGATGAAGGCGTGGTGCTGGTTACCGGCCCGCCGGAGTATGTCAATCTGATCGCCGATTTCGCGAAAAAGTCCGACACGCCGAAAGAGGATAAAGAGCCGAAAGAGATGATGACCTTTCCGCTGAAATACGCCTCGGTGGCCGATCGTAATATTCGCTATCGCGACCAGACGCTGCTGGTGCCGGGCGTGGCGACCATGCTTAACGAGCTGCTGGGACAGAGCAGCGGCGACAGCGCCAAAGGGATGAGCGGTGGCCAGGGCGGTGAAGAAGGCATGGAACAGATGCGCATGGAATCGCAGGGCATTCTGAACCAGCTAATAGGGCGCGGCACCCATCAGGATCACGACACCTCCGGCGGCACCACGAGCGCGATGGCCGGACGCGTTTCCGCCGACGTGCGCAATAACGCCCTGCTGGTGCGCGACGATCCGAAATATCGCAGTGCCTATCAGTCGCTGATCGCGACGATCGACGTCCCGCAAAAACTGATCGAGATTGACGCGCTGATCGTGGACATCGATCGCAACGAGCTGGCGCGTCTCTCCAGCAGCTGGGCGGGACAGTTCGGCAATGTCAGCGGCGGCTCGACGCTGCTTTCCGGCCCCAGCACGCTGTTCGTCACCGATTTTCGCCGCTTCTTCGCCGATATTCAGGCGCTGGAAGGGGAAGGCACCGCGTCGATTATCGCCAATCCCTCCATCATGACGCTGGAGAACCAGCCTGCGGTGATCGACTTCAGCGATACCGCCTTTATTCGCGCGGTCGGCGAACGGGTTGCCGATATTCAGGCGGTGACCGCTGGCACCAGCCTGCGCGTGACGCCGCGCGCTATCGGCAATGTCAAATCGTCGGTGCAGCTGATTGTGGACGTTGAGGACGGCAAACTGGATAAAAACGATGACGGCGAGGCGGAAGGCACCAGCAACGGCGTGATCAGCACCCAGGCGCTGGTACAGGAGCGGCGCTCGTTGGTTATGGGCGGTTTTCATACCAAGCAGAGCGGCGATCGCGAGCGGCGCATTCCGATCCTCGGCAGCATTCCGCTGATCGGCAAGCTGTTTACCTCAACGCAACATGAAACCTCCCAGCGTGAACGGCTGTTTATTATCACCCCGCATCTGGTGGGCGATCAGGTCGATCCGTCGCGCTATATCGCAGAAGAAAACCGCTCGCAGCTTAACGATGCGATGAGCGACGTTAACCGCCGCCATAAATACACCGATATGAAAAGCCTGGTGGAAACGGCATTGCGCGATTTAGCGGAAAACCGCGTGCCGACCGGCTTTTCGACCGGCGGCAGCGGCCAGACGCTGAGCGCGCTGTGCAGCCTGCCGGGCGGGTTGTTTAACGACTACCGGCGTCATCAGTGGTATCACAGCAACTCGGTTCAAATCACCGTCGGCGTCGTGACCAATAACAGCAACGTGACGCAGCGCTTTGACGAGGCGAGCTGCCGCAGCGATCGCACGTTGGCGGTGGCGGTCTGGCCGCGTTCGCAGCTGCGCCCCGGCGAATCGGCGGAGGTTTACGTCGCCTTTGAACCCGGCGCCGTCGCCCGTCCGAGCCGCGTCTCGCTGCTCTCCTCCACCGCTACCGGCAGCCGCCTGACACGCTAAGGATGCTTATGCTACGCAAACTCATTTTTACCGCCCTGTTTAGCCTGCTGCTGAGCGCCTGCGCGCCGAAAGCGCCGCCCGGCTGTCAGGATATGGGCTGCCGCCCTCAGTCCGACCTGCAACACCTGACCATCTGGTGGCAACCGGAGCTGCGCAACGGCTCTTACGATTACACGCAGGTGCAGGTTCATCCCTGAGAACAAAACGAGGAGTATTTATGGTTTTTCCTCCGGTTATTGCAGGCGCCAGCGCCGTGGCGCGAGCCGCCAGTCAAATTAGCGCTCGCAGCGCGCAATCTAGCGTTACTCAGGGCGCGGCGCGCGCCACACAGCGCAGCAGCAGCAACTTGTTGCTGGGCAGCGCCCGCGCACCCGCATCGGTACATCAGCAGCCAGGCGCCACTTCTTCGCTGCGGCGACAGCATTCACAGCCGGAAACGCGCCGCGCCGCGCAGAATGCGGAAAACGGCACGGCGCGGCGGCGTCACTCTACTGGCGAACACGAGGCGACTCCCGTCGATAGCTGGCCATTGAGCAAACCACCGGCACGCCGTCATTCAATGGATAGCGCGCCAGGCGGCAGCGAGCGGCCCGCCGCGCCAGCCCGCCGCAACTCGCTCTCTGACGCGTCGCCATCCAGCCGCAGACCGCCACAGCAGAACCATCTTTCGCCGGACTCGGTGTCCGAATGGAGCAGCAATATGCTGCAGCTGATCGACCAGATAGCCGATCGTCAGGCCAACACGCTTAGCGACGATGAGAAAACGAAGCTGGCGACCAAACAGGCGCAGCGCCAGCGCCTGGAGCGTACTTCTGCTGAAGGCCAGACGCCAGCGCCAGCCGCTGCGGCACCTGACGAACAGTTAAACCGTCTCGCGCTGAACGGCGGTCGCCTTCATATTGAGGCGGCAGAGACGCTCAAGCCGTTACTGGATCAAACCCTGGGGAAAGCCGATCAGCGCTATCGCTGGCATGCCAGCGGCGGTGAGCATCATCATGTTCTGCTCGATCACCGCGGACGGCTGCTTAACGTGCAGGATTCACCGTTGGCCTTTACCGCCGTGGCCCACAGCCAGCCAACGCCGCCTGGCCATCAGCCGCGGCTGGATACCGTCAGTCAGCGTATCGCCCTGCATCACAACGGAACGCAGCAGCATCGTCCGCTGCCCGATCGGGCGGTTCATTCGTTGCTGACCGGCATTTACCGCCACCAGCCCGCTGACGGCGCGCCAGACGAACATCTGCGGCTGCATGAAAATCGTCTGCATCGTTTTGACACCGCGAGCCAGCGCTGGGAACCAATGCACGGTGTGGATGAGAAAACGTTCGATAAGCTCAGCCGCCAGGGCAACAACCAGCTCTACGCCATTCAGGGAGATAAGCGGTTGCACAACCTGAGCCAGCAGCAAAAAAGCCTGGTGTTCGATGACAAAATCGCCGCCTTTAGCGCTGGTTCGCAGGGCGAGCTGGCGGTGGTATTGAAAGATAAAGAGAGCCACGGTCAGCAGCTGCGGCTGATGAATAATATCAACGCTGGCGACTGGCAAAGCCCGACGCTGGCAATGAAGCAGAGCGTAAACGGCCAGTCGCATGATTTTCAGCTCAGCGCCATCGCTTTGCATCACAACCAGATCCTTGCCGTCGATCCCAACGGCAAGCTGTTCAGCGCCGCCCGTCCCGATGCCAGCGTCCGCGAGGTTAACTTCAACGAAGATCCGCGCAACCAGGCGATCCGCACCGCCTTTGGCGACGGCGCGCAAATTACCGCGTTGCATAACAACGGTCAGGGTCAGCTCCACGCGGTGGTGAAAGATCGGCTGGATAACGAACACAGCTGTCAGCTGGATGCGCATGGCGTCACGCCCGGCTGGAACCTCAGCGAAAGCCTGATAATGGATTATCAGAAAGGGCTGCGCCGCAGCGAGCCGCTGCCGCACGCCGTGGTCGATGCCGGTCGGCTCGGCAAGGTGGCGCTGATGGATGGCAAAGTGCATTTTTACGATGCGGTTTCCCGCCGCTGGGAACCGACCAGTGAAAAAGCCGATCGTTTAATTCGCGGCAATGACGGCCTGCCGTTAAAGGTGGAAGGCGGCGAGGTGAAGCCGCTGAAAATCAATCAGGCGGGCAATAAAACCCTGCACCACAACAACCTGTTTCATATGACGCAGGTGAAAAACAGCGTTAAGGCGGATCTGGCGCTGCACGGGCTGGGCAAAGAGAGCAAAACGCAGACCGTCGCCTCGCTGGGCAACGGTCGGCTGCTGGCGCTGGATGAGAGCGGCGAAATGCGTTTGCATCAGATCTCCTCCGGCCTGCGGCGCGATCGCCAGCCGCCACAGCGCATCACCAAAACCGGCCTGCCCGCCACTCAGGGCTTAACCGGCGAGGCGGCAAAGCAGGCGCAGCTGAAAGATATGGCGGTTAATGAATATAACAAGCTGTTCGGTCTGACCGGCGGCGGTCAGCTGTTTATGCTGGATAGCAAGGAATGGCAGGGCAGCAACGGCGATGGCTGGCAGCCAGTTAGCGCGCTGCCGCCGGGCCTCAGCACGCCTGCCAGCCTGCATACCGATGGCAAAGGTCAGCTGATGGTCGCGGACGAAGCGGGCAACGCCGCCCGGCTGGAAGCAGGCAGCTGGCAGCCGGTAGATCGCCAGCAGGCGCTGCAGAACGATGAAAACAATAGCTCCGCCACCACCTTTGGCCGGCTGGGCGATGCGGGCAAGTCAGGGCGTATTCCCGGCACCAACGTCACCTATAAACGCGAGATCGACCTGTTCGGCAGCAGCGGTAACGACACCTCGCGAGTAAACAGCCCGTTTAAAAAACGTATGCAGGCGTTTGTACTGCGCACTTCCGGCGGCGGCTGGCCGCGTCCGCTAAAAAACCTGGGCAATGAAGTTAAGCATCGCCTGAACGGACGCGAAGGACTCAGCCCGCTTTATCAGGCGCAAAACAGTATCGCGCAGGCGATCACCGCCCGACACAATACGATTATCCAGCCCCATCAAGCGCTGGAGCAGCGCCTGACCCAGATGAACATTAAAAACAGCGATCCAACGCTGCATCAGGCGATTACCGACTTTGCCGAAGATCTGGGCCGCAGCCTGATGCTGCAAAGCCAGGCGGTCGGCCAACACTACGGCGTGCTGGATGATAAAAATCAACTGAACACCAATCCGAAGACGTTAAAGAACACCCATCACGGTCACCTGAATGCAGCCAGCCACCGCGATCCCAAAATGGTCGGCACGCTGCACCAGCTGATTCATAACAACCCTTCCGCCCATACCGCGCCAGCGCTGCGCATCATTAACGGCATGCGCGCCAGTCGCTTAACCCTCGATCATCTCAAACATGATACTCATAAGCCGACGCGCGACAGCCATGATGAGCTGGGGCTGGTGAAATCGCGCCTGTTTCTTGACGCCATGACCCAGCAGCATTTGCACAGCGCGCTGGATGTTTATCAGCACACGCTGGCGACCGGCGGCGATCCGGCGGCGGCGCGCGCGGCGCTGCAAACGGCTATCCACGACCTGCGCGACCGGCGCTGGAACGATAATCCGGTGAAGAAGCTGACCGATCAGGGCTTCGCCAACACCCAGCAGGTTGAGGCGAACTATGATGCGATCAAGAAGATGACTAACGCCTTCGCCAAAGAACACCACGGCCTTAATCTGACCTCGCGCACGGTATTTAACGCGCAGAGCCAGCCGCAGCTGGTAGAGAGCCTGGCGAATGAGCTGAAATCGCTGAGTAACGGCGAGAGCCTGACCTTTAACAGTAATTACGGCGCCTTTGCCTCCAGCGTGGTGCTGCCGGGCGCTCAGACGATCAGCGTGATTGGCGGACGAGCCAACGCCGATCGCGGCTACAGCCTGGCCTTTGCCCGTGGCGAAGAGGGGCTGACCGTTACCGTTGGACGCAACGGCGCAGGCGGCATTACGCCTTTTACCGCCGTTGGCCGAAACATGCTGACGGGCCACGTTAATCCTGACGATGTGAATTTCGGTAAAAATGGCGAGCATCGCGCATCGCCGGTTGTCCGGCTGGGCGCAGCGGCCTCGCTGAATATTCAGCGCCAGGCGCAAAATAACGTCAGCTTCAGCCTTGCCGACAACGAAATCGGCGATTTCCTTAACCGCCTGGCCAGCAACCAGATCGATCCGCTGGAACTGCTGGATAAAGGCAATGAGCATAAGGTGAAAAACGGCACCACCTGGACCGCCAGTCTGGATACCAGCGCTGCCGCGCAGGCCAGCATCGGTCTGCCGATGACCAATAAGAATGAGAAAGACAGGATTGCCTCGACGCGCTTTGGCGGTGGCCTCGCAGCGAACCTTAACATTGCCGCCGCCTCACGCGAGCGCAACACCAACGGCAACCCCAGCACCAGCAAACAGACCAGCAGCACCAACCGCGTGCGCTTTTTTAACCAGGGCGCGGCGGAAGCCCGCTTTATGTCGCCGAGCGGCATGGTGAACCGTACCGATCAGGCGCGTCAGCCGATTATGGCGACCACCGGCGCGGGTGTGCGTTACAGCTTTGATAATCGCACTAAGCAGTCATTAAGCCTGGAGCTGACCCAGCCGCATCGGCTGGCCGCCACGCATCTGGATAAGGTGACGGAGAGCCTGACCAAAGCCTTTACCGACCGGGCGACGGCACAGCTGATGGATTCGCTCAAAGATCCCGCCGCCGACAGCGGAACCCCGGTAAAAACCAATGATGAAAAACTCGATGCGCTACTGAACCATTTTGGTCAGCACGAGGCGCAGGGCAAGGTCACGAATAATGCGCAATATGCCGCGATGCGTGAGCTGGTGAAGCTACGCCAGCAGCGGGAAGCGCTCAATCATCACGTTCCGCTGCCGGGCGGCGCGGAGACGCAGTCGAGCTATAACAATCTGGCAAAAATCGACAGCAACGGCCTGCTGCACTGGATCGGCGATATGCTGAACCATGAAACCGAATCTAACCATGAGCTTAGCAATGCCAACCGCATTCACGCCATGATGCAGCGGGATGCGCATCTGAGCGGGCTGATCAAGCAGATGAAGCTTTCTCCCGATACCCAGGCGGTGGTAACGCTGGAGCCGAAAGATCAGGTTAAAGAGCAGCTTAACGCGGACTGGATTGCCGGTCGTATCAGCCGCGACGAGCTGGAGTCACGCCTGAAAACGCGCAGCAATATGCGCATCAAATCGATCGCCTTTACCGAGAGCAAGAGCAAAAGCGACGGCGTGACTACGCCACAATTTCTGCTGGGCGGCGGCAGCAATGTTTCCATCGCCAAAAGCCGCAATCTCGGCAAGATCAGTTTCAGCTACGGACGCGATCAGCAGAGCCCGCAATCTTACACGCTGGAAGGCGAGCTGGCTCGCCGCAGCACAGAACAGCTGGCGACGCCGTTACAGGCCGCACAGCAGGATGGTCGGGTACTTAAAAGTTAACAGGAGCCGTTAATGGACAGTCTTTATTTGCAACGCCTGCTTGAGCAGTATGGCCGTACGCTGAACACCGAATTGACGCTGGATAATGGCGTTTGCGTCCTGCTTGATCAGCAGCAGGAGCTGGCGGTGCTTGAACTGCCGCCGGGTGACAACCTGCTGCTGCATTGCCAGATCCTGCCTTCACAGGAGATACGCGACGATGCGGCGCTGTGGCGCGCGCTGCTGGCGATGAATTTTGAGATGGAGGCCATGCGCGGCTGCTGGCTGGCGCTCGATACGCAGCTAACGCTGCGGCTGTGCTGTCAGCATCCGCTGGCGCAGATGGACGCGCCGCGTTTCACCGCGCTGGTGAATAATTTTATCGATCACGGGCAGCAGGTACGGGAGTTTATGCCAACGCTGCTGGCAAGGCTGGCTGAGACGGCAGCAGCTTAAAGGTAACAAACGCATTAGGCATCACGCAGGCTGGCGTGTCGGCGATAGAGCAACGCACCAAACCCAACGCGCCACGCTGGAAAAACTGGCAAAACTGTATGACTGTCGTCCCACACAGCTCTACCTTGATTAATCAGAAAGCCCGGCTCTGATGGCCAGGCTTACGCCAATAAACGCCGCTATATCTTCTATCGTTGCTTCGGGCGCCTGCCGGAACAGCGCTTTCCGTCAGGACCGCCATCCTTTTACCAGCGACCGCTTAGCGCTTATAAGTCTGCCCCTGAATCGCCAGCTCGCGTTTTACCCGGCTGGCGCAGAATATCGCCAGCAGCGAAATAACCACGGTGGCCGCCAGATACCAGGCCACCGGCACCCAGTTCCCGTCATATTTCGCCAGCAAACCGGTAGCGATAAGCGGTGCAGTGCCGCCCGCCAGCGCAGCGCCCAGCTGGTAGCCGAGCGTGATACCGGTATAACGCACATTGGCGCTAAAGATTTCAGAACAGAGCGTACCGAGTACAGCGGTTACCGGCGCCCAGAGAATGCCAAAGGCGATCACCGTTGCCAACACAATTCCCCAGGTCGTTCCGGTGTTGAGCAGCATAAACCAGGGCACGATAAACAGACCGAGAACAAAAACGCTGATCGCATACATACGCTGACGACCAATTTTATCGGAAAGCAGCCCCATCAGCGGGATCATGATGGTGGCCACCAGCGCGCCAAGCGTCACGGCCTCCAGCGCTTGCGATTTTTGATAATGGAGGGTAGCGGTGGCGTAACTGACCACAAAGGTTGAGAAAATATAGAAAGGTGCGGTTTCAACCACTTTCAGACCGGCGGCAATCAGCACTTCGCGCCAGTGATGTTTCAGGGTATCGCGTAAGGGCGCCTTCGCCACCTGGCCTGCCTGTTTCATTTTTTTAAAGTCTGGCGTTTCGTCAATATCTTTACGGATCCACAGCCCCAGCAGCACCAAAACGGAACTTAACAGAAAGGGAATGCGCCAGCCCCAGGAGAGGAAATCTTCCTCGCTGAACAATGTCATCAGCGAGACGATAAAGGTTGCCATCAGCATCCCAATGGTCACGCCCGCTTGCGGAATGCTACCGAAAAAGCCTTTGCGTTTCTCTGGCGCGTATTCATAAGCCAGCAGCAGCGCCCCACCCCATTCGCCGCCAATGCCTATTCCCTGAATAATGCGCATCAAAATCAATAGCACAGGCGCCCAAATGCCGATGGTTTCGTATGTGGGCAACAGACCGATCATCACCGTAGCGCCGCCCATAAGGGAAAGCGTTAGCACCAGCGTTTTCTTGCGGCCAATACGATCGCCGATATGAGCAAAAATCACACCACCGATCGGGCGAATAAAAAACGTCAGGGAAAAGGAGAGATAGGCCAGAATAAGGCCGATCACCGGATCGACCATGGGAAAAAAGAGCTTGTTAAAGACCAGTGCTGCCGCCGTGCCATACAGAAAATAGTCAAACCACTCGATCGAACTTCCCGTCAGGCTGGCAATTAATACCTTTCTGTTTTTTCGTAGAACCGTGGTGCTGCTTTCATGTTGCGTTATGACCGTTAACCCCGCTGCATGGATGATGGAGCAGGTGTCACCTGGCGCGCTTCAGGTGCAACCTGATGGAAAAAAGGTTGTTGATTTGTTAGGCAACTTAAGGGCTCTTGTTACAATTGACAAGCTGACGCATCGTTAAACTGGTCAGATCACGATGAAATAAGCAGCGATTAATACTCTGTAAAAGGGTTTATCTGGCGGGGTATTTTATCGATTCAGGCAGGTGAAGAAGAATATACAGGTGCAACCCGTTCAATTTTGAAAGTTTCTGATTATTTCAAATTAATAACAAAAATGCTTTTTAAAGGCGGCAGAAAGGTATGTCTTATCTGAACCTTTACCGCTGCGCTTTATCGTTTCGTATGGCTTTTCTCAGGGCAAGCTGATTTTTTCCGCTGCGCATTATTCCTCCTCCAGCTCGATCACCTCATCCAGATAGTGATCTTCCAGCTCGCGTAACAAACGATAGACCTGCGCCACCGCTTTTAAGGTTTCACGCGGGATCCACTCACCTTCCGCCGTGGTGCGATAGAGCGTGCGCGCCAGCCAGATATAGCGAATGACCGGAATCTTCGCGCGCTGCGCCTGCTCGATTAAATGGTGCGCATCATCGTCACTGGCCTTAAACAGCAGGCGCGGCAGTGGCGTCTCACCGGGGCGATAGTAAAGCCCGACGGCAAAGTGGGTGGGATTGACCAGCAGCACGTCCGCTTCCTCCACTGCCACCTGGCGCGGCGCTTTCGGCGCTTCATTGAGAATTTCATGCGCCACCTGGCGGCGGTGCCCTTTCATATGCGGATCGCCTTCGCTCTGCTTAAATTCATTGCGAATATCTTCGTGGCTCATACGCTGCTGCTTCAGATAAAAATATTTTTGTATGCCAAAGTCGAGCGCGCTCATCGCCAGCAGCGCCAGCAACACCTGGCGCGCCGCCTTGATAAACAGCATCAGTACGCCGTGCCAGAAGGTGTTGAGATCGGTTTGTGCCAGGCGCGCCAGGTTACCGATTTCCGGCTCCAGCGCCAGCCACAGCACTACGCCAATCGCCAGCGCCTTAACCAGGCTGGTCAGCAGCTGGGTGAACTGGCGCGCCGAGAACATATTTTTAAAGTGGTTCACCGGGTTCAGGCTATCGAGCTTCGGCATCATCGCTTCTACCGCAAACAGCGGGCCGAACTGCAGCCAGCCGCCGACAATGCGCAGCACAATTGCAATCGCCCCGATAATGGCGGAAAAGAGCGCCAGCACCAGCAGCGAATCGGTGGCCACCTCTTCCATCGCATGACCAAAAGGCTGCCCGATACGCGTCAGCGGCAGCATAATCATCGCTTCCATCCGCTGCATGCCGCTATCCACCAGCGCAAAAATCGCCTCCAGAATGCCAATCGAGATCAGCAGCTTGGGAATATCCTGGCTCTGGCTGACCTGCCCTTTTTTACGTGACTCCTGCAGCTTTTGCGGAGTTGCGTCTTCGGTTTTTTCACTCATGGCCCGCGCCTTTAACATCGAACAGATGAGGGAAAACAGGCGTCAGGTCGCGCAGCTCAAACAGGCGCTCGCCCGCCAGATGATTCAATAGCGGCAGATACAGCACAAAAAACAGCAGTCCCAGCAAACATTTCAGCGGGATCGCCAGCACCGTGGCCTGGATTTGCGGGCTGTAAATGCTAATGATGCCGACGGCAAAATCGAGCAGCAGCAGCAGTCCAACCAGCGGCCCGGCGTACAGCACCATGGTAACAAAGGTCTCCTTCAGCAGCCCCAGCCAGACCTGCCAGCCCTGTTCGCTCAGCGACGGCAGCCAGACCAGCGGCGGCCAGATGCGGTAGCTGTCCCAGATGAGCTGTGTTATCGCGCCCAGCCCTGGCCCAACGATCAGCAGCAGAATAATGGTCTGTTTCATCAGGTAGCCCAGCGGCGTAGCGTCCGGCCCCAGCTGCGGGTTAATCTGTCCGCCCATCAGCGCGCCGCGCTGGTTATCGAACAGCGCGCCTACCGATTCATACATCCAGAACGGTAACCCCAGAATCAGGCCAATCAGCGTGCCGAGGATCAGCTCTTTAAGCGCGATGGCCGCGATGGCCGGCAGCGACAGCGCCGCGCTGAGCATATCCTGGTAAATGACCGGCGCGATAAACAGCGCCAGCGCCACCACGATAGCGGTACGCAACGTGCCTTTAATCACGGAAAACGAGAAGATCGGCGTCAGCAGCAGACAGGGAAAAATGCGCGTCATGCCCAGCAATAGCGCCAGCAGCGCGTTAAACAGCTGATCCAGCGCGTCGCTCCACAGCATTAACTGCCTACCCGCGACATCATGGCGAACGCATTCTGCGTCAGCTGGATCAGCTCGACGCCTACCCAGCGTCCGGTCATCGCCAGCGTAATACCCACCGCCACCAGCTTCAGGCAAAACGGCAGCGTCTGATCCTGCAGCTGCATCGCCGCCTGCACCAGCGAAATCACCATTCCCACCAGCACCGCCACAATCAGCGGCGGCGCGGAAAGCAGCACCACTAACAGCATGGCCTGGCGGAAAAACGTCAGTATCTCCATCGCCGCCTCACAGATAGCTGTAGAACAGGCCGTCCAGCAGACGCGTCCAGCCGCTGACCAGCACAAACAGCAGGATTTTTAGCGGCAGCGAGACCGTCATCGGTGAAACCATTTGCATCCCCAGCGCCAGCAGCACGTTGGAGACAATCAGATCGACCACCAGAAAGGGAATAAAAATCAGAAAGCCGATTTTGAAGCCGTTTTGCAGCTCCGACAGCACAAAGGCGGGAATAATCAGCAGCGGACTTTGCGGCGTAATGCTTTGCGCCATCTCTTTCGGCCACATGCGCGCGCCGTTCTCCTGAAGATGCACCAGAATGTCGGGATCGGTATTGTGCGACATAAATTTTCTCAGCGGCTCGGCGCCGTTGCCGAAGGTATATTCCAGCCGTTCCATGCTGCTGAAATCGAGCGGCATCGCCTTGATGCGCTGGCTCGATTCATTAAATACCGGCGCCATAACAAACAGCGTGGCGGCCAGCGCGATGCCGTACAGCGCCATATTGGGCGGCACCTGCTGCACGCCCATCGCATTGCGCGTCAGCATCAGCACCATGGAAATTTTCAGAAAGCAGGTACAGATGATCATCAGCATCGGCACCAGCGACAGCGCGCCGAGGAACAACGCCAGCATCATCGGGTTAAGCGACTGCATCTCCATGCGCGCTTACCTGTCGTGGCCCAGAGGATTGATGCTGCCCGGCAGCATATGGGTGATCTGCAGTCCCAGCCGCCCTTCCACATCCACCAGCTCGCCTTTCGCCAGCGGAAAATCGCCGTGACAGAGCAGCGCTTCGCCCGGCTGCACGTTATCGACCATCACCGTAGAACCGGCACTCAGGCGCTGTAGCTCCCCCAGCGTTAAACGCAGCTGGCCGCAGCGCACCGTTAACGCCAGCGGCAGGCCATCGAGCGCAGGCGCTGATTCGCTCTGTTGGCGCTCATCGGGCGGCGGCGCGGAGGCCATATCATCGTTATCGTAGGGAAATGTCACAGGCGCGATCTCCAGATCAAAAAGAGTAAAAAAAGCCCGGTCCGCCTCGCCGGTCAGTTCTCCGGTCAGGCGCATGCCGGCCAGCTGCAACGTGCCTTCTCCACGCGGAGAAAAGGCGCCGCGCGTTGGCAGCAGCACATCCTCCGGCCGCAGCTGACGCAGCTGCGCGGCGCTCAGCGTCAACGCACCGAGGCTCAGCGGAAAGCACAATGGCAGACCGGACGGCAGCGCCGCCGCCGCAGGCCGCCATCCTGGCTTATCCAGCAGGGCGTTCAGCGTGGCGATCGATGCCGTCAACGTGCTTTGTAAGTGGAGTTCGCCAGCCATCAGTTCCAGCCGCAGGGCAAACGACGCGTGATTTAGCGTATTTACCGGCGTCAGCTCACCAAACAGCCGCTGTAATTCCTCGCTCATGCCCTGATAAAACAGTGGCCAGTACCAGGGCGTCACCTCCGTCTCGACGTGCGGCAGCGCCGGACAATCAGAAAGCAGGCCCAGCACGCCTTCTGCATCGCTGAGCTGCACAATGCCGCTGTCGCAGCGCAGCGCCAACGTGCGCTCGTCTGCCGCAGAGGAAAATCCCGTGACCCTTATTGCGGGCTGGTCGCCTGTGGTGGACGCCGGGTCAGGTGAATTTGCTTGCGGCTGGCTGCCCGCCGGCAGCAGAAACAGCGCCAGCTGGCACGTCTCACCCGCCAGTCTGTAGTCAAAGCGTTGTCCGGCGCCGATACGCTGGCGCAGCCGGGCGTCGTCCGTTTTCAGACGCGGCAGAGCAAGCGTCATGCGGCCCCCCGTTGCTCAAAGCGCAGGCGCACCCGGCTGGCCAGCCGACGCCGCAACGCCTGCCGACAGCGCTCCTGATGCGCTTCCAGCGCGCCCAGCGCCGCCGGAGAAAAACGCAGCGCAATATCCCAGCCGCCAGCAGGCAGATGTTGCAGGCGCGCATCCACCGCGCCGAGACGCGGCAGCAGCAGCGTCATCGCCACCGGCCCGTCGGGCTGGCGATCGGCGATGCGCCCAGCTCCGCTTCCAGCGGCTGCCACAGCGCCAGCGGCGCACCGCCCGACATGGGGGAATGGGCCGCTGGCGCATGATGCGTGCGCGGCTGCAGCTCCGCTACGCCGGGATGCAGCGCGGGCGGCGTCGGCACCATATCCAACAGAGTGCTGAACAGCATAGCGTCGGGCGTGGCGGTCTGAGGCTCATCAGCGCGCTTTGCGCCGCTGCTCTGGCTGTTACCCTGGCTGCGTTCACTGCGCGTTCGCTCTGCGGCGCGCGACGCGGGCTTCGCCTGGGGCATTGGTTCCGGCTGCGGCTGCGGTTTCGTTCGCACAGCAGGCGCGGGCGTTGTACGACGGTCTGGCGTCTCCCGCTCCTGCGGACGGCGCTCCGGCTCCGGTCGCGGCTTCGCCGTCACGGCGCGCTCGGCAAAAGGATTCATGGTTTCACCTCATTTTCCTGCATCAGCATCTCCAGCTTTTCCAGTTCGCGCTGACGCCGCTGGGTTTCCGTCTGCGCCGCCGCCAGCCGTTCGCCTTGCGTAACGCACCGGCATTCATACTCCCGCACCTGCTGCTGTTGCTGCTGCAGCGCACCGGCAGCCTGCGCCTCCCGTTGCAGGCCGCGCTGCAGCTGGGACAACGTCTGATGCCCCAGATGCGCGGCATCGAAGCCGTCGCGCAGGGTTTGATAGTCACTCTGCCGTTCTGTGAGCTGCCCGGCGGCGGCCCGTTCTTCTTCCCGCAACCGCTTCAGCTGCAGCTCATGCTGCCGCTGCTGGCGTTCGCTGCGGCGCAGGCGCTGACGGCGGATCGGCAACAGCAACGCAAAGGCGTCGCGCAGACCGGCACCGGGATCGTCCGGCGGCAATTCTTCGACAGGATTAGTTCTCTGGCGCATGTTGGCTCACCTCTGCAAGATGATGTAGCGTCGCCTCCCAGGCGCTTGGCTCGCGCGTCGCCTGACGCAGGTAACCGTTAATTACCGGTTGCGCCTCGACCGCCGCGTCGGTCATCGCATCGTGGCCGGGCTGATATTCGCCAAGGCGGATCAGCATTTCGACCTGCTGCCACGCCGCCATCATGCGACGCAGCTGCGTGGCGTCGCGCATCTGTTCGCGGGTGACGACGTTGCTCATGGTGCGGCTGAGGCTGGTCAGCACATCGATAGCGGGATAGTGACCGCGCTCCGCCAGGCGGCGCGACAGGACGATATGGCCGTCGATCAGCGATCGCACCTCATCGGCCACCGGATCGTTCATCGAGTCGGCTTCAATCAGCACCGAATAGAGCGCGGTAATCGCTCCTTTTTCGGTCTGTCCGGCGCGCTCCAGCAGCCCCGGAAGCAGGGTATACACCGAGGGCGGCAGGCCGCCGCGTCCGGGCGGTTCGCCCAGCGCCAGGCCGATTTCACGCTGGGCGCGGGCGAAGCGGGTCAGGGAATCGAGGATCAGCAGCACGCTTTTGCCCTGTTCGCGAAAGGCTTCGGCGATGGCGGTGGCGGTAAAAGCGGCGCGGGCGCGCTCCATGCTGCTGCGATCGGAGGTGGAACAGATCAAGACCGTGCGGCTGCGCAACTCCTCGTCCAGTTCATGATCGAGAAACTCACGCAGTTCGCGCCCGCGTTCGCCGATTAGCCCAAACACAATCGCATCGCAGGGCGCGTTACGCGCCAGCTCCGCCAGCAGCGT
>NZ_CALNWY010000040.1 GCF_940807255.1 Mixta sp. Marseille-Q2659 | reverse complement strand
GTATGCATAGCGCACTGAGAGGGGTGGATGAGAAGCCCCGCCGGGGTTCGACAACCGGCGCAGCCGGTTGGACAGCCGCAGGCTGCCCGTAGGGCGAGCGCGGCGAGTCAATCCCCCCCTCACCGCCATTATTCCACGAGAAAGCCTGAGCGAAAGTTCAGGCTTTTTTGTATGCAATAAAAATTTGTATGCGTAAAAAAGCCCGAACTTGCGTTCGGGCTTTGGCTACAGACTACTCACTCAATCAACCGTAAGCGTGCAATGCGCGCTGACAGAGCGCGGAACGCACGCAATCATCCTTACCAAACCGCACTACGCCGACCATCTCATCTTCGACAAAACGGTTAAGCGCATCAGCCAGCCCTGAGGGCACACCTGCGGGCAAATCGCACTGGGTAATATCGCCGTTAACGATCACCGTTACGTTTTCACCGAGGCGAGTTAAAAACATTTTCATCTGTGCGGCGGTGACGTTTTGCGCTTCATCAAGGATCACCACGGCGTTTTCGAAGGTGCGTCCGCGCATATAGGCAAAGGGCGCAATTTCCACCTTGCCGATCTCCGGGCGCAAGCAATATTGCATGAAGGAAGAGCCAAGACGTTTAACCAGAACGTCGTAGACCGGGCGAAAATAGGGGGCGAATTTTTCCGAGATGTCACCGGGCAAAAAGCCCAGATCCTCGTCCGCCTGCAACACCGGTCGGGTGACGATAATCCTGTCCACATCCTTATGAATCAGGGCTTCTGCTGCTTTCGCAGCGCTGATCCAGGTTTTACCACAGCCCGCTTCGCCGGTGGCGAAGATCAGCTGCTTTGTCTCTATGGCGTTAAGATAGTGCGCCTGAGCATCATTGCGCGCTTCAATCGGCGCGCGGTCGCGTGAATCACACGCCATACCGATGGCATCCAGCCCACCCATTTGCACCAGCGAGGTGACCGATTCTTCTTCACGTTGCCGATGGCTGCGTGAATCGCTACGAAGCACTCGACGAGCTTCACGACGCGCTTTGATCACTGCTTTCTGTCTTCCCATAGTGGCACCTTACAGTTGGTTTCATTTCCCGCACCGGAATATCTCAGGTGCGATTACGTGAACGCTTTAGAGGGTGGCTTCCTTCAGAGCCTTACAAGCCGTTAATGAACGAGCGCACGCCGCAGGCCTGCGCCGGAAAACATAAAAGGGAGTTAAGCCGAGAGGATTGAAAAAAGAAGAAAATAACCGAGAGAAAGAAATTCTCTCGCAAAAAATAGTGCGATGCGTGTAATTAACGGGCTGTCCATTACAGGACTTTTCCATTCGCATTCTCCATCGGGGAAGCTGAACATAACAGGCTACCGTGATGTATAAAGTGCAACAGATTCTTATAAATTTGCAACAGTAAATTTACCTGGGCGAATAAAAAATAATCAACTCAGATAAAAATAAAAATCCCATCAGAATTTTCTTTGCAATTACAGTTATTTAAAAAAGTAAAATAGCCCTGAGATAATTCAGAAATTTCAGAACCGAACAAAAAAGAAAAAGAAGATAACGACTGTACAAAAAAAAGACTCCCGCCATTTATAAAGCGGCGGGAGCGCTAAGTTAATCAGGACTCCAGTAATGACTGAGCCAGATATTGCTGGTTATTCAACACGCCCGGCAGCACAAAGAAATAGCCGCCGCCCACAGGTTTAATATATTCCTCCAGCGCTTCCCCGTTGAGCCGCTTTTGTACCGTTAGAAAACCTTTTTCTAAATCGTGCTGGTAGCAAACAAACAGCAGTCCCATATCGAGCTGTCCGGCAGGGGTAACGCCCGCTGAATAACTGTAACCGCGACGCAGCATCAGACTACTTTGCGTTTCCGGTGTGCGTGGGTTAGCCAGACGGATATGGGCATCAAGCGGAATGATCTTTCCTTCGGGATCTTGCGTGTAATCCGGCTCGTCACGCTCATGTTGCATCCCTAACGGCGCGCCGCTCAGTTTTTCACGGCCAAAGATCGTTTGCTGTTCGCCCAGCGGCGTGCGATCCCAGAATTCGACGCGAAACTGGATAATGCGCACCGCCTGATAGCTGCCGCCCAGGGTCCAGGCGGGCTCTTTCTGTTCCGGCGTGACCCACAAGATAGCATCCATCAGCGCCGGGTTGGCGGTATCTGGATTTGCGGTGCCGTCTTTGAATCCCAGCAAATTAATCGGCGTCTCTTTGCCTTTACTGCGCGCCGCATGATCGGAGATAAAACCTTCACGTCGCCAGCGTATCGCCAGCAGGTCGGGCGTGTGTTTGATAATGTCACGCAGCGCGTGAATCACGGTATCGTGGGTATTGGCGCAAATTTGCAGCAGCAGATCGCCGTGGCAGCTGTCGGCATCCAACGCGTCATTAGGAAAACGCGTCATGGTTTGCAGTTTCGCCGGTTTCAGCGCCGTCAGGCCGTAGCGTTCATCAAACAGCGTCTCACCCACCGAGACGGTTATGGTCAGGTTATCGGGCCAGATATGATCGCCAAGAATGCCGGAGTCGAGCGGCGGCAGCTGCGGATTGGTTACTGGCGGTGCCGTACCGCCGCTGGTGAGAAAGGCGATACGCTGGGTAAGCAGCTTAAACAGGCGGACCAGGTCGTCTTTATCGCCGGCCAGTACGTCAAACGACACCAGCATCATGGCTGCCTGCTGCGGCGTGGTGATCCCAGCCTGATGCTGTCCATAAAACGGCTGGCTTTCCTGACGCGCGTTGGGCGAAAGCGCGCCAGGAGAGAAGCTCTGTTGTGCGGCCCCGCTGACCGGACAACCGCCGCCAACTACGGCGGCGCCGCTCAACAGACCGAGTCCTTTTAACAGGCGACGCCGTGAAGGCATCGCCGCATCGGTCACTTTTTTCATCCTGCTTAATCCAGTCCCAGCGTTCCGCGCAGCAGCGCCAGATCTTCTGCCAGCGCGGTAATCGGGCCTTTCATACGATTACGATCGGTGATGGTGAGCTTTTCATAGGAGGCGAAGCCGTCCTGGGTGCGGTATTTGCTCAACACCGCATCTACTTTTTTGAAATTGCCGTCAATTTTGCTCAGCAGTTGCGGATTGGCTTTTTCCAGCTGTGGACGCAGCAGGTTAACGATTTTCTGCGCGCCATCGACGTTAGCCTGGAAGTCCCAGAGGTCAGTACGGCTGTAGCGATCTTCTTCGCCGGAAATTTTGCTGGCGGCCACTTCTTCAATTAGATCGGCCGCGCCGCCAACCACTTTACCCGGCGGGAAAGCGAGTTCGTTGACGCGTTTTTGCAATTCCAGCGTGTCTTTATACAGACGGTCGGCGTAGTCGTTCATGCCTGCGGTGCTGTGATCGCCAAACAGCGCTTTTTCCAGACGATGGAAACCGGTGAATTTCGGATCTTCCGCTTTTTTCTCGTAGTCATCTTCACGCGCGTCGATGCTGCCATCCAGGTCGGAGAAGAGTTCGGCGATCGGCTCGATACGCTCATAATGCTGGCGCGTCGGCGCGTAGAGCGACTGCGCTTTTTGAACGTCGCCCGCTTTTACCGCGTCGGTAAAGGCTTTGGTGCCGCTGACCAGCTGCGCGACTTCACCGACTACCCAGGTTTTATAGTCGGTAATGGCACCGCTCAGTTGCAGCAGCTCCGCCGGTTTACCGCCGCCCTGCTCTGTGCCGGTGGCTTTGACGATCAGTTTGCCTTTCGGATTGCTGAGCAGGCCACAGGTCATTTCATATTCGCCCGGCTCAAGGTTAGCCGTCAGTTTTTGCGTAAAGCCCGGCGCGATGTTTTCGCGCTCTTCCACCACCATTACGCCTTTAAGGATTTCCCATTCCAGCCCTTTCTGGCTGTTGTTATGAATAATAAATTGGGTTTTACCAGCGTTAACGGTCAGCGCCATGGGTTCGCACTGTTTGTCGTTTACGCTGACGGTGACCTGCGGCACATCAGCCGCGCCGGATGCAGCGGAGAACGCCAGTAAAGAAGCCAGGAAGGCTTTGCGGCGAGAGAAAGTGGTCATGATGTTGTCCCTGTTAAAGTCATAAACTGGCGCGGCGATCGCGCCATGCGTGTTAGCGAACTGAACGAGTTGCGGCGACGGTGGCGCGCGCGGGCATAAAAAACAGCAGCAGCGCCGGGATCAGGTAGATAAGCCAGACCGCAACTTCGCTGACGGTTGGCGTTTCCTGGTAGCCCAGCAGGCTTTCCAGCAATGTCCCAAACAGGGTGTGCGTGGAGAGCGCGTTGCTAAGGTCGAAGGCGATGTTCTGGTAGTGGTTCCACAGGCCCGCTTCGTGGAAGGCGCGAATAGCGCCAGCGGCAAGGCCCGCGGCAACAAAGATGATAAACAGGCTGGTCCATTTGAAGAATTTGGCGAGGTTAAGTTTGACGCCGCCCCAGTAGATCAGCGCGCCAATGGCGGCAGCGGTAATCAGCCCCAGTACGGCACCCACCGGCGGTGCCAGTCCGACATCCTGAGTGAAAGCGGCCAGCAGGAAGAAGACGGATTCGAGACCTTCGCGCGCTACGGCGAGGAAGACCATCAGTATCAGGGCCCAGCCGTTGTTGTTGCCTTTTTGCAGCGCCTGGTCAACGGCATCTTCCAGTTGCGCTTTGACGTTGCGTGAGACGTTGCGCATCCAGAAGACCATCCAGGTGAGGATGATGACAGCAATAACGGCGACGATGCCTTCAAACAGTTCCTGTTGTTTTTGTGGGAATTCGCCGGTGGTGGCGTTGATGAACAGGCCCAGCGCAAGGCAGAGTGCGGCGGCGATAAAGACGCCCGCCCACATAGCGCCGAACCATCGGGCGCGCTGAGTACGTTTCAGGTAGCTGGCGATCAGGCTGACGATCAGCGCCGCTTCCAGTCCTTCGCGCAGCATAATTAAAAATGGAACGAACATGCCGGATCCTCGAAATTAAGGGTTCGCGTAAAGCGACGTAAAGAAGCGTAAATCTAAACGATACCGATTATCATTATCGCCGTTAAAAAAACAAGTCACCTGTGGTGATTATTTGTGGTTCTGCAGGTAAACAGCGCGTTTCGCCTGGATTGGATCAGCTGTTTCTTATTTGCTGGTTTGGCTTTTGTTCGTGGGGACGTGTTTATGGTGACTGAGGCTCGTTCACAGGGGAATGTGTTTAAGGTGACTGGGGCTCGTTCGCAGGGAACGTGTTTATGGTGACTGGGGCTCGTTTGCAGGGGAACGTGTTTATGGTGACTGGGGCTCGTTCGCAGGGGAACATGTTTATGGTGACTGGGGCTCGTTCGCAGGTGGGCCACCGCTCCGTAAAGACGCCATGAACCCATCCATGGGGGCTCTGCCGCGTCATCCCTGACGCGGAAGCTTTACTCCGCTGAGGTCCACCTGCTCTCTTACTTTTGTGCTGGTTTGCCCTGCTCTCTTGCTTCTGTGCTGGTTTGCCCTGCTCTCTTGCTTCTGTGCTGGTCTGCCCTGTTCAAGTGCTTTTGTACGGGTTTGCTCGGTGGCGGATATAAAAAAGGCCGGTATCGCTACCGGCCTTAAACTGTGAATTTTATTTAGTGCGTGTTGTATTCCACGTCTGCCGCCTCGAAGCGCGCCTGCGCTTCAGCAGAAGGCGCGCGGCCCATCAGGCTGACAACGTAGATAGCGATGCTGGCGAACAGGAAGCCAGGGATGATTTCATACAGATCCAGCCAGCCGTAGTGTTTCCAAACCAGTACCGTTAATGCGCCGATAATCATGCCCGCCAGCGCGCCGTTGCGTGTGGTGCGTTTCCAGCAGACGGAGAACAGGACAACCGGGCCGAAAGCGGCACCGAAACCGGCCCAGGCGTAGCTGACCAGGCCCAGCACGCGGTTGTCCGGGTTGGCTGCCAGCGCAATAGCAATCAGCGCAACGACCAGTACCATCAGGCGGCCAATCCAGACCAGTTCTTTCTGGCTGGCATTTTTGCGCAGGAAGCCTTTGTAGAGATCTTCTGTCAGGGCGCTGGAGCAGACCAGCAGCTGGCAGCTCAGCGTGGACATTACTGCCGCCAGAATCGCGGAAAGCAGGATACCGGCAATCCACGGGTTAAACAGGAGACGCGCCAGTTCAATAAAGATGCGCTCACCATTTTCGCTAACGCCCGCTGCATGTTCCGGGTGATTCTGGAAATAAGCGATGCCGAAGAAACCTACCGCTACCGCGCCGCCCAGGCAGAGGATCATCCACGCCATGCCGATACGACGGGCGGTACGGATAGAGCGATGAGAGTCGGCAGCCATAAAGCGCGCCAGAATATGTGGCTGGCCAAAATAGCCCAGTCCCCAGCCCAACAGCGAAATTACTGCGACAAAGTTCAGCCCTTTCAGCATATCGAGGTTTTCCAGGCTTTTCGCTTCGATAACGCGCAGGGAGTCGTCTAAGCCGCCAACGGCGGTGATGACGATAATGGGTGTCAGAATCAGAGCAAAGATCATCAGGCTTGCCTGAACGGTATCGGTCCAGCTCACCGCCAGGAAGCCCCCTACAAAGGTGTAAAGAATGGTTGCGGCGGCCCCGGCCCACAGCGCGGTTTCATAGCTCATGCCGAAGGTACTTTCAAACAGGCGCGCGCCCGCCACGATGCCTGAAGCGCAGTAGATAGTGAAAAAGACCAGGATGACGATAGCGGAGATGACGCGCAGCAGCTTGCTGCGATCTTCAAAGCGGCTGGTAAAAAAGTCAGGCAGCGTCAGCGCGTTGTTATGATGTTCGGTCTGTACACGCAGACGTCCGGCAACGATTTTCCAGTTCAGCCAGGCGCCGATAGTCAGGCCGATCGCGATCCAACTTTCAGAAATGCCCGACAGGAAAATTGCGCCCGGCAGCCCCATCAGCAACCAGCCGCTCATATCCGAGGCGCCTGCCGACAACGCGGTAACTAAACTTCCCAGGCTTCGACCACCAAGAATATAGTCATCGAAATTTTTTGTTGAGCGCCAGGCAATAAAGCCAATCAACACCATGCCAAGAATATAGATGATGAATGTCACCAACATAGGTGTACTTACTGTCATCAGGTTCTCCATTTATTATCGGTATTAAGCAGAGGGATATTTGCCCTGTATTCCCGCCGGAACGTAGCGGTTTTCTGTCGTCGTTAAGTCTGTGGCGCGCTATCCTGCCGGAAAGCGTATTCACGCACAATCCATTTAACACACCCGTTACACTGAATTCACCACCTCCCGTTAGCAGAAGTTAAGAAGGTTGCACCAGGTCACACTCCTTGTAGTTGTACCGCTATCGCAACCTCTCAAAACTCAGAAATTACGGGCCTCAGCAAACCTGGCGAGAAACTTGCAGCAATATCCATGCCGCTTTCGCTGATTTAACAAATTGACGTTTGCGCAGAGTGTTAACGGGCTCACAATTAACACGGTTGCACAAAGTTGCAACATGAGTGATATTGCGCCCTACAACGATTTATCAGGTTTCGAGGAGCGTTTAAGGCATGGGAACAACGACCATGGGTGTCAAACTGGATGAGGCCACCCGCGACCGGATTAAACTGGCCGCACAGCAAATCGATCGCACGCCGCACTGGCTGATTAAACAGGCAATTTTTAACTATCTGGAGCAGCTGGAACAGGGCGCGCAGCCCACAGAATTCCCCTTGCAGGCCGCGGCCAACGAAGCGGAGGAACCGCTGGCGGAAGAGCCACATCAGCCTTTCCTTGATTTCGCCGAGCAGATCCTGCCGCAGACAGTCACGCGCGCCGCGATTACTTCTGCCTGGCGCCGTCCTGAGCCTGAAACCGTTGCGATGATGCTGGAACAGGCGCGCCTGCCCGCGCCGTTGGCCGAGAAAACTCACCAGCTCGCCTGGACACTGGCCGACAAACTAAGGCACCAAAAAGGGGCAACCGGACGCGCTGGCATGGTGCAAAGCCTGCTGCAGGAGTTTTCACTCTCTTCACAGGAAGGCGTGGCGCTGATGTGTCTGGCAGAGGCGCTGCTGCGTATTCCCGATAAGCCGACGCGCGATGCGCTGATCCGCGACAAAATCAGTAACGGCAACTGGCAGTCGCACCTGGGGCGTAGCCCTTCCCTGTTTGTTAATGCCGCGACCTGGGGACTGCTGTTTACCGGTCGCCTGGTGGCCACCCACAATGAGGCCAACCTTTCCCGTTCGCTGAACCGCATTATCAGCAAAAGCGGCGAGCCGTTAATCCGTAAAGGCGTGGATATGGCGATGCGTCTGATGGGCGAGCAGTTCGTCACCGGCGAAACCATTGCCGAAGCGCTGGCTAACGCGCGCAAGCTGGAAGAGAAAGGCTTCCGTTACTCTTACGATATGCTGGGCGAGGCGGCGCTGACCGCTAATGATGCGAAAGCTTATCTGCTCTCTTATCAGCAGGCGATCCATGCCATCGGCAAAGCCTCGAACGGTCGCGGTATTTATGAAGGTCCGGGCATTTCAATCAAGCTCTCCGCGCTGCACCCGCGCTACAGCCGCGCGCAGTACCAGCGCGTGATGGATGAGCTTTACCCTATTCTTAAGTCGCTGACCGTGCTGGCACGTTCTTACGACATTGGCATCAATATCGACGCCGAAGAGGCTGACCGCCTGGAGCTGTCGCTCGATCTGCTTGAGAAGCTCTGCTTTGAGCCGGAGCTGGAGGGCTGGAACGGCATCGGCTTTGTTATTCAGGCCTATCAAAAACGCTGTCCGTTCGTGATCGATTCCCTGATCGATCTGGCGCAGCGCAGCCGTCGTCGCCTGATGATCCGTCTGGTAAAAGGCGCTTACTGGGACAGCGAAATCAAGCGCGCCCAGATGGAAGGTCTGGAAGGCTATCCGGTGTATACACGTAAGGTGTATACCGATATTTCTTATCTGGCCTGCGCGCGCAAGCTGCTGGCGGTGCCAAACCTGATTTATCCGCAGTTTGCTACCCATAACGCCCATAGCCTGGCGGCGATTTATCATCTGGCAGGCAATAACTACTACCCCGGCCAGTATGAGTTTCAGTGTCTGCACGGGATGGGTGAGCCGTTGTATGAGCAGGTGGTTGGCAAGATCGCTGACGGCAAGCTGAACCGTCCATGCCGCATTTATGCGCCGGTCGGCACCCATGAAACCCTGCTGGCCTATCTGGTGCGTCGCCTGCTGGAAAACGGCGCCAATACCTCCTTTGTTAACCGCATTGCGGATAACACGCTGCCGCTGGATGAGCTGGTGGCCGATCCGGTGCAACAGGTTGAACGTCTGGCTGCGACCGAAGGCGCCATTGGCCTGCCGCATCCTAAAATTCCGTTGCCGCGCGATCTGTATGGCGATAAGCGTCCAAACTCTGCCGGACTGGACCTGGCGAACGAGCATCGTCTCGCCTCGCTTTCCAGCGCGCTGTTAAGCAGCGCCGCGCATCTGTGGCGCGCCGAGCCGATGATTGACGGCGAGCTGAGCCAGGGCGAATACCAGCCGGTACTCAACCCTGCCGATCCGAGCGATCGGGTTGGCGAAGTGCGCGAAGCCAGCGAGCAGGAAGTGGCACAGGCGCTGGAAGCCTCGGTAAACGCTGGGCCGATTTGGTTCGCCACGCCGCCTCAGGAGCGCGCCGCGATTCTGGAACGCGCCGCCGAGCTGATGGAAGGCCAGATGCAGCAGCTGATCGGCATCCTGGTGCGCGAGGCAGGCAAAACCTTTAGTAACGCGATCGCTGAAGTGCGCGAAGCGGTCGATTTCCTCTATTACTATGCGGGCCTGGTGCATAGCGATTTCGATAATGAAACCCATCGCCCGCTGGGCCCGGTGGTTTGTATCAGCCCGTGGAACTTCCCGTTGGCGATCTTTACCGGTCAAATCGCTGCCGCGCTGGCCGCTGGCAACAGTGTACTGGCGAAGCCGGCCGAGCAGACGCCGTTAATCGCCGCCCAGGCGGTACGCATCCTGCTGGAAGCGGGCGTACCGGTTGGCGTCATTCAGCTGCTGCCGGGCCTCGGCGAGACCGTCGGTGCCCAGCTGACCGGCGATGAGCGCGTGCGTGGCGTTATGTTTACCGGCTCGACCGCCGTCGCCACATTATTGCAACGCAATCTGGCCGGACGTCTCGATCCGCAGGGCCGCCCAACGCCGCTGATTGCGGAAACCGGTGGCATGAACGCCATGATTGTTGATTCCTCCGCGCTTACCGAGCAGGTGGTGCTGGACATTGTCTCCTCGGCTTTCGACAGTGCCGGTCAGCGTTGTTCGGCGCTGCGTCTGCTTTGCGTGCAGGAAGATGCCGCTGAACATACGCTGAAAATGCTGCGCGGCGCGATGGCGGAGTGTCGGATGGGCAACCCGGAACGTCTCTCTACTGATATCGGTCCGGTGATTGATGCCGAAGCGAAAGAGAATATCGAGCGTCATATTCAGGCGATGCGCGCCAAAGGTCTGACGGTTTACCAGGCGGTGCAGGAGAATCTGCAGGACAGTAAAGAGTGGACGCTGGGAACCTTCGTTAAGCCGACGCTGATTGAGCTGAACAGCATCGACGAACTGGACAAAGAGATCTTCGGTCCGGTGCTGCACGTGGTGCGCTATACGCGCAGTTCACTGCCGCAGCTGATTGAGCAGATCAATGCTTCCGGCTATGGCCTGACGCTGGGCGTTCATACGCGTATCGATGAAACTATCGGCCAGGTTACCCAGCGCGCCAAAGTCGGTAACCTGTACGTTAACCGCAATATGGTCGGCGCGGTGGTTGGCGTCCAACCGTTCGGCGGCGAAGGCTTATCCGGCACCGGCCCGAAAGCGGGCGGCCCGCTCTATCTCTACCGTCTGCTGTCGCACCGGCCGGATGATGCGCTGCAGGTTACGCTCGATCGTCACGATGCCGAGCGCCCGCTTGACGCAACTTTGCGCCCTTCCCTGATCGAAGCGCATCAGGCTTTAAGCGACTGGGCCAAAACGCAGCCGCAGCTGGCTGAGGTCTGCGCGCGTTATGAAAAACTGGCGCAGGGCGGCACCATTCGCCTGTTGCCAGGCCCGACTGGCGAACGCAACACCTATATCCTGCTGCCGCGCGAGCGCGTGCTTTGCCTGGCGGACAATGAGCAGGATGCGCTGGTGCAGCTGGCGGCGGTGACCAGCGTCGGCAGCCGTGCCCTGTGGCAGGACGATGAGCTGCACCGCAAGCTGGCGCAGTCGCTGCCGGAAAAAGTTCGCGCGCGCATCGATTTCGCTCAGGATCCGCTGGCGCAGGATGAGCATTATGATGCGGTTATCTATCACGGCGATGCCGACCAGCTGCGCCTGCTGTGTGAGAAAGTAGCGGCGCGGGCTGGCGCCATTGTTTCGGTGCAGGGCTTTGCCCGTGGCGAAACTAATCTGCTGCTGGAACGTTTGCTGCTGGAACGTTCGCTCAGCGTCAATACGGCCGCCGCCGGCGGTAACGCCAGCCTGATGACCATCGGCTAACATGGCGCAGTAAAAGCAGTACCGCTGCTGTTCGTAACCGGCCGCCTTCCATGAAGGCGGCTTTTTTATGCCGATGTGGGCTTCGCTCGGGTGCATGGTGACAATTGCACGCCCGACATCAATTGCGCGCCTGTCTCTGTGGCTGGCTTACCTGGTCTGCTACCTGGCCTGTCCACCGGTTTACTTTCTCTGCTCAGACGCAGCAGGCTTAAAAATTTATTCGCTTTCTCAGGGGAACCGAGGTTTAAGACGCTGGATCTGGTTATCTTTTCGTCAGAGAATGTCTTTTCAGTACGTCTACGGAGAGACAGCATGACGAACAAAGAGAGCAGCGGGAGCAAGCTCACCCCAACTCCTCATGATGCGACTTTTAAACAGTTTTTGACCCATCCCGATACCGCGCGTGATTTTTTGAAACTTCATTTGCCGCCAGCCTTATTAGGCCTTTGCGATCTCAGTACGCTAAAGCTGGAATCGGGAAGCTTTGTTGAGGAAAGCCTGCGTCCCTACTTTAGCGACATCCTGTATAGCCTGAAAACCACAACGGGCGACAGTTATATTCATGTGCTGATTGAGCATCAGAGTACGCCCGATCGGCATATGGCTTTCCGCCTTCTCCGCTACGCAGTAGCGGCGATGCAGCGTCATCTGGATGCCGGACACAAAAAGCTGCCGCTGGTTATCCCGATCCTGTTTTATATCGGTAAACGTAGCCCTTATCCTTACTCAACCAACTGGCTACAGGAATTTGCCGATCCCGCTTTGGCCCGTAACCTCTACAGCTCAGATTTTCCGCTGGTTGATATCACCGTAATTCCTGATGATGACATTATGAATCATCGCAGTATGGCAGCCCTGACACTGCTGCAAAAACATATCCACCAGCGTGACGTAGCGGAATTACTCGACAGGCTGGCGGCTATTTTGCTGTCTGAATCCATGACAGGACAGCAGCTGGTTTCGCTGATAAACTACCTGGTACAGGCTGGCGAAACGCCCAACGCAGAGGCTTTTGTACGCCAACTGGCACAGCGGGTGCCGCAATATGAGGACAAACTGATGACCATTGCGCAACAGCTTGAACAAATCGGCCTGAAAAAAGGGCTGGAAAAAGGCATGGAAAAAGGCATCCAGCTGGGAATTGAAAAAGGTGAACGAGAAGCCACGCTGAAAATCGCCCGCGCCATGCTGCAAAACGGCATCGATTGCAGCACAGTCATGAAAATGACCGGCCTTTCTGAAGACGAACTGGCGCAGCTCCACCACTAAATTCCCGCTCTGCCTCTGCCGTTCGCCCAGTAAAAAGCCGCCTGATCAGGCGGCTTTTTTAGCCTTGATGACTTACACATCAAACTTCATACGCAGCAGTCGCGGATAGATAAACAGCGATTTGCCCAGTCCCTTGTTCAGCAGTTTCCACACGGCAATTGAACAGAGCGAACAGAGCGCAACCATTCCAACCGGGAAACCGATCGCCCACAGCACCGAGAAAATGGCCGAGTTGAACAGGTGGTGATCGAGCGCGAACAGAATGGCTGTCATCCCAAAGTATTCAATAAAGATGCGATGCAGCACGTAAATTTGCAGCGTGTTTTTACCGATCCAGTTCATCCAGGTCATACGGAAATGGGTATTCAGCGCACGGCACAGCGCAATACATCCCAGAATAGTCAGCGTACAGAGAAACAGGTTTTTCTGTAGCCCCAGCAGCAGATGCAGGCCCGCCAGCAGCGCTAATCCCAGCCACGGCAGCAGATTGCTTTTGCGCCATTCGCTCAGCTTTATCACCTGCGCGCTCCAGAACGCGCCCATGATGAAATAGATAAAGTATTGCGAGAGGCTTTCCGGGCCCCAGCCAGGGATGATTTTTTCCACAGCCGCATAATTTAACAGTACCGCTGCAATCACCAACGGCAGGCGCTGCTGGCGGAATAGTTTGGCAAACAGGAAAAACAGCCCCAGCGCATAAAGATACCAGGAACTGCTCATCGCCAGCAGCATTAATGAAACGAACTCCTGCGGCGATTCCGCATAGGAAGAATTAATATTGCTGGAAATACGATGATGCGTTATTTCTGAGGAAATACCATAAATAGAAAGCCATTGAATAACGCCCCAGAGAATATAGAGATAAAAAAGGTTCGTTACGCGGCTGGTAAAGACTTTTTTCCAGGGCTTGTCATTAATGGCGCGCGCCGCCAGCATCCCGGAAACAAAAAAGAAGGCGGGCATCCGCAGCGGCGACAGAATAGTATTAAACGCCACCCAGACATGGGCAGGCAACCACCCTGCCGTCAGGTATTTTAAAGTGCCGTCAAAGCCTGGCAATACCACATGATAAAGAACCACCAGCAGAATACATCCGCCTTTCAGCGTATTGACCCACTGTATTTCTTCGCTTTTTTTATCGTTCATTGCTGTGTTTCCCGCTAAGTTGACGGAAGTAAAAAGGCAGAATAGCCAGCCTCGATTATTGGCGTCGCGGGAATAAAAACACTGTAGCTTTTATCCTAAAATAAAAAACCGGCCCTGATGCAGGCCATAGCACGCTTAACAATAAGCGATAAAAAACGGGCAGCCAGTTAATCTGGCTGCCCGTTGGCTCACTATATTTAAGAGTATCCTGGCGTTAAACGGGCCAGCTATTGGCTGAGGAATTTTTCCAGAAACTGGCGAGTACGCGCCTGCTGCGGATTGGCAAACAGTTCCTTCGCCGGCCCCTGCTCCACGATGCGTCCCTGATCCATAAAAATAGCACGGTCGGCAACGTCACGGGCAAAGCTCATTTCATGCGTAACGATGACCATCGTGCGCTTCTCCTGCGCCAGCGAGCGAATGGTATTTAACACCTCACCCACCAGTTCAGGATCGAGCGCCGACGTCGGCTCATCGAACAGGATCACTTCCGGGCGCATCGCCAGCGCACGCGCAATGGCAACGCGCTGCTGCTGTCCGCCGGAAAGACGACGCGGATAGCTATCTTCTTTCCCCTGCAGCCCGACTTTTTCCAGCAGCGCACGTGCGCGAACAATGGCTTCCGCTTTCGGTTCGCCCTTAACGATGACCGGCCCTTCAATAATATTTTCCAGCACCGAGCGATGAGGAAACAGATTAAAGCTCTGAAACACAAAGCCCACCTGCTGTCGCAGTTGACGCACGCGCTCTTTCTGTTTGCTGACCGGCTGCGCCGCATTAATTTCAATGCCGCCCACTTTAATGGTGCCGCTGTCGGGCACCTCCAGCAGGTTAATGCTGCGTAGCAGCGTGGTTTTCCCGGAGCCGCTTGGCCCGATAATCGCCACCACTTCGCCGGAAGCGACCTCCAGATCGATGCCGTGCAGCACCGTCTGGCCATTGAACTGTTTTACCAGTTTACTGACTTCAATGGCGCTCATTTCGCCTCCCGATCCTGACGGTTAACATAATCCTCCAGACGGTTTTGCAGCGCCGATAACAGCGTCGCCATCACCCAGTAAATGAGCGATGCCGCCAGATACATCGTGAAAACCTCCAGCGTACGTGAGGTGATCAGCTGCGCCTGACGGAACAGCTCCGGCACCTGAATGGTGGCGGCCAACGAGGTATCTTTCACCAGGCTGATAAAGCTGTTGCCCAGCGGCGGTAACGCGGTGCGCGCCGCCTGCGGCAGCACCACACGGCGCAGCGTTTGCCAGCGCGTCATGCCAATACTGGCCGCCGCTTCCCACTGGCCGCGTTCGATAGCGGCGATGGCGCCGCGCAGCGACTCGGAAGCGTAGGCCGCAGTATTCAGCGACAGGCCAATCATCGCCGACGGGATCGGATCGAGTTCAATGCCAAACTGCGGCAGACCGTAATAGATCATAAACAGCTGGGCAATCAGCGGTGTGCCGCGAAAGATCGAGACATAAAAACGCGCCAGCCAGTTAATTGGCCAGAAGGAGGAGAGGCGCATCAGCGCCAGGAGAAAGCCCAACACCAGACCGAAGAACATCCCGCCGATGCTGAGCTGCAGCGTAAAGAGCGCGCCCTTCAATAAAAAAGGTGCTGAATCCAGCACCAGTTGGATACTTTCCTGCATTATTTAGTGACGTCCGCGCCAAACCATTTTTGAGAAATCTTATTCAGCGAGCCATCTTTCTGCATCTCGCCAATCGCCTGGTTAATGGCGTTAAGTAGATCTTCGTTATCTTTACGCAGCGCTACGCCCGCTTCCTGACGGGAGAACGCCGGGCCCGCTACCGCCATGGTATTGCCGGTCTTTTTCACCAAATCAAGGGCGGCCAGACGGTCAACCAGGATCGCATCCAGACGACCAGAGCGCAGATCCTGATATTTCGTCGGATCGTCATCATAGGTACGAATATCGACGCCTTTCACGTTTTCACGCAGCCACTGCTCATAGTTGGTGCCGAGACCGACGCCCACTTTCTTGTTAGCCAGATCCTGCGGGCTCTTAATGCTGCTTTCTTTATCTTTACGGGTTAGCGCCTGGATGCCGGAAACGGTATAGGGCACGGAGAAGTCATATTTTTTCTTACGTTCGTCGGAGATGGTGACCTGGTTAATCACCACGTCGATACGTTTGGAGTCGAGCGACGCCAGCATGCCGTCCCATTTGGTCGGTTTCAGGCTCGCTTTTACGCCCAGGTGTTCAGCCAGCGCCTGCGCGAACTCCACTTCAAAACCGGTCAGCTTGCCGCTTTCATCCTGGAAGCTGAACGGCGGATAGGTGCCTTCCAGACCCACCAGCAGCGTGCCGCGTTCCTTAACCTTGTTCAGCAGGTTTTCCGCCGCGAACGTTTTTACGTTGACGCCAGCAACCAGCGCCACTGCCATCACGCCCAGCACCAGCTGACGACGTACCTGAGAGAAAACCATATTCACCCCATTTATTGTTGGATTGTGTGTAAAACGCTTTCGTTAAAAATGCAAAGCCGAATAGCCCGGCTTTGTTACCAAAAGCAAAGATCATTAAACAGAATGATTGTATACCCTAAATAATTCAAGCTGCATCACGGCGGCAACCGATTGAATCCCGATGAGCTTACATAAGTAAGTGAGTCGGGTGAAAGAGGGTAGCTAATAAAGATGCAGCCTGAAGGATGACGGGTATAAACCTTTTTCATTTTTCAGGATTAAACAGAAGGATAATAAGCAAATAACGCCGGTGAACCGCCGGTATGCACAAACAACAGTGGCCCTTCGCGCCGAAAGCGTTGCTGGCTAATGCCGTCGATTAATCCCGCCATCGCTTTGCCGGTATAGACCGGATCGAGAAAGATACCTTCCAGCCGCGCCAGCAGCTTTACCGCTTCCATACCCTCTTCGCTTGGCGTGCCGTAGCGCGGCGCAAAGTAATCATCCCAAAGCGTGATTGCCGCCTGGCTGCGGGTTGCCAGCAATCCGGCCACCTCCTGCTGCAGGCGCATCACCAGCGGCAGCTGATCGGCGACCTTACGTGACACTGTCACGCCTACCAGTTCGGTATCAGGCAACAGCGCCTCCAGACCGACGGCGAGTCCGGCATGAGTACCCGCGCTGCCGGAAGCGACTACCACCGCCGCGAAATCCACCACGCCTTCGCTCTGATGCGCGATCTCCTGCGCGCACTCCACATAACCCAGCGCACCCAGCGCGTTGGAACCGCCGACCGGCACTACATAAGGACGAAAACCCTGTGCTTCCAGTCGGACGCGCACCTCTTCCAGCTGCTGGGCGGGCGCGTGCAGCGCATCCACCAGTTCGACTTCGCAATCCATCAGATCGAGCAGCATACGGTTCCCGTTGCCGAGATAGTTTTCCGCCTGGGTGCCAATGGGATTTTCCAGCAGCGCGTAACATTTCAGTCCCAGCTTCGCCGCCACCGCGGCGGTTTGCCGCACATGGTTCGACTGAATCGCGCCGGCGGTCACCAGCACATCCGCACCTTCGCGCAGCGCGTCCGCCGCCAGAAACTCCAGCTTGCGTAGCTTATTGCCGCCGAGCGCCAGCGGCGTAATGTCATCACGCTTGATAAAAATATCGCGGCCAAGGTAGTCAGAGAGACGCGGCAGATGTTCCAGCGGCGTCGGCGCGCCAACCAGTTCAAGACGAGGAAATTGGATCAGATTAGACAGGGACAAAGCAGCCTCCACCAGCACGGATTAATGGCTACAGTGTTGCAGAAGTTTTAACAGGGATCTATGAACAGTTCGTGTGATAAGGCGCGGGCGCGTCCGGCTGCTGCAAAAAACAGCACGGCACGGATGAAAATTCACCCGCGCCCCAGGCTTAATTACGCTGCCAGCCTAAAAACTGATCGTATTTGCGCAGCGCGATACGGTAATTATTATTGCCAGCGTCCGGCAAATCCTTTTCCAGGCACTCGTGCCAGCTATTACCGCGTAATTTCTCCGCCGGATAATTTTTCGCTGACAGCATATCGTCCAGACGACGCAGGCGAACCACATACTCACGTATCGTGCTGTGACTCATTTCGGTCTGCTCAAACAGATATTGTTTGAACGCCATAATGTCAAAATAATTGGGGTGGGTATTGCAGTAAATATCGCTGCAAAACCGGCACAGGGCGGTCAGTTCATTTTGTAATTTAAGCCAGACCTGATCGTCGATCGGCTGGTCCATCCGGGATATGGCTTCTTTATTGATGATCTGACCGCGAAAAACTAACGCCATCCTGTCGAGTACTTTTCCGCAGTGTGAACAATTACTTTGGCTGTGTTTGAAGTCTTTAAGATAACGGCTTAATGGCCTCGTTTTTAGTTTGGTTCCCATTGAGGAGACCCCCGGTTATATGTCTCGAAAGCGAGAGCTGACGCCGTCAGCGCGCTCCCGTTAACCGGGCGCGCAGGCGTTTGATCGCCTGACTGTGCAGCTGGCTGACGCGGGATTCCCCCACCTCCAACACCGCGCCAATCTCTTTCAGATTCAGCTCTTCCTGGTAATACAGTGTCAGCACCATTTTTTCGCGTTCGGGCAGCGCCTCGATCGCTTCAATGACACGTTCACGCAGATTCCCTTCCATCAGCTGGTGAAGCGGATTGGCCTCTTCATGCCCTTCCGTCACCAGTTCCGCACTATCGCCATGCTCTTCGCGATACTCGTCATAGGAGAAAAGCTGGCTATTATTGGTATCGAGCAGAATCTGCCGATACTCTTCCAGCGAGACATTGAGCTGCTTAGCGACTTCCTGCTCGGATGCGGCGCGCCCCAGCGTCTGTTCACACTGATGCATCGCCGACGCCACTTCACGTGCGTTGCGCCGCACGCTGCGCGGCGCCCAGTCACGGCTGCGTAGCTCATCCAGCATCGCCCCACGAATGCGCTGTACGGCGTAAGTGGTAAAGGCGGTGCCCTGTAGCGCGTCATAGCGCTCCACGGCATTTAACAGCCCAATACCTCCGGCCTGCAGCAAATCGTCCAGCTCAACACTTGCGGGCGCCGTACCTGTAGGCGTAACGCCTCATGGCGAACCAGTGGTACATATCGCTGCCACAGCGAATGTTTGTCCATCACGCCATCGGCGGTATAGAGATCGTTCACTTTGACTACCCTGCGTTAGTTACGTTATCGGCATGATTATCCGATTCTGTAGGGCGATTGATTGGCGGAATAGGGATAAAAAAGGCGGGTTATTTTGAAAATGTGTGTGACCACTACCGGCGCGATGCCGATAAGATCACACTTTAATTAAGCAGGATGCCCCGTTTTCTTCAAACGCTCGCGCGTTGCGGCCGGCACCTGTTGCCAAAGCGCGCAGGCTTTGCCATCGATCTCCTGATAGAAGGCGTGCAGCTCATCATCGACCGACAATAGCTGGCGAAAATGCACCGTTCCCCGCTCGCCGTCGATAAACAGCAGGCCGCTGAGAAACAGCCGCTGCAGGTCGCTGCGTAAAAACAGGCCGTTATCGACGCTGTTATCCGCCAGCAAGCCTTCCTCATTTTCGCGCGCGTCAATATGGCAGGCTTCCACCCATGGCGCCGCGATATTGTCCTGCAACGTGGTGCCGGTAATGACGCAGCCACCATAGCGCGCCCTGACCGCCGCGCTGAACTCCGCCTGGCTGGCGCGCTGCAGCAATCTGGCCCGGACGCGCCGTCCCACCTGCTGTCCGGCGATAACGGCGGCGGGCGCAGGCAACAGCGGCGTTTCCAGCACCACAATAAACTGCAGGGTACGCGCCTCTTTAAAGCAGGGCATGGCGGCGGCGTCGAACAGTTGCCAGAAATCATCCTCGCCCTGTTGCCGCATCAGCGTCAGCCGATAGCCGCGGCTGGCCAGCAAATTTTGCGCCGCCGCGCCGTGCGGGTCGAGCATCGCATATACCCGGCTTTCCCCCATCACTTTCCACAGCGCTTTGGCCGCATCGTTGCGTCGTAAATAAAGAAAGCGCTGGCCGTGCTGCATATAGTGTTCGAAACGACGCAAATAGTTTTTGCGCTCGTTATCGTCGGAAACAAAAAGCAGATCTTCCAGCGGGCTGTTTTCCGCCTGATGGGCGAAAACCGCTCGAATCACCAGCTGGCGCGGGCTGGTTGAAGGACTCAGCAAGCCGCGCAAGGTCAGCGCCTTTTCCGCCGGATATTTCAGCCCATAGCGCCGACCGATCTCTTCAAAGGTCAACAGTTCGCCAGGTAACAAGTCATAATTGAAGCGCATAAACACTCCACAAAAAAAGCAAAAGGGAATAACCGGCGTAAGGCGCTGGTTTGCAATTGTTATCGGCAGCCTGATGCTTTTCTGTAACCGCAGCGAAAAATCTCTCCCGTTCGCTTGTTATCCGCAGTAATGCCCCAGCTTTGCCTCTTTATTTGCGCCATTACTCATCGGATCAGAGGCGTAACCTTAATCACATTCCTGGGGAGGATTCCCTGCATCTTGTTATATCGAGACTCTGTATGAAAGGTATCGTACTCGCTGGCGGCACCGGCTCCCGGCTCCATCCGGTCACCTGCGGCGTGTCTAAACAGCTGCTGCCGGTGTATGACAAGCCGATGATCTATTACCCGCTTTCCGTATTGATGCTGGCGGGCATTAAAGAGATCCTGGTCATCACCACGCCGGAAGATTTACCCGCTTTCCAGCGGCTGCTGGGCGACGGCAGCCGTTTCGGTATCCAGTTGCAGTTTGCCGTCCAGCCGAAGCCGGAAGGACTGGCGCAGGCGTTTATTATCGGCGAAACCTTTCTGGCCGGCGAAGGCTGCGCGTTAGTGCTGGGCGATAATATTTTCTTCGGACAGAGCTTTGCTAAAAAGCTGGAAGAGGTCAGCATCCGCCGCAGCGGTGCCACAGTTTTCGGCTATCAGGTCATGGACCCGGAACGCTTTGGCGTGGTGGAGTTTAATAAGCAGTTTCAGGCTATCTCGCTGGAAGAAAAACCGGCACAGCCGAAATCCAACTATGCAGTGACCGGCCTCTACTTTTATGACCAGCAGGTGTGCGCCATGGCGAAGCAGATCAAACCTTCTGCGCGTGGCGAGCTGGAAATCACCACGCTCAACCAGATGTATCTGGAAGATGGCCTGTTGACGGTCGAAGTGCTGGGACGCGGTTTCGCCTGGCTTGATACCGGCACGCACGACAGCCTGCTGGAAGCTTCGCATTTTATTCACACCATTGAAAAACGTCAGGGTTTCAAAGTGGCCTGTCTGGAAGAGATCGCCTGGCGTAAAGGCTGGCTCAGCGCCGAACAGCTGCGCGAGCGGGCCGACTATCTCAACAAAACCCAGTACGGCGCCTATCTGCATCAGCTACTGGTGGAAGCATGAAGGTCATCCCTACGCGTATTAACGATGTAAAAATTATTCAGCCCGCCGTATATGGCGATGCGCGCGGCTTCTTTCTGGAAACCTTTGAAAAACGTCGCTATCAGCAACTGCTGGATATTGAGCTGGACTTTGTGCAGGACAACTACTCCCGATCCGGCAAAAACGTGCTGCGCGGCCTGCATTTTCAAAAAACGCAGCCGCAGGGCAAGTTGGTGCGCGTGGTGCGCGGCGAAGTGTTTGATGTGGCAGTTGATATTCGCCCCGGCTCCCCTACCTTCGGCCAGTGGGAAGGCGTCATTCTTTCGGAAGAGAACAAGACGCAGCTCTGGATCCCGCCCGGACTGGCGCACGGTTTCGTGGTGCTGTCTGAGATAGCGGATTTTGAATATAAGTGTACCGATTACTATAACCCGCAGGATGAAGCCTGCCTGTTATGGAACGACTCAAGCATTAATATTGACTGGCCGGTGAAAGCGCCGCTGCTATCGGAAAAAGATAAAAAAGGTTTACCCCTTACGGAGTTGTTGCCATGCGCGTACTGTTAACCGGCGCTTACGGCCAGCTGGGCCGCAGCCTGCTGGATCGCTTTCCTGCCGACTGGGTTCTGCTCGCCTGCGGGTCAGCCGAACTGGATATTACCAACCGGGCGGCCGTCGAGCGTATTGTACGCCGGTTTCGCCCTCAGGTGATTATGAATGCCGCCGCTTACACCGCGGTGGACAAAGCGGAAACTGACCGCATCCGCGCGATGAAAATTAATGCCATCGGCCCGGAAAACCTGGCGCGTGCCGCGCGCGAAGTGGGCGCGCAACTGATCCATATCTCTACCGATTATGTCTTTGACGGCAGTAAGCCGACGCCCTACATCGAAAGCGATGCGCCCTGCCCGGTTAACTTTTACGGCTTAAGCAAATGGGAAGGCGAAAAACGTGTGCAGGCGATGCTGCCGCGCGCCATTATTATCCGCACCTCCTGGGTATTTAGCGAATATGGCAATAACTTTGTCAAAACCATGCTGCGCCTGGCGCAAACCCAGCAAACTCTGCGCGTGGTTAACGATCAGCGCGGCTGTCCGACTTACGCAGGGGATCTGGCGCAGGCGATGATCGCATTGGCCCGCGATGTACACGCAGCCGGTATCTATCACTATTGCGGCGATAAGGCGGTCAGCTGGTACGAGTTCGCGCAGACGATTTTCAGCCTGTTTAGCGGCTACTACCCGGCGCTGCGCTCGGTTGAGGTGTTGCCTGTCACGACCGCGAGCTATAAACAGCAGGCAAGCCGTCCGCTGAACTCGGTAATGGTCAGTGAGCGAACGGCGCACCTCTACTCCTGCTGGGATAAAGCGCTGGAAAATGTGATGTCCGCCTGAGTGCGCGGCACAACGACCGTTCAGATATGTCGTCATCCGGTAGAATGACGCTCATGTCCGCCAGAATAAACGCCCACCGATACGCGATTACTGGCAGAAGGCCCGCTAATGCGGGCCTTTGTTATTTGCGCGAGGCGTAAAGGTAGCGGAAACTGCACCGTCATAAGATGGCGCTGGCGGAAGAGGCCGCATCCGGCGTAACCGAGCCATTGCCAGCGGACCGAAAACGGGATCCAGGAGGCCCTGTGCTGAAAGAGAATTTCAACGAACTCTACTACCTGATTATGGTGGCACGCGAAAAAAGCTTTACCCGCGCCGCAGCGCAGCTGGGCGTCTCACAGTCGGCGCTCAGTCACGCTATTCGCGGCCTGGAGGAACGTCTCGGCCTGCGGCTGCTAACGCGCACCACGCGTAGCGTTGCGCCCACGGAAGCGGGCGAACGGCTGATTAACAGCCTCAGTCCCCGGCTTGATGAGATTGAAAATGAGCTAATCCGGCTAACGGAAATGCGCGAAGCCGTAGCCGGAAATATTCGCATTACCGCCGGAGAACACGCGCTGCAATCGGCAATCTGGCCGCGCCTGAAGCCATTTATGCAGGCCTTTCCCGACGTTCGCGTCGACATCACCCTTGATAACACCCTGACAGATATCGTCGCTGGCCGGTTCGATGCGGGCGTGCGCCTGGGCGAACAGGTGGCAAAAGATATGGTGGCGGTGCGCATTGGCCCGGACTGGCGCATGGTGGTGGTCGGCGCACCGCCTATTTTGCCGCGCACGGCAGGCCGCAGACGCCACATGAATTGCAACAGCATAACTGCATTAATCTGCGCCTGCCGACGCTGGGCGGACTGTACGCCTGGGAATTCTCACAAAACGGTCGGGAGATCAGGGTAAAAGTGGAGGGCCAGTTGATCCTTAACAGCCTGCCGTCACGCATCGATGCCGCCATCAGCGGGATGGGCCTGGTCTACGTGCCGGAAGATTGCGTGGAAGACGCGGTTGCGGCAGGCAAGCTGGAAAAGGTGCTGGAGAGCTGGTGCGCCCCTTTTCCCGGCTATTACCTCTATTACCCCAGCCGCAAACAACATACCGCCGCCTTTGCCCGCCTGATCGAAGCGTTGCGTTATCAGAGCGAATAACCACATTCAGAATCTATCCATATATCCTGAGAAGGCGCGCTGCCGCGCCTGAAACCCGCCGCCGTCACTTTATTTTACCCGTACCGTAACAATCTTTGCAGCTACGCTCACGCCGCCCTTCAACTCCCGCAGCATGGTCTATGATTGTTTTGTGTATGCCGCCTGTGGCCAGGCCAGTCGCTCATCTTTTCACGCTATTTACCCGACGACAGACCGCTCTGACCGGGGCCAATCCGTCACGGCATCCCCTTTATGCTGACTGGCTTACGCGCATGACAAAAACACCTATATCGTCCATTGCTCAATTCTGCGTTAAGCGAGGAAATTGAATGGAATCCAGATCATTTCGTAAAAGTTGGGGGGCCGAATATGTGGCCGCCGATACCGTTCGTTTTCGTCTTTGGGCGCCCGGCCAGCAGAGCGTCACGCTGCGTATTGCCGGTGAAGATCGCCTCATGAGCCAGAGCGATGAAGGCTGGTTCGAACTGCAGACCGCTGGCGTTGCGCCGGGTACGGAATATAATTTTGTGCTGGCCGACGGCATGGTGGTGCCCGATCCCGCCGCGCGCGCGCAAAAAGCGGATGTCAACGGCCCTTCGCTGGTGATCGATCCTGCCGGATATCAGTGGCAAAACACCGGCTGGCAAGGCCGTCCGTGGGAAGAAACGGTGGTCTATGAGATGCACATCGGCACCTTTACGCCGGAAGGCACTTTCCGCGCCGCCATTGAAAAGCTGCCTGTGCTGGCCGAACTCGGCATTACCATGCTTGAAGTGCTGCCCGTTTCGCAGTTCGGCGGTAACCGCGGCTGGGGCTACGACGGCGTACTGCTTTACGCGCCGCATTCCGCCTACGGCACGCCGGACGATTTTAAGGCTTTCATCGATGCCGCCCACCAGCACGGCCTGTCGGTGGTGCTGGATATTGTGCTGAACCACTTCGGGCCGGAAGGCAACTATCTGCCGCTGCTGGCGCCGGACTTTTTCCATAAAGAAAGAATGACCCCCTGGGGTGCCGGTATCGCTTACGACGTCGAGGCCGCCCGCCGCTATATCGTGGAGGCGCCGCTCTACTGGCTCCAGGAGTTTAATCTGGACGGGCTGCGCTTCGACGCTATCGACCAGATCGAAGATACCTCTGAGAAATATGCGCTGATTGAAATTGCCGAGCGCATTCGGGCTGAAATCCCCGACCGCCCTGTTCATCTCACTACCGAAGACAGCCGCAATGTGATTTTCCTGCATCCGCGTAACAAGGATGGTTCCGTACCGCTGTTTACCGGCGAGTGGAACGACGATTTCCATAATGCCGTTCATGTCTTCGCCACCGGCGAAACGCACGCCTATTACCAGGACTTTGCCCGTGAGCCGGAAAAGCTGGTCGCCAGAGTACTGGCGGAAGGCTTTGCTTACCAGGGTGAAGTATCGTCGCAGTCGGGCGAGCCGCGCGGTGTAAAAAGCACCGAGCAGCCGCCGGTCGCCTTTGTGGACTTTATTCAGAACCACGATCAGGTAGGCAACCGCGCGCAGGGCGATCGACTGATCACGCTGGCCGGAGAGGATCGCACCAAAGTGCTGTTGGCGACGCTGCTGCTTTCGCCGCATATTCCGCTGCTGTTTATGGGTGAAGAGTATGGCGAAACCAACCCTTTCCTGTTCTTCACCGATTTTCATGGCGACCTCGCCAAAGCGGTGCGCGAAGGCCGCGCCAGAGAATTCCAGGGCCACGCCGGTCATGAAGGTGAAAGCGTGCCCGATCCCAACGCCAAATCCACCTTCGATATGTCGAAACTGGACTGGCAGAAACGGGAAAGCGAGGCAGGAAAAGCCTGGCTGGCGCTGACCCGCGAGCTGTTGGCGCTGCGCCAGCAACACATTGTGCCGCTACTGGCGACCGCGGGCGGTAACGCGGGCAAGGTGCTGCAGACGGCGGAGGGTTTCGTCGCCGTGAGCTGGACGTTCCCGGGTGGCACGCTGTCGCTGGCGCTGAATATCGGCGCCGACGCCCAGCCGCTGCCCGCCATGCCCGGCGAGACTATTTTTGCCTGGCCGCAGGCGGCAGAGACGTTGCCGCAGCATTCTATTATTGTTCGCCTCGCTTCAGGAGATAAGCAGTGAAGATCCCGACCGCTACCTATCGAATTCAGTTTCGCAACGGCATGACCTTTGACCGTGCCGCTGGCCTGGTGCCCTATCTGAAGCGGCTCGGCATTAGTCATCTTTATGCGTCGCCGATCTTTACCGCGACCTCCGACTCGACACACGGCTACGACGTCACCGACGCCAATGACATCGATCCGGTTATCGGCGGCCGCGCGGGTTTTGACCGCATGGTAAACGCGCTGAAAGAGGCCGGGCTGGGCTTAATTCTCGACATCGTGCCGAACCATATGGCCGCTTCGCTGGAAAACGCCTGGTGGCGCGATGTGATCGAGCATGGCGAACAGAGCCGCTATGCGCGCCATTTTGACATTGACTGGACGCGCCGCCTGACGCTGCCTTTCCTTGGCGATACCTTTGAGGCGGTGCTGGAAAATGGCGAAATCAGCGTAAAAGCCGATCCGAAAACCGGCCGCCCCGCTTTCGCCTATTACGAGAGTTTTTATCCGCTGACGCCGGAAAGCTGGCAGGGACGCGAAGCGGAAGTACTGCAACTGACCGATAAGGCGGAGATCGCGAAACTGCACGAGCGCCAGCCGTGGCGGCTGATGTCATGGCGCGATGCCC
>NZ_CALNWY010000039.1 GCF_940807255.1 Mixta sp. Marseille-Q2659 | reverse complement strand
TCTCTGGCCGTGGTACCGTTGTTACCGGTCGTGTTGAGCGTGGCGTGATCAAAGTTGGTGAAGAAGTTGAAATCGTTGGTATCAAAGATACCGCGAAATCTACCTGTACCGGCGTTGAAATGTTCCGCAAACTGCTGGATCAGGGCCAGGCTGGTGAGAACGTTGGTGTTCTGCTGCGTGGTATCAAACGTGAAGAGATCGAGCGTGGCCAGGTTCTGGCTAAGCCGGGCTCCATCAAACCGCACACTACCTTTGAATCAGAAGTTTACGTTCTGTCCAAAGATGAAGGCGGCCGTCACACTCCGTTCTTCAAAGGCTACCGTCCTCAGTTCTACTTCCGTACTACTGACGTGACTGGTTCCGTTGAACTGCCGGAAGGCGTTGAGATGGTAATGCCGGGCGACAACATCAAAATGGTTGTTACCCTGATTCACCCGATCGCAATGGACGACGGTCTGCGTTTCGCAATCCGCGAAGGCGGCCGTACCGTTGGCGCGGGCGTTGTTGCTAAAATTATCGCTTAATCAGCTATAATTTGATGAATGCTCGGCATTCGATCAGTTAAAAAGGGCGCTTCGGCGCCCTTTTTTATATTCCGAATTCGTTTCCTGCCATAATCCATACAAACTGCAGGTTTGAAATAAAAACCATTCTCATTTAGACTGCATTCAGTCATTGCGCTGGAGCGTCAAAATGTACGTTTGCTTGTGTAACGCGGTAAGTGATAAAACCGTCCGCGAAGTTGTTCGCCGTTATCAACCTAAATCTATCCAGCATCTGCGTCAGCTTGTACCTGTAGGCAAGCAATGCGGCAAATGCATCCGCGCGGTACGTGAAATTATGGATGATGAGCTTAAAAACCCTCCGCTGTATAAAGAGATCGCCTGAACATACCCACACTTTCATCGCTGCTTTTTTGACTTCTTTCTAACCGCATCTACGCTCTAATTAACTGGAAGCGGAGGAAGCATTATGAAAGGCGATGCAAAAATCATAAGCCATTTAAATAAACTATTAGGAAATGAACTGGTTGCTATTAATCAGTATTTTCTTCATGCGCGGATGTTCAAAAACTGGGGACTGATGCGCCTGAATGATGTGGAATACCATGAGTCAATTGATGAGATGAAGCATGCCGACAAGTACATTGAACGCATACTTTTTCTGGAAGGTATTCCTAATTTACAGAATATAGGCCGGTTACGTATTGGCGAAGATGTTGAGGAGATGCTGCGTTCCGATCTTGCTCTTGAGATGGAAGGTGCCAAAGATTTACGTGAGGCGATTGCCTGGGCGGATAAAATCTTTGATTACGTTAGTCGCGATATGATGATCGAAATCCTGGCCGATGAAGAGCAGCATATTGACTGGCTGGAGACCGAGCTGGATTTGATACAAAAAATGGGCATGCAAAATTATTTGCAGGCGCAAATCAGAGAAGAGGAATAACGCTGTTTCCCTGTATTTGCCAAATGAAAACTGCCCAGCCTGCAATGGATAGACTTGGTCCAAAAGGCTGTCGGTAATGAGCGCCGACAGTTTTTTTTACGCCATACGCGCAGGTAAAAAGAATCAATCCGCTCAGCGCGGCCAATGTCGCTATCAAAGGTAAAGCTTGCCAGCCGCACCATGCGCCTAAAGCGGCGAACAATTTTATATCGCCATATCCCAGGCCTTCCTGGCCATAAGCCGCCAAAAACCCCCAGTAGAGTAACCATAAAAAAAGCCACCCGAGCAACGCGCCCATAACGGCCGCTGAAAGCCCGCTATCGTCAAAAAGCAGATGATATAGCAGACCCAGCCACAGCAGGGGAAGGGTTACGGCATCCGGCAATATAAAATGGTGCCAGTCGATGATGCTAAGCACTATTAGCGCTGCGCTAAAAATAAGTGAAAAAAACAACAGAGCAGGGCAGGGTTGATACAAAGCCAGCGTGCAGAACAGGAGAGCGGTAATGAGTTCTACGATGAGTAAACGCCAGGGCAGTTTTATCTGACAATAACGGCACCGACCACGCAGCCACAACCAACTATATAGCGGTATCAGATCGCGCAACCTGAGCGGGTGCCCGCAACCGGTACAATGAGAAGGAGGAGAAAAGAGCGCGCGCAACCATTGTCTGTTGCTAAAGTCAGGTTGGTAACGTTCGGCCGCCAGACAGAGAAAGCTACCCGTAGCCAAACCCAGCACTCCAGCCAGGAAAATAACAACCATGTGGATTTCCTTTCCGCTTGTTGCAATAGCGACACGGTAATGCGCTTTGCGACATCTGTCTTTTACTTTTCGTCCGGCACGGAAGTTAACCCGTAAAAAAATATATCGTGTTGTATGGCTTTCACGACTAACTAACGTTGGCTTCCACTTTTTTATGCTGATATAGCCGGACGGGTTGCTATCTGAGCAAATTCCCGTATAATGCGCGGGCCTGCTGATATTGCAGGCGCGATTCGAGCAGAATCGCAGGCTGGTCGAATATCGCCTTGCCTGACAATACTCCCAATTGGGGAGTTATATGCTGAACGATTACACTCCCCCATCAATCGTAATGGGTGTGAGGAGTAATTTTTTTCGTTTATAAAATAATTGGAGCTCTGGTCTCATGCAGAACCAAAGAATCCGTATCCGTCTTAAAGCGTTTGATCATCGTCTGATCGATCAATCAACCGCGGAAATCGTTGAGACTGCCAAGCGCACTGGTGCGCAGGTTCGTGGTCCGATCCCGCTGCCGACCCGCAAAGAGCGCTTTACCGTTCTGATCTCCCCGCACGTTAACAAAGACGCGCGCGATCAGTATGAAATCCGCACTCACAAGCGTCTGGTTGACATCGTTGAGCCAACTGAAAAAACCGTTGATGCTCTGATGCGTCTGGATCTGGCTGCCGGTGTAGACGTGCAGATCAGCCTGGGTTAATCAGGTCATCGAGCGATTGAGAGGTTGAAACAATGATTGGTTTAGTCGGTAAAAAAGTGGGTATGACCCGCATCTTCACTGAAGAAGGCGTTTCTATCCCTGTAACCGTTATCGAAGTTGAAGCAAACCGTGTTACTCAGGTTAAAGGTCTGGACAGCGACGGTTACCGCGCAATCCAGGTGACCACCGGTGCTAAAAAAGCTAACCGTGTGACCAAACCTGAAGCAGGTCATTTTGCTAAAGCTGGCGTAGAAGCTGGCCGTGGTCTGTGGGAATTCCGCACCGCTGAAGGTGAAGAATATACCGTTGGCCAGGACATCAGCGTTGAAATTTTCGCTGACGTTAAGAAAGTTGACGTGACTGGTACCTCTAAAGGTAAAGGTTTCGCCGGTACTGTTAAGCGCTGGAACTTCCGTACCCAGGATGCTACTCACGGTAACTCCTTGTCTCACCGCGTTCCGGGTTCTATCGGTCAGAACCAGACTCCGGGCAAAGTGTTCAAAGGCAAAAAAATGGCAGGTCAGCTGGGTAATGAGCGCGTAACCGTTCAGAGCCTGGACGTAGTACGTGTTGACGCTGAGCGCAACCTGCTGCTGGTTAAAGGTGCAGTTCCCGGTGCTACCGGTAGCGACCTGATTGTTAAACCAGCTGTGAAGGCGTAAGGGGATAGCAATGGAATTAGTATTGAAAGACGCGCAAAGCGCGCTGACTGTTTCCGAAACTACCTTCGGTCGTGATTTCAACGAAGCGCTGGTACATCAGGTTGTTGTTGCTTATGCAGCTGGTGCCCGTCAAGGTACCCGTGCGCAGAAAACCCGTGCTGAAGTAACTGGTTCCGGTAAAAAACCGTGGCGCCAGAAAGGCACCGGCCGTGCGCGTTCAGGTTCTGTTAAGAGCCCGATCTGGCGTTCAGGTGGTGTGACTTTCGCTGCGAAGCCGCAGGATCACAGTCAAAAAGTTAACAAAAAGATGTACCGCGGCGCGCTGAAAAGCATCCTGTCCGAGCTGGTACGTCAGGATCGTCTGATCGTTGTTGAACAGTTCTCTGTAGAAGCACCGAAAACTAAGCTGCTGGTACAGAAACTGAAAGATATGGCGCTGGAAGACGTGCTGATCATCACCGGTGAACTGGATGAAAATCTGTTCCTGGCTGCGCGTAACCTGTACAAGGTTGACGTGCGTGATGCAGCAGGTATCGATCCGGTTAGCCTGATCGCCTTCGACAAAGTCGTTATGACTGCTGACGCAGTTAAGCAAGTTGAGGAGATGCTGGCATGATCCGTGAAGAACGTCTGCTGAAAGTACTGCGCGCGCCGCACGTTTCAGAAAAAGCGTCTACTGCGATGGAAAAAACCAACACCATCGTTCTCAAAGTTGCAAAAGACGCGTCCAAAGCAGAAATCAAAGCCGCTGTGCAGAAACTTTTCGAAGTTGAAGTCGAAGACGTGAATACCCTGGTCGTTAAAGGCAAGGTTAAACGTCATGGACAGCGTATTGGTCGTCGTAGCGACTGGAAGAAAGCTTACGTCACCCTGAAAGAAGGCCAGAATCTGGACTTCGTCGGCGGCGCAGAGTAAGTCGGAGGAGAAGAACAATGGCAATTGTTAAATGTAAACCGACATCTCCGGGTCGTCGCCATGTAGTTAAAGTGGTGAACCCAGAGCTGCATAAGGGCAAACCATTTGCTCCGCTGGTAGAAAAAAACAGCAAATCCGGTGGCCGTAACAACAATGGCCGCATCACCACGCGTCACATTGGTGGTGGTCATAAGCAGGCTTACCGTATCGTTGACTTCAAACGCAACAAAGACGGTATCCCGGCAGTTGTTGAACGTCTTGAGTACGATCCGAACCGTTCCGCGAACATCGCGCTGGTTCTGTACAAAGACGGCGAGCGCCGTTATATCCTGGCCCCTAAAGGCCTGAAAGCTGGCGACCAGATTCAGTCTGGCGTTGATGCTGCGATCAAAGCAGGTAACACCCTGCCGATGCGTAACATCCCAGTTGGTTCCACCGTGCATAACGTAGAAATGAAACCAGGCAAGGGCGGTCAGATTGCTCGTTCTGCTGGTGCTTACGTGCAGATCGTTGCGCGTGAAGGTTCTTACGTAACCCTGCGTCTGCGTTCAGGCGAAATGCGTAAAGTCGAATCTGACTGCCGCGCAACCCTGGGCGAAGTCGGTAACGCTGAGCACATGCTGCGCGTTCTGGGTAAAGCAGGTGCTGCCCGCTGGCGTGGTGTTCGTCCGACCGTTCGTGGTACCGCGATGAACCCAGTAGATCACCCGCACGGTGGTGGTGAAGGTCGTAACTTTGGTAAGCACCCGGTAACCCCGTGGGGCGTTCAGACCAAAGGTAAGAAGACCCGTAGCAACAAGCGTACCGATAAATTTATCGTACGTCGCCGTAGCAAATAATATTAGAGGATAAGCCATGCCACGTTCTCTCAAGAAAGGTCCTTTTATTGACCTGCACTTGCTGAAGAAGGTAGAGAAAGCGGTGGAAAGCGGTGACAAGAAGCCCCTGCGCACTTGGTCCCGTCGTTCAACGATCTTTCCAAATATGATCGGTTTGACCATCGCTGTCCATAATGGTCGTCAGCACGTACCTGTCTTTGTTTCCGACGAAATGGTTGGTCACAAGCTGGGTGAATTCGCGCCGACTCGTACTTATCGCGGTCACGCGGCTGATAAAAAAGCCAAGAAACGCTAAGGCAGGAGGAAGAGATGGAAACTATTGCTCAACATCGCCACGCTCGTTCTTCTGCTCAAAAGGTTCGCCTGGTGGCTGACCTGATTCGCGGTAAGAAAGTGTCGCAGGCTCTGGACATTCTGACCTACACCAACAAAAAAGCTGCTGTACTGGTCAAGAAGGTTCTGGAATCTGCCATTGCTAACGCCGAACACAACGATGGCGCTGATATCGACGATCTGAAAGTCGCGAAAATTTTCGTCGACGAAGGCCCAAGCATGAAGCGCATTATGCCGCGTGCGAAAGGTCGTGCAGATCGCATCCTGAAGCGCACCAGCCACATTACTGTGGTTGTGTCCGATCGCTGAGACTCTGGAGACTAGCAATGGGTCAGAAAGTACATCCTAATGGTATTCGACTGGGTATTGTTAAACCCTGGAACTCTACCTGGTTCGCTAATACCAAAGAATTCGCTGACAACCTGGACAGCGATTTTAAAGTGCGTCAGTTCCTGACTAAAGAACTGGCTAAAGCGTCTGTATCGCGCATCGTTATCGAGCGTCCGGCTAAAAGCATTCGTGTGACCATTCACACCGCTCGCCCGGGCATCGTTATCGGGAAAAAAGGCGAAGACGTAGAAAAACTGCGCAACGTTGTAGCGAATATCGCTGGCGTACCGGCGCAGATCAATATCGCTGAAGTCCGTAAACCGGAACTGGACGCGAAATTGGTTGCTGACAGCATCACTTCTCAGCTGGAGCGTCGCGTGATGTTCCGTCGTGCGATGAAGCGTGCTGTACAGAACGCAATGCGTCTGGGCGCTAAAGGTATTAAAGTTGAAGTTAGCGGCCGTCTGGGCGGCGCGGAAATCGCACGTACCGAATGGTACCGCGAAGGTCGCGTGCCGTTGCACACTCTGCGTGCTGACATCGACTACAACACCTCAGAAGCGCACACCACTTATGGTGTAATCGGCGTTAAGGTATGGATCTTCAAAGGTGAGATCCTGGGTGGTATGGCTGCTGTTGAACAACCGGAAAAACCGGCTGCTCAACCGAAAAAGCAGCAGCGTAAAGGCCGTAAGTAAGGAGAGTCGCTGATGTTACAACCAAAGCGTACAAAATTCCGTAAGGTGCACAAAGGCCGCAACCGTGGTCTGGCTGCCGGTACGGATGTGAGCTTCGGTACTTTCGGTCTGAAAGCTGTTGGCCGTGGTCGTCTGACTGCTCGTCAGATCGAAGCAGCACGTCGTGCTATGACCCGTGCAGTTAAGCGTCAAGGTAAGATCTGGATCCGTGTATTCCCGGACAAACCGATCACCGAGAAGCCGCTGGAAGTGCGTATGGGTAAAGGTAAAGGTAACGTGGAGTATTGGGTTGCCTTGATCCAGCCGGGTAAAGTCCTGTATGAAATGGACGGTGTACCGGAAGAGCTGGCCCGTGAAGCATTCAAGCTGGCAGCAGCAAAACTGCCTATCAAAACCACCTTTGTTACTAAGACGGTGATGTAATGAAAGCAAAAGAGCTGCGTGAAAAAAGCATTGAAGAGCTGAACACTGAGCTGCTGAACCTGCTGCGTGAGCAGTTTAACCTGCGTATGCAGGCAGCATCTGGCCAGCTTCAACAGACTCATCTGCTGAAGAATGTGCGTCGTGATGTTGCACGTGTTAAGACTTTACTGACTGAGAAGGCGGGTGCGTAATGACCGATAAAATCCGTACTCTGCAAGGTCGTGTTGTTAGTGACAAAATGCAGAAATCTGCAGTTGTTGCTATCGAGCGTTTCGTGAAGCACCCGATCTACGGTAAATTCATTAAGCGTACGACTAAGCTGCACATCCATGACGAGAACAACGAATGCGGTATCGGCGACGTGGTTGAAATCCGCGAATGCCGTCCGCTGTCCAAGACTAAGTCCTGGACGCTGGTTCGCGTTGTAGAGAAAGCGGTTCTGTAATAGAATCCCCTTTCTTAAAAAATAAGATAAACGGCTCGCAAGAGCCGTTTATTTTTTCTACCCATCTGCGAGAACCGGTGTTATAATGCCGCGCCCTCAATTATGGGGCTTTCTAACGACCCGCTGTTTGGGTCCCGAAGTAGTAGTTGACATTAGCGGAGCACTAAAATGATCCAAGAACAGACTATGCTGAACGTCGCCGACAACTCCGGTGCACGTCGCGTAATGTGTATCAAGGTTCTGGGTGGCTCGCACCGTCGCTACGCAGGCGTAGGCGACATCATCAAAGTTACCATCAAGGAAGCGATTCCGCGTGGTAAAGTGAAAAAAGGTGATGTGCTTAAGGCGGTAGTGGTGCGCACCAGGAAGGGTGTTCGTCGCCCTGACGGTTCTGTCATTCGCTTCGATGGTAATGCATGCGTTATTTTAAACAATAACAGCGAGCAGCCTATCGGAACGCGTATTTTTGGGCCGGTAACTCGTGAACTTCGTAATGAAAAGTTCATGAAAATTATCTCCCTGGCACCAGAAGTACTCTAAGGAGCGAGCAATGGCAGCGAAAATCCGTCGTAACGACGAAGTTATCGTGCTGACCGGTAAAGATAAAGGTAAGCGCGGTAAAGTAAAAAATGTCCTGTCTTCTGGCAAGGTCATTGTTGAAGGTATCAACCTGGTGAAGAAACATCAGAAGCCGGTTCCGGCTCTGAACCAACCAGGCGGCATCGTTGAAAAAGAAGCTGCAATTCAGGTTTCTAACGTTGCTATCTTCAATGCGGCTACCGGTAAGGCTGACCGTGTAGGCTTTAGATTCGAAGACGGCAAAAAAGTCCGTTTCTTCAAGTCTAACAGCGAAACTATCAAGTAATTTGGAGTAGTACGATGGCGAAACTGCATGATTACTACAAAGACGAAGTAGTTAAAAAACTCATGACTGAGTTTGGCTACAATTCTGTCATGCAAGTCCCTCGGGTCGAGAAGATCACCCTGAACATGGGTGTTGGTGAAGCGATCGCTGACAAAAAGCTGCTGGATAACGCAGTAGCTGACCTGGCAGCAATCTCCGGTCAAAAACCGCTGGTCACCAAAGCACGCAAATCAGTTGCAGGCTTCAAAATCCGTCAGGGCTATCCGATCGGCTGTAAAGTAACTCTGCGTGGCGAACGCATGTGGGAGTTCTTTGAGCGTCTGGTCACTATTGCTGTACCGCGTATTCGTGACTTCCGTGGCCTGTCTGCGAAGTCTTTCGATGGTCGTGGTAACTATAGCATGGGCGTCCGTGAGCAGATCATCTTCCCAGAAATCGACTATGACAAAGTCGATCGCGTTCGTGGTTTGGATATCACCATTACCACTACTGCGAAATCTGATGATGAAGGCCGTGCTCTGCTGGCTGCTTTTGACTTCCCGTTCCGCAAGTAAGGTAGGGTTACTTAATGGCTAAGCAATCAATGAAAGCACGCGAAGTCAAGCGTGAGAAATTAGCAGACAAATTCTTCGCAAAACGCGTAGAACTGAAAGCGATCATTTCTGATGTGAACGCCTCCGACGAAGATCGTTGGAATGCTGTTCTCAAGCTGCAGAGTCTGCCGCGTGATTCCAGCCCGTCTCGTCAGCGTAACCGCTGCCGTCAAACAGGTCGTCCGCATGGTTTCCTGCGGAAGTTCGGGTTGAGCCGTATCAAGGTCCGTGAAGCCGCTATGCGCGGTGAGATCCCGGGTCTGAAAAAGGCTAGCTGGTAATTGTCACCAATTGAATCACGGGAGTAAAGACAGATGAGCATGCAAGATCCGATCGCGGATATGCTGACCCGTATCCGTAACGGTCAGGCCGCGAACAAAGTTGCGGTCACCATGCCTTCCTCCAAGCTGAAAGTGGCAATCGCCAACGTGCTGAAGGAAGAAGGTTATATTGAAGATTTCAAAATCGAAGGCGACATCAAGGCGGAACTGGAACTGACTCTTAAGTATTTCCAGGGTAAAGCTGTGGTAGAAAGCATTCAACGTGTTAGCCGTCCTGGTCTGCGCATCTATAAGAAAAAAGATGAGCTGCCGAAGGTAATGGCTGGACTGGGTATTGCTGTTGTTTCTACCTCTAAAGGTGTTATGACTGATCGTGCAGCGCGCCAGGCTGGTCTTGGTGGCGAAATTATCTGCTACGTGGCTTAACGGAGGAATATAATGTCTCGTGTTGCTAAAGCACCTGTCGTTGTTCCTGCCGGCGTAGAGGTAAAACTCAACGGTCAGGAAATTTCGATCAAAGGTAAAAACGGCGAGCTGACTCGTACTATCAATAATGCTGTTGAAATTAAGCATGCTGACAACGCTCTGACTTTCGCTCCGCGCGAAGGTTTCGTTGACGGCTGGGCGCAGGCGGGTACTGCCCGTGCGCTGCTGAACGCAATGGTTATCGGTGTTACCGAAGGCTTCACTAAGAAGCTGCAGCTGGTTGGTGTAGGTTATCGTGCAGCCGTTAAAGGCAATGTCGTGAATCTGTCACTGGGTTTTTCTCACCCGGTTGACCACGAACTGCCTGCGGGAATCACTGCAGAATGTCCGTCTCAGACTGAAATCGTACTGAAAGGTGCTGATAAACAGCTGATCGGCCAGGTTGCGGCTGACTTGCGCGCCTACCGTCGTCCTGAGCCTTACAAAGGCAAGGGTGTTCGTTACGCCGACGAAGTCGTGCGTACCAAAGAGGCTAAGAAGAAGTAAGGTAACACTATGGATAAGAAATCTGCTCGTATCCGTCGTGCGACCCGCGCACGTCGCAAGATCAAAGAGCTGGGTGCTACTCGCCTGGTGGTACATCGTACCCCGCGTCATATTTACGCACAGGTAATCGCCCCGAATGGCTCTGAAGTTCTGGTTGCTGCTTCTACTGTAGAAAAAGCTATCTCTGAACAACTGAAGTACACCGGCAACAAAGACGCTGCTTCTGCGGTAGGTAAAGCTATTGCTGAGCGCGCGCTGGAAAAAGGCATCAAAGACGTTGCTTTCGACCGTTCCGGTTTCCAATATCATGGTCGCGTCCAGGCACTGGCAGAAGCTGCCCGTGAAGCTGGCCTTCAGTTCTAAGGTAGAGGTCTAAGATGGCACACATCGAGAAACAAGCTGGTGAACTGCAGGAAAAGCTGATCGCGGTAAACCGTGTATCTAAAACTGTTAAAGGTGGCCGTATTTTCTCCTTCACCGCACTGACTGTAGTGGGTGATGGTAACGGTCGCGTAGGTTTTGGTTACGGTAAAGCGCGTGAAGTACCGGCAGCGATCCAGAAAGCGATGGAAAAAGCCCGTCGCAACATGATTAACGTCGCGCTGACTAACGGCACCCTGCAGCACCCGGTTAAAGGTGCGCACACAGGTTCCCGTGTGTTCATGCAGCCGGCTTCAGAAGGTACCGGTATCATCGCCGGTGGTGCAATGCGCGCCGTCCTGGAAGTCGCTGGAGTTCATAACGTTCTGGCTAAAACCTATGGTTCTACTAACCCGATTAACGTGGTTCGTGCAACTATCGATGGCCTGGAAAATATGAAGTCTCCGGAAATGGTCGCTGCCAAGCGTGGTAAATCCGTTGAAGACATTCTGGGGTAATTGACCATGGCAAAGACGATCAAAATTACTCAAACCCGCAGTGCAATCGGCCGTCTGCCTAAGCATAAGGCAACGCTGCTTGGCCTGGGTCTGCGTCGCATTGGCCATACCGTTGAGCGTGAAGATACGCCTGCTGTACGCGGTATGGTTAACGCGGTTTACTACATGGTTAAAGTGGAGGAGTAACAGATGCGTTTAAATACTCTGTCTCCGGCCGAAGGCTCAAAACAGGCGGGTAAACGTCTGGGTCGTGGTATCGGTTCTGGCCTGGGTAAAACCGGCGGTCGTGGTCACAAAGGTCAGAAGTCTCGTTCTGGCGGTGGCGTACGTCGTGGTTTCGAAGGCGGTCAGATGCCTCTGTACCGTCGTCTGCCGAAATTCGGCTTCACTTCTCGTAAAGCAATGGTTACAGCGGAAATCCGTCTGTCCGAGCTGGCGAAAGTGGAAGGCGGTATCGTTGACCTGAATACGCTGAAAGCAGCAAACATCATCGGTACTCAGATTGAATTTGCGAAAGTAATTCTGTCTGGCGAAGTTTCTGCACCGGTAACGGTTCGTGGTCTGCGCGTCACTAAAGGCGCTCGTGCTGCAATCGAAGCTGCTGGCGGTAAAATTGAGGAATAAGTAGCAGATGGCTAAGCAACCAGGATTAGATTTTCAAAGTGCCAAGGGCGGTTTCGGCGAACTGAAACGCAGACTTTTGTTTGTCATCGGTGCGCTGATTGTATTCCGCATTGGCTCTTTTATTCCGATCCCTGGTATCGATGCCACTGTACTTGCCAAACTGCTTGAACAACAGCGCGGCACCATCATTGAAATGTTTAATATGTTCTCTGGTGGTGCTTTAAGCCGTGCTTCTATCTTTGCTCTGGGAATTATGCCGTATATATCGGCATCAATTATTATCCAGCTGCTGACGGTGGTTCATCCCGCCCTGGCAGAAATCAAGAAAGAAGGGGAGGCTGGCCGTCGTAAGATTAGTCAGTACACCCGTTACGGTACTCTGGTATTGGCAATTTTTCAGTCGATCGGTATTGCTACCGGTTTACCGAATATGCCTGGAATGCAGGGCCTGGTAATTAATCCAGGCTTTGCTTTCTATTTTACCGCTGTTGTGAGTCTGGTTACCGGAACAATGTTCCTGATGTGGCTGGGCGAACAGATTACTGAACGTGGTATCGGCAACGGTATCTCAATCATAATCTTTGCTGGTATTGTTGCGGGTCTTCCGCCGGCCATTGGCCATACCATCGAGCAAGCGCGGCAAGGCGACCTGCACTTCCTTCTGTTGCTGTTGGTTGCAGTTCTCGTATTTGCAGTGACCTTCTTCGTTGTTTTCGTTGAGCGTGGTCAACGCCGCATTGTGGTGAACTATGCGAAACGTCAGCAAGGCCGTCGTGTCTATGCTGCACAGAGTACACATTTACCGTTGAAGGTGAACATGGCAGGGGTTATCCCGGCAATTTTCGCCTCCAGCATTATCCTGTTCCCTGCGACTATTGCCTCATGGTTTGGTGGCGGTACAGGATGGAACTGGCTGACAACTATTTCGCTCTATTTGCAGCCAGGACAGCCGCTTTATGTGCTACTCTATGCGACTGCAATCATCTTCTTCTGTTTCTTCTATACGGCTTTGGTTTTCAACCCGCGAGAAACAGCAGATAACCTGAAGAAGTCTGGTGCATTTGTACCAGGAATTCGTCCGGGAGAGCAAACGGCGAAGTACATCGATAAAGTGATGACGCGTCTGACTTTGGTTGGTGCGCTCTACATTACTTTCATCTGCCTGATCCCGGAGTTCATGCGTGATGCGATGAAAGTACCGTTCTACTTCGGTGGGACCTCACTGCTTATCGTCGTTGTTGTCATCATGGACTTTATGGCTCAAGTGCAAACTCTGATGATGTCCAGTCAGTACGAGTCTGCATTGAAGAAAGCAAACCTGAAAGGCTATAGCCGCTAATCAGGCGCTTGAGAAGTTACGGAGAGTAAAAATGAAAGTTCGTGCTTCCGTCAAGAAATTATGTCGTAACTGCAAAATCATCCGTCGCGACGGCGTCGTGCGTGTGATCTGCAGCGCCGAGCCTAAGCACAAACAGCGCCAGGGCTGATTTTCTCGCATATTTTTCTTGCAAAGTTGGGTTGAGCTGGCTAGATTAGCCAGCCAATCTTTTGTATGTCTGTGCGTTTCCATTTGAGTATCCTGAAACGGGCTTTTCAGCATGGGGCGCATATATAATTTTAGGAGTGCATAGTGGCCCGTATAGCAGGCATTAACATTCCTGATCAGAAACATACCGTGATCGCATTAACTTCGATCTATGGTATCGGCAAGACTCGCTCCAAAGCCATCTGTGCTGCTGCGGGTATCGCTGAAGATGTTAAGATCAGTGAGCTGTCTGAAGAACAAATCGACACGCTGCGTGACGAAGTTGCCAAATTTGTCGTTGAAGGTGATCTGCGCCGTGAAGTTAGCATGAGCATCAAGCGTCTGATGGACCTTGGTTGCTATCGCGGTTTGCGTCATCGTCGTGGTCTGCCAGTGCGCGGTCAGCGTACTAAGACCAACGCCCGTACCCGTAAGGGTCCGCGCAAACCGATCAAGAAATAATCGGGGTGATTGAATAATGGCAAAGGCACCAGTTCGTGCACGTAAACGTGTAAGAAAACAAGTCTCAGATGGCGTGGCTCATGTCCATGCTTCTTTTAACAACACCATCGTTACCATTACTGACCGTCAGGGTAACGCACTGGGTTGGGCAACTGCCGGTGGTTCCGGTTTCCGTGGTTCTCGTAAATCTACGCCGTTCGCTGCACAGGTTGCTGCTGAGCGTTGCGCAGAGGCCGTGAAAGATTACGGTATCAAGAATCTGGAAGTTATGGTTAAGGGTCCGGGTCCGGGTCGCGAATCTACTATTCGTGCTCTGAACGCCGCAGGTTTCCGCATCACTAATATTACTGATGTGACTCCGATCCCTCACAACGGTTGTCGTCCGCCGAAAAAACGTCGCGTATAACGCTCGTTTTTAGGATAGTTGGAGAAAGAAAATGGCAAGATATTTGGGTCCTAAGCTCAAGCTGAGCCGTCGTGAGGGCACAGACCTGTTCCTGAAGTCTGGCGTTCGCGCGATTGATTCCAAGTGTAAGATTGAACAAGCCCCTGGTCAGCATGGTGCGCGTAAACCGCGTCTGTCTGATTACGGCGGTCAGTTACGTGAAAAGCAGAAAGTTCGTCGTATCTACGGCGTGCTTGAGCGTCAGTTCCGTAACTATTACAAAGAAGCAGCACGTCTGAAAGGCAACACCGGTGAAAACCTGTTACAACTGCTGGAAGGTCGTCTGGACAACGTAGTTTATCGTATGGGCTTTGGCGCTACTCGTGCAGAAGCACGTCAGCTGGTTAGCCATAAATCCATCATGGTAAACGGCCGCGTTGTTAACATCGCTTCTTATCAGGTATCTCCGAATGACGTAGTCAGCATCCGCGAGAAAGCCAAAAAGCAGTCTCGCGTGAAAGCCGCTCTGGAGCTGGCTGAGCAGCGTGAAAAGCCAACCTGGCTGGAAGTTGATGCAACTAAGATGGAAGGTGTGTTCAAACGTATTCCTGAACGTACCGATCTGTCTGCGGACATTAACGAACACCTGATCGTCGAGCTTTACTCCAAGTAAAGCTTAGTACCAAAGAGAGGACACAATGCAGGGTTCTGTGACAGAGTTTCTAAAACCGCGCCTGGTAGATATCGAGCAACTGAGTTCGACGCACGCCAAGGTGACCCTTGAGCCTTTAGAGCGTGGCTTTGGCCATACTCTTGGTAACGCACTGCGCCGTATTCTGCTGTCATCCATGCCGGGTTGCGCGGTGACCGAGGTTGAGATTGATGGTGTACTTCATGAGTACAGCACCAAAGAGGGCGTACAGGAAGACATCCTGGAAATCCTGCTTAACCTGAAAGGGCTGGCGGTAAGAGTTCAGGGTAAAGATGAAGTCATCCTTACTTTGAATAAATCTGGCATTGGCCCTGTGACTGCAGCCGACATTACCCATGACGGTGATGTCGAAATCGTCAAGCCGCAGCACGTGATCTGCCATCTGACCGATGAAAACGCATCAATTAATATGCGTATCAAAGTTCAGCGTGGCCGTGGTTATGTGCCGGCTTCTGCCCGAATTCATTCGGAAGAAGATGAGCGCCCAATCGGCCGTCTGTTGGTCGACGCCTGCTACAGCCCTGTAGACCGTATCGCCTACAATGTTGAAGCTGCGCGTGTAGAACAGCGTACCGACCTGGACAAGCTGGTCATCGAAATGGAAACCAACGGCACTATCGATCCTGAAGAGGCGATTCGTCGTGCGGCAACCATTCTGGCTGAACAACTGGAAGCTTTTGTTGACCTACGTGATGTACGTCAGCCGGAAGTGAAAGAAGAGAAACCAGAATTCGATCCGATCCTGCTGCGCCCTGTTGACGATCTGGAATTGACTGTCCGCTCTGCTAACTGCCTCAAGGCAGAAGCTATCCACTACATCGGTGATCTGGTACAGCGTACCGAGGTTGAGCTACTCAAAACGCCTAACCTTGGTAAAAAATCTCTCACTGAGATTAAAGACGTGCTGGCCTCGCGTGGTCTTTCTCTGGGCATGCGCCTGGAAAACTGGCCGCCGGCAAGCATTGCTGATGAATAACCAGATCGCAGGTTAAGGTTTTACTGAGAAGGATAAGGTCATGCGCCATCGTAAGAGTGGTCGTCAACTGAACCGCAACAGCAGCCATCGTCAGGCTATGTTCCGCAACATGGCCGGCTCTTTGGTTCGTCATGAGATCATCAAGACGACCCTGCCGAAAGCGAAAGAGCTGCGTCGCGTAGTTGAGCCGCTGATTACTCTTGCCAAGACCGACAGCGTAGCTAATCGTCGTCTGGCATTCGCCCGTACTCGTGATAACGAGATCGTGGCAAAACTGTTTAACGAGCTGGGCCCGCGTTTCGCGAGCCGTGCCGGTGGTTACACTCGTATTCTGAAGTGTGGCTTCCGCGCTGGTGACAACGCTCCGATGGCTTACATCGAGCTGGTTGATCGTCCAGAAGCTCAAGCAGAAGCTGCAGCAGAGTAATCTGTTGTAGATTAAAGAACCGGGCCTGGCGCCCGGTTTTTTTATATCCATTTTTCGTCCTGCCGCTTTATCTCTCTCTTTTCTGCGCTATCCTGAAAACCTTAATTCTGGAGGTAACCTATGTGGCTAATTGATGAGTTGGCTGAACAGCATATTCTCGAAGCACAGAAAAAAGGAGAGCTGACTGGTTTGCCGGGAGAAGGCGCGCCGCTTATTCTCGATGACGACAGTCATGTTCCTGCCGAGCTTCGTGCTGGCTATCGTCTGTTAAAAAATGCTGGTTATTTACCGCCGGAACTTGAACTGCGGCGCGAAGCTGTAGAACTCAATGATTTACTAAAGCAGGTTGAGCCGCAGGATGAGATGCATAGCGACTATCTAAAGCGGCTCCGTCTGTTAGAAATGAATTTAATTCAGGCAGGTATGAGTACTGATTTTCTTTCCAGCCATTATCGGGAAGCGATAGCTCATCGTCTCTTTGGAGAATAACTATGTATCGCATTGGTGAGCTGGCTCGGCTGGCAGGTGTAACGCCGGAAACAGTTCGTTATTACGAAAAAGAAAATATGATGGAAGTCCCAGCTCGCTCTGCAGGCGGGTTTCGTTTGTACACGCAAGATGATCTGCAGCGTTTAAAATTTATTCGGCATGCTAAGCTGCTGGGATTATCTCTGGAAGCGATTCGCGAGCTACTATCAATCCGGGTTGATCCAGAAAGTCACACCTGTCAGGAATCTAAAAATATAGTTGAAGAACGACTGCATGAAGTTGAACGCAGGATAGCTGAACTTCAGGTAATGCGGCATTCTTTACAGCGTTTAAGCGAGGCTTGCTGTGGTTCTGCTCATACCAGCCTTGATTGTTCTATATTAGAAAGCCTTGAGCAGGGCGCCGTAAAAAATAGTGAATCTGGCTCAGGTAAGCATTGATTTAAGCAAAAATGAGGTTTATATAACTTCTGACTTTAACTACAGGAGACATTATGTCTGGTTATCAGCATAAAAAAGGTAAGATTAAAGATAATGCTATAGAAGCGCTATTGCATGATCCTCTGTTTAAGACACGCGTTGAAGTTAACGTGAAGGGAAAAGGCAGTTATCGGCGAAAAGCAAAGCACAGCAACAAAAGCGGCTGGGAGGCCAGTGGTAAAGTAAGCTTTACCACTGGCCTTTTAGTTTCTGCAAAACTGATCTCGAAAAAAACATCGAAGCCTGTTATTAACAGAACGGCCGCACTTTAGCTCTTATTGTTTTGCTGTTTAAGTAAATCGCGGATTTCAGTCAACAGCGTTGCTTCAGCGCTTGGTTTAGCTGCAGGTTTTTCAACTTCTTTCTTTTTATGTAACTTGTTCATCAGTTTGATAGCGATAAAAATCGCAAACGCGATGATAATGAAGTCAAAAATATTCTGTAGGAAAATGCCGTACTCCATCACAACCGGCGGCGTTTCTCCTTGTGCAGGTTTTAACACCCATTTGAACTGCTTGAAGTCTACGCCGCCAATCAATAATCCTAAGGGGGGCATAATAATATTGGCGACAAGGGATGACACAATCTTGCCGAAAGCGGCGCCAATGATTACACCTACGGCCAGATCCACAACATTGCCGCGCATTGCAAAATCACGGAATTCTTTGAAAAAACTCATAAACAGCTCCTCTCCATTGCCAAACTATAAAGTCTAACAAACGTATCGAGGTTTGCCATGGTCAATTGATGGAGCAGCGAACCTGAGGCAGTAAACGGCTTCCTTGCCGTTAGGAAAATTAGAGGAAAAACGGACTTGGCTGGAAAAGGCGTTCGACATCCGGGACAAACTTTTTATCCGTCAGGAACATGATGACATGGTCGCCTTGTTCAATACGAAGATTGTTATTGGCGATCATAACGTCATCACCACGTACCACCGCACCGATAATGGTTCCCGGTGGCAATTTAATATCCTCCACCAACCGACCAACTACACGGGAGGTCGTTTCGTCTCCGTGGGCAATGGCTTCGATGGCTTCGGCAACGCCGCGGCGTAAAGATGAAACGCTAACAATATCAGCCTTGCGTACATGGCCAAGCAGAGCGGAAATGGTCGCCTGCTGAGGGGAAATAGCAATATCAATCACGCTTCCCTGCACTAAATCAACGTAGGCGCGCCGCTGGATTAGCACCATAACTTTTTTGGCGCCCATTTTTTTCGCCAGCATCGCTGACATAATGTTGGCTTCATCATCATTGGTAACGGCGATAAAAAGATCCACCTGATCGATATGCTCTTCAACCAGTAACTCTTGATCCGACGCGTCGCCATAAAAAACGATTGTATCCTGCAACAGCTCAGCCAGTTCGGCTGCTCGTTGCTGATTACGTTCAATCAGCTTAACGCTGTAATTTTTTTCCAGCCGTTGCGCCAGGCCGTAACCAATATTACCGCCGCCAACGAGCATTATCCGCTTATAAGGCTTTTCCAACCGTTGCATCTCGCTCATTACCGCGCGGATATGTTGACTGGCCGCGATAAAAAAGACTTCGTCACCCGCTTCGACAATCGTTGAACCCTGAGGACGGATAGGGCGATCTTGACGGAAGATTGCCGCAACGCGCGTATCAATGTGGGGCATATGTTCGCGCATGATTGACAAAGGATTACCAATCAGCGGCCCGCCATAATAGGCTTTTACTACGGCCAGACTCACTTTGCCTTCGGCAAAATTAACCACCTGAAGCGCGCCCGGATATTGAATCAGGCGATAAATGTTATCTATGACTAATTGCTCTGGCGAAATCAGATGATCAATAGGCACCGCTTCCGGGATAAACAATTTTTCTGCGTCGCGGATATAGTCTGCAGCTCGAATACGTGCAATACGGTTCGGCGTATTAAACAGCGTATAAGCTACCTGACAGGCAATCATATTGGTTTCGTCGGAGCTGGTTACTGCAACCAGCATATCAGCATCCTGCGCGCCCGCTTCACGTAAGATCCGGGGATGAGAGCCGTGGCCCTGCACAACGCGCAAGTCAAACTTATCCTGTAGGTGACGTAGACGCGTCGCGTCCTTGTCCACTACGGTAATGTCATTATTTTCGCCAACCAGGTTTTCAGCCAGCGTGCCGCCGACCTGACCTGCTCCGAGAATGATTATTTTCATCGTTGTTTCAACTTATAGGTTGTCGCAGCGCATACTACGTTATCTTTTTATTAGCTTAGCGTAAAAGAACCCATCGCCGCCTTGCGGGTCAGGGAAGCATTGCAGCCCAACAGCGCTGTCATGACTAAGCGGAATATGCTCAGCATCCTGATGACGTTCCAGAAAACTGGCGATCTGTAGCTGGTTTTCTTCTGGCAAAACGGAGCAGGTTGCATAAAGCAAAGTGCCGCCAGATTTCAGATGTGGCCAGATAGCATCGAGGATCTCACGCTGTAAAGATGCCAGCTCCGGAATATCGCGGTCGCGCCGCAACCATTTAATATCTGGATGACGTCGAATGACGCCGGTAGCCGAGCAAGGCGCATCCAGCAAAATACGATCGAACAGCGTACCGTCGCACCACTGATCGGGGTATCGACCATCGCCTTGCTTTACCTCAGCTTGCATATTAAGCCGCGTCAGATTCTCAGTAACGCGTTTCAGGCGCTGGGGATCAATATCAACAGCCATAACCTGAGCCGATGGCGCCGCCTCAAGAATATGAGTAGTTTTTCCGCCGGGCGCGGCACACAGGTCGAGGATCCGCTCCCCATTCTGAGGTTCAAGATACGTTACGCAGCCCTGAGCTGATGCATCCTGTACGGTAACCCATCCTTGCGCAAAACCGGGCAACTGGCCGACTGCGGATGGCGTTTCCAGCATTAAAGCATCGGGATAGACAGGATGAGACGTGGCGTTGTTGCCATTCTCCTGCAGTAATGCCAGCCACTGGTCACGGCTATGGTGTTGACGATTAACACGTAGCCACATCGGAGGCCGTTGATTATTCGCCTCGATAATTTGCTGCCATTGTTCTGGCCAGGCCAGCTGCAAACGCTTCAACAACCAGCTCGGATGCAAAAAGCGCTGCGGCTCCTGCTCAAGTTGAGGCATTAGCTCGGCCTGTTGGCGCTGGAACTGACGTAACACGCCGTTTATCAAACCTTTCAGCTGAGGACGCTTAAGAACGGTTGCGCCTTCTACCGTTTCAGCCAGCGCTGCATGGGCCGGAATGCGGGTATACAGAAGCTGATAAAGCCCGACCATAATTAAAAAATGTAAAGTGCGCTGTTTGCCCGTCAGAGGACGAGCCATAAGCTGTTTAATCGCCGCTTCGAGCAGCGGCAACGTGCGCAGCACGCCGAAGCAAAGCTCCTGTAATAGCGCGCCGTCTTTATCAGAAAGATTTTTTTGCGCCGTCGGCAACAGATTACTTAAGGACTGGCCTTGTTCTACCACGCGCTCAAGCGTTTGCGCCGCAAGGCTGCGGAGATTGATCGTTTTTTTCATTTTTGAATCATCAATAAATCAAGCCCGGTATGATAACCGAGCTTTAAATCAGGCGAGGCGCGTTCCTGGTGTAAACCACTCGCGGCGTGAGTTCAGAATATCCTGTACCGACATAGCTTTTTTGCCTGCTGGCTGTAGCGTCTGGATATTTAATATGCCTTCCGATGTGGCGACCTGGATGCCGTTTTTATCTGCCTGGACAATCTCGCCCGGCTGATAACCATCCTGATGTGGCAGAACGCTGGCCTGCCACACCTTAACCGGCTGCTCATCAATATAAAAATAGCTAACGGGCCAGGGATTGAAAGCCCGGATACAGCGCTCAAGCTGTGCGGCTGACAGCGACCAGTTAAGCTGCGCTTCTTCTTTGCTTAACTTCTCGGCATAGGTAGCAAGATTGTTATCCTGCGGCTCAGGTTTTATGTTGCCCTGGCTTAAATGCGCGAGCGTTTGCAGCAACCCTTGCGGTCCCAGCTCTGCTAACCTGGCATACAGAGTAGCGCTGGTATCCGCTGCGGTAATAGGGCAGGCCAGTTTCAGTAACATGCCGCCGGTATCCAGGCCTGCATCCATCTGCATAATGGTAACGCCGGTTTCATTATCGCCAGCCCAAAGCGAGCGTTGGATCGGCGCCGCGCCGCGCCAGCGCGGAAGCAGAGAACCATGAACATTGATACAGCCAAGACGCGGCATATCCAGCACAGCCTGCGGCAGGATAAGGCCATAAGCCACTACGACCATCACATCAGCCTGTAAAACAGCAACCAGCTGCTGATTCTCTTCAGGCCGCAAGGATTTGGGTTGGAATACCGGAATATCATGCTGCTGGGCAAGGAGTTTGACCGGGCTGGCCGTAAGTTTATTGCCACGTCCAGCAGGGCGATCGGGCTGAGTAAAGACCCCAACGATCTGATGCTCAGACGTAAGCAGCGCGTCAAGATGACGCGCTGCGAAGTCAGGAGTGCCAGCAAAAATTATTTTCAATGATTCAGACACGCTATTCCTTACTATCAGGAGGCACGGGTATTAAGGCGAGCTAGCTTTTCCAGTTTTTGGCGAATACGCTGGCGTTTCAACGGGGATAAATAGTCAATAAACAGCTTACCAACCAGATGATCCATTTCATGTTGAATACAAATTGCCAGCAGGCCATCTGCTTCCAGTTCAAACGTTTTACCTTCGCGGTCCAGCGCCCGAACTTTTACGCGTTCCGAGCGTGGTACCAGAGCGCGCTGTTCAGGAATGGAAAGGCAGCCTTCTTCAATACCGGTTTCACCGCTTTCTTCCAGCAGCTCAGGATTTATCAACACCAGACGTTCATCACGATTTTCTGATACGTCAATAACGATAATACGCTGGTGAATATCGACCTGAGTTGCTGCCAGGCCGATGCCTTCTTCGGCGTACATCGTCTCAAACATATCATCTACGATGCGCTGAATTTCCGCATTCACTTCAGTGACGGGTTTCGCGACGATGCGAAGGCGATCGTCGGGATAATGTAATACTTGTAAGACTGACATAACTTTCCAGATCTGTATTCAGAGAAGAAACTATCGTTGCCTCTTATTGTAGACATTTCACTCCTTGATTGACAGCATTGCGGACAGGGAAAGCGAGCGCTGGCGCGCATGGACAAGGACGCAAAATGACTTCAACGGAAGTATGGCTACGCCTGATGAGCGTATCTGGATTGTACGGTGAAAAGATGTTGCGAGCCGCACACTTATTAAGTCATGACGGACATGCAGATCCACAAAACTTTATCGCCGCAGGTTTTGACGCGACGCAGATCGAAGCCTTTCAGTCGGTTTCTGAAAAAAGCCTTGAACGGGCGCAGCGCTGGCTCGAACAGCCGAATCACCATTTAATCACCGCAGACGATCCGCTGTTTCCTCCACTATTAAAAGATATTGCGCGTTATCCGGCTGCAATGATGGTTTCTGGCGATCCGCACCTGCTTTCTGCCCCGCAGTTGGCGGTGGTCGGTAGCCGTAGCGCATCGCATTACGGGCGGCAGTGGGGAGATTATTTTACGCAAAGCTTAGCGTTGAGCGGGCTGACGATTACCAGCGGGTTAGCGCGCGGGATCGATGCGGTGGCGCATCGAGCTGCCTTAGCGGTAAAAGGAAAAACTGTTGCCGTTTTAGGGAGTGGATTAGAGCGGCTCTATCCTGCAAATCACCAACGTCTTGCCGAACAGATTGTCGAGGCGGGCGGGGCGCTTGTATCGGAATTCTCTCTTAGTACGGTGCCTTATGCGCATAATTTTCCACGACGCAATCGTATTATTAGCGGATTAAGCCTTGGCGTTTTGGTAGTGGAAGCTTCTTTAAAAAGTGGTTCGTTAGTTACAGCGCGTTATGCGTTAGAACAGAATCGGGAAGTCTATGCGTTGCCAGGACCGCTTGGCAGCAATGTCAGCGAGGGCAACCACTGGCTTATTCAGCAGGGAGCTTTATTAGTTGCTCACCCTAATAATATCCTTGAGCAGATTCACAGCAGCCTGCAGTGGTTACCGCTTACCGCGCAGAATAGAATTAATTCTTCAGACAATGCTGATGGTCCATTGCCATTTGCCGATGTGTTGGCTAACGTAGGAGATGAGGTTACACCTGTTGACGTCGTCGCTGAACGTGCCGGCCAACCTGTGCCAGCCATCATAGCTAAACTGCTTGAGCTGGAGTTAGCAGGATGGATCGCAGCTGTACCCGGCGGCTATGTCCGATTGAGGAGGGCAGGCCATGTTCGACGTACTAATGTACTTGTTTGAAACTTATATCCACAGCGAAGCAGAGATGCGCGTTGATCAGGATAAACTGACTGATGATCTGGCAGATGCTGGATTTCATCGTGACGATATTAATAATGCGTTGAACTGGTTGGAAAAATTAGCAGACTATCAGGATGGACTTGTCGCTCCGATACTGTTAACCACCGATCCGCTCTCGATGCGTATCTATACCGAGGAAGAAAGTCAGCGTCTTGATGCCAGCTGTCGCGGTTTTATTCTGTTTCTGGAGCAAATTCAGGTATTGAATCTGGAAACGCGAGAGATGGTTATTGAGCGAGTCATGGCTCTGGATACGTTTGAATTTGATCTGGAAGATCTTAAATGGGTGGTACTGATGGTGCTGTTTAACATCCCCGGATGCGAAAATGCCTATCAGCAAATGGAAGAACTACTTTTCGACGTCAATGAAGGAATGTTGCACTGAGTTGTTTAACAGTGGTCAAACGCAATGAGTAAACCAGCACTTTTCTCAGTGCGAAAGCATGAACCCTGCCCCACCTGTGGGGCAGCTCTCGTTATTCGCTCCGGCAAACATGGTCCATTTCTGGGATGTTCAAATTATCCAGAATGTGATTACGTCCGACCGCTGAAAAACCCGTCAGATGGGCACATCGTTAAAGTCCTGGCAGGACAGCACTGTCCTGTATGTCAAGCGGAAATGGTATTACGGCAGGGACGTTACGGAATGTTTATCAGCTGTAGTCGCTATCCTGAATGCGCTCATACTGAAACTATCGACCGTCCAGATGAAACCTCTATTTCCTGCCCACAATGTCAAAAAGGGCATTTGGTACAGCGCCGTTCACGTTTCGGTAAAACCTTTCACGCCTGCAATCGCTATCCTGATTGCCAGTTTGCCGTGAATTTTACGCCGAAAGAGGGAACCTGTGCTTTTTGTCATTTCCCATTATTAATCGAAAAGAAAACCGCCCATGGCTTAAAACTTTTTTGTGCCAGTAAAGCGTGCGGCAAACCCGTAAATGCAGGAAACAGTAGTGAATAAAGACAATATTCCCGGAGCGCTTGACTGGTGCGTTGAGCAGTTGCGTCAGCAGACAGTCATTGCTTATCCAACAGAAGCTGTATTTGGACTGGGATGCGATCCCGATAGCGAAACTGCAGTAATGCAACTACTGGCATTTAAGCAGCGGCCGGTCGAAAAAGGGTTGATATTAATTGCCGCTGATTATAGTCAGCTTAAGCCTTATATTGCCGATCATGCGCTTTCCGTGGCGCAGCGCGAAAAGATGTTTTCCTCCTGGCCCGGCCCAGTGACGTGGGTCTTGCCTGCGTTGCCCGATACGCCTCGCTGGTTGACAGGACGTTTCGATACGTTGGCAGTGCGGGTTAGCGATCATCCTTTAGTTCAGGCGTTATGCCAGAAATTTGGCAAACCTCTGGTATCCACCAGTGCAAACCTGAGCGGTCAGCCTCCCTGCCGAAACGTGGAAGAAGTGCTTCAGCAGTTTGGCGCACATTTTCCTGTTTTACATGGAGAGACGGGCGGTCGGCTTAATCCTTCAGAAATTCGCGATGTTATAAGCGGTGATATTATTCGGCAGGGATAAAAAATGAATAACTTCGTGGTGATTGGCAATCCCATCGCTCACAGTAAATCGCCCTTGATTCACCGTTACTTTGCGGAGCAAACGGGTATTACGCATCGTTACGGGCAGTTACTTGCGCCGCTTGATGGTTTTGGCCTTACTCTGCAAAATTTCCATCAGGAAGGAGGGGTAGGAGCCAACGTAACGTTGCCCTTTAAGCAGCAGGCTTATGAACTGGCGGATCGATTAACGGAGCGAGCAGCATCGGCCGGAGCGGTCAATACGCTGCACTGGGGCGAGGATGGACAATTACTTGGGGATAATACTGATGGCGTCGGCTTGCTTAGCGATTTGGAAAGACTCTCACTCATCAAGCCTGACGATCGTATTTTGTTAGTAGGCGCTGGTGGCGCGGCGCGCGGCGTAATTCTGCCGCTGCTTTCTTACGGGTGTTCTCTCACGATAGCTAACCGTACGTTATCTCGCGCCAGCGAGCTGGCTGCCGTTTTCCATCAAACTGGCAGAGTTAACGCTTTGGCAATGACGGAGCTGACGGATAAGCAGTTTGATTTAATTATAAATGCCACGTCCAGTGGAGTAGATGGAAGTATTCCTGCGCTGCCTGCTTCATTAATTAACGACGACACCCGCTGCTACGATATGTTTTATCAACAAGGTGCGACGCCATTCCTTAGCTGGTGCCAACAGGCCGGGGCAACAGCCATGGCGGATGGGTTAGGTATGTTGGTTGGGCAGGCGGCGCACGCTTTTCTGCTCTGGCATGGCGTATTGCCTGATGTGACGTCGGCCCTTAACCGATTACAGTCAGAGCTGGCAACATGAATCAGGCGATACAGTTCCCCGATCGGGAAACATGGAATGAAACCGAGCAGGCGGTAACGTTTCCCGCCATGGTTAATGGTTTTCAACTGACCTGCGTGATTAGCGCGGCAGTGCTATTTCAGCGGTTCGGAGAAGGCGAGCCGCTGGAAATTTTTCGCGCTCATCGCTGGGATCTGGAAGATCTGGCGCAAGAGCTAATCGAAGAACAGCGAGAGGATGCTCAAGGCTGGGTTTGGCTTTCCTGAGCCAGGTAATCATCCTTCCAGGTGACATAGTTATTTGCTGAATAGCGCAGCCCCTCAATTTCCTTTTCATTTAACGGCCGGATTTGTTTTACCGGGCTGCCCAGATAGAGATAGCCTTTTTCCAGTCGTTTCCCGGGCGGTACCAGGCTGCCGGCGCCAATCATTACATCGTCTTCTACTATTACGCCATCCAGTAAAATAGAACCCATACCAACCAGCACTCGGTTGCCAATTGTGCAGCCATGCAGCATCGCCTTATGTCCGACGGTAACCTCTTCACCAATGATTAAGGGAAAGCCTTCCGGCTGGCTGGCGGATTTATGCGTGACATGAAGTACGCTGCCGTCCTGAATGTTGCTGCGCTTGCCAATAACAACACTGTTTACATCTCCCCTAATCGCTACAAGTGGCCAGATGCTGGCATCATCTCCCAGGGTAACATCGCCAACGACTACGCTGGTGGGATCAACCATGACGCGATGGCCGGTACGAGGAAAAGAGTGCTTATAAGGACGTAAAGCAGCAGACATACAATTTCTCCTTTAAATGATTTTGTGCAGCGTAGCGGATAACAGCGGAAACGCACCTTGATATTGTGCGGTAATTTTAGGCCGATCGCATAAGATCTCAGCGAAAAGAATGAAAAGTCAGCAACTGATAAAAAAGATCGAAAAAAGGCTTGTGCAAAGAATTCGGATCCCTATAATGCGCCTCCATCGACACGGCACAATGGCTTACGCCACGCGGTGTTGAGCGGTTCAGCGAAGTCTGAATCGCCGGAGAAAAACTTCTGAAAAAAGAGGTTGACTCTGAAAGAGGAAAGCGTAATATACGCCACCTCGCGACAACGGCACGAAGCGCCGGTCGCACCGCTCTTTAACAATTTATCAGACAATCTGTGTGGGCACTCACGGACGGGAT
>NZ_CALNWY010000038.1 GCF_940807255.1 Mixta sp. Marseille-Q2659 | reverse complement strand
ATTGGTGATTGGTCAGCGGCGGGTTGGCCGTTTCGTAAAGACGTCGTCAATCCATCCCTGGAGCCTCCGCCGCGTCATCCCTGACGCGGAGGCTTTACTACGCGGCCAACCCGCCGCTTCCTTAAGCTTTGGCGTTGTCTGCTCGCCGCTTTTCTGGCTTTGGAGCCCGTCTGCCTGCCGCTAATTCAACTTCGGTACTGTCTGTTCGCCGTTAATTCAATATTTTCCCGAATAGGTTAAGTCAAAGCACCGATGTCAGGGGAGTGGGAGGGCCAGGGCCAGGAGGCGGACCTCCCGCGGCAGGGAAGGCGCGGGCGGAGGCGCCATGGATGGCTTCATGCCGTTCCGCCGATGGACCCGGTCCTCTTGCGACCGGCACCGAACCCAGTCCCAGACTGGCACCGAACCAGCCAGCAAACGCCGTCCCTCCTGCGACTGGCACCACCTTCGTTCCAGCCTTACTCCGCTCTTCAGCGACCATCACCGAACCAGCCTAAAACCAGCCGCAGGTCGGCTCCGTACTCTCTATTGCCACTCAAACTTATCTGCATCGCGCCAGGCCGGGAAACGTGTGCGGTACGCATTCAGATCCTCCAGCGAAAGCGCCGCATCCAACACGGCGGGCTGATGCGCTTCACCGCGCGCCAGCACAACGCCCTGTGGAGAAATAATCTGACTGTCGCCGCTATAACGCAGCGCATTGCCATCCTCGCCCACGCGGTTACAACCGGCCACATACGCCTGATTCTCAATCGCGCGCGCCATCAACAGCGCCTGCCAGTGATGACTGCGCGCCTCCGGCCAGTTAGCCACATACAGCGCCAGATCGTAATCATCGCGGTTGCGCGAAAACACCGGGAAACGCAGGTCATAACACACCTGCGGCAAAATACGCCAGCCGCGCCACGCCACCACTTCCCGTTGGATGCCCGCAACATAATGATGATGCTCATCGCCCATGCGAAACAGATGCCGCTTATCGTAACGGTGAACGCGGCCTTCCGGCTCCACCAGCAGAAAACGGTTTACCGCGCCTTTCGCCGTCTGCAATGCCGCGCTGCCGCCTACCATCGCATCCAGCCGACGCGCATGCGCTTGCAGCCAGGCGATCACCCGATCCTCCGGCAGCGACTCGCGCGCCGCCTCCATCGCAAAACCGGTCGTAAACATCTCCGGCAAAATAATCACATCGCGCCCGCCCAGCGGCGCCAGCAATTGATCAAACCAGGCGAGATTCGCCTCGCCATCCATCCAGACTAACGGCTGCTGTAGCAGCGAAATATTTAAAGTTGACACAGGCGCTCCGCGGCGGCGAGCAGGGTACTTTCCTGCTTGGCAAAACACAGACGAATCAGACGATGAGGAAACGCATTGGCGCAAAATACCGACAGCGGAATTGCCGCCACGCCGACCTTCTCCGTCAGCCAGCGACAGAAACTCACATCATCCAGATCGGAAATCGCGCTGTAATCTGCCAACAGGAAATAAGTCCCTTCACAGGGCAAAATCTCCAGACGACTGCTGGCCAGCGCCTGCACAAAAAGATCGCGGCGGGCGCGATAAAAATCGGGCAACTCCCGATAATGCTGCGGCTCAGTGCGCAACATATCCGCCAGCGCCAGCTGCGCCGGCGTATTTACCGCAAACGTCAGATACTGATGTACCTTGCGGATCTCATGGCTCAACGCCGCAGGCGCCACGCAATAACCCACCTTCCAGCCGGTCATATGGAAAGTCTTGCCGAACGACGAAACGGCAATGGCGCGCTCCCGCAGCTGCGGATGCGCCAGTACGCTGTGATGACCTTCGGCGGTGAAACAAATATGCTCGTACACCTCATCGCTCAGCACATAAATCTCTTTATCGGCGATCGCCTGCCAGAGCGCGGCAAAATCACTTTTCTGCCAGACCGTGGCGGAAGGATTGTGCGGCGTATTCAAAATTACCAGGCGGGTGCGCGGCGATAACAGCTGCTCAAACGCCTGCCAGTCAACGCGGAAAGCAGGCGGCTGTAACGTTAAACACTTGATCTCGCCGCCCGCCAGCGTCACGGCGGGCGCATAGCTGTCATAGCTGGGATCGAAACAGATGACCTCATCGCCTGGACGCACCAGCGCGGTAATCGCCGCATACAGCGCCTCGGTCGCGCCAGCGGTCACGGTAATATCGCTGTTGGCGTCGGGACGATGTCCGTACAACGCCACCGTTTTATCGGCAATCGCCTCGCGTAGCGCCGCGACGCCGGTCATCGGCGCATACTGATTCGCGCCCTCGCTGACATGATGCGCCAGCCGCTGCTGCAAATAGCGCGGGCCATCGAAATCGGGAAAACCCTGCGAAAGATTGATGGCGTTATGCTGCTGCGCCAGCGCGCTCATCTGCGTAAAAATAGTGGTGCCGAGCAACGGCAACTTGCTTTCTGGAATCAATGATTTATCAAGCATAACTGGCTCACCTTAAGGACGGGTTGCGGCCCGATGTTACGGCTGTGTTGAGCCACTATAATCATGATGTTAGTATTTGGCAATCAAGACGGGTAGACGTCTAAATGCGACATTCCCTGCGGGCAAAAAGGATCACTATGACGGCAACTTCACAACTGGCGCAGCTGGTAGCTGCCTGCCACTGGATTGGACAACAGGGCTGGGCACCGGCGACCGGCGGCAATATGTCGGTGCGCGCCGGAGAGGGTTTTTGCCTGCTCAGCGAATCGGGCAAAGATAAAGGCAGCCTCACCAGCGACGATTTTATTGAAGTGGAGATCGCCAGCGGCCAGGCGCCGTCAGGGCGCAGGCCTTCCGCTGAAACCGGCCTGCACACGCTGATCTACCGGCTTTTCCCGGAGGCGGGCGCGGTGCTGCATACCCACAGCGTCAACAGCACCGTGCTGTCGCGCCTGGAAAAAAGCGCACTGTTGCGCATCCAGGGCTATGAAATGCAGAAATCCCTGAGCGGACAGCAGAGCCATCTGGATACCGTTGAAATTGCGCTGTTTGATAACGATCAGGATATCGCCGCGCTGGCGACGCGTATTGAGACGTGGGCAAAACAGCGCTCGCTGCGCTACGGTTTCCTGCTGCGCGGCCACGGTTTAACCTGCTGGGGCAAAGATGTTCAGGAAGCGCGCCGCCACCTGGAAGGTCTGGAATTTCTGTTTAACTGTGAAATGCAGCGCCGCCTGCTGGAGAGAGTATGATTCGCGCCATTGTTACCGATATTGAAGGCACCACCAGCGACATTCGCTTTGTGCATGATGTGCTGTTCCCCTGGGCGCGCCAGCACCTGGCGGACTATGTGCAAACGCACGCCGCCGAACCGGCGGTCGCGGAGGCGCTGAACGCGCTGCGTCAGGAAATCAGCCAGCCGCAGGCGGATACCGAACAGCTGATCGCCGTGCTTTACCGCTTTATGGATGAAGATCGCAAATCCACCGCGCTGAAAGCGCTGCAGGGCATGATCTGGCGCAGCGGCTATCTCAACGGCGACTTTACCGGCCACCTCTATCCCGACGTGTTACCCACATTAAAAAAGTGGCGCGAACAGGGGATTTCCCTGTACGTTTATTCGTCTGGTTCGGTTGCTGCGCAAAAGCTGCTGTTCGGCTACAGCGATTGCGGTGATATTACGGCGCTGTTCAGCGGTTACTTTGATACGCACGTTGGCGCGAAACGCGAGGTAAGCGCTTACCAGAATATTGCCCGCCAGATTGACCTGCCTGCCCGCGAACTGCTGTTTCTGTCCGATATTCGTCAGGAGCTGGATGCCGCGCAGCAGGCCGGTTGGCACACTTTGCAGTTAATTCGCGGCGAGGCGGATAATGAGAGCGCCCATCGCCAGGTAAACCGTTTTGATCAGATTACGCTGGAGCTGTTTTCCTTATGAGTGAATTGACCATCTATACCGAGACAGAAACTAAAGTGCCGGTCTGGCACAGCACCGATCCTGAGGCGATTCGTGAGCAGCTGAACGCGCGCGGCGTCCGCTTTGAGCGCTGGGAGGCTAACCGTGAGCTGGGCGAAAATCCCGATGCGGAAACTGTGATTAACGCCTATCAGCATGCCATCGATCGGCTGGTGGCGGAAAAGGGCTACCAGAGCTGGGATGTGATCAGCATGCGCGCCGATAACCCGCAAAAAGAGGCGCTGCGCACTAAATTCCTGGCGGAACATACGCACGGCGAAGACGAAGTGCGCTTTTTTGTTGAAGGGGCCGGGCTGTTCTGCCTGCATCTGGAAGGGCGCGTTTATCAGATCCTGTGTGAGAAAAACGATCTGATCTCCGTGCCTGCAGGCACGCCGCACTGGTTTGATATGGGATCGAATCCGCATTTTACCGCGATCCGTATTTTCGATAATCCGGAAGGTTGGATCGCCAACTTTACCGGCGATCCGATTGCCGTCACCTATCCGCGCCTGCCCTGATACTTAATGCGGCTGGAATCGACCAGCCGCCACTTCCTCAGGCGTCACCACGCCGGTATCTAACACCCAACCGCTAATTAACGCCGCTGGCGTCACGTCAAACGCCGGATTCCATACCTGCGCGTTTTCCGGCGCCCACTGCACCTGACCAAAACTGCCCGCGACGCCGGTGATTTCGGCGGCGGCGCGCTGCTCAATAGGAATGGCGCTGCCGTCGGGACAGTGCGGATCCAGCGTGGTATGCGGCGCGGCAACATAAAACGGAATCTGATGAAAATGCGCCAGCACCGCCAGACTGTAGGTGCCGATTTTGTTGGCGACATCACCGTTGGCCGCAATGCGGTCGGCACCAACCCAGACGGCATCCACCTGCTTTTGCGCCATCAGCGTTGCCGCCATCGAATCGCAAATCAGGCGATACGGAATGCCCAGCTCGCCCAGCTCCCAGGCGGTTAACCGGCCGCCCTGCAACAGTGGGCGCGTCTCATCTACCCAAACCTGCTCGATTTTTCCTTCCTGAAAGGCGTGCGCGATCACGCCAAGCGCGGTGCCGACGCCAGCGGTGGCCAGCCCGCCGGTATTACAGTGCGTCAAAATCCGGCTGCCGGGCGCGACCCGTTCGCTGCCGGCGCGCGCTATGTTGTCGCACAGGATCTTATCCTCTGCCACCAGCCGCAGCGCTTCCGCGCTTAACGCCGCCACGTAATCTTCCTGCGCCAGCGCCAGCTTCATACGGTCGAGATTGTTCATCAGGTTTACGGCGGTCGGACGGGCGGCGCGCAACACATCCAGCGCCTGCGCCAGCGCCGCTTTTGCCATGCCGTTTTCCGCCAGCAGCGCCAGCAACAGACTGGCAGAGAGGCCAATCAACGGCGCGCCGCGCACGCGCAGCGCATGAATATGCGCAACTAAAGCCTCAACGCTACTGGCATCCAGCCAGGCTTTCTGCTGCGGCAACGCCTGCTGATCGAGGATCCACAGCCGGTTATCACGCACCCGCAGGCTAGTGGTCTGAAGAGTTTGCATAAGGGTAAATTCCATGTTGCGTTAGTGCTGCGTATTGTGCCAACATGCGGAACGGAAGTATAGACGTCTGAACGGCTTTTACTACAGATTTGCAGAGGATACGGATAATGTCGCACTACCGGACGTTCACAGCCGCCGATGCGGTGGAATATGCCCAACAATTTGGCGGACTGAGCGAGCCTTCTTCGCTGGTAAGGGCCGAGGAAGTGGGCGACGGCAATCTTAATCTGGTGTTTAAAATCTACGATCGTGACGGCATCAGCCGCATTGTAGTGAAACAGGCGCTGCCTTACGTGCGCTGCGTTGGCGAATCCTGGCCGCTGACGCTGGATCGCGCGCGGCTGGAGGCGGAGACGCTGGTGGAGCATTACCAGCACTGTCCGCAGCATACGGTAAAAGTGCTGCATTACGATGCGGCACTGGCGGTAATGGTGATGGAAGATCTCTCCAGCCATCGCATCTGGCGCGGCGAGCTGGTGCAGGGACGTCACTATCCGCAGGCGGCGCGACAGCTGGGTGAATATCTGGCCCAAACGCTGTTTCATACCTCTGATTTTTATCTGCATCCGCACGAGAAAAAGGCGCGGGTAATCCGCTTTACCAATCCAGAGATGTGCGAAATCACCGAAGATCTCTTTTTCACCGATCCCTATGAAGATCATCCGCGCAACAGTTATCCGGCGCAGCTGGAGGCAGATGTGGTTGCGCTGCGTAATGACGATCGGCTGCGTAACGAAGTTGCCGCGCTGAAGCATCGCTTTTTCTCCCATGCTGAGGCGCATCTGCACGGCGATATTCACAGCGGTTCGGTTTTCGTGGCGGAAAACAGCCTGAAGGCCATTGATGCCGAGTTTGGTTATTTTGGGCCGGTAGGGTTTGATGTTGGCACCGCGCTGGGCAATCTGCTGCTGAACTATTGCGCGCTGCCGGGCCTGGTGGCGACGCGCGAAGCCGCCGACGGGCGCGAGCAGCGCTTACAGGATGTACGCGAGCTATGGCTGACGTTCGCCGAGCGCTTTCAGGCGCTGGCCGCAGAAAAAAGCCGCGACCGCACGCTGGCCTGGCCGGAGTATGTCGGCACCTATTTAAAAAAGGTATTTGCCGACAGTATCGGTTACGCCGGTAGCGAGCTGATCCGCCGCACGGTTGGCATGTCGCACGTGGCTGATATGAAAACCATTCAGGATGAAGCGATGCGCGTTGAATGTATCCGCCACGCCATCAGCCTGGGCAAAACGCTAATCGTTGCCGCGTCGCATATTGATAATGTCGACACGCTGATCGCACGCATTCGCCAGAACGGCTAGGTTTTTCATCAGAGATTTGTATTGATGTTCCCTTAAAAAAGATGCGCTTTAATCGGTGATTAAGGCGCTTTTTTTATTGCTTTGGTTTGATTAAAGGTTGCCCGAACTGGAGATACCCTTTTTTCTGATGTGTTTTTAAGCGATTGATTTTAAATAATTAAATCTAGGGGTTTAAAAAAGGTTTTTTGAAGGTTTTGAGGTTAAGCATTTATTCTATAAGCGGTTCGCGCTAATCTGCGTCGTTCACTGCCGTACAGGCAGCTTAGAAACCATCGCCCCAAGAAGAAAAGCCTGAGCATAATGCTCAGGCTTTAAGTAACACGCTCTACATTACCGTCTAAAATGTGTTTTGCTGTGTATAGCCTTTCTTTTTATTTGCCGTCAGGCTGCTTCTTGCCGTCAGGCTGCTTCACTCTTTCGCAGCGACGACTGTTCCTGCTTTACCGGCTGGGTAGCCAGCGCATCCGCCTCAAACTCATCGACATTAATTGAACGCAGACGGCTGGCTTCGGCGCGAATCAGCACTTCCGCCTCCTGCTGAGTAATCCAGCCTTCCTGCAGACCGCGCTGCGCCAGTTCATCAAGGCGAGTGAAAGAGAGATGCTTTTTCAGCTGTTTGCACAGACGATCGTGGATGACTTCCGCTGCCATCACATCCTGCAACGCTTCTTCCAGCTGTCCGGCGGGATTATGCTCGCTCGGCGTCAAATACTGGCCGCGACCCAGGCGCGAACGCGTGGCGGACGGAACCTGCAACAGCTTCGCCAGCTGATGATCGAGGCGATCTGACGGCGCGCGGCAGTGACGGCCCGCCGGGAAAATGACGACCCGTAGCGTCGCCGCCACCGCTGCGTTAGGGAAATTACGCAGCAGATCGTCAATAGCATTTTCCGCCTGATTCAGCGCATCCTGTACGCCCCAGTGCAGCAACGGCAGATCCGCTTCCTGTCGGCCTTCGTCGTCATAGCGTTTTAACGCGGCTGATGCCAGATAAAGCTGACTCAGAATATCGCCCAGGCGCGCCGAAATACGTTCGCGTCGCTTCAGGCTGCCGCCCAGCACCGACATGGAAACGTCTGACAACAGTGCAAGGTTGGCGCTAATACGGTTCAGATGCTGGTAATAGCGGCGGGTCGCATCGCGCGTTGGCGTTGCGCTGGTATAGCCGCCGGTAATGCCCAGCCACAGGCTACGCACCAGATTGCTGCCAACATGACCAATGTGGCGGAACAACGCACGATCAAACGCGGGCAAATCGTTACGTTCGGCGGCGGCCATCTCTTGCAGCACGTACGGATGACAGCGAATCGCGCCCTGACCAAAGATAATCATGCTGCGCGTCAGAATATTCGCGCCTTCCACGGTGATGGCGATCGGCGCGCCCTGATAAGCGCGGGCAAGGAAGTTACTCTTGCCAAGCATAATGCCTTTACCGCCAGCAATATCCATCGCATCGATAATCGCGCGCTGGCCGCGATGGGTGCAGTGATATTTTACAATGGCCGACAGCACCGCCGGTTTTTCACCCTGCATAATGCCGTAGGTAATCAGGCTGGCGGCGGCATCCATCACGTAGGCGTTACCGGCAATACGCGCCAGCGGCTCTTCGATCCCTTCCATCTTGCCGATAGAGACTTTGAACTGGCGGCGAATGCGCGCGTAAGCACCCGTGGCCAGCGCCAGGCTTTTCAGGCTGCCGGTGGAGTTGGAGGGGAGGGTAATGCCGCGTCCTACCGACAGGCATTCAACCAGCATGCGCCAGCCCTGACCGGCCATTTTCGGACCGCCGATAATGTAATCAATCGGTACGAAAATATCTTTGCCGCGCGTCGGGCCATTCTGGAACGGCACGTTAAGCGGGAAGTGGCGCTTGCCGATCTCCACGCCCGGCGTATGGGTTGGGATCAGCGCGCAGGTAATGCCGAGTTCTTCGGTATCGCCCAGCAAATGTTCGGGATCATAAAGCTTAAATGCAAGGCCCAGTACGGTGGCGATCGGTGCCAGCGTAATGTAGCGTTTGTTCCAGGTCAGGCGCATGCCCAGCACCTGTTGCCCTTGCCATTCACCCATGCAAACCACGCCGGTATCAGGAATGGCGCCCGCATCGGAGCCTGCTTCCGGGCTGGTTAAGGCAAAGCAGGGGATCTCATCGCCCTGCGCCAGACGAGGCAGGTAATGATTTTTCTGTTCATCGGTGCCGTAATGTTGCAGCAGTTCGCCAGGGCCGAGTGAGTTCGGCACGCCAACGGTAATTGCCAGAATACCGGAAACGCCCGCCAGCTTTTGCAACACACGCGATTGCGCATATGCAGAGAACTCCAGCCCGCCATACTCTTTTTTGATAATCATGGCGAAGAAGCGATGCTCTTTCAGGTAAGCCCACAGCTCCGGCGGCAGGTCAGCCATTTCATGCGTGATCTGAAAATCATTCGCCATACGGCAGGCTTCTTCTACCGGGCCATCAAGAAAGGCTTGTTCTTCTGCGGTCAGGCGCGGCTGCGGGTAGTTGTGCAGCTTTTTCCAGTCGGGATTGCCGCGGAACAGATCGCCTTCCCACCAGGTGGTGCCCGCGTCGATAGCCTCTTTTTCGGTGCGGGACATCGGCGGCATCACTTTACGGAAGGTACGCAGCATCGGCGCAGAAATCATGGATCGACGCATCGATGGCAAATTCAATGGCAGTAATATCAGCGCCAGCGGAAGTAACAGCCATGGCGTCCAGAGGTCGCACAACGCCATGGCCGCCGTCCACAGCAGCAGAATAGCGCTGCTGACCGGCAGCGAAACGCGGTGCCAGAAAAGCGCGCCGATCAACGCCAGCGTCGCGAGAATGCTAAGAACCATCATAATGAACCGCTCCGTAAGAAGTAAGAGGTCTGACCTGTTGGTCTGTGTACAGGTTTAAAGCAGTTATGATTACTTAGCAATTAGGTAACATAATAATTACAACCTGGCTCACACTCCGGCCGCATCATTAGTTAAGGGATGGGAATCTTTACTAACTGGCTTAAGGTTTTTGGCTGCGGCGGGTTTGTTTAGGCGAGACAGCAGGAAAGCGTAATGTGAGGGGAGGAGATAAGAAGTGAATAGAAACCCTTTTTTTGGGTGGTTTTATAAATTGTTGATTAATATAGGCGTGTACGGATGGCTGTAAAAAAGGGTTTATTAAAGGAGACTGAAATAAAAAGTTTAAATTCAGTGGGTTAGGTTTTATTATCAACAGTTCACTGCCGTACAGGCAGCTTAGAAGAGAGGAAAGGGCGCTAGCCTGGTCTTTTGCTGGTTCACTGCCGTACAGGCAGCTAATAAAACCGACTTACCATTAAGTCGGCGCGGTCTCAGCTTTGCCGCGTAACGCTTTGCGACCCGTTATCATTTCGGTAAACTTGCGCGGACTCTTTCTCATCCAAAGGACATCCCTATGTACCAGGATATTATTCGTTCAGAACTTAACGAAGCAGCGGATACGCTAAATAAATTCCTGAGCGAAGACGCAAATATTCATGCGATTCAGCGTGCTGCGGTGCTGCTTGCCGACAGCTTTAAGGCGGGCGGCAAAGTGCTTTCCTGCGGTAACGGCGGCTCGCACTGCGATGCGATGCACTTTGCGGAGGAGCTGACCGGCCGCTATCGTGAAAACCGCCCTGGCTATCCGGCGATCGCCATTTCTGATGTAAGCCATCTTTCCTGCGTCAGTAACGATTTCGGCTACGACTACGTTTTTTCTCGCTACGTTGAAGCGGTAGGGCGTGCGGGCGATGTCCTGCTGGGCATCTCCACTTCAGGTAACTCAGCCAACATCATCAAAGCGATTGAAGCCGCGCGTGCGCAGGGCATGAAAGTGATCACCCTGACCGGTAAAGACGGCGGCAAAATGGCCGGCAGCGCGGATATTGAAATCCGTGTGCCGCACTTTGGCTATGCCGACCGCATTCAGGAGATTCATATCAAAGTGATCCATATCCTGATGCTGCTGATCGAAAAAGAGATGGAAAAAAAGTAAACCTGTAACCGTTGCCGCGTCAGCCCTGGCGCGGCTTCTTGTGCTGAGCAAGCTTTCCGTCTGCAAACCGTTACTCCCGCTGCGTGTCCCCGCCTGATTCGTTATAATCGACACTTAACCGTGCCGGAGGCCCCGACTATGTGTGAACTGCTCGGTATGAGCGCTAATGTCCCAACTGATATTTGCTTCAGCTTCACCGGACTGGTGCAGCGCGGCGGCGGCACCGGGCCGCATAAAGATGGCTGGGGCATCACCTTTTATGAAAATAAAGGCTGCCGTACTTTTAAAGATCCGCAGCCCAGCTATAACTCGCCGATTGCGCGTCTGGTACAGGAATATCCCATCAAATCTTGCTCCGTGGTCGCGCATATCCGTCAGGCGAATCGCGGCCAGGTGTCGCTGGAAAATACGCATCCTTTTACCCGTGAGCTGTGGGGCCGCAACTGGACCTTTGCGCATAACGGGCAACTGAGCGGCTATCGTCAGCTGGAGACCGGCAACTTTCGTCCGGTTGGTGAAACGGATAGCGAAAAGGCGTTCTGCTGGCTGCTGCACAAGCTGGCGACGCGCTATCCGCGCACGCCGGGCAACTGGCCTGCAGTGTTTCGCTATATCGCGGAGCTGGCGGCGGAACTGCGTCAGAAGGGCGTATTCAATATGCTGCTGTCGGACGGGCGTTATTTAATGGCCTATTGCTCGACCAATCTGTTCTGGATTACGCGCCGGGCACCTTTTGGTAAGGCAAAGCTGCTGGATCAGGATGTGGAGATCGATTTTCAGAAGCAGACCACGCCGAATGACGTGGTCACGGTGATTGCCACTCAGCCGTTAACCGGCAATGAAACCTGGCACCGTATTGCGCCAGGCGAATGGCAATTATTTTGTCTTGGAGAGCGCCAGGAATGATTCGGAAGCGGCAGGCGTGCCGCTGACTGGCGTGCCGTTCATCACATATCTGCCGTTATTCACCGCAACCGTTGGCGGCTGGCGATGTTGAACAAAATAAGCGTAGCCCGGCTGTAGCTCTTTCCAGAAGCTGGCATAGTAAGAGTTACGGTGGCGCTGCATATTGCTTTCGGTCATGCGGAACGGATAGATACTGATTTCTACTTCCGGCTGGCCGTTGCGTAGCGCGGCGTTTACATAACTGAAAATTTCATCCATGTAGGCGTTAGTCATGGCATAGCAGCCAACAGAAACGCAGGCGCCATGGATCATCAGATATTTCCCGTCATAACCCTGCTGGCGATCGTACTGGTTAGGAAAACCAATATTGATGGCGCGGTAAAAACGGCTGTCCGGCTTAAGCTGATTCAGCTTGACGCTATAAAAACCTTCCGGGCTTTTGAAATCGCCCTGACGACGTTTTGGGCCCAGACCGCCAGAAAAATTACAGATGCGATAGCTGTCGAGCAGACGGAACTCATTACCGATCTTGCCATACAGTTCCAGCGTGCGTTCTTCTTTGAAAATCTGAATATAAACCGGTGTACCTAATAACTGCTTCTTTAACTCTTTGCTGACTGGAGCCAGTGGCTGAACTGGTTCAGGCGCGCTTGCCATGCTGAGGGCTGGCAGAAGAATCATCGCAAATAACAGTGCGATTTTGCCCATTCTTTTTCCCTTGATAATTAGGGGGTTAAACTGCAACGCCGAACGGCGTCTCTATCTTGCATAATCGGATAATTCCGCTATCGCTGCGCAACATTATCACTGTCTATTTTTTTATCAAGATGCCAGCTAATAAATAGCTGCGTTTCCAGAGAAAGCCCGCAAATTGCCGTGTGCAATTACATGATATTCATCGCGCTCCGCCATTGAAACCTTGTCGCCCGGCTGTATACTTATCCAGTGTCTGCGGAGGGGATATGCGCAAAATCATTCATGTCGATATGGACTGCTTTTACGCTGCGGTGGAAATGCGCGATAACCCCAGCCTGCGTGATATTCCGCTCGCTATTGGCGGCAGCCGTACGCAGCGCGGCGTGATCAGCACCGCGAACTATCCGGCACGTAAATATGGCGTGCGCAGCGCGATGCCGACGGCGACAGCGCTAAAGCTGTGTCCGCATTTGACGCTGTTGCCGGGGCGCTTTGATGCCTATAAAGAGGCCTCCGCGCATATTCGTGAAATTTTTGCGCGCTATACCACTCGCATTGAACCGCTTTCGCTGGATGAGGCCTATCTTGATGTGAGCGACAGCCCGCACTGTTATGGCTCGGCCACGCTGATGGCGCGGGAAATTCGCCAGACCATCGCTCGTGAGCTGGATCTGACCGCATCGGCAGGCGTCGCGCCGATTAAGTTTCTGGCTAAAATTGCCTCCGATCTGAATAAGCCCAACGGCCAGTATGTGATTACGCCGGACGAGATGCCGCAGTTTCTGCTGACGCTGCCGCTGGCGAAAATCCCGGGAGTGGGAAAAGTGACGGCAAAGAAGCTGGAAGATTTAGGGCTGCAGACCTGCGCCGATGTGCAGAACAGCGATCTGGCGATGCTGTTAAAGCGTTTCGGCAAGTTTGGCCGGGTGATTTGGGAACGCAGCCACGGCATTGATGAGCGCGAAGTGATTACTGACCGCGAGCGCAAATCGCTCGGCGTAGAGCGCACGCTCTCGGAAGATATTCATCACTGGGAGCAGTGCCTGGAGATCCTTGATTTTCTTTATGACGAGCTGGAGCGCCGGTTAACAAAAATCAAGCCGGATCGTCATATTGCGCGTCAGGGCGTGAAGCTTAAGTTCAGCGATTTTCAGCAAACCACGCAGGAACATGTCTGGCCGGTGCTGAATAAAGAGGATTTGGTGGCGGTGGCGAAAGAGGCGTGGGACGAGCGGCGCGCCGGACGCGGCGTGCGGCTGGTGGGCCTGCATGTGACGCTGCTTAATCCGCAGCTGGAGCGGCAGCTGGTGCTGGGGCTGTAGCTGCTGTTAGCCCAGTTCTGGCAAGCCATCAGAAAAGTGCTGAGCGCCCGCCCGACGCTGCGCAGGTAAACCGGCCCGGCGGCCGGTTTTTCCACCTTACTTTTTCCCGTACTTCGCCTCCAGCGTGGCGAACCAGGGCGCGACGAAATCACTGCTTTCGCCCCAGCCGGGAATGATTTTATTCAGGGTCGCCACGTTTACCGCCGTCTGCTGGCCGTTCAGTGCCGCCTGGTCAATGGCCGATGCTTTAAACTGATAGCTGGCGGGCGTAGCTTCCCCGGCGATTTTCTGGGCCAGCAGGCGCATATTCACCGCGCCGATCAGCTTGCTGTCCACTGCCACGGTCTGTCGCCACGGGCTGCCGGGCTGCTTCATCAGCTGCAGATCCTGGTTGGATACGTCGATGCTGTAGAGCTTGATTTCGGTGCGGCCATTCTCCTGCAGCGCTTTATAAGCGCCCTGGCTGAAGGCATCCCACGCGCCCCAGATGGCATCGATCTGGCCTTTCGGGTATTTCGCCAGGATCGCGCCGATCTTATTGGCGGTGTCGCCCTGTACATCGGAGGAGACGGCGCCGATCGACTCCAGCTGATGAATGCCGGGGTGTTCTTTCAGCAGTTTTTCATAAACCACCTGGCGGCGCTCCATCGGCGGAAAGCCGGCGACCCAAAGCTTAACGATATTGGCCTTGCCGTTGAAATCTTTGATCAGCTGGCCCAGCGACAGCGCCGCCAGCGAGGCGTCATCCTGCGCGCTCACCGTCACGCCGGGAATAGCGGTGTCCACCGGCGTATCGAAAACCGCTACCTTGATACCGGCGTCGGCGATGCGTTTCACCAGTGCGGTAGCGTAGGGCGCTTTGCCGTGCGATAGCAGAATGCCGTCATACTTCTGGCCGATCGCCTGATTGACGAAATCCTGAAAACGCGCATCGTCGCCGTTGCTGAGGAAGGTGCTGACCTTAAAGCCGAGCTTGCGTCCCTGCTGGATCGCCCCGGCAACAAACTGGGTTGTGTTGTCGTCGGAGCCGAGGTTACGGATCACCGCGATACGGATTGGGCCGTCGTGGTTGGCGATGGCCGCTGGCACCGGAGCGGGAGTGGCGGCCATGACTGGCAACGCGCTCAGCAGGCTAACGGCGATCAAAGAGAGTGCGAAAGATTTCATTATTATTTACCCTGTCAAAAGCGCCTTAGCGGCGCGGGAAATAGGTCATTGCCAGCGCTAATGCCAGCACCAGCCCTTTGATAATATCCATGGCGTAATAGGGCACCGACAGCATCACCAGCCCGTTTTGCAGTACGCCGAGGATCACCGCGCCCAGCAGCGTGCCGAGCGCGTTAGGCTTGCCTGCGCCCGCCAGCGAGAGGCCGATCCAGGCCGCCGCCACCGCATCCATCAAATAGCCGCTACCCGCGTTGACCTGCGAGGAGCCGATACGCGACGCCAGCAGAATCCCGCCCAGCCCGGCGAGCAACGACGCCAGCACGTAGGCCAGCACCCGATAGCGAACGGTGCGGATACCGGAGAGGCGCGCCGCTTCGGCGTTGCCGCCCAGCGCGTACATGCGGCGGCCATGTTTGGTCAGCGACAGCGCCAGCTGAGCCACCAGCGTTACCGCCAGCATAATAATCACGATAGTCGGCACCTGGCCGAGCTGGCCGAACGCGGCGGGGATCGTTCCCTCCGCCATATCGCCACTCGGCAGCACCATATTTTCGGTAATCGAGCCGCCGTAACTGTATGTCATCGCCACGCCCTGCACGACAAACAGCGTTGCCAGGGTCGCCAGCATGTCAGGAATACGCAGCACCACAATCAGCAGGCTGTTAAACAGTCCCACCAACGTACAGAGCAGCAGCGTCACGACGATCGCTTCGGTAGTGCTGAAGCCGTACCAGACGAACAGTGAAATCACCAGCGTGTTGGCCAGCGAGGCGGTAGAGCCGACCGAGAGATCGAAACCGCCTACCGTCAGCGAGATCGAAACGCCGACGGCAATCACCGTCACGATGGCGATAGAGCGCAGAATATTGATGATATTATTGGGATCGAGAAAGCTGTCCGAGGCGAGGCCGAAAGCGGCAATCAGCAGGATCACCGTCAGCAACATTCCCCACTTATATAAGAATTCAAACAGCTGGTGGCGCAGCGACGGGCGCGACGTCAGGATCTGGTCTTTGCTGCTCACGCAGGGGTTCCTCCGGTGGAATAGAGTAATAAAGTTTCTTCATCAGTTGCGCTGGCCTCCAGCTCGGCGACAATGCGGCCATCCCACAGCACGCAGATGCGATCGCACAGGCCGACCAGCTCAGAAAATTCGCCAGAGGCGTAGATAATCGCTTTGCCTTCGCGCGCCAGGCCATCAATCAGGTTAAACAGGTCGGTTTTGGCTTTAATATCGACGCCTTTGGTCGGCTCATCGAAAATCAGTACCTTCGCGTCGTTGCGCAGCCACTTGCCGATGGCGACTTTCTGCTGGTTGCCGCCAGAGAGGCGGCGTAGCGGCTGCTGCGGCCCGCGTGTGCGAATGTGCAGCCGCGCGATAATCTGCTGCGCCCAGCGCCAGGCCTGGTGATGGCCAAAAACGCCCCAGCGGGAGAAGCTGTCGTCGGCGGTGACGCTCAGGTTCATCGCTACCGATTCATCAATAAATATTCCTTCGCGCCGCCGCTCTTCCGGCACCAGCGCCAGCCCGCGCGCCACGGCATCGTGCGGACTGCGCGGACGCCACGGCGCACCGTGCAGGCGGCCTTTCGTCACGCGGCTGCGGGAGGCGCCGAACAGCGCCTTGCACAGCTCGCTTTTGCCCGCGCCCGCCAGTCCGGCGATGCCCAATATCTCGCCCTGGCGCAACGTCAGGGCGATATCCTGCAGCAGCCGATCGTCATGCAGCCCGCTGATTTCCAGCACCGTTTCCCCTTGCGGCAGGCTGCGGCGCGGCGGGTAAATATCATCCAGCCGGTGTCCCAGCATCTTTTCAACGATCTGTTCCGCATTCAGTTCCTGCATTGGCTCGCTGCTGACCAGACGCCCGTCGCGCAGCACCGTCATGCGATCGCAGATGGTTTTCAGCTCCTGAATGCGGTGAGAGATAAACACCACGCCGATGCCGCTCTGCTGTAAGCGCCGCACCACGCGAAACAGCCGCTCGCTTTCGTGCTGGTCAAGCGGGGCGGTCGGTTCGTCGAGGATCAGAAAGCGGCAGTGGTGAGAAAGGGCGCGCGCCAGCAGAATTTGCTGTTTCTCGGCCAGCGTGCAGCGCTCTACCAACTGGTTGGCGGGCAGCAGCGACTCCAGCTGCGCCAGCAGCTCGCTCGCCTGACGCCGCATCTCACGCCAGCGATAGCGCACGCCCGGCTCCGCCAGTCGATCCAGCATGATGTTCTCCGCCACGCTGAGCTGCGGCACCAGCGCCACGTCCACTTCCTGCTGCACCAGATGGATGCCGAGGCGTTTCGCATCGCGCGGCGATCGTAGTGTCACCGGCTGGCCGTCGAGCAAAATGTCGCCCTGATAGTCGGCGTACGCACCGGCCAGTACCGCCATCAGCGTCGATTTTCCCGCGCCGTTGGCGCCGGTCAGCGCATGCACCGAGCCGCCAGTCAGCTGAAAGTCCACCTGGCTGAGCGCGGCGAAACCGCTAAATGAGAGGGAGATATGACGCATCTCCAGGCAGTTCAACGCGCCCATGCAGGATCCCCCGGATAAATTAAATAAATGTTTTGCCGCATTTTTTAACGCTGGCTACAAACTGGCAACAACCGAAAGCGCATAAGCTAACACGAAATGTTACTAGCCATCCAGACATCTGGACATATCAGGGGAAGCGGCGGCGGATAGCCGGGGGAAGTAGCGTAATGCGCCACTCCTGCGCTAAAAAATCGGTGCTTTATGCTGGCCTGGGGGCGAACGCGGCGGGCATAAAAAAAGGCCAGACCGGAGTCTGACCTTTTCAGTGAGCGAAGTCTGTTGGGATAAATTACTTCGCCGGGATCACTTTCAGCAGCTCGGTCAGCAGCTGCCAGTAGAGCGCCACGCTGCCGATATGAACTTGCTCGTCCGGCGAGTGCGGGCCGGTAATGGTTGGGCCGATAGAAACCATATCCATATTCGGATAAGGCTTCTTAAACAGACCGCATTCCAGACCAGCATGGATCACCTGAATGTTCGGCGTCTTGTTAAACAGACGCTGATAGGTCTCGCGCACCAGCGCCATCACCGGTGAACTGGCGTCCGGCTGCCAGCCAGGATAGCTGCCTTTTGCCACGCTTTGCGCGCCAGCCAGCTCGCCCAGCGAACTCAGCATCGCCACCACGTAATCTTTGCCGCTGTCGATCAGCGAACGGATCAGGCAGTTGATTTTCGCTTCCTGCTCGGTCATGGAAACCACGCCGACGTTCAGAGAGGTTTCCACCACGCCTTTTGCTACGTCAGAGTTGCGGATTACGCCGTTCGGCGTGCTGTTCAGCAGCGCAATAAAGCGATCGCGGCTGTCGGCAGTCAGCGCCGCGCCGCTGGCGACCGGCTCGGTCTGCAGCGCGATGTTTTTCTCTACGGTGCCCAGCTCATTCTGCAATATCGCCAGGTAACCCATCGCCGCCGATTTCAGCGCATCGATTTTAGCGGCGGGCAGGGCGAAGGTGGCGTAGGCTTCACGCGGGATCGCGTTACGCAGCGTACCGCCGGTAAAATCGATCAGACGCAGATCGTATTCACGGGCGTGCTGCGCCAGGAAACGCACCAGCAGTTTGTTGGCGTTGCCTAATCCCAGATGGATTTCCGCGCCGGAGTGGCCGCCTTTTAAGCCTTTCAGCGTCAGACGCAGCGTTTCGTAATCGGCTGGAACCGCTTCACGTTGCAGCGGCAGCGTCGAGGTAAAATCGATGCCGCCGGCGCAGCCCATATAGATTTCACCTTCTTCCTCGGAATCGGTGTTAATCAGAATTTCAGACTGCAGCCAGTTCGGCTGCAGGCCAAATGCGCCATCCATGCCGGTCTCTTCCGTCATGGTCAGCAGCACTTCCAGCGGGCCGTGCTGTACGCTGTCATCCGCCAGCACCGCCAGCGCGGACGCCATGCCGATGCCGTTATCCGCGCCCAGCGTCGTGCCGCGCGCTTTGACCCATTCGCCGTCGATATAAGGCTGAATCGGATCTTTAGTGAAATCGTGCGCCGTATCGTTATTCTTCTGCGGCACCATATCCAGGTGCGCCTGCAATGCGACCGGTTTGCGGTTTTCCATGCCCGGCGTGGCCGGTTTGCGAATCAGAATATTGCCGACCTGGTCACGGTCGCACCAGAAGCCTTTTTCCTTTGCCCAAGAGAGAATGTGCTGCGCCAGCGCTTCTTCATGAAAAGAGGGATGCGGGATTGAGCAAATTTTGGCAAAAATATCCCACAGCGGTTGGGGTGAAAGTTGAGACAATTCAGACACGACAGGTCTCCTGTGTCATCGATACGCGACTGCGCATCGTTGAAAAATTTCCAGTAATCGATCGCCGTCAGCGAATCTGACGTGATGCAGGGAGAATAACATCCTTTATTGTCCGCTGTGCAGTCAGGCGCGTTAAAATGCGGCAGCCACGCTATCTGGCGCTGGTTTTTAGCGCGTCAGATCCTTATAATGCCGCGCAACCTTTTCCCATTGCATATTTTTTAAGCCAATTCGATTGGCCGGGATTCCTTTATGAGCGAAAAATACGTCGTCACCTGGGACATGTTGCAAATTCATGCCCGTAAACTGGCTCAGCGCCTCCTTCCTGTTGAACAGTGGAAAGGCATCATCGCGGTAAGTCGCGGTGGCCTGGTACCGGCCGCGCTGCTGGCACGCGAACTCTCCATTCGTTATGTCGATACGGTATGTATCTCCAGCTACGATCACGACCACCAGCGCGAAATGAACGTGCTGAAGCGTGCGGAAGGCGACGGCGAAGGCTTTATCGTTATCGACGATCTGGTTGATACCGGCGGCACCGCGCAGGCGATCCGTGAAATGTATCCGAAAGCGCGTTTTGTCACCATTTTCGCTAAACCGGCCGGCGCGCCGCTGGTGGACGATTATGTGGTTGATATCCCGCAAAATACCTGGATTGAGCAGCCGTGGGATATGGGCGTGGCCTTTGTGCCGCCTATCGTCAATCGTTGATTGACCTGCATCAAAACAGCGCCCGGTTCGTCCGGGCGTTGTCGTTTCTGCGGGTCGCGCCGCCGTAGTCGGTAACGTACACTGTAGTCTCGTCAATGCGCGGCGGCAGGAGAAGCGACACCATGTCAGCAAAAAATCTCAGCGAAGAACTCTTTAAACCTCGATTTAAACACCCGGAAACCTCGTCACTGGTGCGCCAGCGGCATCATCTCACGTCAACAGTACAATCCACGCTGGATGGGGAAAGCCATACCGGCTGGTATCGAATGCTAAACCGCCTGCTCTGGAGCTGGCGCGGCCTGTCGCCGCTGGAAATCAGCGAGGTGCTGGCGCGTATAGCGGTGAGCGACGCGGAGCGCACCAGCGACCAGCTGCTGGATACGGTCATCGGCTATCGTGGCGGCAACTGGATTTATGAGTGGAGCAAGCAGGCGGCGCTGTGGCAGCAGAAAGCGATGGACGCGGGCGAGACGCCGGAAGCGGGCGAACACTGGCTGCATGCGGTCAATCTCTACAGCCTGGCCGCCTGGCCGCATATTAAAGGCGATGAACTGGCTGAACAGGCGCAAACGCTGGCGAATCGCGCCTATGAAGAGGCCACGCTGCGGCTACCTGGCGAAATGAAAGAGCTGGAGTTTCCCATTCAGGGCGGCAGCCCGATTACCGGCTTCCTGCATATGCCGCCCAACGTCAGCGCGCCTTATCCCACGGTATTGCTGTGCGGTAATCTCGACAGCCTGCAAATCGATCACTATCGCCTGTTTCATGATTATCTGGCGCCGCGCGGCCTGGCCATGCTGACCATCGATATGCCATCGGTGGGATTCTCATCAAAATGGAAGCTCACTCAGGACACCAGCTTCCTGCATCAGCAGGTGCTGCGCGGGCTGGAGAGCATTCCCTGGGTGGATCATACGCGCGTGGCGGCGTTAGGTTATCGCTTTGGCGCGAACGTGGCGGTGCGGCTGGCCTATCTGGAAGCGCCGCGTTTGCGCGGCGCGGCCTGCCTCGGCCCGATAGTTCATGCGCTGCTGGCGAATGCCGCACAGCAGGAGCGCGTGCCGGATATGTATATCGACGTGCTGGCGAGCCGCCTTGGTATGGCGCGCGCCACGGATGAAGTGCTGCGTACCGAACTGAACCGCTATTCGCTGAAAACCCAGGGGCTGCTTGGACGCCGCACGCCGACGCCGATGCTGGCTGGCTACTGGCAGAACGATCCCTGGAGCCCGGAGGAAGATGCCCGGCTGATTGTGAACTCATCCGCGAACGGCAAGCTGTTGCCGATCGGCTTTACGCCGGTGCTGCATAACTTCGATCGGGCGTTGCAAACCATCTGTGACTGGCTGACACAACAGTTGAAGTGATAAGTTGCTATTCTGCATCAGTTTGCTAAAACTGTTAGCTCATTTAAGGAGGTGTAAACCATGACGTTACCGAATGGACATCCACGAAGCCGGTTAATTAAGCGTTTTACCGCGCTGGGTCCCTATATTCGCGAAAATAAATGCGAGAATGAGCGGTTCTTTTTCGACTGCCTGGCCGTTTGCGTCAATGTTAAACCTGCACCGGAAAGCCGTGAATTTTGGGGATGGTGGCTGGAGCTGGACGCGCAATCCGATCACTTTACCTATCAGTACCACTATGGCCTGCATGATAAAGATGGCAACTGGAAGCCATGCGCTATCAAAGGTAAAGAGAATGAAGAGAAGCTGGAAGAGACGCTGCGTAACTTCCATGAGCGTTTGAAGGCACTGCTGACCGAGCTGAATGTGGGGCTGCAGCCCGCGCAGGGCGCCAGCGAACAGCCGGTAAAGCTCACCGCATAAACAGACCCATTAAAAAGAAAAGGCAGGCGCGAAGCCTGCCTTTTTTACGATGTGACCGCATCCATCGTCCCGCCTTCTGTTGCAGCAATACGGAGTATTCAGAAGGCTGACCGCCGGATGCCGCGTATCAGAACTGGTAAGTCAGACCGACCGCAACGATGTCGTCGGTGTTGCGGCCCAGCGTGTTGTCGTCATCCAGCAGGTTGATTTTGTAATCCACAAAGGCGGACATGTTTTTATTGAAGTAGTAAGTCGCGCCCACGTCAGCGAATTTGTAGTAATCCGCATCGCCGATGCCGCCTTCAATGTCTTTTACCTTAGTCTGCACGTAAGCCAGCGACGGACGCAGGCCGAAATCAAACTGATACTGCGCCACCAGCTCGATATTCTGCAGCTTGTTCGCATAGCCGCTCACCGCAACATCGCTGCCGCCGACCGGCGGTGCCGCTGATCGGTTCATATTGCGCGTTTCTGCGTAAGTGGCTGCCAGATAAACGCCGTTGTCATCATATTTCAGGCCGGTTGCCCAGGCTTCAGCCTTTTCACCGCCGCCGAACGCGCTGTTTTTCTGATCCAGCGTGCGGTTAGAGGAGGAGACCGCGCCCTTAATGCTCAGGCTGTCGAGAATTTTATAAGAAAGCGAAGCGGCCATGCCGTCACCGTTGGAGACGCCATCGGCGCGGGTGCTGCTTTCATTTTTACCCTGATACTGCAGGGCGAAATCCAGCCCATCCACCAGGCCGAAGAAATTAGTATTACGGTAGGTGGCCACACCGTTGGTGCGGGTCAGCATATAGACGTCGGCAGAGGTATACGCGGTCGCGCCGAATTCCGGCATCATATCGGTAATGGCTTCAACATCGTAAATCAGGCCATAGTTACGGCCATAATCCAGCGAGCCGTAATCACTGACTTTAATGCCGGCAAAACCCAGGCGGGTTTTATTGCCCACGTTGGAATCGCTTTCCGGGTTATTTACGTTGTACTGATATTCCCACTGGCCGTAGCCGGTCATGATGTCGTTAATCTGTGTCTGGCCTTTAAAACCAATACGCACATAAGATTTATCGGCATTGTTGCTGGCGTTAGTTTCCGCGTCGCTGATATAACGCATCGCTTTCACTTTGCCGTAGAAATCGAGCTTATTGCCGTCCTTGTTATACACTTCTGCTGCCTGCGCGGCGGTCGTCAGAGCCAGTGCGGATACCAGCAGTGCCAGTGCGTTCTTTTTCATTTGATATCAATCCCGATGAGTAAAGAAATAAAGTTTTGTGAAAACTGTTGTAAAAGCAGGAACGTTTTACCGGGATGAGATGAATGTTTTATGAAGCTTTTCCGCTTTTCTTGTTAAACCCGAACTTTTGGTCTACGCCACTGTCAGGAAATTTCCGCGCTTTTCCCGTGGTGCCTGTTGGCATCCTTGCCCACTCCTGATAAAACGTCCCTTCACAGTCATTTTTACTACGGCAGGAAAACATGAGCGGCAGTCAGACCTTAGTGGTCAAACTGGGAACCAGCGTGCTGACCGGCGGATCGCGTCGGTTAAATCGGGCACATATTGTGGAATTAGTTCGCCAGTGCGCACAGCAGCACGCGGCGGGCCATCGAATTGTGATCGTAACTTCTGGCGCGATGGCTGCCGGACGTGAACACCTGGGTTACCCGGAACTGCCGCCTACCATCGCCTCAAAGCAGCTGCTAGCTGCGGTGGGGCAGAGCCGTTTGATCCAGCTGTGGGAACAGCTGTTTTCTATCTATGGCATCAACATCGGACAGATGCTGCTGACGCGCGCGGATATGGAAGATCGCGAGCGCTTCCTTAACGCGCGCGATACGCTGCGCGCGCTGCTGGATAACAATATCGTGCCGGTTATCAATGAGAATGATGCGGTGGCGACGACCGAGATTAAAGTGGGCGATAACGACAATCTGTCGGCGCTGGCGGCGATCCTGGCGGGCGCCGACAAGCTGCTACTGCTGACCGATCAACCTGGCTTATTCACCGCCGATCCGCGTAATAATCCGCAGGCGGAGCTGATTGCCGACGTGCATGCCATTGACGATGCGCTGCGCACCATCGCCGGAGACAGCGTTTCCGGCCTCGGCACCGGCGGCATGGCCACCAAACTTCAGGCGGCGGATGTCGCCTGTCGCGCCGGGATTGAGGTGATTATCGCTGCGGGCAGCCGCCCGGGCGTAATTGGCGAAGCGATCGAAGGGAACGCGGTTGGCACTCGTTTCCATGCACAGCAATCCCCGCTGGAGATGCGTAAGCGCTGGATTTTCGGCGCGCCGCCTGCCGGTGAGATTGTGATTGACGACGGCGCGTTGTCGGCGGTGCTGGAGCGCGGCAGCTCGCTGTTGCCAAAAGGCATTCGCGAAGTGAGCGGCAACTTTTCGCGCGGCGAAGTCATCCGCATTCGCAGCCTGCTGGGACGCGATATCGCTCATGGCGTGTCACGCTATAACAGCGATGCGCTGCGGCTGATTGCCGGTCACCACAGCCAGGAGATCACCAACATCCTGGGTTATGAATACGGTCCGGTTGCCATGCACCGCGACGATATGATTGTCAGCTAAGGAGCCATCAATGCTGGAAGAAATGGGTAAGGCGGCGCAAGCCGCTTCATATCAGCTGGCCACGCTGACCACGGCGGAGAAAAACCGCGTATTGATGACGATTGCCGACCAGCTGGAAGCGCAGAGCGCGGAGATTCTGGCGGCGAACGAGCAGGATTTGGTGGATGCGCGCAACAACGGCATGAGCGAAGCCTTGCTGGATCGCCTGATGCTGAACCCGGCGCGCCTGAAAGCGATCGCTGATGATGTGCGCCAGGTTTGTCGGCTGGCCGATCCGGTCGGCTTACTGATCGATGGCGGACGGCTTGACAGCGGCCTGCGCATTGAACGGCGTCGCGTACCGCTCGGCGTGGTCGGCGTGATTTATGAAGCGCGTCCGAACGTGACGGTGGATGTCGCTTCGCTCTGCCTGAAAACCGGTAACGCCGCTATCCTGCGCGGCGGTAAAGAGACTTATCGCACTAACGGCGCCACGGTGCGCGTGATTCAGTCTGCGTTGCAGCAGCATGGCCTGCCAGCGGGCGCGGTGCAGGCGATTGAAAGCCCGGATCGCGAGCTGGTAAATCAGCTGCTGAAGCTGGATCGCTACGTAGATATGCTGATCCCACGCGGCGGTGCCGGATTGCATAAGCTCTGCCGTGAACAGTCAACGATTCCGGTGATTACCGGTGGCATCGGCGTTTGCCATATCTATATTGACGCCAGCTATGAGCTGGAAGCGGCGCTGAAGGTGATCGTTAATGCGAAAAAGCAGCGCCCCAGCGCCTGCAACTCGGTTGAGACGCTGCTGGTGAATGAAGCGATCGCGGATGATTTCCTGCCTGCGCTCAGCCAGCGCATGGCGCAGGAAGGCGTAAAGCTGCACGCTGATGCACGCTCGCTGCCGCTGTTGCAGCAGGGCCCGGCGGAAGTTGAAGCGGTGAAAGAGGGCGAGTATGACGATGAATGGCTGTCGCTCGATCTGAACGTGCGGGTAGTGAAGGATATGGATGAGGCGATCGCACATATTCGTGAACACGGCACGCAGCATTCCGATGCGATTCTGACGCGCGATACGCGTGCGGCCGAGCGCTTTGTTAATCAGGTAGATTCGTCTGCGGTTTACGTGAATGCCAGCACCCGCTTTACTGACGGCGGCCAGTTCGGGCTCGGCGCTGAGGTGGCGGTAAGCACCCAGAAGCTGCACGCGCGCGGCCCGATGGGCCTGGAAGCGCTCACCACCTATAAATGGGTGGCCTATGGCGACGATACGGTCAGAGCGTAAAGGTGAAATCAGGTCTTGATGCAAGCTGTTACGGGTAATCAGGTCTTAACGCCAGCTGCTGCGGGTAATCAGACCTTAACGCCAGCAGACGGTTAATCTGACGTAACGGTTTTTCCAGCAGATGTTAAAGGCCGCTCGTTTTTCTCTCGCTTTGGCGACAAAACCAGCATACGATGCGGCGCCTCTTGACTCAGGCGCCGCTTTTTTTTAACGTTACAGCCCGTAGCACCTCTCCTCAACGCCGATATAGCTCAGTTGGTAGAGCAGCGCATTCGTAATGCGAAGGTCGTAGGTTCGACTCCTATTATCGGCACCAATAAAATCAACGCTTTACGCTATATTCACCAGATCAGCAAATCCACCTTGTGTCATTTTTGTGTCATTACCTCCCAAAAACGAGTCTATTTGCATCGCGTGCTGGGTTAGATGGCTGGGTGCCAGGTGAGCATAACGCTGTACCATTTCGATACTTTCCCAACCGCCCATCTCCTGAAGTGCTGAAAGCGGAACCCCCGACTGCACAAGCCAGCTCGCCCATGTATGTCGAAGGTCATGAAACCGGAAGTTTTCAATCCCCGCTCGCCTTAACGCAGCCCTCCATGCCGTGTTAGCATCAACACGCATCTTCCTGACAGATTGCGTTCTGGTTCCGTCCGGGCGCACCGACGATTCCGTATGAACGAATACCCAGCGGTTATGTTTGCCAACCTGATCGCGAAGTATCTTGCAGGCCGTGTCATTAAGGGCGACCCCAATCGCCCTACCTGCTTTAGCGTCTTCAGGGTGTATCCATGCAACCTTTCTTTGCATATCGATTTGCGACCATTCAAGGTTAACGATATTTGAACGCCGCAACCCGGTAGCCAGGGCAAACACAACAACCGGCCGGAAGTGATCTGGCATCTCCCTGATAAGCGATTTTGCTTCTTCTTTTGTCAGCCAGCGGATGCGTTTGTTCTTCGGCACCGGGCACCGAATGTTGGGCGCTTTCTCTATCCATTTCCATTCATTGGCCGCGCAACGAAGCAAAGCCCGGATAAAAGCAAGGTGAGTCGCTTTTGTTGCCTGTGCGGCTGGCTTCTCCTTGTATGGCGGAAAAGGCTTCCCCTGCCTGATTTTGCTGTCCCGCATGGCTTCCCAGTTCATAAGGTGCTTGCGGTTTACCATTCCGGCCACCGCCTCCAGAATTTTATCTTCCGTGATTTCACTCAGGTTCTTCCCTTTGAAATGCTGAAGCCAGAATCCGATCCGGCTTTTATCGTCATCAAGACTCTTTTTATACTGCTTCTCATTGAGCCAGCGCACGCAGGCTTCTTCAAACGTCCTGTTTTTGTACTCACCCAGTTTCTCTACGCGCCACGCTTCTGCCTTCAGTTTGTCATAGAGTTCCTGAGCCTGCCTTTTGTCCGATGTTTCAAGAGACCGTCTAATTCGCTTGCCACCAGGCGTAACGAAGTGGCAGTGCCACGTACTCCCACGGAGTTGGATTGACATGCTTTATCCTCCTGCATACCAACCGCATTCACGGCCCGATTGTGGATCGGGTTCTTCAGAGCCGCAATACAGTCTGACTTACAAATTAGATAGGGGCTTTTCTTTTTATCAGGGTTTATCTGCGTAGCTGCGAGCCTGCCTGACCGTATCCACTCAGAAACGGTGCCTTTATCAATGCGCAGGAATGCCGCAGCTTCTTCACGAGTGAAGACCTGCTCTTCCATATAGACCTCTACAGGTAGTTGAATATTGCTCTGGCGATGATGATCGCAATGATTGTGATGAGAAGGTGGAGTGGGGTGATCATGTGTTTGAAATCATTTTTGCAAAATTTTCAGCCCGCTCCCTTTTGAGTCTGCTGATATCATCCTGCATCTCCTTAAACGGTAAATCTTTCCGACATCTTTGAAGCGTGTAGCCACACCGCGCCATATACCATAGAAACGTATCTACGACATAAATGTGACCATCGCGAGCGTTACCGTTCTCATCTGCATTCTGAATGGTGTTGTGCATAGCATTGAATAGGTCTTTCTGCGCATGAAAGTCGCGGAACTCAGGCGGCATGTAATTACCGCTTTTTAGCCAGGCGTAAAGTGGAACGTCAGACATAACAACTCCTCACGCATAGCGCGATAGTGAAAGTGAATAGGGGGAAGGGGAGATTAGCGGCTGCGGAACCCGTTGCAGTCGCGTAGGAATTCGATGAGGTAGGCTTTCATTCTGGCATGTGAGCGGTGGTCATTTCCGTTAACCCATCCATCTGGCGGCGTCCACGGCTCTATCAATGCTGCCATTTTCTTCGCTCTGCTGGGCGTGACGTCCAACGGATCATTGGCATGCTGGTATCAACAAGCTTTTCCATGCCTGGTATATCCAGCACTTTAAACCATGTGCCGTTAGGCAATCCCAGTCCGCATATGCGCTGGCCCGGACGGCGTTTATCGATTAATTCAACTGACATGTTTTGTCTCCTTATCCACCTGCCGCACATAGAATGACAACCAGCGCTTTGCTGGAAACGTACCGGGCGGGAGGCATTGAATTGTTCTGGCGTGTTTATCGAGAAGGGTGGTTATGATGCTGTCGTGGTCTGACTTTGGCTGGCCGTCGATGGCCTTGAGGATTTCAGCTCTGCACTTCCTTGCTACGGAGCGAATGGCATTCTCCGCTTCGGGCGTCATTATTCCTCCAGGCAATAAAAAACCCCGCCGGAGCGAGGTATGATTTGTAATAGCTACAGCTTAATTAACTATGAAAATGTACCGCGGCGCTTCTTTGGTTCACTGCCGTCTAACCTGCTAATAACAGCATCGGCATATCGAATGGCTGCATCTGCACATTTTTCTGCGGTAGTGCTTTTCTCGTTACCTGAGGAAAGGATGCCCTGCATCGCCATACCTATCAGCCACTCTCTGTACTCAATTCCAATGGGTTTGCCAGAGCTATTTTCACTCATAAAAGTTTCTCTACTTCAGTTATTGGTCACTATTTAGTGCAACAAACTTAACTTAACAGTCAATACCTATTTGAATACTTCCCCGCACACAAGCTGAGCCAGCGAGCGACGCTCATTCAGCCTGGCCTTAATGGCTTCGCATTCTGCTTTGGTGGGATAGATGGTTTCAGTAACGGGTAGGGCTTGAGAGTGAGCGGTAATGATGAGGATGAAGCCTGTCAGCATTTATGCCTCCGGTTTCGGTGCTGCTTCGAGCATGTCACGCCACGAAAGCAGCATGTTTTCTTCACAGTCTAGCGTTGTGCGATTTCCGCAATGACTGCAATTCCCGTCAGCGACCGGATGGATTTGGCTGAGCATCTCTTTGCTGGGCTCAACCGGCACAATCCTCCATCCTGCCAGCGCCTCATACTGCTGCGCGGTGTTGTCGATGGGTTCGCTTAACTCTTTGCAGTGTGCAATCGCCGTGTTGTAACCTGCAGCCCAGT
>NZ_CALNWY010000037.1 GCF_940807255.1 Mixta sp. Marseille-Q2659 | reverse complement strand
CTTAATACAGTGCAAGGCGTAAAGAGTTAATAAACCGTCGCTGCCGATGTGCAGGCGGCGGTTTATATTTAGCGGAACGGCGGGGCAAAATATAATCTCGCCAGGAGGAAAAAATAGTCAATTATTGTTGTTTAACACCAATTCCTTGTTCGCTATCAGCAAACGCACAGTCAGCCAACGGTACTCTTTTCTTTCTGACACCCAAGTTTTGCTTATTAATGTATCAATTCAGAACGTGTCGCCCTTTCTTTGAGACGATGCCCGTTGCCGTAAGGTGTTGTCCCGGCATGATGGCCGTAGCGGAAAGGTCTTAACAAGATATCAGTTAATGAAATGTCAGCAGAGCGCGCATCCGCCAAAAGCAAAAAACAGGCTGCCGCTGGCAAGACTCTTCCTGTTTTGCCAACTCTGTCTACGCATATCGTTACGCGATGCGTTACCATGACAGCTCAGGAAAGTAAGCTGAAGCGTTTATGACATGCTGATGTTTTAACGGAGCGAGACGTGATTCTTTCCGGGGGGAAGGGAACGTAATACCCACAGCGCCATGTGAGTTCAACGGCTTAATACCGATTTCCCATCTGGTGCCGGATACATTAAATAAAACGATGCAGGAAGTGTGAAAAAATCTTGCGAAGTGGTTTTAAACAGCGGGTAAGGTAATCACAGCCGCTCTTTTAAAGCATTGATGCAGGACGTTTTAAATCAGGAATGGATGCCCTTTACAGGACGCGCTGAATTTGTAATTTGTCCTGTAAACTCGCAGAATAGACTAAAATTATGCTTGATTGCTAGCAAGCTAATTATAAGGAGATGAAATTGGATACGCCACTAGGAACGGATTTGGCACGTTTAGTGCGCATCTGGCGTGCATTGATCGATCAACGACTCAAACCGCTGGAACTGACGCAAACCCACTGGGTCACACTGCACAATATCCATCAGCTACCGCCGCATCAGTCTCAAATTCAGCTGGCTAAAGCTATCGGCATTGAACAGCCTTCTCTGGTACGCACGCTGGATCAGTTAGAGGAGAAGGGCCTGATTATTCGGTGTACCTGTGCCAACGATCGGCGCGCAAAGCGCATCAAGCTGACTAAAGCTGCGGAGCCGGTTATTCAGGAAGTGGAACATGTCATTGATGCCACGCGCGATGATATTTTAGCCGGTATTTCAAAGCGCGAAGTTGAGCAACTGGTTACGCTGATTGCCCGCCTGGAAAAAAACATCGCTGAGTTACAAAAGAAAGGTGATTAAGCCAGAAAAAAACCGACGCCCGGCGTCGGTTTTTTTGCGCAAAACGTTTAGCGCGGCGAGACGGTAACCTGGCTGCCGTTTGACGCCAGCATCACGCGCTGGCCCACAGAGTAACGGCTGGCAGCCTGTTTCTGTACAACCAGAATGGTGTTGCCGTCATCTTTACGAATTTCCAGTTCCACACCATCGGTTTTATTCATCGCACCCTGAACGCCCTGGCCCGCTACGCCACCCAGCACCGCGCCACCCGCAGTAGCCAGACTGCGACCGGTACCGCCGCCAACGGTGTTGCCCAGGAAACCACCCAGCACTGCGCCGCCGAGCGCACCAATCACATTGTTCTCATCGCCGCCCTGAATTTTTACCGGACGAACGGATACCAGCGTACCGTAGCTAACGCTTTGAACCTGCTTGGCTTCATTAGCACTGTACACGTCGCCGGAAAGCGTATCGGTGTTGGTACAGCCTGCAAGCGTCATGCCAGTCAGCGCCACAACTAATAAACGCTTCATCATTATAAAGCTCCTTTCATGATTATTGACTGCATTGAAAAGGCAGCCACAGATAACCTAATTATATGGCAGAACCTTCGCCTGTCTCAAAATCCTGTGAAAAAGACGATAGCTGAGCATAGACCGCGTGGGGTAAACAAAAATTCAATTATGCCAGGAAAAAATCATAGCTGAATGTAAAAGCGTCGGGTCGTCCATAAAAAACAACAATTAATCATAGAATTACCCCGCCTTTTTTGCCAGGCTGAGGGCAGTTTGAATTCTCTTCCTGTGGGGAAGTAAGGTAGTGCGATGAAATCGGGACGCTATATTGGCGTGATGTCCGGCACCAGTCTGGATGGCGTAGATGTGGTGTTAGCGGCCATTGATGAGCGGATGGTGGCGCAGCAGGCGAGCTATTGTCATCCGGTGCCGCAGCCGTTACGGCAGGCGCTGCTAGCCATTAATCAGGGGCAAAGCCTGACGTTATCCCAGCTTGGACAGCTGGATACGCAACTTGGCCGCCTGTTTGCCGAAGCCGTGTTAACGCTATTAAAGCAACAAAACCTTAGCGCTGATGATATTACCGCTATTGGCTGTCATGGGCAGACGGTATGGCATGAGCCGTATGGCGAGGCGCCCAGTACGCTACAGATCGGCGATAACAATCAGATCGTCGCCGCTACCGGCATTACCGTAGTCGGTGATTTTCGCCGCCGCGATATGGCGCTGGGTGGGCAGGGCGCGCCGCTGGTTCCCGCCTTTCATCAGGCGTTACTGATGCATCCGCAGGAGCGTCGGATGGTATTGAACATTGGCGGCATCGCCAACCTTTCACTGCTGATCCCGGGCAAGCCGGTAGGCGGTTACGATACCGGCCCCGGCAATATGTTGATGGATGCATGGATTTGGCGTCATCGCGGCCAGCCTTACGATAAAGATGGCGCCTGGGCGGCAGGCGGGAAGGTTATCCTGCCGTTGCTGCAACAGATGCTGGGTGACGCCTGGTTTGCGTTGCCAGCGCCTAAAAGCACCGGTCGGGAGTATTTCAATGCGGGCTGGATCGAAAAACAGCTGGCGCATTTTCCTGGCATCGCGCCGCATGATGTGCAGGCCACGCTGCTGGAGCTGACGGCGGTGACTGTCAGTGAACAGGTGTTGCTGAGCGGCGGCTGCGAGCGTCTGCTGGTGTGCGGCGGCGGCGGACGTAATCCGCTACTGATGGCGCGTCTGGCGGCGCTGTTAGCGGGCACTGAAGTCGTCACCACCGACAAAGTTGGTATTAACGGCGATGATATGGAAGGACTGGCGTTCGCGTGGCTGGCTTATCGCACCTTATCGGGGTTGCCGGGGAATCTGCCCTCGGTGACCGGCGCGCGCGAAGCCAGCATTCTGGGCGCGATTTATCCGGCTAACCGGCTTGCGCGTTAATGGGATATGAGGAGAAAACATGCGTAAGACGCTAACGTTAACGGTTGTACTGTTATTAAGCGGCTGCGGTCTGTTTGGCAAACAGCAGTCTGAGACTCAGACCTTGCACTACCTGTGCGGCACCTTGCCGCTGACGGTAAAAATTGAGCAACAGCAGGCGCATCTCATTATGGATGGCCAGCCGCTTACGCTGAACGAGGCGGTTTCCGCCTCCGGCACGCGTTACAGCGACGGCACTTACAGTTTCTGGACCAAAGGCGATAGCGCTTTTATCGAACGCAATCAGCGCATTATCGTTAATGACTGCCAGCTACAGGCTGCGCCCTGACGCGTTGAATATTCCGCAGCCGAGTAGCAGAATGGCTGCTCCCTTTGCAATGGTTGAACCCGGTTATGAGTGAAAACGACAGTTTGCAACAGATCGCCCATTTGCGGCGTGAATATACGCGCGGCGGCCTGCGCCGTAAGGATTTACCTGAGCAGCCGCTGGCGCTCTTTGAACAGTGGCTACGCCAGGCCTGCGAGGCGCAGCTGCCCGATCCGACCGCTATGTGCGTCGCCACGGTCGATGCCCAGGGACAGCCTTATCAACGCATTGTGCTGCTCAAGCATTACGATGAGCGCGGCATGATCTTCTATACCAACCTGGGCAGCCGCAAAGCGCAGCAGCTGGCTGAGAATCCGCGTGTCAGCCTGCTGTTCCCGTGGCATTTCCTCGAGCGTCAGGTGATGGTACTGGGGCAGGTAGAAAAACTCTCGACGCTGGAAGTGGTGAAATATTTCCACAGCCGTCCGCGTGACAGTCAAATCGGTGCCTGGGTTTCGCAGCAGTCGAGCCGCATTTCCGCGCGCGGCGTACTGGAAAGCAAATTTCTTGAGCTGAAACAGAAATTCAGCCAGGGCGAGGTGCCGCTTCCCAGCTTCTGGGGCGGGTTCCGTATTAAAATTGACGCCATGGAGTTCTGGCAGGGCGGTGAAAACCGGTTGCACGATCGCTTTTTTTACCAGCGTGAAGGCGAGAGCTGGAAAATCGATCGCCTGGCGCCCTGAATTCGCTAAATAACCGTTTGCAGCGCTGGCGCTGCTTGCGCTGGCGCTTTATTCTATACGCCTTCATTTCTCCGCACGTCAGCGGAAAGCTGTGTACCAGCATAGGTGCAGTCGTTACAACATGGAGTCTTTAATGACCAGCAGTAACCTGATTAAACAATTGCAAGAGCGGGGCCTGATAGCCCAGGTAACGGACGAGGATGCGTTAGCAGAGAGACTGGCGCAAGGCCCAATCGCTCTCTATTGCGGCTTCGATCCGACCGCCGACAGCTTGCATTTGGGCCATCTGGTACCTTTGCTTTGTCTGAAACGTTTCCAGGATGCGGGACACAAACCGGTAGCGCTGGTAGGCGGCGCCACCGGACTGATTGGCGATCCCAGCTTCAAAGCGGCCGAGCGCAAACTCAACACCACGGAAACAGTGAATGAATGGGTAGAAAAGATCCGCCAGCAGGTGGCGCCGTTCCTTGATTTCGACTGTGGCGATAACAGCGCGATAGCTGCAAACAACTACGACTGGTTCGGCAGCATGAACGTGCTGACCTTCCTGCGTGACATTGGCAAGCACTTCTCTGTTAACCAGATGATTAACAAAGAAGCGGTGAAGCAGCGTCTGAATCGTGAAGATCAGGGGATCTCTTTTACCGAGTTCTCCTACAACCTGTTGCAGGGTTATGATTTTGCCTGCCTGAACGAACGCTATGGTGTGGCGCTGCAAATCGGCGGCTCCGACCAGTGGGGCAACATCACCTCCGGTATCGATCTGACGCGTCGTCTGCATCAGAACCAGGTTTTCGGCCTGACCGTACCGCTGATCACCAAGTCTGACGGCACCAAATTCGGCAAGACCGAAGGCGGCGCGGTATGGCTGGATGCGAAGAAAACCAGCCCGTACAAATTCTATCAGTTCTGGATCAATACCGCCGATGCGGATGTGTACCGCTTCCTGAAATTCTTCACCTTTATGAGTATTGAAGAGATCGATGCGCTGGAAGAAGAAGATAAAAATAGCGGTAAAGCGCCGCGCGCTCAGTATGTACTGGCCGAGCAGGTGACGCGTCTGGTGCATGGCGACGAGGGTCTGGCCGCCGCGCAGCGTATTACCCAGAGCCTGTTCTCCGGCAGCCTGAGTGATATGACCGAGGCAGATTTCGAGCAGCTGGCGCAGGACGGTATGCCGACCATCGCACTGGATAACGATGCCGATCTGCAGCAGGCGCTGGTTACGGCGGAGCTGGTGCCGTCACGCGGCCAGGCACGCACCATGATCAATTCGAATGCGGTCACGGTTAACGGTGAAAAACAGTCTGATGCGGAATACCGCTTCAGCGACAGCGATAAGCTGTTTGGCCGTTATACGCTGCTGCGTCGCGGTAAAAAGCACTACTGTCTGGTGTGCTGGAAATAAAACTAAAAAAGGCCGGTTCGACCGGCCTTATTTTTTGGCAAGGCTGTGCAGGTTCAACATGAAAAATATTCTCGCTATTCAGTCTCACGTCGTTTTTGGTCACGCCGGCAACAGCGCGGCGGAGTTCCCGATGCGCCGCATGGGTGTCAACGTCTGGCCGTTAAACACCGTGCAGTTCTCTAACCATACGCAATATGGTCACTGGACCGGCACGGTCATGCCGGCAACGCATTTAACCGAGATCGTAAAAGGCATTGCCGACATCGATCGTCTGAAAACCTGTGATGCGGTGCTGAGCGGCTATTTAGGCTCGGCGGAGCAGGGCGAGCAGATTCTGGAAATCGTTCGCCAGGTTAAACAGGCTAACCCTGACGCCTGGTATTTCTGCGATCCGGTGATGGGCCATCCTGAAAAAGGCTGTATCGTTGCGCCGGGCGTGGCGGAATTTCACTGCAAATCCTCGCTGCCTGCCAGCGATATCATTGCGCCTAACCTGCTGGAGCTGGAGATGCTGAGCGGCAGCAGTGTGGCGAATATTGATGAAGCTGTGACAGTGTCACGTAAGCTCATCGCCCAGGGGCCGAAAATTGTACTGGTGAAGCATCTGGCGCGCGCCGGACGCCGCAGCGATCGTTTTGAAATGCTGCTGGTCACCGCGCAGGAAGCCTGGCATATCAGCCGTCCGCTGATCGATTTTGGCGTAAGGCAGCCGGTCGGCGTCGGCGATCTTACCAGCGGCCTGCTGTTAGTAAATCTGCTGAAAGGTGAGACGTTAAAACAGTCGCTGGAACATATTACCGCTGCGGTTTATGAAGTGATGTTAAAAACCCATGAGATGGGTGAGTATGAGCTACAGCTGGTGGCGGCGCAGGATCTTATTGCGCAGCCTGCACACCATTTTGCTGCTGAAAGGCTTTAAGCGCATAAAAAACGGGACGCCTCAGCGTCCCGTCAACCATCAGGCCAGGCCCTCGGCTTTCAGTGCGGCAACTACTGCCGGACGTTCCGCCACCCGCGCCTGCCAGGCGCTTAACGCATCCAGACCGCTTAAATCGAGCTGTACCGCCTGCGCCCAGCGCGACACCACATAGAGATAGGCATCCGCCACGGAAAAGTGCGTGCCGACCAGCCACTGTTTATCCTGCAATTCACCGTTCACATAGCGAAATTTGCTTTCCAGCTGCTGACGCTGCTTCGCTTTGAACTCATCGGGCGTGTCCGGACGGAAAAGCGGCGTAAAGCCTTTATGCAGTTCGGTCGCAATATAGTTCAGCCACTCCAGCGTATGATAGCGCGTCAGGCTTCCTGACGGCGCCAGCAGCTGACGATCCGGCTTCAGGTCAGCCAGATACTGCACAATCGCCGGGCCCTCAGTTAACAGCGTCCCGTCATCCAGTTCCAGAGCAGGCACCTGACCCTTGGGATTAATCTGCAGATAATCTTCACCACGTTCGGTTTTTTTGCTGGCCAGATCGACATTCACCTGAGTGAAGTCAAGGCCGCATTCGCGCAGAATAATATGGGGGGAAAGCGAACAGGCACCGGCTTTACTGAACAGTTTCATACAATGCTCCTTGTTGCTGCGGGGGAGCCTCATCCTACTGCGGGCGATATAAAATGTCAGCGTATTAAATGAATAAAAAAGCCGTCGCGAGGACGGCTTTTTCTATTGGCAACGCAGAGCGATCAGGCGTCGCGCTCCTGCGTCATACGGTTCAGAATCGGCGCGGTCAGCAGCATCAGCACGGCGATAACGGCGGTAACGATACCGATTTGCTGGAACACTTCGCTATAGGTGTGCAGCGATTGCAGCGGATCGGTTACGTTTTCCGGTACGGCCATCAGGTTAGCCACTTTACCGGCGATCATCGCCGCGCCAGCGGTGGTCAGGAACCAGGAGCCCATAATAAAGCCCATCAGACGCTGCGGCACCAGCTGGGCAACCATCGCCAGGCCAAGGCCGGAAATCATCAGCTCGCCGATACTCTGCAGCGCATAGCTCAGGATCAGCCAGGAGACGGAAACGATACCCAGATCGCTGGCGAATTTCGCGCCCAGCGGCAGCACCAGGAACGCGGCAGAGCAGAGAACCATACCGATAGCAAACTTGTGCGGCATCGGCAGACGGTCACCCAGCTTGTTATAAACCGCAGCCAGAATCGGGCTGGCGACCATAATCCAGAACGGGTTCAGCGCCTGATACTGCTCAGGTTCAAAAGTAATACCAAGAATGCTGTGTTCAACGTTGCGAATAGCAAAGAAGTTAAGCGAGGTCGGCATCTGCATATAGAGAACAAAGAAGACAATCGCTTCAACCATCAGCAGGAAGGCGACAATCATCTTACGGCGCGCCGCGCCCTGCAAAGCAAAGGCTTCTTTCGCGAACACCACCAGAATGCCCAGCGCAATCACGCCCAGAACCAGACGCGCGATAAACTGGTTATGCAGCAGCCAGGTTGCGATAGCGATAACCACCACTACGCCCACCAGCGTCGCCAACAGCTTACCAACATTCAGCGGCGCAAAGTCCGGTTTGGAACCGTAATCTTTCACGATGCGCTGGAACATCAGGAAGTTAACAACGGTAATTGCCAGGCCCACCACGGAGAGCGAGAACGCGACGCTCCAGCCGTAGCGCGCTGCCAGCCACGGAGTCAGCATCATTGAGATCAGCGAGCCCACGTTGATGGACATATAAAACATGGTGAACGCGCCGTCGAGACGCGGATCGTCTTTCTCGTAGCAGGTAGAAAGCAGAGAAGACGGGTTCGCTTTAAACAGTCCACTACCCATCGCAACGGTCGCCATACCGATATAGACCATCGATACATCATGGCCGGACCAGGCGATCAGGGCATAGCCTACGGCCAGTACCAGCGCGCCGAGAACAATAACGCGTTTGGTGCCTAAGACTTTATCGCCCAGCCAGCCGCCGATGGCGGTTAAGCCATAGACCAGCGCGCTGAAGGAGGAGAAAAGCGTAATGGAGTCGGCTTCGGACATACCCAGTTGTTTAACCAGGTAGACGGCCATAATTGCCTGTAAGCCGTAGTAGCCGAAACGTTCCCAAAGTTCGATAGAAAAGATCAGATAAAACGCTTTAGGTTGTTTGAACGCATTGAGGCTGACTGCCTCATCAGTGTGTTTGTTTGCTTTAGACACTGTTACCTCTGTTGTTTCAACCTGATTTTCACCAGGAAATAAGACCGCGTCACAGGCGAAGCCAGCGCACGGTTCTGTAATAGAATCAGAAAAAACGGCGGTTAATTTCTCTTATCCCGACACGGCTGGCAAGTGTTTTTTTATTTGCTATGCAAAGGGAGCGATTCAGGGTTAAAAGTAAGCGCCTGAGTTGTTAATTAGTGTTAAGTGCTATTTGTTATTTTATTAGCGGAATAATATTTCATTTTACTTCGATAAAAGATGGCAAAAGGGCAATTATTTGCTGATCGCCTGTTCGGCATTACGACATATAAAAAATGATTAAAAATGCAGAATAAATAGCTGAAAATGAAGCCTGGCAGCCGCTTTGCTCAGTATTTATAACAGCTTGCGCAATTCACTAAATACGGCGCCAATAAGACGTGAGCAGGATCACGTTTCAAAACAATAATTTAAGGCAAAAAATAAGCGGCGAGCAATTAATAAGCGTTTTTGCCGATCTTTTATCCGCAACCGTCTGGCGCGCCTGTAAAACCACAATAAATATTTATTAGACAGAGAGGAAAATAAAGGAAACAGAGCCGGTTAACGGACCGGCTCGCACGGACTCAGAGATCCGTCTTCTCTTTATATTCGCACAAATCTTCAATGATGCAGGAGCCGCAGCGCGGCTTGCGGGCGATACAGGTATAGCGACCGTGTAAAATCAGCCAGTGATGACAATCAACCTTAAACTCGGCGGGAACCACCTTAAGCAGTTTTTCTTCTACCTGCTCAACGTTTTTGCCGGGCGCAAAATTAGTCCGGTTGCTGACGCGGAAAATATGGGTATCGACCGCAATAGTCGGCCAGCCAAAAGCGGTATTCAGTACCACGTTTGCCGTTTTACGGCCTACGCCGGGCAAGGCTTCCAGTGCTTCGCGATTTTCCGGCACTTCACCATTATGCTTTTCCAGCAAAATGCGGCAGGTCTTAATCACATTTTCCGCTTTGCTGTTAAACAGGCCGATGGTTTTAATATATTCCTTTACCCCTTCGACGCCGAGTTCCAGTAGCGCGGCGGGCGTATTCGCCACCGGATAGAGTTTTGCCGTCGCTTTATTGACGCTGACGTCGGTGGCCTGCGCCGACAATAAGACCGCAATCAACAGCTCAAAAGGGGAGTTAAAATTTAATTCCGTCGTCGGATGCGGGTTATTAGCCCGCAAACGAGAAAGGATCTGATAGCGTTTTTCTTTATTCACACCGCTTTTCCGGTTTGTCCCTGTGGCAGACTGCGCTGCGCTTCAGCACGCGCTTTAAGCTTTTGATCGATAATATATTTTGCCGCCAGCAGCATGCCGAGGCCGATAAAGGCGCCCGGTGGCAGCATCGCCAGCAGCAGCGGTGAATCAAAGTGAACCACCTCTATGCGTAGCACCTTGGCCCAGGAACCCAGCAGCTGATCGGCGCCGTTAAAAATAGTGCCGTTGCCGATAATTTCACGCAGGCAGCCCAGCACAAACATTGCGCTGGTGGCGCCCATGCCGATAGCGAAACCGTCCAGCGCCGAAAGCGGAATGCTGCTTTTGGACGCTACCGCTTCAGCGCGACCGACCACAATACAGTTGGTAACAATCAGCGGAATAAAGATCCCCAGCGACTGATAAAGCCCATAGGCGTAAGCGTTAATCAGCATCTGTACGCAGCTCACCACCGAAGCGATGATCATGACGTAAATCGGAATACGGATTTCCGACGGCACCCAGCGGCGCGAGGCAGAGATTGCGCTGTTGGTAATGGTCAGCACCAGCGTGGTCGCCAGGCCAAGGCCCAGCGCGTTGGTCGCGGTAGACGTCACCGCCAGCAGCGGACAAAGACCGAGCAACTGTACCAGCGAGGAGTTATTTTTCCACAGGCCGCCGATCAACAGATTTTTAGCTTCACTCATTAGCATCTCCACAAGCGGGTAGCGAAGAGAGTTTCTCCGGCAGGGTTTCGATAAGCAGGGTAGCGCGTTTCGTCGCATTTACCACCGCGCGCGGCGTAATGGTCGCGCCGGTAAACTGATCAAACTCGCCGCCATCCTTTTTCACGGCGAAATGCGCATCGCTGGCGCCGTGCAGCTGCTTACCGCTGAAATGGGTAATCCAGTCGGAAATACGCAGCTCGATTTTATCGCCAAGCCCTGGCGTTTCATGATGTTCCACCACGCGAACGCCCAGCACTTTTCCCTGAAAATCCGCGCCGACCAGCATCTGAATCGCGCCAGAATAGCCGTCCGGCGCGGTGGTTTCCAGCGCCGCAGCGATTGGCCGATCGTCCTGACGGGCAATATAGAGATGATGCGGCTTATCGTTGCCCAGCGTACTGTCGGTGACAACGTAACATTCTTCCCGATTTTGTTGTTATACAATGCCGGCGGTACCACCTGATCCAGCAAAATTTTTGCTGCAGCGCCGTCTGATGATCGATGGTCGGTTTAGTCACCGCATTAATAACTGCCGTCAAACCGGTGGTTACGGCGGCGAACAGCGCCAGCCTGACGCCATTTTTACGAATGGTATCCAGCATGCTTTACTCCTTGCGATGGCCGTAAACGCGCGGCTGCGTATAGTAATCAATCAGCGGCACGCAAATATTCGCCAGCAATACGGCAAAGGCCACGCCGTCGGGATAGCCGCCGAAGCTACGAATCAGCCACACCAGCAGGCCAACCAGCGCGCCGAAAATCAGGCGGCCTTTATTGGTGGTAGAGGCGGTAATCGGATCGGTAAGGATAAAAAATGCGCCGAGCATCGTCGCACCAGAGAAAAGGTGGATCGCTGGCGACGCCAACGTGTCCGGCGAAAAGAACCAGCCCAGCGTGGCGCAGATCGCCAGCGAAAGCAGGAAGCTCAGCGGGATATGCCAGCGAATAGTGCGTGTTGCCAGCAGAAACAGGCCGCCCAGCAGGAAAGCCACGTTGACCCATTGCCAGCCAAGGCCAGCGATCACGCCGCCGTAAATCGGCTGAGCCAACAGCTGATCGGCGCTGTGGCCTGCACGCAGCCCGGTTTTAAAGGTATCCAGCGGCGTCGCCTGACTAACGCCGTCCACGCCCAGCTGGAGCTGCTGCATGGTGTCGCCCGCCAGCGTGTGATGCGTAAAGATCATACTTAGCGAATCCAGCAGGCTGGGCGTAACGGATTGCAGTGCCTGTGGCGGCAGCCAACTGGTCATCTGCACCGGGAAGGAGATCAGCAGCACCACGTAACCGATCATCGCCGGGTTAAAGGGGTTTTGTCCCAGCCCGCCGTAGAGTTGTTTGGCAATAATAATGGCGAAAGCAGTGCCAATCACAATCAGCCACCAGGGCGCCAGCGGCGGCAGGCTGATGCCCAGCAGCACGGCAGTCAACAGCGCGGAGTGATCTTTAAGGTTTATCAGCACCGGCTGTTTGCGCAAATGCAGAATAGCGGCTTCGGCACCCCAGGCGGTAAAGGCCGCCAGCGCAATCTGAATCAGGTTGCCGTAGCCAAAGTAGTACCACTGTGCCGCAATGCCCGGCAAGGCAGCCAGCAGCACCAGCAGCATAATGCGGCTGGTAGCGCGATGATTATGGGTGTAAGGGGAACTTGCAATACGAAACATTTAATCCTCAATGCTCTGCTGCTGTGCTTTGCGTGCTTTAGCACGGGCAACGGCGGCGGCAACCGCGGCTTTACGACGTGCATCCGCATCTGCCTCAACCGTTTCCGCTGCCTGATTTTGTTGTTGTTCTGCTTTCTTCGCTTTCGCGCGGGCAATAGCGGCTTCTACGGCCGCCTTGCGCGCATCAACGGGCGTGATCGTTTCGGAGGCCGCTACAAAATGGTTTTCTGTCGCGGCATCGGTCGACGCTTCTGCATGGGCATCTTTCGGTGCTTCTGCATGTGCATCGTCTGATGCTTTCGCAGCGGCAGCGGCCTGCGCTTTTTTCGCTTTCGCGCGGGCAATAGCGGCTTCTACCGCCGCCTTGCGCGGATCGATGGGCGAGGTGGCTTCAGTCGCCGGCACGCGATGGCTTTCCGCACTGGCATCGTCCTGCGCTTCCGCACGGGCAGCAGTGGCGGCCTGTGCCTTTTTCGCTTTCGCACGGGCAATTGCCGCTTCTACGGCAGCCTTGCGCGGATCGACCGGCGTGGCCGTTTCTGGGGCGCTTCGGCTTTCAGCCGCCGTATCGCTCTGCGCGGCCTGGGCCTTTTTCGCTTTCGCACGAGCAATCGCCGCTTCTACCGCGGCTTTACGCGGATCGACAGCTTCTGCAGTCGGCGCGGCATCTGAACTAATAGCGTCCTGTTCAGCCTGCGCTTTTTTCGCTTTTGCACGAGCAATTGCCGCTTCTACAGCAGCTTTACGCGGATCGCCTGCCTGACGTGATAGCGGTTCGGTCTCCGCCTGTTTTTCCGCCTGCCGCGCGCGCGCCAACGCTTTGCGTGCTTCACGCTGCGCGATAACGGCGGCGTTATCCGGTTCTGCGCCCGCCTGAATTTCAATCGGCTCGGCGGCTTTTTTCGCCTTCACGCGCTCAAGGGCGGCGGCGATCTCATCCTGCTCGCTGGCGCTGACTTTGCGCTTTGCCTGGGCGTGACGCGCTTCGCGTGCCAGCTTCTCACGTTCCAGTCGTGCCTGACGTGCTTCAAAACGTGCCTTCGCTTCGGCAGTACGCTTCGCTTCCAGATCGATAGCGCGCAGCTCGGCCTTTTCCTGGCGGTAATACTGCACCAGCGGAATATTGCTCGGACAAACCCAGGCGCAGGCGCCGCACTCAATGCAGTCGTCAATATGATAGGCGCGCGCTTTGTCATGGTCAGCGCCCTGGCTGTACCAGTAAAGCTGCTGCGGCAACAGATTGGCCGGGCAGGCGTCGGCGCAGGCGCTGCAGCGTATGCAGGAGAGTTCTTTCTGCGGCTCGCCCATTTCGCTGGCGGAAGGCGCCAGCAGGCAGTTAGTAATTTTGACCACCGGCACATCCAGCGCGGGCAGGGTAAAGCCCATCAGCGGCCCGCCCATAATCACCATTTGCTGCGGCTGCGGCTGAAAGCCTGCATGGTGCAACAGATGGCTGACCGGCGTACCGAGACGGCCCCAGACATTGCCGGGCTGCGTGACCGCTTCGCCGGTAAGCGTAACGACGCGTTCGGTTAACGGCTCGCCGTCGATAATGGCGCGTTTAACGGCATACGCGGTGCCGACGTTCTGCATCAGTACGCCAATATCGGAGGATCGTCCGCCGTGCGGCACCTCTTTCCCGGTCAGGATTTTAGTCAGCTGTTTCGCACCGCCGGAAGGGTATTTGGTCGGGATCACGCGCAGCTGTAAATCGTTGGTACCGGCCAGCGCTTTTTTCAGCGCGGCAATCGCCTCCGGCTTATTATCTTCGATGCCGATCAGTACGCGCTCCGCCTGTAATACCCAGGCCAGAATCCGGCTGCCTTCCAGCACCTCCCCGGCGCAATCCTGCATCAGCCGATCATCGGCGGTGATATAAGGCTCGCATTCGGCAGCGTTAATAATCAGCGTGCGGGTGGTTTTTAAGCCGCCTTTCAGTTTGGTGGCGGTAGGAAAACCAGCGCCGCCAAGACCGGCTACGCCCGCCTGATGGATGCGCGATATCACCTCTTCACGCGGCAGCTGGCGATAATCGCTCACTTTCTGCCGCTCAATCCAGCGATCTTCGCCGTCGGCCACGATAATCACCGACATCTCCGCCAGGCCGGAAGGGTGTGCGGTCATATGCGGGCCGATCGCTTCTACCGTGCCGGATGTTGGTGCGTGAACCGGCAGCATCCGTCCGTTGCCGAAGGTCAGCGGCTGTCCGCGCAGCACCTTATCGCCCGGCTTAACACAAAGTTCGCCTTCATGGCCGATATGCTGTTTAAGCGGAATGATAAAGCGATTGGCTAACGGTAGATGGCGCAACGGCGTGCCGTTGGACTGGGTTTTCATTTCCGGCGGATGAATGCCGCCGTCAAAATCCCAGATTTTATCTTTACGAAATATATTCAGTAGGTTAAGCATGACTTTCCACAGGAATAACCCGTACCGGGATAGATTGCAGATCCCATTTCCAGTTGGCGGTGGTGGTCGCTACGGGACGCATTTCAATACAGTCGGTTGGGCAGGGCGCAACGCAGAGATCGCAGCCGGTGCAAACATCGCTCAGTACGGTGTGCATCGCGCGCGTGGCGCCAACAATGGCATCCACCGGACAGGCCTGAATACATTTGGTGCAGCCGATACAGTTGGCTTCATCAATCCAGGCAACGGTACGCACCGGCTCTTTTGCCTGCTCATCGCCATCCAGCGGTTGCGGCTCGACGTTCAGCAAGCCGGCCAGCTTCAGCATGGTTTGCTCGCCGCCGGGGGCGCATTTATTGATCGCTTCGCCGTTATTGCCGACGGCTTCAGCGTAAGGACGGCAGCCTGCATAGCCGCACTGCCCGCACTGACTCTGCGGCAAAATGGCATCAATTTGTTCCACGATCGGATCCGCTTCCACTTTGAAGCGGCGTGAAGCATAGCCCAGCAGCCCGCCGAAAATCAGGCTCAGGGCGCTAATCGCAATAATGGCTATCCAGATAGCGGTCATCAGAATTTCACCAGGCCAGTAAAGCCCATAAACGCCAGCGCCATCAGGCCAGCAGTGATCAGGGCGATAGAAGAACCTTTGAACGGGGCGGGAACATTCGCCAGCACCAGACGTTCACGCATGCCGGCGAACAGGACCATCACCAGCGAGAAACCGAGCGAAGCGCTAAAGCCGTACAGCGCCGCCTGCAGAAAAGTGTGGTTAAGGTTGACGCTCAGCAGCGGCACCGCCAGCACGGCGCAGTTGGTGGTGATCAGCGGCAAAAAGATCCCCAGCAGACGATAAAGCGCCGGGCTGGTTTTACGCACCACCATTTCGGTGAACTGCACGGTTACCGCGATCACCAGGATATAGGCGAGCGTGCGCAGGTAAACGAGATCCAGCGGCAGCAGAATGAGATGGTTCACCAGCCATGCGCAAATAGAGGCCAGCGTAATAACGAACGTGGTCGCGAGGCCCATGCCTATCGCCGTTTCCAGCTTTTTGGAGACGCCCATAAAAGGGCAAAGGCCGAGAAACTTCACCAGAACGAAGTTATTCACCAGCACGGTGCCAACAAAAAGAAGCAGGTAATCGGTCATCGTATCGCTCAGGGTTATAAAAGCCGCTTATTATCAAATATTCCCGGTGCAGGTACAACGGCACCGCGCCGTTGGTCAATCGCAAAAGCACTCAGAATTAAATTAGTGATGATTTTGGCGGCACTCAGGGCGCGATAAAGGTGTTTTTCACCCGTTGCGAACGCCTGAAATAGGAACCAGAATCGCCGCAGCCAGCAGCGCCATCAGCAGAGAACGCACCGCAGCGCCGTCGGCTACCGGTGAAAAAGCGAAGGTTTTTAACGCCAGAATAACCGTCAGCAGCAACCAGATAATGTAGTGTCGCGGCAGACGCCGCGAGCGCATACAGAAAATCCACGTTACCCAGGCGCTGTAGCACCAGACCAGCAGCGAGGTCGCCAGCGACAATCCCCACTGCGTCAGAAAAGCGTGATCGCGGCTAAACAGCAGGTCGCGCCAGGCTGGATCAAACAGCGCGCTCATATACATCACCATGACCAGCGCGCTGGTCAGCAGCGTTAAAATCAGCCAGGCAAGCGGGAGCAGTAGCCAGCCGCCGAGGCGTGGCGCAGAGGATGTTAGCGACATAAAAGATCCTTGTATGACAAAACGGCGGCGTGAGGCAGAATATGTCCAAACGAGTCACGCACGATATGGACCTGGTATTATAGAGAAAAGTGACGGAAGGAGACAGGCAGGATTAAACCACGTAGCGCCAGACCGATTTTGGCACTTCGCCTAAATTAAACAGGCGTCCACCGGAAACCAGTTCTGCACGACGATGATCGGCGGCGCGATACATATTCATTAATTCACGATCGTCAGTAAGCGAGTAATTAAGATGATCAAATAATTTTTTCAGGCTTTCTGAGGTATTCACTTTACGAAATTTCAACAGGTAATCTTGCGCTGTCATAATAACCATAATAATGGAAAGAAGATTGAGCGACTCAGTATAGAGAGGCCGCGGCGTCTGTCCAGATCTTGCCGGATAAAAAATAGTTAAATTCAGAAAATAGCGCTGTTCAGGTCTGCTTAAGATTCAGTTTCATACTTTTTTCCTGCTAATCAGCTGAGAGGTGCGATTCTTCGTAGGTTAAACAGAGAAAAAAAAGAGGAGCTTAGGATTATTCTCAGTAAATAGCACCGCGTAAAAGGGCGTGCAGTAAAGAAAACGTGACGAAACAGATGTCACTGGCAAATTAAACACTTCTCTTTTTATCGGTTAAGACCCCACTTCGTTAACATTCCTCTTAAAAAACACATACTCATACATTGTGCTAACCATCACAAAACTGCGATTTAACCGGTCAAAAATACCGCGTACTGGCGATGGCTGAAGTTTACACGGCTCTGTAATCGCTACCAAAAGCGCGCCTGGCTAAACGCTTCTCTTTATTACAGTTATTTAACATTGATACAAAACAAATTCAGGCGTTTTATCCATATCACGAAACGTAATTTATCGCTGGCGTAACATGTAACCCTTTTAATTAATTGAATTTTTGAACCGGTCGATAACTGCCGTAGCCGAATCCGCCGTGCTGTAAAGGCTTTTTACCTGAACCCTGAATCTCACCAGAGGAATGTACACTATGTGGAAGCGTTTACTTATATCCGCGATGGTGAGCTATGCGCTCGCCGCACCGGCGCTGGCTGCCGATCTGACCGTTGGTTTTTCGCAGGTGGGCTCCGAATCGGGCTGGCGCGCGGCAGAAACCAGCGTGGCCAAAAGTGAAGCGGCGAAGCGCGGCATTACGCTGAAAATTGCCGACGGCCAGCAGAAACAGGAAAACCAAATTAAAGCGGTGCGTTCCTTTATCGCCCAGGGCGTAGATGCAATCTTTATTGCGCCGGTGGTGCAAACCGGCTGGGAACCGGTGCTGCAAGAGGCGAAGGATGCGGAAATTCCGGTCTTCCTGCTCGATCGCGCCATCGTGGTAAAAGATAAATCGCTCTATATGTCCGTTATTACCGCGGATAACGTGCTGGAAGGGCGCCTGATTGGCGACTGGCTGGTAAAACAGATGAATGGCAAACCCTGTAATGTGGTTGAGCTTCAGGGAACGGTAGGCGCCAGCGTGGCGATCGATCGTAAGAAAGGCTTTGCTGAGGCGATTGCTAATGCGTCCGGCATCAAAATTATTCGTTCGCAATCAGGCGACTTTACCCGCAGTAAAGGTAAAGAGGTCATGGAAAGCTTTATCAAAGCGGAGAATAACGGAAAAAATATCTGCATGGTGTATGCCCATAACGATGATATAGCCATTGGCGCAATTCAGGCTATTAAAGAAGCAGGTTTAAAACCGGGCAAAGATATTCTCACCGGCTCGATTGACGGCGTCCCTGATATTTATAAAGCAATGCTGGCAGGCGAAGCGAATGCCAACGTTGAACTAACACCAAATATGGCAGGCCCCGCCTTTGACGCGCTGGAAAAATTTAAACAAAACGGCACCGTTCCGCCAAAAGTGATTAAAACCGAGACGACGCTTTGGCTGCCAGCCGACGCGCAAACTCAGCTCGATAAGAAAAAAGATATGGGCTACTAAGCCGCGCTTAACAATAATCGTCGGCCAGGCATTGCCGCCTGTGCCGGCCTTTTTTATTTACCGAGGCGCATTATGAACGAGCAATCCGATGCACTGCTGGATATTCGCGGCGTCAGTAAATTCTTTCCCGGCGTAAAAGCGCTGGATAACGTCTCTTTTAGCCTCCAGCGCGGTGAGATTATGGCGTTGCTGGGTGAAAACGGCGCAGGGAAATCGACCTTAATTAAAGTGCTGACCGGCGTTTATCAGCGCGACGCCGGAGAAATATGGCTGAACGGTCAGCCAATAGCGCCGCGCAATACCGCACAGGCGCAGCAGGCCGGGATCGGCACCGTGTATCAGGAAGTTAACCTGCTGCCGAATATGTCGGTGGCGGACAATCTGTTTATCGGCCGCGAGCCGCGTCGCTTCGGGATGGTCGATCGGAAAGCGATGATTGCCGACGCCCGCCGTCTGCTCAACGGCTACGGTTTTGAACTGGATGTGACGCGTCCGCTCGACCACTACTCCGTCGCGATGCAGCAAATTATCGCTATCTGTCGCGCGGTCGATCTGTCAGCACAGGTACTCATTCTGGATGAACCGACCGCCAGTCTTGACGCCAGCGAAGTGGAGATGCTGTTTACGCTGATGCGGCAGCTGCGGGCAAAAGGCATGAGCCTGGTTTTCGTGACGCACTTTCTCGATCAGGTTTATCGCGTTTGCGACCGTATCACCATTTTGCGTAACGGGCAGTATATCGCCACGCGCGAAACCCAGACTCTGCCACAGCTGGAGCTGATCAAACTGATGCTGGGACGCGATCTGTTGCAAACCGCGCTGCAGCGCGCCGGACGTACGCTCAAGAGCGAAAAACCGGTGGTGGAATTCACTAACTACAGCAAGAAAGGCACCATTGAGCCGTTCAGCCTGAAAGTGCGCCCCGGCGAGGCAGTCGGGCTGGCGGGGCTGCTGGGCTCAGGACGCACCGAAACGGCAGAAGTGCTGTTTGGCATTCGTCGCCCCGACAGCGGGACGGCGCTGGTACGCGGCAAAAAGCAGACCATCCGTAGCCCGGCGCAGGCATCCAGGCTGGGCATGGGCTTTTGCCCGGAAGATCGCAAAACCGACGGCATTATTGGCGCCGCTTCGGTGCGGGAAAATATTATCCTGGCGCTTCAGGCGCAGCGCGGCTGGCTGCGTCCGATTAGTAAACGTGAACAGACCGAGATCGCCCAGCGCTTTATTCGGCAGTTAGGTATTCGTACGCCCCATGCGGAACAGCCGATAGAGCTGCTGTCCGGTGGCAACCAGCAGAAAGTGCTGCTGTCGCGCTGGCTGGTAACGCGTCCGCAGTTTCTGATCCTTGATGAGCCGACGCGCGGTATAGATGTTGGTGCCCATGCGGAGATCATTCGTCTGATTGAATCGCTGTGCGCCGACGGTCTGGCGCTGTTGGTTATCTCTTCAGAGCTGGAAGAGCTGGTGGGTTATGCGGATCGCGTAGTGATCCTGCGCGATCGACAACAGGTCGCGGAAATTCCGCTGGAAAAACTGTCGGTGGCGGCCATCGTCAGCGCCATTGCGGATGGAGGAGGGCAACATGCCTGAAAGTCACGTATTACCGGAGAAGCCGCATATGCAAAAGCGTAAATTTCCGCCCGGTATGCCGCAGCTGGCCGCGCTGATTCTGGTGCTGCTTATCGACAGCCTGGTAGCGCATAACTTTTTTGCGCTGCATCTCCAGGATGGACGACTGTTCGGCAGCCCGATCGATATTCTTAACCGCGCGGTGCCGGTGGCGCTGCTGGCGATTGGCATGACGCTGGTGATCGCCACCGGCGGTATCGATCTCTCCGTTGGCGCGATCATGGCGATTGCAGGCGCGACGGCGGCTACGCTCACCGTGGCGGGCCATAGTCTGCCAGTGATCATTCTGGCGACGCTGGCCAGCGGCGTACTGTGCGGCCTGTGGAACGGCATTCTGGTGGCGCTGTTAAAAATTCAGCCCTTTGTCGCCACGCTGATTTTGATGGTGGCGGGGCGCGGCATCGCGCAATTGATTACACAGGGGCAGATTGTCACTTTCAACAGCGATGCGCTGGGCTGGATCGGCAGCGGCGCGCTGGCGCTGTTGCCGGTGCCGGTCTGGATTGCGGCGATTGTGGCGCTGCTGGTTTGGCTGTTAACGCGCAAAACCGCGCTGGGGCTGTTTATTGAGGCGGTCGGCATCAACCTGCGCGCGGCGCGCAATGCCGGCGTCAACGGCTGGCTGGTGGTGATGTCCACTTACGTTATCAGCGGGCTGTGTGCGGCAGTAGCCGGACTGATTGTCGCGGCGGATATTCGCGGCGCCGATGCGAATAATGCCGGGCTCTGGCTGGAGCTGGACGCGATTCTGGCGGTAGTGATTGGCGGCGCATCGCTGATGGGAGGGCGCTTTAACCTGTTCCTGTCGCTGCTGGGCGCGCTGATTATTCAGGCGATGAACACGGGCATTCTGCTCTCCGGCTTTCAGCCGGAGCTGAATCAGGTGGTCAAAGCGGTGGTGGTGATGGCGGTGCTGCTGCTCCAGTCGCCACGCTTTTTGCAGTTACTGAAACGGAGAGGCCGCCATGCTTAAACGTCATTTACCCTTAGCCATCACGCTGCTGGTTTTTATCGCGGGTTATCTGTTCTGTCTGACGCAGTTTCCCGGCTTTGCCTCAACGCGCGTTATCGGCAATATTCTGACCGATAACGCCTTTCTTCATTATCGCCGTCGGCATGACTTTGTGATCCTCTCCGGCGGCATCGATCTTTCGGTTGGGGCCGTGATCGCCTTTACCGGCGTGTTTCTGGCGCGGGCGATTGGCGATCTGCATCTTTCGCCACGCTCGCCTTTAGCATCATTTGCTGGCGGGCGCGGCGTTTGGCGCCATGATGGGCTGGCTGATCGATGCGCTGAAAATTCCGGCTTTATTATTACGCTGGCGGGCATGTTTTTCTGCGCGGCTGTAGCTATCTGATTGCAGAGAGTTCGATTCCTATCGATCATCCGCTTTACAGCACGCTTTCCAGTCTGGCCTGGAAAATGCGGCGGCGGGCGCTTAAGCCTGATGGCGGTAGTGATGCTGGTGGTGGTGGTAGGCGGCATCATTCTGGCGCACCGCACGCGCTTTGGTAACCAGGTCTATGCAATCGGCGGCAGTATGACCTCTGCGCAGCTGATGGGCGTATCAACCCGCGCCACCACGGTAAAGTATATGCTGTCAACCTTTCTGGCGACACTGGCGGGCATCGTTTTTTCGCTCTATACCTCGGCGGGCTATGCGCTGGCGGGGATGGGCGTTGAGCTGGATGCTATCGCATCGGTGGTCATTGGCGGCACGCTGCTTTCCGGCGGCGTGGGGACGGTGCTGGGCACGCTGTTTGGCGTACTGATTCAGGGATTAATTCAGACATGGATCAACTTTGACGGCACGCTCAGCTCCTGGTGGACCAAAATCGCCATCGGTATTCTGCTGTTTGCCTTTATTGCGCTCCAGCGGCTGCTGACGGTGATGTGGGATCGCCAGCAGAACGCGCCGGTAGAGCGGGTAACGCCAGGGTCATAGTCACGGCGCCCGGTTAGTGAACCATACCTTAATTGATGGCTCCTCATTGGCTAAGGCAGGGTTCAGTAGCGGGGCGTTTTTTAGAGTCTTAATTAGTTACAACATACTACTACAGAGTAAATTTGGAGAACGTCTGTAATCACTGCAATAACATTAGCCTTACAGGATTGAATAACCTGTTTTTTGCAGGATTCAACAAAGCGTTCAGGGCGTGCTTCTTTAGCCAGTAAATCCCTTCTTAACAATCGTCAGAGTATGTTTTCTTGTGTAGCGCCGCATACGTTGAGATAAACAGCAGAGCCTGCGGTACTTATTTAGGTATATAAAACCCGCTGCCGGGAACAAAAGATGGCGGCACGCTTTGGCGAGCAGTCCCTTCAACAACAACCAGAGCTACTGCGCCGCATGCCTGACCGCTATTCAACACATAAAAAAAGCCGCATCAACCAATGCGGCTTTCTTCCTGGCGGTAAAACTTAGCGGTTCAGGCGGTAATAGACCTCGTTCCAGCGCAGCGCATCCTTAAAGGCGGGTAGCGTGGTGTCATTATCAATAACCATCACCTCGATACCGTGCATCTCAGCGTACAAACGCATATCGTCCACATCCAGCGCCTGGCTGAAGACGGTATGGTGTGCGCCGCCGCCGAGAATCCAGGCTTCCGACGCGGTTGCAAGCGAAGGCTGCGCTTTCCACAGCGCGCGCGCCACCGGCAGCTTCGGCAACGGCTGCGGCTGCTCAATGGTATCCACCACGTTTACCAACAGGCGGAAACGGTCGCCCATATCGATCACGCTGGCATTCACCGCCGGACCGGCAGGCGTGGAGAAAATCAGGCGCGCCGGATCGGCCTTGCCGCCGATACCGAGGAACTGCACGTCCAGCAGCGGTTTCTCTTCTTTCGCGATAGACGGGCAGACTTCCAGCATATGCGAACCCAACACCAGCTCATTGCCCGGCGCGAAGTGATAGGTGTAATCCTCCATAAAGGAGGTGCCGCCGGGACGGTCGCCCGCCATCACTTTGAAAATATGCAGCAGGGCGGCGGTTTTCCAGTCGCCTTCGCCAGCAAAGCCGTAGCCCTGCGCCATCAGACGTTGAACCGCCAGACCCGGCAGCTGCGTCATGCCATGCAGCGTCTGGAAGTTGGTGGTAAAGGCGCGGCAGCCTTCATCATCGAGAAAACGTTTCATGCCCAGCTCGATGCGCGCGGCATCCAGCACATTCTGACGCTTTTCGCCGTTCACCGCCGCTACGGCGCTGAACTGATACTGGCTTTCATATTCATCGACCAGCGCATTGACGTCACCGTCGCTGACCTGATTGATAACATCGACCAGATCGCCGACGCCCCAGCCGTTAACCGCATAGCCGAACTGGATCTGCGCGGCAACCTTATCGCCTTCGGTGACCGCGACTTCACGCATATTGTCGCCGAAGCGCGCCACTTTCAGCTGCTGGCTGGCGTGACGCGCTGCCGCACCGCGCATCCATTTGCCGAGGCGCTGATGGCATTTCGCATCCTGCCAGTGGCCGGTGATCACGCTGTGCGCCAGGCCCATACGCGCGCCGATAAAACCGAACTCGCGGCCGCCGTGCGCCGTCTGGTTCAGGTTCATAAAATCCATATCCATGCTGTCCCACGGAATTTCCGCGTTGAACTGGGTATGGAACTGCAGCAGCGGCTTGTTCAGCACCGACAGTCCGCCGATCCACATTTTGGCCGGCGAGAAGGTGTGCAGCCAGGTGATAATGCCGATACAGCTGTTGTCATGGTTAGCATCGCGACAGAGCGCCAGCGCTTCGTCCGGGCTTTTCACCAGCGGCTTCACCACCAGTTTTACCGGCAGACCCGCTTCCCGATTCAGCCCATCCACCACCTGCTGCGCATGATCGGCGACCTGGCGCAGCGTTTCCGGTCCGTACAGATGCTGAGTGCCGATCACAAACCACACATTTAGCGCATCAAACTGTTGCATAAAAACTCCTTAAATAGCGGAAGAGGGACGTGCGGCATAATTCGGTTCGGCTGTCGCACACCACTGTTGATAACGTTCATAAAGCTGCTGATAACGCGCCACACGGTTGGCGTCGGGCTGCAGTGTTTTTTCTACCGGGCTGGCCATTTGTTGCTGAGCAGCGGGAACATCGTCGTACACGCCTGCCGCCACGGCGGCAAAGATCGCCGCGCCCAGCGCGCAACACTCATCGGAGGCGACAATATCCAGCGGCCGATTCATAACGTCGCAGCACACTTGCATAATTGCCGGCGATTTACGGGCGATGCCGCCCAGCGTCAGGATGTTCTCCACCGGAATCTGCTGTTGCTCAAAACATTCCATAATGGCGCGGGCGCCGAAGGCAGTTGCGGCAATAAAGCCGCCAAACAGCGTCGGCGCATCGGTGCCGAGATTGAGATCGGTAATCACCCCTTTCAGGCGTTGATTGGCAAAAGGCGTGCGGCGGCCGTTGAACCAGTCCAGCACCACCGGCAGATGGTCAAGTTGCGGATTCGCCACCCAGGCAGCGGTAAGCTGGCGCAGCAGATCCTGTGACAGCGCATCAAGTTGCGGCTTCAGTTCCGGTTGCTGCTGTGCCGCCAGCTGGAGCGGCCAGTTGAGCAGGCGGCTGAACCAGGCATACATATCGCCAAACGCCGACTGTCCCGCCTCCAGGCCGATAGCGCCCGGCGTCACGCTGCCGTCCACCTGGCCGCAGATGCCTTCAATAGCCCGGCTGCCAACTCGTTCGCTGTCGGCAATTAAAATGTCGCAGGTGGAAGTGCCGATCACCTTAACCAGCGTGTAGGGTTGGGCACCGGCGCCGACCGCGCCCATATGGCAGTCAAAGGCGCCGCCGGACAGCACCACGGAGGTCGACAGGCCGAGGCGTTCTGCCCATTCGGCGGTCAGGTTGCCAACCGCGTTGTCAGCGGTCCAGGTATCGGTAAACAGGGGATAGTCAAGCTGCTGCGTCAGCATGGGATCGAGCGCATCGAAAAACGCCGCCTGCGGCAGGCCGCCCCACTGCGGATGCCACAGCGATTTATGACCGGCGGCGCAACGGCCACGGCGGATAGCGGCGGGGCGGTGGTGCCGCTCAGCAACGCCGGCACCCAGTCGCACAGCTCAATCCAGGAAACCGCCGCCTCGCGTACCGCCGCATCGGCGCGGGAAACATGCAGAATTTTCGCCCAGAACCATTCCGAGGAGTAAACGCCGCCGATATAGCGTGAATAGTCTTCGAACTGCCCGCTGCGGCAGAGTCGGTTAATCTCTTCCGCTTCTTCAATAGCGGTGTGGTCTTTCCACAGCACAAACATCGCGTTCGGGTTATCGGCAAACTCCGGGCGCAGCGCCAGCACGGCCGTCGCGGTCGATGGGCGCCGGGGTCGAGCCGGTGGAGTCAACGCCGATGCCGACCACTGCGGCGCTGCTCTTCGCTCAGACGCGAAACCACACCGCGAATCGCTTTTTCCAGCGCCTCAATATAATCGAGCGGATGATGACGAAACTGACTGATCTGCGGCACGCTGTACTGGCCCGCCATCCAGCGCGTATAGGGCGCCACCTCTTTTTGTAGTTCTTCGCCGCTTTGGCAGTCTACCGCCAGGGCGCGAACCGAATCGCTGCCAAAGTCCAGACCAATTGTTATGGCACCAGCACGCATTCGGGCTCTCCTGTTAATGAACAATCGCAGGCTCTAACACTAAAAAGCGTGGCGATTTTCAGTTAGCCCTTGCCAGCTGCATATATGCATTTTTCTGCCATCGTCAGTGGTTATGTGAAGCCGATCAAAAGTTAAGCTGCGGTTAAAATTGCTGAATATATGGACTTAATTGTCATAGTTTCGTGATGTGATACCGCTCTACATTTCTGAATGCATTTACCGCTAAAACTAGCCCAGCGTTTGTTCAGGTAACGCACAAACTGCCACCTAATTACCTGATTTATCGTTTTGTAAGAATCATTAATCCGATTGGTATCGTTTACACCGTTTCGTTGCGCACAACGAAAAAATTACACTGCGCCGGAGAAGACCATGCACAAATTCACTAAAGCGTTAGCCGCCATCGGGCTGGCTGCCGTTATGTCACAATCCGCTATCGCTGAGACGATGAAACTCGGTTTTCTGGTTAAGCAACCGGAAGAGCCCTGGTTCCAGACGGAATGGAAGTTTGCCGATAAGGCGGGCAAAGATCTCGGCTTCGACGTGATTAAGATTGCGGTGCCGGACGGCGAGAAAACGCTGAACGCTATCGACAGCCTGGCGGCCAGCGGCGCGAAAGGCTTTGTTATCTGTACGCCGGATCCGAAACTCGGCTCGGCGATTATGGCGAAAGCGCGCAGTTACGATCTGAAAGTGATTGCCGTCGATGATCAGTTTGTCACCGCCAAAGGCAAACCGATGGATAACGTGCCGCTGGTGATGATGGCCGCGACCAAAATCGGCGAGCGTCAGGGCCAGGAGCTGTATAAAGAGATGCAGAAACGCGGCTGGGATGTGAAAACCTCGGCGGTGATGGCGATTACCGCTAACGAACTCGATACCGCGCGCCGCCGCACTTCCGGTTCTATTGAGGCGCTGAAAACGGCCGGTTTCCCGGAAAAACAGATCTATCAGGTTCCCACCAAATCCAACGATATTCCCGGCGCCTTTGACGCTGCCAACTCGCTGCTGGTGCAGCACCCGGAAGTGAAAAACTGGCTGATCGTCGGCATGAACGATAACACCGTACTGGGCGGCGTGCGCGCCACCGAAGGCCAGGGCTTTAAGGCGGCGAACGTGGTCGGCATCGGCATCAACGGCGTTGACGCCATTAGCGAACTCTCCAAAGGTCAGGCGACCGGCTTCTACGGTTCGCTGCTGCCCAGCCCGGACGTGCATGGTTATAAAAGCATCCAGATGCTGAATGACTGGGTCACCAAAGGTCAGGAGCCGCAGAAATTTACCGAAGTTACCGATGTGGTGCTGATCACCCGCGACAATTTTAAGGCCGAGCTGGCGAAAAAAGGACTGATGTAATCTGTCGGGCGGCTGCGGCTGCCCGCTAAGCAACGCGCCGGGCGACCGGCGTTTATCAACTGGCAAAGCGGAGACACCATGAACACTGATTCAGCCTTTCTGTCGTTTCATGGCATCAGTAAAACCTTTCCCGGCGTTAAGGCGCTGCAGGATATTAGCTTCAGCTGTCGCGCCGGTGAGGTTCACGCGCTGATGGGCGAAAACGGCGCGGGAAAATCGACGCTGCTGAAGATCCTCAGCGGCAGCTATCAGCCCAGCGGCGGGGAGATCCAGATTCAGGGCAGGCCGGTCAACTTCGGTCATACCACCGATGCGCTGAACGCGGGCGTGGCGATCATTTACCAGGAACTACACCTGGTGCCGGAAATGAGCATTGCGGAGAATATTTATCTTGGTCAGCTGCCGCAGCGCGGCGGTCTGGTGAATCGCAAGCTGCTGCGCTATGAGGCGGGGCTGCAGCTGAAAAATCTGGGGATGGATATCGACCCTGATACGCCGCTGAAATATCTGTCGCTCGGTCAGTGGCAGATGGTTGAGATTGCCAAAGCGCTGGCGCGCAACGCCAAAATTATCGCCTTTGACGAACCTACCAGCTCGCTGTCGGCACGCGAAATTGAACAGCTGTTCCGCGTGATCCGCCAGTTGCGCGCCGAAGGGCGCGTGGTGCTGTACGTTTCGCATCGCATGGAGGAGATTTTTGCCCTGAGCGATGCCATTACCGTGTTTAAAGATGGACGCTACGTACGCACCTTCGACGATGTGCCAAATACCAGCCATGACATGCTGGTGCAGGCGATGGTCGGGCGCGATCTGGGCGACGTCTACGGCTACGCGCCGCGCGAACATGGCCCGGTACGTCTGCAGCTGGAAAATGTCCATGCGCCGGGCGTACGGATGCCGGTATCGCTTAACGTGCGCGCGGGCGAAATCGTCGGGCTGTTCGGCCTGGTGGGTGCCGGTCGCAGCGAACTGATGAAAGGGCTGTTCGGTGCCACGCGCCTGAAGGCGGGACGCGTGCTGCTGGATGGTCAGGTGCTGAACATCAGCGAACCTTCGGATGCGATCCGCGCCGGGATTATGCTCTGCCCGGAAGATCGCAAGGCGGACGGCATCATTCCGGTTCACTCGGTGCGCGACAATATCAATATTTCCGCGCGCCGCAATAACTTGACGGCGGGCTGCCTGATTGACCATCGCTGGGAGTCGCAAAACGCCGATAAGCATATCCGCTCGCTGAATATCAAAACGCCGCATGCCGATCAGCTGATTATGAATCTTTCCGGCGGCAACCAGCAGAAGGCGATTCTGGGTCGCTGGCTGTCAGAGGAGATGAAAGTCATTCTGCTGGACGAACCGACGCGCGGCATTGACGTCGGGGCCAAGCATGAAATCTACAACCTGATCTACGCGCTGGCGCAGCAGGGCATCGCCGTGCTGTTCGCCTCCAGCGACCTGCCGGAGGTGATGGGCCTGGCCGATCGTATTCTGGTGATGCGCGAAGGCGAGATCGCCGGTGAACTGTTACATGATGAGGCAACGGAACAGCTGACGCTGAGCCTTGCCATGCCGAAAAACACGCAACAGACGGCCGCCGTGGCCTGATGCAGGAGTAACCTTATGTCTTCATCCACGACTTCTAATACGCCGCCGGTAGCGCGCTCCGGTCTCCGGTTAGGCCGTATCTGGGATAACTTCGGTATGCTGGTGGTTTTTGCCGTGCTGTTTATCGCCTGCGTGCTGTTTATTCCAAACTTTGGTTCCTTTATCAATATGAAAGGGCTGGGCCTGGCAATGTCGATGTCCGGCATGGTAGCGTGCGGCATGCTGTTCTGCCTCGCGTCCGGCGACTTTGACCTCTCGGTAGCGTCAGTGATCGCTTGCGCGGGCGTGACCACCGCCGTGGTGATCAATATGAGCGAAAGCCTGTGGCTGGGCATCGGCGCCGGTCTGCTGCTGGGAATGCTGTGCGGCTTCGTTAACGGCTTCGTGATCGCCAAACTGAAAATCAACGCCTTGATCACCACGCTGGCGACGATGCAGATTGTGCGCGGTCTGGCCTATATCTTTTCCGACGGTAAAGCGGTCGGCATTGAAGATGAGCGCTTTTTCGAGCTGGGCTACGCCACCTGGTTCGGCCTGCCGGCGCCCATCTGGCTGACCATTGGCACCATGATTATTTTTGGCTTCCTGCTGAATAAAACCACCTTTGGCCGCAACACGCTGGCGATTGGCGGCAACGAAGAGGCGGCGCGGCTGGCGGGCGTGCCGGTGGTGCGCACGCGCATTATCATTTTTATCCTCTCTGGCCTGGTGTCGGCCGCAGCCGGGATCATTCTGGCCTCACGTATGACCAGCGGCCAGCCGATGACCTCGTTGGGCTATGAGCTGATTGTGATTTCCGCCTGCGTGTTGGGCGGCGTTTCGCTGAAAGGCGGCATCGGAAAAATCTCCTACGTGGTCGCGGGCGTGTTGATCCTCGGCACCGTGGAGAACGCAATGAATCTTCTGAATATCTCACCCTTCTCACAGTATGTGGTACGGGGTCTGATACTGTTAGCCGCGGTTATTTTCGACCGCTATAAACAGAGCCATAAAGCGGCCTGATCGACGCGGGCAGCCAGCGCTGCCCGCTATTCTGACGCTTCGCTACGAGGATTATTATGTACCATCGTCAACCGCTTGAGTCACAGCCCAATCCGCTGCTGCCGGGTTACCCGTTTAATGCCTGGCTGGTCGCCGGGCTGACACCGATTAGCGCCGGCGGCGCGCTCGATTTCTGCATCGATCGTCCGCACGGGATGAAAGGCTACATTATCAACCTGACGATAAAAGGCCGGGGCCGGGTATTTGATGGCGAGGCTGCGTTTGACTGCGAGCCGGGCGAAATGCTGCTGTTCCAGCCGAAAACCCCGCATTACTATGGCCGGGCGCCGGAAAGCGACTGCTGGTATCACCGCTGGATCTACTTTCGTCCGCGCGCCTACTGGCACGACTGGCTGCGCTGGCAGGATGAAACTAACGGCGTAGGCCGCCTGCGCTTGCCGGAGTCGCTGCGTGGCGAATTTGATCGCCTGTTTGCCAGCATTGAGCAGACGCATAACTCCGGGCGCCGCTTTGCCGAGGAGCTGGCGATGAATTTGCTGGAACGGCTGCTGCTGCGCGCCGTGGAGGAAGATCCGCGTTCGCATCAGCAAATCCGCGATCCGCGTATTATTGAGGCCTGTCAGTATGTCACCAGTAATCTGGCCGGTGAGCTGAAGATCGAGGCGGTGGCGAAGCATGTTTGCCTGTCGCCGTCGCGGCTGGCGCACCTGTTTCGCGAGCAGATGGGCGTCAATCTGCTGCGCTGGCGCGAAGATCAGCGCGTGATCCGCGCCAAGCTGCTGCTGCAAACCACCCAGGAGCCAATCGCCTCTATCGGACGCGAGGTCGGCTATGACGATCAGCTCTATTTTTCCCGCGTATTCCGCAAGCGCGTCGGTGTCAGCCCCAGCGATTTCCGGCGACGCAGCCAGGATGCGCATGATGCGCTGGTAGCGCAGGAAACCTGGCAGTTGCCGAAGCGGGCAGGAG
>NZ_CALNWY010000036.1 GCF_940807255.1 Mixta sp. Marseille-Q2659 | reverse complement strand
GTTCCCCGGCAGCTCGCCTTTTCTGTCCGCCATCTCGCCGTCTAATGAACGATCGACGCGCGGCACCGAATCCAGCAGCAATCGCGTATAGGGATGACGCGGCTGGGTTAACACCTGTTCCGTCGCCCCCAGCTCCACAATCTGCCCCAGATACATCACTGCCACCCGGTCGCTCATATGGCGCACCACCGACACGTTATGCGAAATCAGCACATAGGTGAGCTGGCGCTCGCGCTGCAGCTTCACCAGCAGATTCAGGATTTGCGCCTGTACGGAAATATCCAGCGCCGAGGTGGGTTCATCCAGCACGATAATATCGGGCTGCGCCGACAGCGCGCGGGCGATAGCGATGCGCTGACGCTGACCGCCGGAAAAGGCGTGCGGCAGCCGGTCGAGATACTCCGGGCGAATGCCGGTCAGCAGCGCCAGCTCCCGCGCCAGTTCGCGCCGCTGCGCCTCGCCGCTATGTTTCTGAATCCAGACCGGTTCGGTAATAATGCGCCATACCGGCAGGCGCGGATCGAGCGAAGAGAGCGGATCCTGAAACACCATCTGCATTCCGCTGCCCAGCCAGGAATTGGGATTGCGCGCGCGATGGCAGGTGCCGCTGGCGGGCCGGATCATGCCCATCAGCAGTTGCGCCAGCGTACTTTTGCCGCAGCCCGACTCGCCAACGATGCCCAGCGTTTCGCCGCGCGCAATCTGCAAATCCAGCCCGTTCAGCGCATGAACGCGTTCGGTAACCTTGCCGCGCCAGTTGGTGCGCGCCGGGAAATTGACGTGTACATCTTCCAGTTCCAGTAATATCTCAGACATGGCGTTGCTCCCGTTGCGGATGCCAGCAGGCGGCGAGCTGCTGCTCGCCGCCGCACGGACTCAGTGTTGGCGTCTGCCGACACTGCTCATCGGCGGCGAAGCAGCGCTCGCGAAAGGCGCAACCGGTTGGCAGCGCGGTAAGGTTGGGCACCGTGCCGGGGATCGCTGGCAGTTCGGCGCGCGGTTCGCTCGCCTCCGGCGCGCAGCGCAGCAGCCCAACGGAGTAGGGATGGGCCGGCCGGGCAATCACCTGTTGTGTCTTGCCGCTTTCAATCACCGCTCCGGCGTACATCACGTACAGGCGATCGCAGAGCTGCGAAACCACCGCCATATCGTGACTGATAAACAGCACCGCTGTGCCGCTGGCGCGCGCTTTCTGCTTCAGCAGGCGCAGCACCTGACGCTGGACGGTGACATCCAGCGCGGTGGTTGGCTCATCGGCAATAATCAGCTCCGGCTCGCAGGAGAAGGCGAGCGCGATCATCACCCGCTGGCGCATCCCGCCCGATAGCTCGAAGGGATAGCGTTTCATGACCTGCGGCGCATCGGCGATCTGCATTTCGGTCAGCAGCGCGATCGCTTTTTGCTGCGCTTCACGCGCCGAAAGCCGCTGATGCTGGCGAATCACCTCAGTCATCAGCTGACCGATGCGGCGCGTAGGATTCAGCGCAGTCATCGGCTCCTGGAAAATCATTGCCACCTTCGCGCCGCGCAGCCGACACATCTCTTTCTCGCTGGCATTCAGCGCATCCGCGCCCAACAGCCGCACGCTGCCGCCATTGATGCGATAACTGTTGGCTGGCAACAGGCGCATCGCCAGCATGGCGGTCACCGATTTGCCCGATCCCGACTCGCCGACCACCCCGACGATTTCGCCGCGATGAACGGTGATGGAAACGCGGTTCAGCGCATGAACTTCACCCTGAAAAACCGGGAAGCTGAGCTGCAGATCGTGAATCGCTAACAGGGGTTCGCTCATTAGTGACGTCCTCCGCTTTTCGGGTCGAGCAGGTCGCGCAGCCCGTCGCCAAACAGGTTAAAGCCGACGGCGGTAATCAGAATGGCGACGCCGGGAAATGCGCAGTACCACCACTGATCCAGCACATAATTGCGCCCGTTCGCCACCATCGCACCCCATTCGGCGGTGGGCTGCTGGGCACCGAGGCCGATAAAGCCCAGCGTCGCGGCCATTAAAATCGCGGTGCCAATATCCAGCGACGCCTGTACCACCAGCGGCGGCAGGGCGTTACGCAGTACGTGCCAGCTAATCAGGTGCCAGCGTGATGCGCCGAAAGTGCGCGCCGCCTGCACATAGGCAAACTGGCGCACCACCAGCGTCTGACCGCGCGCCAGCCGCACATAAAAAGGAATGCGCACGATGGCGATGGCCAGCATCGCGTTAAACAGGCTGGGGCCGAGCGCCGCCGCCAGCGCCATGGTCAGCACCAGCGACGGGATCGACAGCATAATATCCATCACGCGCATAATTACTGCGTCTGCCCAGCCGCCCAGTACGCCGGAGAAGCAGCCAAGCAGCGAACCGATGCCGCCCGACAGCACCACCACTGCCAGACCAGCGGCGATAGACTGCTGGCTGCCGATCAAGACCCGGCTGAAGAGATCGCGACCGACCTCATCGGTGCCGAACCAGTGCGCGGCGGAAGGGGCCTGCAAACGAGCTGCCAGATCAACAGCGTTGGGATCGAGCGGCGTCAGCCACGGGGAAAACAGCATCAGGAACAGCATCAGCAGCATAATCGCACCGCCGATCAGCGTCAGTGGGCTCTGCTTCAGCAGCCAGAACGCCTTGCTGCCGCGCCGCTTGCGCGACGTTTTGGCCGGCGTCACGGGAATGGGTTCACTGAACATCATGCTTCACCTCCACGACCGATACGCGGATCGATCCATAAATAGAGCAGATCCACCAGCAGGTTAACCAACACGTAAGCAAAGGAGACCACCACGGCGAAGCCCATTACCGCCGGAAAATCGAGCGCCTGGATCGAGGCCACCACGTAAGCGCCCATGCCGGGCCAGGAAAAAACGGTCTCCGTCAGCACTGCGCCGTACAGCAGATCGCCCAGCGCCAGCCCCAGCACGGTAATCGAGGGAATCAGCGCATTAGGCAGCGCGTGCGTCATCACAATGCGCCAGCCGGGCAGCCCACTGGCGCGGGCGGTGCGAATATAGTCCTCGCTCAGCTGCTCCAGCATCGCCGAGCGAATCTGGCGCGCCACGATGCCCAGATGCACAAAGGCCAGCGTCAGCGCCGGCAGGATCAGGTGCTGGACGCTGTTAACGAAGGCGTCGCGGTCGCCCGCCAGCAGGGAGTCGATCAGGTAGAAACCGGTAACATGCGCGGGCGGATCGAGCCAGTCATCCAGCCGTCCACCGCCGGGCAGCAGATTTAAATTTCCATAAAACAACACAATCACCCCCAGCCCCAGCCAGAAGGCGGGCGTCGAAATACCGGTAATCGCCAGCAGCCGCACCAGATGATCGAGCCAGCGGTTGCGAAACACCGCCGACAGCACACCCAGCGGCACGCCGATCAGCAGCGCCAGCAGCAGCGCGCAGAGCGCCAGCTCCAGCGTGGCGGGGAAAAACAGCCGAATATCCGCCAGCACTGGCCGACCGGTACGAATTGAGGTGCCAAGATCGCCGTGCAGCAGATCGTTGACGTAATGCAGAAACTGCTGCCACAGCGGCAGATCCAGCCCCAGCTGATGACGGATATGCTGCACCATTTCATCACTGGCGCGATCGCCCGCCAGCAGGCGCGCCGGATCGCCGGGGATCAGATGGGAAATAATAAAAGTAATGACGCATACCCCGATCATTACCAGCAGCAGCCCCCAGCAGCGCTGCCGCAGAATGCTCCACAGAGTCATAGCCTGGTCCTCATTATCAGGTGCTGCGCGCGCAGCGCCGGTGTGAGAAAGGAAACCGCTGACAGCGCGCCGTCAGCGGCTGTGCCGCTATTTGCTCATGGTCGCGACGTTATAAACCTGCTCCAGCATCGGGTTATAAACAAAGCCCTGAACCGCCTTATTCATCGCAACCTGATAGTTTTTCTGGAACAGATAAACGTAGGCCGCCTCATCAATGACGATTTTTTGTGCCGCCTGATAATCGCGCGTGCGTGTCGCCTGATCGGTGGTCGCCACCGCCTGCTTCAGCAGCGTATCCACCTGCGGATTGCTGTAAAACGAACGGTTGCCCGGCAGTCCTTTCTTATCCGACTGGAACCAGTAATTCATATACATATAGGGATCGGCGAAGTCCGGGCTCCAGTTGCCGATAGCGATGTCGTAATCGCCTTTGCCGATGCGATCGCGCATGGTCGCGTTCGCCAGCTTTTCCAGTTTGACGCTGATGCCCAGCGCGCCGAGACTGGCCTGGGTCGCCAGGGCGATGGGCTCCCAGTTCGGATCGCTGTCGGAATAGAGGAAAGAGAGCGTTTTCGGCTTATCCTTCACCTTTTCCCAGGCCGTCAACGCCCGCGCCGGATCGTTGCTGTACTGCATCGCTTGCGCATCGAAACCCCACATTCCTTCCGGGATCGGCCCGCGCATCTGCTTGCCGTTGCCCGCCAGAATGCCTTTCACCAGCCCCTGATAATCGGTGGACCAGGAGATCGCGCGCCGCAGATCGACCTGATTCAGCGGCGGCTTCGCATTGTTCAGATAGAGATAGGTCACGCGCAGCGAGGGATATTCCGCCACGCTGACCTTATCCTCTTTTTTCAGCGCGCTAAGCTGATCGATGGGCAGCGATTCCGCAATATCGATATCGCCGCGCGTCAGCTGCAGACGACGGGTGGCGCTTTCGCCGATAATCTTCACGGTAACGCGCTTAAAGGCCGGGCGCTTGCCGCTGTAATGCGGGTTCGGCACCAACACCAGCTGTTGCCCTTTTTGCCAGCGCTGAAGCATAAAAGGGCCGGAACCGGCGGTATGCTCAGCCAGCCAGCCGCGCGCATCGTCGGCGGCATGTTGCTGCAGCACCGCCGGATTGATAATCGCCGCGCCGTCATTCGCCAGCGTATAAAGGAAAGGTGCAAAAGGCGTGCTGAGGGTAAAACGCACGCTACCGTCATCCAGCGCCTCCACTTTTAGATCTTTCGGAAAAGCTTCCGACGGGCCCTGAGCGATTTTTAACAGGCGCTCAAATGAAGCTTTCACGGCGGCGGCGGTCACCGGCGTGCCGTCGGCAAACTTCGCCGCCGGATTCAGCTTAAAGGTCCACTCTTTTTGATCGGCTGAGGCCTGCCAGCTGGTCGCCAGATCGCCTTCCACTTCGGTCGAGCCTTTTCCACCTGCGGTTTTATACTGCACCAGACGCTGATAGGCGGGATAGGTCACCGCCCAGTCGTTGTTGTCGATAGTTACCGCCGGATCGAGGGTTTGCGGATCGGCGGCTTTGCCGATCGCCAGAATATCTTTCGGCACCGCCGCCAGCGCGGGCGTAAGCGGCGCGCCGAGAACAAGGGCCAGCAGCGTCGGACGCAGCAGGCGATACGCAGGGGAAATTTTCATGGCAGGCTCCTGGTTAAAGTGAACGGGCTGTTGTTATAGAAGGAAGAGCGGCACAGCTAAAACGATCGGCGAGCAGGGGATAGCGCACGGAATCAGGCAGCTCGAAATGCCACCACTCGCTGTGAATACCGATAAAGCCGCCAGCCTGCATAATCGCGTTCAGCAACAGACGGTTACGGTGAGCAGACGCAGGCAGATCGGGGTTCCAGGGATGAGAGCGTACATCCATCTCATCAAATCCGGTGCCCATATCAAGCAGCGCGCCCGACTCATCGCGCAGCGTGACGTCGATGGCGGTGCCGCGGCTGTGGTTAGAGCCGAGCGAAACGGCCATCACATATTGCGGATCGGGACAGGCCAGCCAGAGATGCTGCTGCGCCAGCTGCGGGCGATACGCGTCATAAACCACCAGCGATAAACCAGCCAGACGCGCCACTTCAACGCAGCGCGCCAACGCTTTCGCCGCGTCGGGATGCAGCAAACAGCGCGCCTGCTGATAAATGGCGTAGCCGGTAATATTGTCCGGCGTGGCATATTTCAGATCGATTTCCAGCTGTGGAAAAGTTTCTGCCAGATCGATCAGTTCAACATCCTGCGTCATGGGATTTCCTCTGGTTAACGTTCAAATTGTCCAAATTCCTGCTGCAGCTGCCGGTTGATTGCCAGACGATCGGCCAGCCGGTCGCCGAGATGTTCTACCACGGCGGAAAGCAGCAGATTGAACAGGCAGCTGAGCGGAGCCAGCGAATCCCAGAAATGGCCGGTATCGGTTTTTACCTGCAACAGGTCAAGCGGATAGTCGCGCGCCCACGGACACCAGACATCGGTCACCAGCGCCAGCGGGATCTGTCGTTCGCAGGCGACGCGGCAAAACTGGCGCGCGATAGCGGAGTAGGCGCGGGTGTCGGTTACCACCACATAAGGTGCGGCAAACCCGGAATTGAGCGTCTCCACCCAGGTGCCCGACAGCCCCTCTACATAGCTGACGTGCGGTCGCAAATATTCCAGATGGCTAAAGAAAGCGTTGGCGATGCCGCGCGTTGACTGGATGCCCAGCACAAACACCGCGTCGGCCTCGGCCAGCCGCTGACTGATACGATTAAACGCCGCGCTTTGCGCCAGCTGATAAACCTGCGCGATCGCATCCAGTTCCAGCTGCAGCGACTGGCTGTAACGATTGGGCAGCGCGCGTTGCTGCTGCCAGGAATCGAGCCGATCGATTACGCCCCAGGGCTTATAGGCGATTTGCGGCGTATCGCGCAGGCTCTGCCGGGCATCATCCAGGTTACGGTAGCCCAGCCGCCGTAAATAGCGTCCGACGGTAATGCCGCTGGTGCCAGTCGCGCGCGCAATACTGTCAGCGGTTTCAAACGGAATTTGCGCGGTATGGGTTAGCAGCCAGCCTGCGATGCGCTTGCCGCTGGGCGTCTGCTGTCCAAACGTGCTTTCAATGCGGGCAATCAGCGTCGGCTTATCCATGGTGGCGCCCTCGGTGTTAATTCGCTGTCATCGGTTATCAACCTGTTACCCATTTAACAAAGCAGAACTCATGCCAGGTTTACGCGGCGGGCAAAAGCCGCGAGGAAAGTGATTAAACAGGGTTGAGCGGCGATTATGTCTTAACAAAAGCTCAACAAATGTGCAGCATCGCGCATTTTTGGTGCAGTTCAATCCAGCGGCGCGTGCAGATTGCTGTCGTGCGAGCTGTCTCGCATCACAAACTTAAAGCGATGCAACCTAATCAAAAAGGCTGGAAGAGGGCGCGCAGGCAGGCGCGCCGTGGCTGGCGATGTCTGTTGTTCGCGGCAAAATGGCGCGATGAAAACAGGCACGATGAAAAGAAACCGTTCTGAGGGTTTTACCCTACCAGAATTGATGCTGGTGCTGGCTATCGTCAGCCTGCTGAGCATCGCGGCGTTGCGCGGCTGGCAAAGCTGGCAGCAGCATCAGCGCATGGATGAAACCGCCCGGCGGCTCCAGCAGTTTCTGCACGGCGTGCGCGCCTGGGCCAACTGGCACAATAGTGACCAGCCGCTCTGGCTGCTGGCGGGCGATCGCTGGTGCCTGGGCAGCGGCGAGGTGCCCGTGACCGGCTGCCGCGCCGGGCGGCGTTTACAACTGCTGGCGCCGCATCCCCAGGTTCAGATTATTGAGATGGAAGGAACGCCGGGTTTTTACGGTAAACGCAACGTGGCAAAGGCAGGACACCTTATTTTTGGCGAAGGCGATCTGCGCTGGCGCATGATTATTTCCGCTCGTGGGCGGATTCGGCTCTGTCAGGTCGCGCCATGTCTGTAAAAGCTGGCGGCTTCAGCCTGATGGAAATGCTGGTGGCGCTGGCGCTGAGCGGCATTTTAATGCTGGGCGCGCTCCGGCTGCCGCCGCAGCTGCAGCGACAAAACCTGGAACTGCAAAGCCAGCTGCTGCTACGGGAGGAGCTACAGCAGATGCTGAGCGTGCTGGAAAAAGCGGTGCGGCGTGCCGGTTACTGCCACGGCAGCTGTCAGGGCGCGCCGCTGACGATTCAACGGGATTGCCTGCTGGTCAGATGGGATGAGAACAGCAATGGCCGCTGGGAAGGGCCGGAACAAGGAGAGAGTGAATGGTACGGATACCGACTACGCAACCAACGGCTGGAGATGCAGCGCGGCGTCGCCAGCTGCGCAGGCGGCGGCTGGGAAAGCCTTTCCGATCCGGCTACGTTGCGGGTCAGCGAACTGGCTTTTATCCGCCGTCAGCAGCAGGTTATCCTGACGCTCGGCGGCGAATCGCTGCGCTTTCCTGGCCTGTCCGCCACGCTCAACAGCGTGGTCAGCGCTTACAACCAGCCCTAAGGGAGGAGGGCGGCATGGCTATAGCCATGGTTCTGCTGATTCTGCTGTTGGGATCGGGCCTGCTGCATGCCACGCGCCAACAGCTGGATGCTACGCTGGCGCTGGTCACGGACGAACGCCAGTATCTGCTCGATTATCATCAGGCGCTGTCAGCGCTGGCTTGGGGAAGCGCTTTGAGCTGGCCGCAGCAGCAGGGCTGGCACTGCCAACGGCAGACGCAGTTTGGCTGGCATGCCTGTCTGCTGTTGCTGGATAATGGCGAAGCATTGTTGCGCGGCGCGGCGTTGCGTGCATCCGGCGAGCCATTAACGCTCTGGCAGTGGCTGGAACCGACGGCAGGCACAAGCTGGCATCGGTTGGCGCATGGCTGGCTCGACTTCTGTCCCTTAGCCCCTTCAGCGCGCTGTTTACCTGATGAACCGTGAAGCTGGCTTTAGCGTCGTGGAAACGCTGATCGCCATGCTGCTGTTTACCATAAGTTTAACGGCGCTGTTGCACTATCAGCGCGTATTAACGGCAGGCTTTTATCAGCAGTGGCAGCAGCGCGAGGCATGGCGCGTAGCCGCACGACGCCTGCAGGGTGAAGAGAGCAAAAGCTGGCAAACAACGCTGCAATTGCTGCCGGGCGCAGAAGGGTGCCAGATCTGGCAGGTCACGGCTTCCCGCCCTGCGTTGAAGGCCGTCACGCTGAGCCAGTTGCGTTGTGAACGGTGATTTTTGCGCTTTTTTTACCCAGCGGTTGCATTAGCCGATTTAAGGGGTAGAGTGTCCCCGCGCCGACGCGCTGTAGCAGCACTGAACAGGAGCCAATATGTTTACGGTTTATCACTCCAACCAGCTCGACATCCTTAAATCGCTGGCGGCGTACCTGATTGAAAACGAACCGTTACGCGATCCTTTTCAGTCTGAAGTGGTGCTGGTGCAAAGCCCCGGTATGGCGCAGTGGCTTCAGATGCAGCTGGCGCAGCAGTTCGGTATTGCGGCGAATATCGCCTTTCCGCTGCCCGCCACCTTTATCTGGGATATGTTTGTGCGCGTGTTGCCCGGCATTCCCAAAGAGAGCGCGTTTAATAAAGCCAGCATGAGCTGGAAGCTGATGACCCTGCTGCCCGATCTGCTGCGGCAGGAGGCGTTCCGCCCGCTGCAACACTATCTCAACGATGACGATGATAAGCGCAAGCTGTTTCAGCTCGCCTCGCGCGTGGCCGACCTTTATGACCAGTATCTGGTCTATCGCCCGGAGTGGCTGAACAGCTGGCAGCAGGGAAAAATGATCGACGGCCTGGGCGACGCGCAGCTGTGGCAGGCGCCGCTGTGGGCCGCGCTGGTGGAATATACCCGCGAGCTGGGGCAGCCGGAATGGCACCGCGCCAATCTCTATGCGCGCTTTATTCAGAAGCTGGAAAACAGCGATACGCCGCCGCCGGGCCTGCCCGATCGCGTCTTTATCTGTGGCATCTCCGCGCTGCCGCCGGTTTACCTGCAAGCACTACAGGCGCTGGGTAAACATATTGATATTCATCTGCTGTTTACCAATCCCTGTCGCCAGTACTGGGGGGATATTCAGGACTACGCCTTCCTGGCGAAGCTGCAAAGCCGCCGTCGCCGCCATCATCAGCAGCAGCAGGAGATCGCGCTGTTCCGCGATCCTGACGCCGCCTCATCACTGTTTAACGATGCTGGCGAACAGCAGCTGACCAATCCGCTGCTCGCCTCCTGGGGTAAGCTGGGACGCGATAACCTTTATCTGCTGGCGCAAATGGAAGCGCGCGAAATCGATGCCTTTGTTGAGGTGCCGGAGGATACGCTGCTGCATGCGATGCAGCACGATCTGCTGGAGCTGGAAGATAATGCGGTGATTGGCCTGAATGCCGAAGAGCTAACCAGCAGCCATAAAAAACGCTGCCTCGATCCGCAGGATCGCTCGGTCGTCGTCCATGTCTGCCACAGTCCGCAGCGCGAAGTGGAAGTGTTACAGGATCAACTGCTGGCGATGATGGAGGCGGATCCGACGCTGACGGCACGCGACATTATTGTCATGGTGGCCGATATTGATGCCTATACGCCCTATATCCAGGCGGTGTTCGGCAACGCCTCGGCGGAACGCTATCTGCCCTTTGCGATTTCCGATCGGCGCGCCAGCTTTGCCCATCCGGCGATCATGGCGTTTATTAACCTGCTCGGCCTGCCGGAAAGCCGTTTTGCCTGTGAGGAAGTGCTGGCGCTGCTGGAGGTGCCCGCGCTGGCAACACGCTTCGCCATTGATGAAGAAGGGCTGCGCCGCTTGCGGATGTGGGTGGAAGAGTCCGGCATTCGCTGGGGGCTGGATGATGATAACGTGCGCGAGCTGGAACTGCCGCCGACCGGCCAGCATACCTGGCGCTTCGGCATTACCCGTATGCTGCTGGGTTACGCCATGGAGAGCGCGCACGGCGACTGGGATGGCATTCTGCCTTACGACGAATCCAGCGGCCTGATCGCTGAACTGGCTGGCAATCTGGCCGAGCTGCTGATGCAGCTTAACCACTGGCGGCAACTGCTGGCCCAGCCGCGTTCGCTAAATGAGTGGCAGCCGCTGTGCCGTGAAATGCTGCAAACCTTTTTTGCCGCCGATGTGAATACCGATGCCGCCATGGTGCTGATTGAAGAGCAGTGGCAGCAGGTAATGGCTTACGGCCTGCTGGCGCGCTACGACAGTACGGTGCCCGCCTCGCTGTTGCGCGATGAACTGGCCTCACGTCTCGATCAGCAACGTATTAGCCAGCGGTTTCTTGCCGGGCCGGTTAACTTTTGTACCCTGATGCCGATGCGTTCAGTGCCGTTCCGCGTCGTTTGCCTGCTGGGTATGAACGACGGCGTCTATCCGCGCGCGTTGCCGCCGCTGGGATTCGATCTGATGGCGCAACAGCCGCAGAAAGGCGATCGCAGCCGCCGCGACGATGACCGCTTCCTGTTTCTGGAAGCGCTGCTCTCCGCCCAGCAGAAACTCTATATCAGCTATATCGGCCGTTCGATTCAGGACAATACGGAACGATACCCTTCGGTGCTGGTCACTGAACTGGTGGATTACATTGCGCAGAGTTTCCATCTGCCGGGCGATGAGGCACTGGATGTTGACCGCAGCGCCCAGCGGGTACTGGCGCATCTGCACTGCTTGCACAGCCGGATGCCTTTCGATCCGCAAAACTTTGCGCCTCAGGCGGAATATCGCAGCTTTGCTCATGAGTGGTTGCCTGCGGCGCGTGGCAGCGGCGAACCACACCCGCCGTTTATGCAGCCGCTGGCGCCGTTAAATATTAGCGAGCTGAACTTTGATCAGCTGCTGCGCTTCTGGCGGCATCCGGTGCGCGCCTTCTTTACTTTGCGCCTGGGTGTCAGCTTTGCGCTGGAACAGACCGAATTGCCGGATGCCGAGCCGTTCGTGCTGGATGCGCTCGATCGCTATCAAATTAACGCCCAGCTGCTGAACGCGCTGATTGAAGAAGAAGATACCCAGCGGCTGTTTAATCATCATCGCGCGGCGGGCGTACTGCCCTACGGCGCGTTTGGCGAACTCTTCTGGCAAACCCAGCAAGAAGAGATGACACCGCTGGCGGAGCAGGTGCGCGAGCTACGCGATGAAAGCCGCAGCGTGGAGATCGATTTAACCGTGGCGGGCGTTAAGCTGAACGGCTGGCTGCCGCAGGTGCAGGAGAGCGGCCTGCTGCGCTGGCGTCCGGGCGTGCTTAATTTTACCGATGGACTGGCGCTGTGGCTGGAACATCTCGCCTGGTGCGCCATGGGCGGAGAAGGCCAAAGCCGTATGCTGGGACGCAAAGAGAGCCGCTGGTGTTTTGACAGCATCGACGCGGGGCAGGCGCAGGAATGGCTGACGCGCTATGTTGAAGGCTACCGTGACGGCATGTGTTCGCCGCTGTTGCTGCTGCCGAAAACCGGCGGCGCCTGGCTGGAAGCCAGCTACGACACCAAAAACGATGTGATGTTGATGGATGAAACGACGCAGGCCAAAGCACGGGCGAAATTGCTGACCGCCTGGCAGGGCAACTATCAGCTGGAAGGCGAGGGGAGCGATCCCTATTTGCAGCGCCTGTTCCGTACGCTGGAAGCGGCTCAGTTGGATGCGATCTGCGCGGCCGCCGAGCAATGGCTGCTGCCGCTGCTGCGCTTTAACCGCAGCGAGACCTCTAATAATGAGGAATAACGAAAGCTTATGCCGTAAGGAGACACTTTGCGGCGAGGCGATTATCCGCCGGATAATGTGAAGGCTAGCGGTCAACGTGTTGGGAAAAAAGGTATAAAATTCAAGGGGATTAAATGCGAAAGTACGCTGTCTGGACAGCCAGTCTGTTACTGATTTTTACCGTTTTTAGCCATGCCGCCAGCGCTGATAAAGGCTGGCAGCCCGTTGAACAGACAATTAATAAAAGTGATAAAGATCCTCGTCACTATCAGGCGATTCGCCTGGATAACGAGATGACGGTACTGCTGGTCTCCGATCCGCAGGCAACCAAATCGCTGGCCGCCCTGACGTTGCCGATTGGATCCTTAGACGATCCTAAACAGCAGCTGGGCCTGGCTCACTATCTCGAACATATGGTGCTGATGGGCTCAAAGCGCTATCCGCAGCCCGATAATCTGGCCGAGTTCCTGAAAAAGCACGGCGGCAGCCATAATGCCAGTACCGCGTCTTACCGGACTGCTTACTATCTGGAAGTGGAAAACGATGCGCTGGCACCCGCCGTCGATCGCCTGGCGGACGCTATTGCCGAGCCGCTGCTGGATACGGTCAACGCCGATCGCGAACGTCATGCGGTTAACGCCGAGATGACGATGGCGCGCTCTCGCGACGGACACCGCATGGCGCAGGTTGGCGCGGAAACGCTGAACCCGGCGCATCCCGCCGCCCGTTTTTCCGGCGGTAACCTGGAAACGCTGCGTGATAAGCCGGGCAGCAAACTGCACGATGCGCTGCTGAACTTTTATCATCAGCACTATTCAGCCAACCTGATGAAGGCGGTTATCTACAGCAACAAGCCGCTGCCTGAACTGGCGACTATCGCCGCGCAGACCTTCGGTCGGGTGAAGAATCATCGGGCCAGCGTGCCTGTGATTAGCGTTCCGGCGGTGACCGAACAGCAGAAAGGCATCATTATTCATTACGTCCCGGCGCAGCCGCGTAAGCAGCTGCGGGTAGAGTTCCGCATTGATAACAACGTTGACCGCTTCCGCAGTAAAACCGATACCTTAATCAGCTATCTGATCGGCAACCGCAGCAAAGATACGCTGTCCGACTGGCTACAGAGCCAGGGGCTGGCCGACTCCGTTGATGCCGGTGCCGATCCTGTTATCGTACGCAACGGCGGCGTGTTCTCGATTAATGTTTCCCTGACTGATAAAGGACTGGCGCAGCGCGATAAAGTCGTTGCCGCTATTTTCGGTTATCTCGATCTGCTGCGTGAAAAAGGCATTGATAAACGCTATTTCGATGAAATGGCGCACGTACTGGATCTGGATTATCGCTATCCCTCCATTACGCGTGATATGGACTATATCGAGTGGCTGGTGGATACCATGCTGCGCGTACCGGTAGAGCATACGCTGGATGCGCCTTATCTGGCCGACCGTTACGATCCGGCCGCGATTAAAGCACGCCTGGATGGCATGACGCCGCAGAACGCCCGTATCTGGTATATCAGCCCGAACGAGCCGCATAACAAAGTCGCCTATTTTGTGAATGCGCCTTATCAGGTAGATAAAATCAGCGACGCGCTGTTCAGTCAGTGGCAGCAGGCGGCAGCGGACATTAAGATGACGCTGCCTGCACTCAATCCCTATATCCCCGATGACTTCAGCCTGATTTCGTCAGACGGCAAACCGGTCACCCATCCGCAGCCGCTGATCAATGAGCCGGGCCTGCGCGCGTTTTATATGCCGAGCCAGTATTACGCCAGCGAGCCGAAAGCCAATATTATGCTGGCGCTGCGTAATAAGGCGGCGATGAGCAACGCGCGCAATCAGGTACTGTTCGCCCTGAATGATTACCTGGCGGGCGTGGCGCTGGATGAGCTGAGTTCTCAGGCTTCGGTTGGCGGCATCAGCTTTTCAACCACGGAAAATGATGGCGTAACCATCAGCGCCAGCGGCTTTACCCAGCGTTTGCCAAAGCTGTTGATAACACTGCTACACGGCTACGCCAGCTACACGCCGACGGAAGATCTGCTGGCGCAGGCGAAATCCTGGTATAAAGAGCGCCTGGATGCGGCTGAGAAAGGCAAAGCCTTTGAGCAGGCGATTCAGCCGGTGCAAATGTTATCGCAACTGCCCTATACCGAGCGTAGCGAACGCCGTAAACTGCTGGACACTATCAGCCTGCAGGAACTGATCGACTATCGCCGTATACTGCTGGAGCAGGCTACGCCAGAGATGCTGGTGGTGGGGAATATGACGCCGCAGGCGGTAAAATCGCTGGCGCGCGAAGTCAAACAGCAGCTTAAGTGCCAGGGCCAGAGCTGGTGGCATAGCGAATATGTCACTGTCGATCAGCCGCTCCGCGCGAACCTGCAGAAAGCGGGCAGCAGCAGCGACTCGGCGCTGGCGGCGGTTTATGTGCCGGTTGGCTATAGCGAATATCAGAGCATCGCCAACAGCACGCTGCTAAGCCAGATTATTCAGCCCTGGTTCTATAACCAGCTGCGTACGCAACAGCAGCTGGGCTATGCGGTATTTACCTTCCAGATGCCGGTTGGACGCCAGTGGGGCATCGGTTTCCTGTTGCAAAGCAACAGCAAACAGCCTGCTCTGCTGCTGAAGCGCTACGAAGCCTTCTATCCCGACGCCGAGAAGCGTCTGCGGGCAATGAGCCAGCAGGATTTCGCCCAGTATCAAACGGCGCTGATAAATGAACTGCAACAGCGTCCGCAAACGCTGGACGAGGAAGCAGGACGCTTCAGCAAAGATTTCGATCGGGAAAACTACACCTTTGATACCCGCGAAAAAGTTATTGAACAGATTAAAGCGCTGACGCCGCAAAGCCTGGCCGATTTCTTCCACCGGGCGGTGATTGCGAAGCAGGGACTGGCTATGCTGTCGCAGATTTCTGGCAGCCAGCATACCAAAGCTGAATACGCCTCGCCGCAAGGTTGGAAAACCTGGCCGAACGTCAGCAGCCTACAGCAGTCGCTGCCGGTGACAAGCGAGAAGAAATGAGTGACAACAACCCGCAACGCCTCGATCCATTAACCCTGCCGCTTCATGGCGAGCGGCTTATCGAGGCTTCAGCGGGAACCGGAAAAACCTTTACTATCGGCATACTCTACCTGCGGCTGCTACTGGGCCTTGGGCAGGGTAATGCCTTCCATCGTCCGCTTTCGGTCGAAGAGATCCTGGTGGTGACCTTTACCGAAGCGGCAACCGCCGAGCTGCGCGGACGTATCCGGCAGAATATCCATGAGCTGCGGCTGGCCTGCGTGCGCGGCAGCAGCAATAATCCGGTGTTGACGGCGCTGATACAGGAGATCCCCGATCGCGACGATGCCGCGGCGCTGCTGCTTGCTGCCGAGCGCCAGATGGATGAGGCGGCGATCTTCACCATTCACGGTTTCTGCCAGCGCATGCTGAATCTCAACGCCTTTGAATCCGGCATGCTGTTTGAACAGCAGCTGATCGAAGATGAATCCGCATTGCGCCGTCAGGCTGCCGCCGACTTCTGGCGTCGCCACTGCTATCCGCTGCCGCTGACTATTGCCAAAGTTATTGCGCAGGAGTGGACCGGGCCGGAGCAACTGCTTACTACCCTGACGCCGTGGCTGCATGGCGAATCGCCCGCCTTAAAATATGCGCCGGATGGGGAAGAAACACTGGCCCAGCGTCATGAAAAAATCGTGGCGCGTATTGATAACCTTAAGGCGCAATGGCGCGCGGCGGCGGCAGAGCTGCGCGAGCTGATTGAAAAATCAGGCGTCGATAAACGCAGCTATAGTAGTAAGCACTTGCCCACCTGGCTCAACAATGTAGCCGCCTGGGTGGAAGAGGAGACGCAAGGTTACACGGTACCTAAGGATCTGGCGCGTTTTCGCCAAAGCGTACTGCTGGAAAAAACCAAAAAGGGCGAGCCGCCGCGCCATCCGCTGTTTGAAGCTGTTGACGCTTTTCTGGCTGAACCGCTGTCGCTGCGCGATTTGATTATCGCCCGCGCGCTGGAAGAGATCCGTTTAGCGACCCGCAGAGAGAAAAAGCTGCGCGCGCTGCTCGGTTTTGACGACTTGCTCAGCCGCCTGGATGAGGCGCTGCATCAGCCGGGAGGAGAGATGCTGGCGCAGGCGATTCGCGCCCGTTATCCGGTGGCGCTGATCGACGAATTCCAGGATACCGATCCGCAGCAGTATCGTATTTTCCGGCAGCTCTATATTGCCCAGCCGGAAAACGCGCTGCTATTGATTGGCGATCCCAAGCAGGCGATTTACGCATTTCGCGGCGCGGATATTTTTACCTATATGCGTGCCCGTAGCGAAGTCAGCGCCCACTATACGCTGGATACCAACTGGCGCTCGTCGCCAGCCATGGTAAACAGCGTTAACCAGTTATTTGCCCGGCTGGACAATCCTTTTCTGTTTAACCAGATTCCCTTTATTGAGGTTAGCTCTGCGCCGCCGAACCAGACGCGCGGCTTTCATCTTGACGGCGCGGAGCAGCCCGCGCTGCGTTTCTGGCTGCAGCCTGGCGATGGCGTGGGCGTCAGCGAATACCAGCAGTGGATGGCGACGCAGTGCGCGGCGGAGATCCTGCACTGGCTGCAGGCCGGGCTGCGCGGCGAGGCGCTGATCGGTAAGCAGGGCAATCTGCGGGCGGTCAGCGCGGCGGATATTACCGTTCTGGTGCGCAGCCGCAGCGAGGCGGCGGTAATACGCGACGCGCTGGAAAAACTCAATATCCCCTCCGTCTATCTCTCCAATCGCGACAGCGTGTTTAGCACACCGGAAGCGCGCGAACTGCTCTGGCTGTTGCAGGCGGTGCTGGCCCCGGAACTGGAGCGTACGCTGCGCAGCGCGCTGGCCACCAGTATTCTTGGGCTGGATGCGCTGACTATCGACGCCATGAGTCAGGATGAAGAGCGCTGGGATGCGGTGGTGGAAGAGTTTGCCGCCTATCGTCAGCGCTGGCAGCAACGCGGCGTACTGCCGATGCTGCGTGAGCTAATGACACGGCGTCATATCGCGGAAAATCTGCTGGCTTCGGAAAGCGGCGAGCGCCGCCTGACCGATCTACTGCACCTTGGCGAACTGCTACAGGAAGCGGCCGCGCAGCTCGACAGTGAACATGCGCTGGTACGCTGGCTGGCGCAGCAGATTGCCCAGCCTAACCATCAGGCCGCCAGCCAGCAGCTGCGTCTCGAAAGCGATCGCCACCTGGTGCAGATTGTGACTATCCATAAATCCAAAGGGCTGGAATATCCGCTGGTGTGGCTGCCTTTTGCCGCCAATTTCCGCGAAGCGGCGCAGGGGCTTTATCACGATCGCGAAACTTTTCAGGCGCTGCTGGATCTGAGCGATGACGAAGAGAGCCTGGCGCTGGCCGAACAGGAGCGGCTGGCGGAAGATTTGCGTCTGCTGTACGTGGCGCTGACCCGCTCGGTTTACCATTGCAGCATCGGCATTGCGCCCCTGATTAAGGGCAACCGGAAGAAAGAGGGCAACAGCGATCTGCATAAAAGCGCGATTGGCTACCTGGTTCAGCGCGGCGAGACCTTAAGCGCCAGCGGATTGCAGGAAGCGCTGCACGGTTTATGCAATGAAGCGATAGCAGTCGCGACGCCTGAAGAGACGGCAGAGGACAGTTGGCAGCCGGAAGGCGACCCGATGCCGGAGCTGGAAAGCCCGCTTATTTCGCGGCCTCTGCAGGATCACTGGCGCGTGACCAGCTATTCTGGCCTGCAACAGCATGGCCCGTCGGTCGCGCTCGACCTGGCGCCGCGCTTTGATATTGATGCGGCGGGCGAAACGGCTGATGTGGCTGTACCGGCGCTGACGCCGCATACCTTTCCGCGCGGCGCTTCGCCAGGCACTTTCCTGCACGGCCTGTTTGAAACGCTCGATTTTAGCCAGCCGCCGGATGAAGCCTGGCTGGCGGAACAGCTTCAGCTGGCAGGTTTTGGCGAACAGTGGCTGCCGATGCTCTCTGAGTGGATTCGCCGCGTATTGCAAACGCCGCTTAACCAGGCCGGTATTCATCTGGCGGGATTGTCGCCGGGCCATTATCTGGTCGAACTGGAGTTTTATCTGCCTGTCGATCAAATGCTGACCGCGCCAGCGCTGGATGCGGTTATGCGTCAGCATGACAGCCTGTCGGCGCGCGCCCCTGAGCTGAATTTTCAGCAGGTGCAGGGGATGCTGAAAGGCTTTATCGATTTGGTGTTCTGCTGGCAGGGAAAATATTATTTGCTGGATTATAAATCGAACTGGCTGGGCGAAGAGAGCGACGCTTATACGCCGCAGGCGATGGCCGAGGCGATGATTAGCCACCGCTACGATTTGCAGTATCAGCTTTATACGCTGGCGCTGCACCGCTATTTGGGTCATCGTGTAGCGGATTACGATTATGAGCGTCACTTCGGCGGCGTGTTTTACCTGTTTTTACGCGGGATGGACGGCAGCGCCAGTGAAAACGGCGTGTTTTATCATCGTCCAGAGGCGGAATTTGTCATGGCGCTGGATCGCCTGTTTAGCGGAGACAAGGTGGAAGCGAAATGAGAAAAATGAGCGAGTTGCTGCGCGAGGCGGTGGATAAGCGCCTGATACGCGCGCTGGATTTGCAGTTCGCCCATATGCTGGCGGACGATGAACAACCGGCGCTGATGCTGGCGGCGGCCTGCGTTAGCGCCGAAGCGGGAGAAGGGCACGTTTGCCTGCCGCTCGATCATTTTCGTGACGGTCAACTGTTTGACGGACGGCAGCCGGAACTGGCGGCGGAAATCTGGCAGGCGTCTGGAGAACCGGAGGACTGGCAGCGGCTGCTGTTGCAAAGCCACGCGGTCAGCGATGGCTCAAAATCCACGCCGCTGGTGGTGGCGCAGCAGCGGCTCTATCTGCACCGAATGTGGCGCGGCGAAGGGCACGTGGCGCGTTTTATCGCCACGGAGCAGCCTGCGCCCGCCTTTAATGACGCCGATTTGCAGCAGGTATTGCAGGAGCTGTTCGGCGATCGTCCCGATGACTGGCAAAAAGTGGCCGCCGCCGTGGCGATAACCCGCCATATTTCGGTGATTTCCGGCGGGCCCGGCACCGGTAAAACCACCACCGTCGCCAAACTGCTGGCGGCGCTGATTCGGCTTTCACAGCAAAAATTGCGCATTCGGCTGGCCGCGCCGACCGGTAAAGCGGCTGCCCGTCTGACGGAGTCGCTGGGCAAGGCGCTGCAGGCGCTGACGCTGAGTGAAAAAGAGCGCGCCGCCTTCCCGGAGGAGGCAACGACGCTGCATCGTCTGCTTGGGGCTCAGCCCAACAGCCAGCGTCTGCGCTACCATGCCGGCAATCCGCTACATCTCGATGTGCTGGTGGTTGATGAGGCGTCGATGGTCGATTTGCCGATGATGGCGAATTTGATCGCCGCGCTGCCGCAGCACGCACGCGTTATTTTTCTTGGCGATCGCGATCAGCTGGCCTCGGTGGAGGCGGGCGCGGTGCTGGGTGATATTTGCCGCTGCGCCGAGGCGGGTTACAGCACGGCGCGCGCCCGACAGCTACAGCAGCTAACTGGCTGCCAGCTGGACGGCGCAGACGGTGACGATATGCCGGGCGTGCGCGACAGTATTTGTCTGCTGCGCAAGAGCTATCGTTTCGATGCCCGTTCCGGCATCGGTCAGCTGGCGCAGGCGGTAAACGCCGGTGATGCCAGAGCGGCGGAAAAAGTCTTTGGTGCAGGCTTTACAGATATTTGCCGCAGCGAGTTGAGCAATGCGGAACATTATCAGCAGCTGCTGGAGCAGGGTATCGCTGGTTATGAGGAGTATTTAACGCTGCTGCAGCGCAACGCGGAAGCGGAAGAGGTGCTGGCGGCGTTTGCGCGTTACCGGCTGCTCTGCGCACTGCGCGAAGGGCCGTTCGGCGTGGCGGGCTTAAACGAACGCATCGAGCGTCTGCTGCTGAAGCAGCGCCGCATCCGTCGGCCGCAGGCGCAAAGCCGCTGGTATGTTGGGCGTCCGGTGATGATCGCCCGCAACGACAGCGCGCTGGGGCTGTTTAACGGCGATATTGGCGTGGCGATGAACGATCGCAGCGGCGTGTTAAAAGTCTTTTTTCCGCTGCCGGACGGTTCCATCAAAGCGGTGCAGCCGAGCCGTTTGCCGCCGCATGATACCGCCTGGGCAATGACCGTGCATAAATCGCAGGGTTCAGAGTTCGACCATACAGCGCTGGTGCTGCCGAATCACTATTTGCCGGTGCTGACACGCGAGCTGGTTTATACTGCGATTACCCGCGCACGCAGTCAGTTAACGCTGTATACCGATCGGCAGATTTTTGCCCGCGCGGTGGCGGTGCGCACGCAGCGGCGCAGCGGGCTGGTGGAGCGTCTGTGCGCGCCGCATCAGGAAATTTTCATTTAAGGTAGAAAATAGCAGGCCCGGCGAATGCCGGGCTTGTTTTGGCGTAGTTCAGGTCAGATCGGCCATCAGCACTTTAGAGCGGCGCTGGTAGTTATACATCTGCTTTTTGCTTTCCGGCAGCAGCTCAATATCAACCGGCGTAAAGCCGCGCTCCTGAAACCAGTGAATACTGCGCGTGGTTAATACAAACAACTTTTTCAGTCCCAGCTGGCGCGCCTGCAGGGCCACGCGCTGTAGCAGCATTTCGCCACGTGACGAACTGCGGTAATCAGGATGTACCGCCACGCAGGCCATCTCACCGATTTGCTCATCCGGGAAAGGATAGAGCGCCGCACAGGCGATAGTCAGATTATCGCGCTCGATAATAGTGAATTTATCGATCTCCATCTCCAGCTGTTCGCGCGAGCGACGTACCAGAATGCCCTGCTGCTCCAGCGGACGAATCAGCTCCAGAATGCCGCCGATATCGTTGATGGTCGCGCGGCGGATCTGCTCGGCGGACTCCATCACGATTTGCGTACCGATGCCGTCACGAGAGAACAGTTCCTGCAGCAGCGCACCATCTTCCTGATAGCTGATCAGGTGGCTGCGCCGCACGCCGCTGCGGCAGGCCTTCACCGCGCCGCGCAGAAAGCGCACCGTACCGGAGAGGTAATCGCCGCGCTGCTCCAGCGTTTCAATACGCGCCTGCGCATCGTTCGGGAAAAGCTCGGAAATAATATTGCCTTCATCATCCGTCGCGCCCTGCTCAGAGCAGAAGCCGATCATCTTTTCCGCCTTCAGCTTAATTGCCAACTGGGTCGCGACCTCTTCCGAGGTCAGGTTAAAGCTTTCGCCGGTCACCGAAACCGCAACCGGGCCAATCAGGACGATAGCGTCGCTATCAAGCTGGCGATGGATCGCCTCTTCGTCGATACGGCGAATACGTCCGCTGTGGCAATAATCGATGCCGTCATCCACGCCCAGCGGCTGCGAAATAATGAAGTTGCCGCTCACCACATTAATATGCGCGCCCTGTAGCGGCGTATTGCTCAGGCTCATTGAAAGGCGAGCGGTAATATCCAGCTGCAAACGACCGGCAGCCTGTTTGACCAGTTCAAGGGATTGCGCATCGGTCACACGAGTATGTTTGTGATAAATCGGCTCCAGCTGATGCTCCGCCAGATTGGCATCGATCTGCGGACGAGCGCCGTACACCACCACCAGCCGAATACCTAAGCTATGCAGCAGGCCAATATCGTTAACTATGCTGGAAAAGTTGTCATGCTCGATGGCTTCGCCGCTGAGCATAATGACAAAGGTTTTACCTCGATGGGCATTGATATAGGGAACGGAATGACGAAAACCCTGAACCAGTGCGGTGCTACGTTCCTTCACGGCAAACCCTCTTTTGCATGAATATTCGATTTTTATGTATTTTTATTCTTTTGTTGCCCGGAGTGCAAGCAGCTTTTATAACGACGTAGCATTTTTCACAATCAGTTAATAAGCTTAACAGGCTGCATTTAATGGGTTTTTCCGAGTGACAGCATAAAAGCGATTAGGTTAAAGTTTTCGCCATATTTTTTTCTGGCTTTTTTTTAGACACAACACAGTACCCGGAGCGGCATGTCCGAATCAAAACCCGTTATCAGCCGCCGTCGGCTGTTACAGGGCGCTGGAGCGATGTGGTTACTGAGCGTCAGTCGGGTTGGACTGGCGGCCAGCCATATTGTTGCAGTGCGCATCTGGCCTTCTTCCAGCTATTCCCGCCTGACCATTGAATCAAGCGTGGCCCTGAAATATAAGCAGTTCGCGCTGAGCAATCCTGAACGCGTGGTCATCGATATTGAAAATCTGCATCTGAATCATGTGCTGAAAGGCGTGGGAAGGCTGGTGCAGAAAAACGATCCCTATATCAAAACGGCGCGCGTCGGACAGTTTGATAAAAATACCGTGCGCATCGTGCTGGAACTGAAGCAGAACGTGGCGCCGCGGCTGTTTACTCTCGCGCCAGTGGCCGGTTTTAAACATCGTCTGGTGGTCGATCTCTATTCGGCGCACGATACGCAGGACGATCCGCTGCTGGCGTTGTTGAAAGATTATAATCAGGGCGAGCTGGAGCGCACGCAGCCTGCTGAGGCGCCGCTGCCCGGCAAAGCGGGTCGGGATCGTCCGATCGTTATCATGATCGATCCGGGTCACGGCGGCGAAGATCCCGGCGCGCATGGACTGCATAAAACACGTGAAAAAGATATCGTGCTGAAAATTGGCCGTCGCCTGAAGGCGCTGATCGACAAAGAGCCGAAGATGCGCGCCTATATGACGCGCAATGAGGACGTCTTTATTCCGTTAAAAGTGCGGGTAGCGAAGGCGCGTAAACAGCGGGCCGATCTGTTTGTCTCGATTCACGCCGATGCCTTTACCAGCCGGGCGGCGCGCGGCTCCTCGGTGTTTGCGCTTTCCACCAAAGGCGCGACCTCAGCGGCGGCGCGTTTTCTGGCGCAGACGCAGAACGAATCGGATCTTATCGGCGGCGTCAGCAAGAGCGGCGACCGCTATCTTGATCATACGATGTTCGATATGGTGCAGAGCCAGACCATTAATGACAGCCTGAAGTTCGGCAAGGAAGTGCTGACGCGCATCGGAAAAATCAACCATCTGCACAAGCGCAGCGTGGATCAGGCGGGCTTTGCAGTACTGAAGGCGCCTGATATTCCGTCGATCCTGGTGGAAACGGCCTTTATCAGTAATCCGGCGGAAGAGCGCAAGTTACGCACCGCACGTTATCAGCAGCAGGTTGCTGAGGCGATTCTGGAAGGGATCAAGGCGTACTTTTCGAAAGGGGCGGCGCTGGCGCACCATAAATAAGAACAGGTCGGGGAGGGCGTTGGGGCCTGAACCGGCAGATTTGCCAAACGCCAGATACAAAAAAACACCCTTAGGGGTGTTTTAATGATTGGTTGCGGGAGCCGGATTTGAACCGACGACCTTCGGGTTATGAGCCCGACGAGCTACCAGGCTGCTCCATCCCGCGTCCGGATGTTGTCGCTTCCGTCACGACAAGCTTATTGTGTACTGCTTAATTGGTTGCGGGAGCCGGATTTGAACCGACGACCTTCGGGTTATGAGCCCGACGAGCTACCAGGCTGCTCCATCCCGCGTCCGTGGAAGCGCACTATACTCTTACCGATTTATGATGCAACCCCTTTTTGAAAATTAGTTGGAATAATCCTGCCGATTGTTGAATATAACCGCGCCTTGCTGATTTCTTAAACAAAAGGCGCGACTCTTTTTCCGGTAACGCATTTCATTCTTATAACCCCTTTGCTATCTTGCCCTGCAAGCAGCTGAGGTGAGAATGCAATGAAAGGACGTTGGACAAAGTATTGGGTAACAGGCGCGCTGTTGGCGCTGCTGGCAGGATGTTCCTCTAAGCCGACCGATCGCGGTCAGCAATATAAAGATGGCAAAATCGAGCAGCCTCTGACGCTGGTCAATCAGCCGAACGCCAAAGGGCGTCCGGTTAATGGTAAAGACTTTGGCGATCAGGTAAGTGAAATTCGCTTCGCCTCTTCTTCTTTATATACACGTCAAAGCAATACCTATAACGCTATTGAGAACTGGCTACTGGCAGGCGGCGATACGCGCCAGCTGCGGCTGTTTGGTCTCGACGCGTACCAGATGGAAGGCGTCGATAATTACGGCAACGTCCAGTTTACCGGTTACTACACGCCAGTGATCCAGGCGCGTTATACGCGTCAGGGAGAATTCCAGTATCCGCTCTACCGGATGCCGCCGCGCAGTAAAGGACGCAAGTTGCCAAGCCGGGCGCAGATCTACAGCGGCGCGCTGGACGATCGCTACGTGATTGGCTACAGCAATTCGCTGATGGACAACTTTATTATGGATGTGCAGGGCAGCGGCTATGTGGATTACGGTGATGGCCGTCCGCTGATGTTCTTTGGCTATGCCGGTAAGAATGGCTGGGCCTATCACAGCGTCGGTAAAGAGCTGATCGATCGCGGCGAAGTGAAGCGCGAAGATATGTCGATGCAGGCGATCCGCAAGTGGGCCGATGAACACAGTCCGGCCGAAGTGCGCGAACTGCTGGAAACCAATAACTCTTTCGTTTTCTTTAAGCCGGAAAACTTTACGCCGGTGCGCGGCGCCAGCGCGGTGCCGCTGATTGCAAAAGCCTCCGTTGCCGCCGATCGCTCGCTGATCCCGCCGGGAACGGTGCTGCTGGCGGAGGTACCGCTGTTAAATAATGACGGCAAATTTACCGGCAAGTATGAGATGCGCCTGATGGTGGCGCTGGATGTGGGCGGCGCAATTAAGGGCCAGCACTTTGATATTTATCAGGGTATCGGCCCGGAAGCGGGACATATGGCTGGCTTCTTTAATCATTATGGCCGTGTTTGGGTGCTGCGCAGCGCGCCCGGCACGGGCACAACGCTGTTCAGCAAGGCGCAAAACGACCAGAATGGTTCAATGCTGGTCAGCGCCAGCCGGTAAACTTCTTCGTGGCGGGCCGTTCTGGCCCGCTATTGATTATCAACAAAGGTTATTTCATGCGAGTTCTCTCTGACGCCTGGCGGCAGCGCTTTGGCGGTACGGCGCGTCTCTATGGTCAGGACGCATTGCAGCTGTTTGCCGATGCGCATGTCTGCGTGATTGGTATTGGCGGCGTCGGCTCATGGGCGGCGGAAGCGCTGGCGCGCACCGGTATCGGCAGCATTACGCTGATCGATATGGATGATGTCTGCATCACCAACACCAACCGCCAGATTCATGCTTTACAGGGCAACGTGGGCAAGGCGAAAACGGAAGTGATGGCCGAGCGTATTCTGGCAATTAACCCGGAATGCACGGTGAACTGCGTCGATGACTTTATCACGCCGGATAATACCGCCGAACTGATGAGCGCAGGCTACAGCTATGTGATTGATGCGATTGACAGCGTGCGTCCGAAAGCGGCGCTGCTGGCCTGGTGTCGTCGTAATAAAATTCCGGTGGTGACCACCGGCGGCGCGGGCGGGCAGATCGATCCGACGCAAATTCAGGTCAGCGATCTGGCGAAGACGATTCAGGATCCTCTGGCCGCGAAGCTACGTGAGCGGCTGAAGCACGATTTTAATATCGTGAAAAACAGCAAAGGTAAGCTGGGCATCGACTGCGTATTTTCGACCGAAGCGCTGGTCTATCCGCAGCCGGATGGCAGCGTTTGCGCCTCGCGCAGCACGGCGGAAGGGCCGAAGCGGATGGATTGCGCCGCAGGTTTTGGCGCGGCAACCATGGTAACGGCCACCTTTGGTTTTGTGGCCGTGTCGCACGTACTTAAGAAGATGCTGGCAAAGGCGCGTCAGGGTTAGCTGCCGCTGCCCGCACCGCGCGTGCCAGCGCATCCAGCCCGCTGCTGCGCGACGCGCTCAGCTGTTCGCGCAGCCCCAGCTCATCAAACAGCTGTAACGGATCCTGCTGAAGTAATGTTTCCGGCTGCTGCCGCTCTACCGCGGTCAGCAGCACCGCCAGCAAACCGCGCACGATGCGGCCTTCGCTATCGCCGTAAAAATGCAGTGAGCCGTCAGATAAACGCTGATGGCCCAGCCAGACGCGGTTTTCACAGCCGCTCAGCTCAATTTGCGCATTTTTTAACGTCTCCGGCAGCGCGGGCAGCTGTTTGCCCAGCAGAATCAGCTGGCGGTAGCGCTCTTCCCAGCCGCGACAGGCGGCGAATTTCTCTTTTAATGATGCGATAGTGATCAGTTCAGCAAAGGGATGCGGAGCAATAAGCGTCATAGTAGTTACTCGGCCAGTAAAGTGATGGCGTTATGGATGGCGCGCACCAGCGCATCGACATCCTGCAGGCTGTTATAAGGGGCGAATGAGGCACGCAGCGTGCCGCTGACGCCGAGCGCCGCCATTAACGGCTGGGCGCAGTGTTGTCCGGCGCGAACTGCTACGCCACTTTCTGCCAGCAGCGTGACGACATCGCTGTGATGGACGCCAGCGATATCAAAAGAGAGCAGGCTGGATTCGCCGCAGCGAAAACTGCGAAAGCCGGGAATGGCGCGTAGCTGTTCTTCCGCCAGCGTCGCCAGGCTGCGGCTCCAGCGTTCTGCGGCTTCGGTATCAATATCTTCCAGCCACTCCAGCGCCGCGCTTAAACCGATAACGCCCGCCACATTCGGCGTGCCCGCTTCAAAACGCCAGGGCACCGGCTGCGGCGTAAAGCCACTGAAATCCACCTGGCTCAGCATTTTCCCGCCGCCCTGCCAGGGCGACATCGCTTCCAGCAGTTCAGGCTTGCCATACAGCGCGCCGATGCCCATCGGTCCGTAAAGCTTATGGGCGGAAAAGGCGTAAAAATCGATGTCCAGCGCCTGCACGTCTGGCGGACAATGCACCACGCCTTGCGCGCCGTCGATCATGACTTTCGCGCCGGCTTCATGCGCCAGTTGAATCGCCTGCGCCAGATCGGGACAGCCGCCGGTAACGTTGGACATTTGCCCCAGCGCCAGCAGGCGCGTCTTTTCATTCAGCAGCGTGGGCAGCAGGGTCATATCCGGCAGGCGATCCTCGCCCAGCGGCCATTTCACTACGCGCGCGCCGGTCTGCTCCGCCACCATTAGCCAGGGCACCAGGTTAGCGTGATGTTCCGCCTCGCTGACCAAAATTTCGTCGCCGGGCTTTAATAAAGGTCTTAATCCGCTCTGCGCCACCAGGTTGATCGCTTCGGTGGTGCCGCGCGTCCAGATGATTGCCTGTGAATTTGGTGCATTGATCAGACGGGCAACTTGCGCGCGCGCGCTTTCATAGCGTTCGGTCAGTTTACGCGCGGCGGCATATTGGCTGCGATGAACGGTACCGGCGCTCAGGCTGTAGTAATGCTGAGTCGCCTCGATAACCGCCTGCGGCTTGAGCGCGGTGGCGGCGCTGTCCAGATAAACAGCGGCGTCGGCCAGCGCCGGAAACTGCTGACGGAACTGGACGGGATGGAATAAGGTCATGCGCTTCTCATTACAATAGTTGTCTGGCGTCAGTCGCCAGGAACAGGTCGAAAATCTTCTAAGCCACTGGCGAATCAGCAAAACCGGATTATGCTGAAAAGGCAAGGTTTAAACTGTTTACCGCCGATTAGCCAGTCCGTACAGGTTACCGCATCACCTTCGCGCTGGCTGACCCTGACGGATGGTTTATCGCATTTAATCTGCAAGGAGATAGAAAATGAAAAAACTCGCCGCAGTATTGGCCGCCTGTGCCATGACTTTTACTTTAGCAGCCTGTTCCAGCAATTATGTGATGCATACCAATGATGGCCGCACCATTGTTACTGATGGTAAGCCTATGGTAGACGATGACACCGGTATGATCAGCTATAAAGACGCGCAGGGCAATGAGCAGCAGATTAACCGCGCTGACGTGAAAGAAATGGTTGAGATGGGCCAGTAATTCAGAGCAAAAAAAAGCACCGCAATTTGCGGTGCTATTAAAATCACTATGGACAGACAGGGTAAATCTACAGGAATAAACGGTAGCTGAGCTACCCGATCCGAAAAGCGTCAGATCAAATTGCAAACACAACATCACGACCACAAGCCAAAAGTCCTCTGAAATCAGCAGTTTCCCACCTATTCTGAAAAACTTTTCGTTCCGGCTCAGGAAGTGCGGCAACTATAGGTATTTGCTGGAGCTTCCTCAACGGACAATTTATAATGGCTCGGATAAAAAAATCTAATACGTAACGCGACATTGTCGGGTTACGTCAAAGTGTTTCAGCCAGGGTTTGTAAACCATGTCAAAACGTCTTCCACCCTTAAATGCCCTGCGCGTTTTTGATGCAGCAGCGCGGCATCTCAGCTTTACCAAAGCGGCTGAGGAGCTGTTTGTCACCCAGGCGGCTGTAAGCCATCAGATTAAATCTTTGGAAGATTTTCTCGGTCTGAAGCTGTTTCGGCGGCGTAATCGTTCGCTTTTACTGACCGAGGAAGGTCAAAGCTACTATCTGGATATTAAGGAGATTTTCTCGGCGCTCAACGATGCGACGCGCAAGCTTCAGGCGCGCAGCGCCAAGGGCGCACTGACGGTTAGCCTGCTGCCGAGTTTTGCCATTCAGTGGCTGGTGCCGCGTCTTTCCAGCTTTAACTCAGCTTATCCGGGAATCGATGTGCGTATCCAGGCGGTAGACCGGGAGGAGGAGAAGCTGGCCGACGATGTTGATGTGGCGATTTTTTATGGCCGTGGCAACTGGCCGGGGTTGCGCGTGGAGAAACTGTATGCGGAATATCTGCTGCCGGTCTGTTCGCCGCAGTTGCTGACCGGTGATAAGCCATTGAAAACGCCTGCCGATCTGGAGCATATGACGTTGCTGCATGACGCTTCGCGCCGCGACTGGCAATCCTATACACGTCAGCTAGGCTTGCAGCACATTAATGTGCAGCAGGGCCCCATTTTCAGCCATAGCGCGATGGTGCTGCAGGCGGCGATTCATGGCCAGGGCGTGGCGCTGGCGAATAATGTGATGGCGCAAAGTGAGATCGAGGCGGGGCGTTTGGTCTGCCCGTTTAATGATGTGTTAGTGAGTAAGAATGCTTTTTATCTGGTTTGTCATGACAGCCAGGCAGAACTGGGTAAAATAGCCGCCTTTCGACAATGGATTCTGGCTAAAGCCGCAAGCGAACAAGAGAAGTTTCGCTTCCGCTATGCCAGTTAAAACCTGATTCCCCGCGACGGAGTGACCCGGCGCGTGATGTTAACGAGGATCGTTCGATGTCCAGTCGTGCAATGTTAATTTTTTCTGCCATCAGCGGTTTTTTCTTTGTCGCTTTTGGCGCATTTGGTGCGCACGTACTTAGTCAGTCTTTAGGGCCGACAGAAATGGCCTGGATCCATACCGGGCTCGATTATCAGGCCTGGCATACGCTGGCTATTATCGGTCTGGCCGCGGCGATGCTGCGTCGCGCCAATATATGGTTTTACTGGAGCAGCGCGTTTCTGGCTTTAGGCGTGGTGCTGTTTAGCGGCAGTCTTTATTGTCTGGCGCTGTCGCATTTGAAGATGTGGGTGTTTATTACGCCGGTGGGCGGCACCTGTTTTCTGATTGGTTGGATTTTAATGTTAATTGGCGCGCTGCGTCTGAAGAGAAAGGCAGATCGCCATGAATAAAGTGTTGTTGTATTGCCGTTCCGGTTTTGAGAAAGAGTGTGCGGCGGAGATTACGGATAAGGCGGCGCAGCGTGAGGTTTACGGTTTTGCGCGCGTAAAAGAGAACGCGGGCTATGTGCTGTTTGAATGTTATGAAGCCGCTGATGCCGATAAGCTGGCGCGCGAGCTGCCGTTTAGCGATCTGATTTTTGCCCGTCAGATGGTGGTGGTTGGCGAGCTGTTACGTGATTTACCGCCGGAAGATCGTATTTCGCCGGTTGCCGGCATGTTGAACGGCGTGGTAGAGAAGGGCGGCGATCTGCGGGTTGAGGTGCCGGATACCAATGAGGCGAAGGAGCTGCTGAAGTTTTGCCGCAAGTTTACCGTGCCGCTGCGTGCGGCGCTGCGTCAGCAGAATAGTTTGCTGAATTATGAGAGTGCGAAGCGGCCCGTTATTCACGTCTTTTTTATCGCCTCCGGCCATTGTTATGTCGGTTATTCCTATCCTGATAATAATTCGCCGTTTTTTATGGGCATTCCGCGCCTGAAGTTTCCTGCCGATGCGCCCAGCCGTTCTACGCTGAAACTGGAAGAGGCGTTTCACGTGTTTATTCCTGCCGACGAGTGGGATGAGCGTCTGGCGAGCGGGATGTATGCGGTTGATTTAGGTGCCTGTCCGGGGGGCTGGACTTATCAGCTGGTGAAACGCAGCATGATGGTGCATGCGGTAGATAATGGCCCGATGGCCCCAAGTCTGATGGATACCGGGCAGGTGACGCATCATCGCGAGGATGGCTTTAAGTTCCGACCCACGCGCAGCAACATTAGCTGGGTGGTGTGCGATATGGTGGCACACCACCCAGCTAATGTTGCTGCGCGTGGGTCGGAACTTAAAGCCATCCTCGCGATGATGCGTCACCTGC
>NZ_CALNWY010000035.1 GCF_940807255.1 Mixta sp. Marseille-Q2659 | reverse complement strand
GTAATAACGGTCTTAAAATTTCATATTTAATTATTTTGAATATTTTATTCTTTAAGATTTAACTGATACCGGAATTTATAAATAAATGAAATGGCGTTCCTGTTTTTATTTATCTTTTTGCGAGTTTCAGGCACTAAAAATCGCTAAAGGAATGGAATTATCGTTGCGCAACGAAATAAAAAAGGTAAAGCGATTACATTAATTAAAGTTATTGATAAAAAAGACTTTTGCTTAAACTTGTCGCGTTGCGCAAACGCGTTATTTCAGGCGGAGTTTTCTTAAAATATCTTTTTTTATGCTGCTTTAACGATTCAACACTTTCGCTTTTACAATCCCCTGTGCCAGGCTGAATAAGCGTTATAGGCGCAATTTTTCTGTTCCGCGTACCCCCTTAAATATCACAAAAGGATTGTCCCGATGTCCAATCAAGGCGTAATGCCGTTAGTGCTCTGGTACAGCCAGTTAGGCATGAACGATGTCGATCGCGTGGGAGGAAAAAATGCCTCCCTCGGTGAAATGATTACTAACCTGTCGTCGCTCGGCGTATCCGTCCCTGACGGTTTTGCGACAACCTCGGAAGCATTCAATCAATTTCTCGATCAGAGCGGCGTTAACCAGCGGATTTATGCCTTGCTGGATCAAACCGATATTGATGATGTGGATGAACTGGCGAAAGCGGGTAAACAGATTCGCCAGTGGATTGTGGAAACCCCGTTCCAGCCTGCGCTGGAGGAGGCGATTCGCGAGGCTTATCAGCAATTGTCCGCTGATGACAGCGACGCCTCATTTGCCGTGCGCTCTTCCGCAACGGCAGAGGATATGCCCGACGCCTCTTTTGCCGGGCAGCAGGAAACCTTCCTGAACGTGCAGGGCATTGATGCAGTGATGGTGGCCGTTAAGCATGTTTATGCCTCGTTGTTTAACGATCGCGCCATCTCCTATCGCGTGCATCAGGGCTACGATCATCGCGGCGTTGCGCTTTCCGCGGGCGTACAGCGCATGGTGCGTTCCGATCAGGCGTCGTCCGGCGTCATGTTTACTATCGATACCGAATCGGGCTTCGATCAGGTGGTCTTTATTACCGCTGCCTGGGGCCTGGGGGAAATGGTGGTGCAGGGCGCGGTTAACCCCGATGAATTTTACGTGCATAAGCCGACGCTACAGGCGAACCGTCCGGCGATTGTGCGCCGCAATATGGGTTCTAAAAAAATCCGTATGGTCTATGCCGATTCGCAGGCACACGGTGAGCAGGTAAAAATTGAAGATGTGCCGCAGACGGAACGCGATCGTTTCTGTCTCAGCGATGAAGAAGTCCAGTCGCTGGCGCGTCAGGCTGTGCAAATTGAACAGCACTATAAGCGTCCTATGGATATTGAATGGGCGAAGGATGGTCATACCGGTAAGCTCTACATCGTTCAGGCGCGCCCGGAAACCGTACGCTCCAACGGCCAGGTGATGGAGCGGTATACATTGCAGGGCAAAGGTGACGTTGTGGTCGAAGGCCGCGCCATCGGTCATCGCATCGGTGCAGGCGAAGTGAAAGTCATTCACGACATCAGCGAGATGAACCGCATTCAAAAAGGTGACGTGCTGGTCACCGATATGACCGACCCGGACTGGGAACCGATCATGAAAAAGGCGGCGGCGATTGTCACTAACCGCGGCGGCCGTACCTGTCACGCAGCGATTATCGCGCGCGAGCTGGGCATTCCGGCGGTGGTCGGCTGCGGCGACGCGACCGAGCGCCTGAAAGACGGGCATAAAGTGACGGTCTCCTGCGCTGAAGGCGATACTGGCTATGTCTATGACGATCTGCTCGATTTCGAGGTAAAAAGTTCGCAGGTTGATGAGATGCCGGCGCTGCCATTGAAAATTATGATGAACGTGGGCAACCCCGATCGCGCCTTTGATTTTGCCTGTCTGCCAAATGAAGGTGTTGGTCTGGCGCGTCTGGAGTTCATTATTAACCGCATGATTGGCGTGCATCCGAAAGCGTTGCTGGAATTTGACCAACAGACACCGGAGCTGCAGCAGAAAATCCGTGAGTTAATGAAGGGCTTTGACGATCCGGTTGAATTTTACGTAGGACGACTGACGGAAGGGATCGCCACGCTGGGCGCCGCCTTTGCGCCGAAGCGCGTGATAGTGCGCCTCTCTGACTTCAAATCCAACGAATACGCCAACCTGGTCGGCGGCGAGCGCTATGAGCCGGAGGAAGAAAACCCGATGCTTGGCTTCCGCGGCGCCGGACGTTACGTTGCAGACAGCTTCCGTGACTGCTTTGCGCTGGAATGTGAAGCCGTAAAACGCGTACGTAATGAGATGGGGCTGACCAACGTTGAAATCATGATTCCTTTCGTGCGTACCGTTGCGCAGGCGGAAGCGGTAATTGAAGAACTGGCGCGTCAGGGATTAAAACGCGGCGAGAACGGCCTGAAAATCATTATGATGTGCGAGATCCCATCCAATGCGCTGCTGGCAGAGCAGTTCCTCGAACATTTTGACGGCTTCTCAATCGGCTCCAACGATATGACGCAGCTGGCGCTGGGGCTGGATCGCGATTCTGGCGTGGTGTCCGCCCTGTTTGACGAGCGTAATGAGGCGGTGAAGGCGCTGCTGTCAATGGCGATTCAGGCAGCCAAAAAGCAGGGCAAATATGTCGGCATCTGCGGACAGGGCCCGTCGGATCATCAGGACTTCGCCGCCTGGCTGATGGAGCAGGGTATCGACAGCCTGTCGCTGAATCCTGATACCGTGGTGCAAACCTGGCTAAGCCTGGCGGAGATAAAGTAAAAGATTACTTAAGAATGTTACTTAACGATAAAGGCCGGAATTTCCGGCCTTTTTACTGGAAAAAAGACAAAAAAAAGCCCATCACATGGGATGGGCAAAGACTACACACAGCAATTCTTCACTTTACTCAGGGGAAAAAGGTTGTTTAAAAATCAGGGGTTTGATCCTTAACATGGGACTCATAGTATTCAGCAACGCCCCTACAGTCTTTAAGAATCCTCTTATTAGTTAACTGTTCATTATATTTTGTGCGATTTTTTGTGCGCTTAGTACAATCCAGTATAAAGTGTGCCTGCGGTAATCTGTTTCGTCCTGGCACTACCTCAAAAGATGTAATGGGGTTTAAAAGTTAACCAGTCTTAATGAAAAACAGGCGAGGGCAGAGAGCGGAAAAGCGCCGGACAGCGCGTGCTGTCCGGCAGAGAGGATTATTGGGCGGGATTATCTTCCTTAACCTCTTCTGAATGTTCTGCCAACTCATCTACTACGTCATGGGGATCTTCATCCGGCATCGGCGCTTCATGCATCCAGACTGAGACCAGACGATAAGAGACCGCCAGCACCACCGGCCCGATAAACAGGCCAATCATGCCAAAGGCGACCAGCCCACCGATAACGCCGGAGAGAATCAGAATCATTGGCAAATCAGCGCCCATGCGAATCAGCACCGGTCGCAGCACGTTATCCAGCGTGCCAACCACGCAGCTCCAGACCAGCAGTACGGTGCCCCAGGTCGTATCGCCACTCCAGTAAAGCCAGATAACCGCTGGTATCAGTACCGGCAGCGGCCCCGCCTGTACCAGGCAGAAAAGGATCATTAATACCGTCAGCAAGGTTGCGTAAGGAACGCCTGACAGCGCCAGGCCAATGCCGCCCAGCACGCCCTGTACCAGCGCGGTGACCACCACGCCGAGCGCGACCGCACGAATCGCCTGACCCGCCAGCAGCACGGCAGCATCGCCCCGACGCGCCGCCAGACGGAAGGCGAAGTGACGGATACCATTGCCGACCTGCTCGCCGCGCCAGTAAAGCAGTACGCTGAACAGCAGCATCAAACCAAGATGCAGCAGAAAACGCCCAAAGTGACCAGCCTGAGCGACAAAGAAGCCGGTCGTGCGTCCAACATAAGGTTGAACTTTGGTCATCAGCGCGCTGCCGCCGCCGTCCAGCAACAGATGATAACTGCTGTAGAGTTTCTCGCCGACCAGCGGGATATCATTCAGCCAGTTCAGCTGCGGCGGATGCAGATTGCCTGAGGTTGCCCAGGCGACAACCGGGCCGATATTATCGATCAGGCTATTTACCAGCAGCGCGACCGGAATAATAAACAGCAGCAGCAGGATCAGGGTCATGGCGATAATTGCCAGCGTACGTCGCCCCCAAAGCAGATGCTGGAGCTTAATCATCAATGGCCAAGTGGCGATGACGACCATCGCGGCCCAGGCGAAACCCAGGATAAATGGCTGTACCACCCAGAAACTGGCGACAATCATCAGCAGGATGAACATCAAAGAAAAAACAATTTGGGTTAAATCCATATCCTGTTGCAGTTTTTTCATACGAAAAAAAGATCCTTAATTTTGTACCTTGCAGTAATAAGCGGCCCGTTGCCGCTCATCGCATAATAATGCGTGATTTCTTAACATTGCGACAGTCTGCAAGCGAGGAAGATTTTACGTTTCCTGAAAAAACAGCCAGTCCTAAAAAAATGTGATACAACGAGAATTCACTGATAAAACAGCAAGCGCAAACGATACACAACATTGGTCACCCGATAATGATCCCACAGATTTCTCAGGCGCCAGGCCTTGTGCAGCTGGTGCTTTCATTTTTGGATACGCTTAAACAACAAGGATTTACCGGCGATACCGCCACCAGTTATGCCGATCGGCTTACTATGTCGACCGACAACAGCATTTATCAGCTGCTGCCGGACGCGGTACTGTTTCCACGCTCTACCGCCGACGTCGCTCTGATAGCCCGCATTGCCGCTACGTCGCAGTTTGCCAGCCTGACTTTTACGCCGCGCGGCGGCGGTACCGGCACCAACGGACAGTCGCTGAACCAGGGCATAGTGGTCGATATGTCGCGCTATATGAATCGCATCCTGGAGATTAATCCTGAGCAGGGCTGGGTGCGGGTTGAAGCGGGCGTGATAAAAGATCAGCTTAATGCTTATCTGAAGCCTTACGGCTATTTTTTCTCGCCGGAACTCTCTACCAGCAATCGCGCCACGCTGGGTGGCATGATTAATACCGATGCGTCAGGCCAGGGATCCGGTTTACGGCAAAACCTCCGATCATGTGCTGGGACTGCGCGCGGTGGTGCTGGGCGGCGATATTCTCGATACGCGTGCCATGCCGGTGGCGCTTGCGGAGCAGCTGGCCGCAGAGCAGACGCCGGAAGGCCGTATCTATCACGCCGTCCTGTCGCGCTGTCGTCAGCAGCGCGATCTGATTACCGAAAAATTCCCGCCGTTGAACCGCTTTCTGACCGGTTACGATTTGCGCCACGTATTAAGCGACGATCTGCAAACTTTCGATCTCACGCGCATCCTGTGCGGTGCGGAAGGCACGCTGGCCTTTATCTGCGAAGCGCGGCTGAATATCACGCCGCTGCCAGCGGTGCGGCGGCTGGTAAATATTAAATATGACTCCTTTGATTCAGCCTTGCGCAATGCGCCTTTAATGGTGGAAGCCAAAGCGCTGTCGGTAGAAACGGTCGATTCAAAAGTGCTGAATCTGGCGCGTGAGGATATTGTCTGGCATTCGGTGCGCGAGCTGATTACCGACGTGCCGGGCAAAGAGATGCTGGGCATTAATATTGTCGAGTTTGCTGGCGATGATTGTCAGCTTATCGACAGCCAGGTCGAGGCGCTCTGCCAGCGGCTGGATGCGCTGATGGCGCAGCAGCAGGGCGGCGTAATAGGCTATCAGCTGTGCGACGATCTCGATGCGATAGAGCGCATTTATAATATGCGTAAAAAAGCGGTCGGTCTGCTGGGCAATGCCAGGGGACGCGCCAAGCCGATTCCCTTTGTGGAAGATACTGCGGTGCCGCCGGAGCATCTGGCGGATTATATTACTGAATTCCGCGCGCTGCTCGACGGACATGGTCTGAATTACGGTATGTTCGGCCATGTTGACGCAGGCGTGCTGCACGTGCGCCCGGCGCTGGATATGTGCGATCCGCAGCAGGAGATGCTGATGAAGCAGATCTCTGATGAAGTAGTCGCCTTAACGGCGCGCTACGGCGGACTGCTGTGGGGCGAGCATGGTAAAGGTTTCCGCGCGCAGTACAGTCCGGCCTTTTTTGGCGAAACGCTGTATGAAGAGCTGCGGCGAATCAAAGCGGCTTTCGATCCCGCTAACCGGCTTAATCCCGGAAAAATCTGTACGCCGTTTGGCGTCGATGAACCCATGATGCAGGTTGACGGCGTGAAGCGCGGCTGGTTCGATCGGCAGATCCCGCTGACGGTGCGTAACGAGTGGCGCGGGGCGCTGGAGTGTAATGGCAACGGTCTGTGCTTTAACTTTGATGCGCGTAGCCCGATGTGCCCGTCAATGAAAATCACCGGCAACCGTATTCATTCGCCCAAGGGACGCGCTACGCTTACGCGAGAATGGTTGCGCCTGCTGGCGGAGAAGGGCGTCGATCCGCTGGCGCTGGAGCAGCAGGTGCCGGAGTCCGCTATCAGCCTGCGCGGTTTAATTACCCGTACCCGTAACAGCTGGTATGCGCGTAAGGGCGAGTATGATTTTTCCCATGAGGTCAAAGAGGCGATGTCAGGCTGTCTCGCCTGTAAAGCCTGTTCTACCCAGTGTCCAATTAAGATTGACGTTCCGGCGTTTCGCTCGCGCTTCCTGCAGCTGTATCACACGCGCTACCTGCGGCCGTTAAGCGATCATCTGGTGGCGGCGGTGGAAAGCTATGCGCCGGTCATGGCGCGGGCGCCACGTGCCTTTAACTTTTTCCTGAAACAGCCCTGGCTGCGTAACCTGAGCCAGCAACATATCGGCATGGTTGATTTGCCGCTGCTTTCTTCGCCTACGTTGAAACAGCAGCTGGCAGGCCATACGGCGGCAGCCACCACCCTGGAGCAGCTGGAGCAGTTCGATGGCGCGCGACGGGAAAAAACCGTGCTGGTGGTGCAGGATCCTTTTACCAGCTATTACGAAGCGCAGCTGGTGGCGGATTTTGTGCGTCTGATTGAAAAGCTGGGCTATCAACCGGTGCTGCTGCCGTTTTCCCCTAACGGCAAGGCGCAGCATATCAAAGGTTTCCTGAAACGCTTTGCCCGCACCGCGCAAAAAACGGCGGATTTCCTCAACCGGCTGGCGCAGCTGGGCATGCCGATGGTCGGCGTCGATCCGGCGCTGGTGCTGTGCTATCGCGATGAATATAAGCAGACGCTGGGTGATAAACGCGGCGACTTCCACGTTCAGCTGGTACATGAGTGGCTGCAGCAGGTGTTGGCGGGCCATGAAACCAAACCGGCCGCCGGTGAAGCCTGGTATCTGTTCGCGCACTGTACCGAAGTGACGGCGCTACCCGCCACGCCAGCTCAATGGGCCGCCATTTTCGCCCGTTTTGGCGCGAAGCTGGAAAATATCAATGTGGGCTGCTGCGGTATGGCTGGCACCTACGGCCATGAAGCGAAAAACCTTGGCAACTCGCTCAGTATTTATGAGCTTTCCTGGCATCCGCAGTTACAAAAGCTGCCGCGTCAGCGCTGCCTGGCGACCGGCTACTCCTGCCGTAGCCAGGTCAAACGCGTTGAAGGAAATGGCATGCGCCATCCGCTGCAGGCTCTGCTGGAGATTATCTGATGGCTATCTGGAAGCGACAGACAACGCTGGCGGAGATCAACGCGCGCAACGCTGGCTGTCTGGTGGAGCATCTGGGCATTCACTTTACCGCGCTACATGATGACGGACTGGAAGCGCGGATGCCGGTAGATGCGCGCACGCGCCAGCCGTTCGGCCTGTTGCACGGCGGCGCCTCGGTGGTGCTGGCCGAGACGCTGGGATCGATGGCGGGCTATCTCTGTACCGAAGGCGAGGAGATGCTGGTAGGTCTGGAGGTGAATGCTAACCATCTGCGCGCGGTGCGGGAAGGCGAGGTGCGTGGCCGGTGTCGGCCATTACATCTTGGGCGAACGCATCAGGTCTGGCAAATCGATATTTTTGATGAGCAGGATCGTCTCTGTTGCAGCGCCCGGCTGACGACGTCGGTAAGGCGCTAAGCCTTACCAAATCCACGCCGCATGTTTCACAAAATCGCTTTGCAGAGCGGTGGCTTTTTCCCAGTCGCCGCTCATCATCAGCTGATGGCAAAGCTTGCTTAACGAATGCCGCGCCAGCTGACAGGCCTGCATACGAAACAGCCGTTCCCGCTGCGTATTATTAATTTCCTGCAGCAGCCGGTGATGAAGTTTGCCCAGCGCATGAAGATAACTTTGCTCATCGCCATTGAGCTGGCAGAGTTCGGCCATATCTAAGCAGGTATCATTAAAGTTGCGCAGCTGATCGAGTGAACAATCAGGACGATTCAACTTTGCCTGCGCCAGGTGAAATCCACCGTCACATCGCGTACGGCAAACTTGTACTCATCAATTTTGTATTGCAGCCAGGCGTTAACGGAAACGTTCATGTGTCACCTGTGGTATGTTAATGATAATCATTATCATAATAAAAACGCCTCAGGTTGCAATGGCGCAACGCGATAATTTATCGATTAATGCGGCCTGTTGATTAAATCGGCATTAACAATGCTGAATTTATAACATCAGCGTAGAATGGTTAGTGTTTTCTGTCCTTACAGGCAACATTTTTTAAATTAATGATTTTAAAATAATATTCTTTGTAAACATGCGCCTGGTGCCAGAAAGCGCATTATGTTTTACAGAGACTATCCTTAGTAAATGGGCGTTAAAACCCGTACTTTGCGCTTATCCCTGCAAAACAAGAGGTTGAAGCAATTATCATTATCACTAACATAGTGGGATAAGCCTGCAAGGCATCGCATCGTGAGGTAATAAACTATGCAAACTGCAAATCCGGCCTCTTTCTCTCCAGATGAGTTTATCTGGAAAGGTTTGACCTTAACTGACAGCGCAGCGCAGCAGATTAAAGCGCTGGCCGCTAACGATCCGCATGTTTTAGGACTTCGACTGGGCGTTAAACAGTCTGGCTGCGCGGGCTTCGGCTACACCATGGATCTGGTAAAAGAACCGGTAGCTGACGATCTGCTGTTTACGCATCAGGGCGCCACGCTCTATGTGCCGTTGCAGGCGATGCCTTTTATTGACGGTACGCAGGTAGATTTCGTTCGCGAAGGTCTGAATCAGGTATTTAAATTTAATAACCCTAAAGCTCAGCACGCCTGCGGTTGTGGCGAGAGCTTTGGCGTTGAGTAAAAGTGCTATGTCCCGAAACAGTGAAGCATCAGATGACGTACAAATCTGGGAAGGCGGCCGCCAAAATTATAAAGAAGGCTTCTTTACCCAACTGCAAACCGACGAGCTGGCGCATGGCATCAGTGAAGAGGTGGTGCGCGCCATTTCCGCCAAGCGTAATGAACCAGAGTGGATGCTGGAATTCCGCCTGAAGGCGTATGAAGCCTGGCTGAAAATGGAAGAGCCACACTGGCTGAAAGCCCATTACGACAAGCTGGATTATCAGGATTACAGCTATTACTCGGCGCCTTCTTGCGGCAACTGCGATGACAGCTGCGCCTCAGAGCCGGGCGCGTTGCAATCTTCTGGCGGTCAGGCTGGCAGTAGCTACCTGACGCAGGAAGTGGAAAAGGCGTTCGACCAGCTCGGGGTGCCGGTCCGTGAAGGGAAAGAAGTGGCCGTTGACGCCATTTTCGACTCGGTCTCCGTGGCGACAACCTATCGTCATAAGCTGGCGGAGCAGGGCATCATTTTCTGCTCGTTCGGCGAAGCCATTCAGGAACACCCGGAACTGGTGCAGAAATACCTTGGCACCGTGGTGCCGCATAACGACAACTTCTTTGCGGCGCTGAACTCAGCGGTGGCATCCGACGGCACCTTCGTTTATATCCCGAAAGGCGTGCGCTGCCCGATGGAGCTGTCGACCTATTTCCGCATTAACGCGGCAAAAACCGGCCAGTTCGAACGTACGATCCTGATTGCCGACGAAGACAGCTACGTCAGCTATATCGAAGGCTGTTCCGCGCCGGTGCGCGACAGCTATCAGCTGCATGCGGCGGTGGTGGAAGTGATCATCCATAAAAACGCTGAAGTGAAATATTCCACGGTGCAGAACTGGTTCCCCGGCGGCGAAGGCGAAGGCGGGATTCTGAACTTCGTGACCAAGCGCGCGCTGTGCGAAGGCGACGGCAGCAAAATGTCCTGGACGCAATCGGAAACCGGCTCGGCGATCACCTGGAAATACCCCAGCGTGATCCTGCGCGGCGATAACTCTATCGGCGAGTTTTATTCGGTGGCGCTGACCAGCGGCCGCCAGCAGGCTGATACCGGCACCAAAATGATCCACATTGGTAAAAACACCAAATCGACCATTATCTCCAAAGGGATTTCCGCCGGGAAAAGCCAGAACACCTATCGTGGCCTGGTGAAAATTATGCCAACCGCGACCAATGCCCGTAACTTTACGCAGTGTGACTCAATGCTGATTGGCCCGGACTGCGGCGCGCATACGTTCCCCTACGTGGAAACCCGTAATAACACCGCGCAGCTGGAGCATGAAGCGACCACTTCCCGTATTGGCGAAGATCAGCTGTTCTATTGCCTGCAACGCGGTATCAGCGAGGAAGATGCGATTTCGATGATCGTTAACGGCTTCTGTAAAGACGTCTTCTCCGAGCTGCCGCTGGAATTTGCCGTAGAGGCGCAAAAGCTGTTGGCCATTAGTCTGGAACACAGCGTTGGCTAATGCCGACGCGCTGCATCGTAGCCTGCGGGCAAGCGAAGGATAAAACATGTTAAGCATTAAAGATTTACAGGTAAACATTGAAGATAAAGCGATCCTGCGCGGGCTGGATCTTGAGGTAAAACCGGGCGAAGTCCATGCGATTATGGGGCCAAACGGCTCCGGTAAAAGTACGCTTTCCGCTACGCTGGCCGGACGCGAAGAGTATGAAATCGCCGGTGGTTCTGTCGCGTTTAAAGGCAAAGACCTGCTGGAGCTTTCGCCGGAAGATCGCGCCGGTGAAGGCATCTTTATGGCTTTCCAGTATCCGGTTGAGATCCCTGGCGTCAGCAACCAGTTTTTCCTGCAAACCGCCGTCAACGCGGTGCGTAAATATCGTCAGCAGGATGAGCTGGATCGTTTCGATTTCCAGGACTTTATCGAAGAGAAAATCGAACTGCTGAAAATGCCGGAAGATTTGCTGACACGCTCCGTTAACGTTGGTTTTTCCGGCGGCGAGAAGAAGCGTAATGACATTCTGCAGATGGCAGCACTGGAGCCGGATCTCTGCATTCTTGATGAGACCGATTCCGGTCTGGATATTGATGCGCTGAAAATCGTGGCGAACGGGGTGAACTCGCTGCGCGACGGCAAGCGTGCCTTTATTATCGTCACGCACTATCAGCGTATTCTTGACTATATCAAGCCGGACTACGTGCATGTGCTGTATCAGGGCAAAATCGTGAAATCTGGCGACTTTACGCTGGTGAAACAGCTGGAGGAGCAAGGCTATGGCTGGCTTACCGACCAGGAGTGAAAACGCGCTGCAACAGTGGCACCATCTGTTTGAATCGCGCGGCGACGATCGCTCATTACAGGCGCAACAGCACTGGCAGCAGCTGATGCGGCTTGGCCTGCCGACGCGCAAACAGGAAAACTGGAAATATACGCCGCTGGACGAACTGTTCAGCCAACAATTTGTTCTGCCGGAAGAAAAAGCGCTAACGGCGGAAGAGGTGGCGCGCCTGGCGTTGCCGCTGGACGCGGTGCGTCTGGTTTTCGTTGACGGCTATTTTAATCGCAGCCTGAGCGATGACCGCTTCGATCTGTTTGACGTGCAGCTTGCCAGCGCGGCGGAAAGACGTAATTTTGCCGCGCCGGTGCAGCCGGAAGTGTTCCTGCATCTCACCGAAAGCCTGGCTGAGCAGGCGATGACTATTCGGCTGCCGCGCGGTAAAGCCGCGCCCCGTCCGCTCTATCTGCTGCATATCAGCAGCGGACGCGCGGAACAGCAGCTGAATACGGTGCATTATCGCCATCATCTGCAGATTGAAGAGGGTGCCGAGGCGCAGGTTCTTGAGCATTACGTGAGCCTGAATGCGCAGCCGCACTTTACCGGCGCTCGTCTGACTATGGCGGTCGGCGATAATGCTCAGCTGACGCATACCAAGCTCTCGTTTGAAAACAGCAACAGCTATCACTTTGCCCATAACGATCTGGTGACAGGCCGTGATGCGCGCGTAAGCAGCCACAGTTTCCTGCTGGGCGCCGGACTGAGCCGCCACAATACCAGCGCGCAGCTCAACGGCGAGAACAGCAACCTGGCGATCAACAGCCTGGTGCTGCCGGTGGACAAAGAGGTCTGCGACACCCGCACTTATCTGGAGCATAACAAAGGCTACTGCCAGAGCCGCCAGCTGCATAAAACCATCGTGCGCGATCGGGCGCGCGCTGTGTTTAACGGCATGATTAAAGTGGCGCAGCATGCGCTGAAAACCGACGGACAGATGACCAACAACAACCTGCTGTTGGGACGCCTGGCGGAGGTGGACACCAAGCCGCAGCTGGAAATCTATGCCGATGATGTGAAATGCAGCCACGGCGCAACGGTAGGGCGCATTGACGAAGAGCAGATGTTCTATCTGCGCGCGCGTGGTATTAGCGAAGAAGATGCGCAGCGCATGATCATTTACGCCTTTGCCGCTGAGCTGACCGAAGCGATTGATAATGAAACGCTGAAAGAGGTGGTTCTGCAACGCATCGCCCAGCGTTTTCCTGGAGGCATTCAATGAGTTTTGATCTCGCACGCGTCAGGGCCGATTTTCCGATTCTGTCGCGCGAGGTCAACGGACAGCCGTTGGCCTATCTTGACAGCGCGGCCAGCGCGCAGAAACCGCTGGCGGTAATCAATGCTGAAAGTCATTTCAGCCAGCACGGCTATGCGGCGGTGCATCGCGGGATCCATTCCCTCAGCGCCGCTGCGACGACAGATATGGAAAACGTGCGCGCCCAGGCGGCGCGTTTTCTTAATGCCGCTTCGCCGGAAGAGATCGTTTTCGTTAAAGGCACTACGGAAGGGATTAATCTGGTTGCCAACAGCTGGGGCGGCAGTCAGCTTCAGCCAGGTGATAACATCATTATCACTGAGATGGAGCATCACGCGAATATCGTGCCCTGGCAGATGATCGCGGCACATACCGGTGCCACGATTCGCGTTCTGCCGCTTACGGCGGAAGGGGAGCTGGAGAGCGAGCGGCTCGCAGCGTTAATCGATGATCGGACGCGCCTGCTGGCCGTTACGCACGTTTCCAACGTGCTGGGCACCATCAACCCGGTAAAAGCGCTGGTGGCGCAGGCAAAGGCTGCCGGTCTGGTTACGCTGGTGGATGGCGCCCAGGCGGTCATGCATCAGCCTGTCGATGTGCAGGATATTGACTGCGACTTTTATGTCTTTTCCAGCCATAAAATCTACGGTCCGACCGGCGTCGGCATTCTTTACGGGCGTCAGGCGCTGCTGTCGACGCTGCCGCCGTGGCAGGGCGGCGGCGCAATGATTGAAACCGTAGTGCTGCCGGAAGGGACCACCTGGGCTAAAACGCCGTGGAGCCTGGAAGCGGGTACGCCGAACACCGTCGGCATTATCGGGCTTGGCGCTGCGCTGGCCTATGTCGAGGCGCTGGGGCTGGAGAATATTCAGCAACGGGAACAGGCGCTGATGCGTTATGCGCTGGATAAGCTGGCGTCGGTGCCGGGCCTGAAAATTTATGGGCCGCAGACGCGCGCCGGCGTTATCGCGTTTAATCTTGGCGATCATCACGCTTACGATGTTGGCAGCTTCCTCGATCAGTATGGCATTGCCATTCGCACCGGCCATCATTGCGCCATGCCGCTGATGAAACACTACGGCGTTCCGGCTATGTGTCGCGCCTCGTTCGCTATGTATAATAGCGAAGAAGAAGCCGACAGACTGGCTGCCGGACTGACACGTATACATCGCCTGCTGGGCGGCTAAGCCGTCCAGTCGGCAAGGGAGGAAGGAATGGCGCTACTGCCAGAAAAAGAGAAGCTGGTGCGCAACTTTAACCGCTGCGCCAACTGGGAAGAAAAATACCTGTATGTGATTGAGCTGGGTGGCAAGCTGCCGGAATTATCCGATTCCTTCCACCAGCCTGAATACAGCGTTTCTGGCTGCCAGAGTCAGGTCTGGATCGTTATGCAGCAAAACGCAGACGGCACCATCGACCTGCAGGGCGACAGTGATGCCGCTATCGTTAAAGGCTTGATTGCTATTGTTTTTAGCCTTTATCAGGGCATGACACCGCAGCAAATTACCGAATTTGATGTGCGTCCCTGGTTTGAGCAACTGGCTTTAACGCAGCATCTTACGCCTTCCCGTTCCCAGGGGCTGGAAGCGATGATCCGCACTATTCGTACCCGCGCGCAGGCGCTCTGCTAAGCTACACTTCTCTCACACCCCGCTACGGTTGGCGGGGTGCGTATTCTTTACGATGAGAGAAGCCTACATGAACGTTCATCTTCCCTTCGCAGGCTGGCTAATGTGCGCCGCGCTGCTTGTGCCGCGTCTGGTCAGCGCGACTGAATATCCCCTTCCTGCCGAAAACAGTCGCCTGATTGGCGAAAATGTCACAACGATTGTGCCCAACAATAATCGCCCGTTAGAAGATATTGCCGCCCGCTATAAAATCGGTCTGCTTAATATGCTGGAAGCCAATCCTGGCATCGATCCCTGGCTGCCCAAAGCGGGTAGCGAACTCATCATTCCTCAGCAAATGCTGCTGCCCGATACCAAACGTGAAGGTATCGTGGTTAACCTGGCGGAGCTACGCCTTTACTATTACCCGAAAGGGGAAAATAAGGTGATTGTCTATCCGGTAGGCATTGGTCAACAGGGAATTATGACGCCTTCCGTAGTCACCAGCATCAGTCAAAAGATCCCTAATCCTACCTGGACGCCTACCGAGAATATTCGCAAACGCTACGCCAAAGATGGCGTGACGTTGCCTGCGGTTATTCCGGCCGGGCCGGATAATCCTATGGGCATGTTTGCGCTGCGGCTGGCTTATGGCAAAGGCCACTATCTGATTCACGGCACTAACGCTGATTTTGGCATTGGTATGCGCGTCAGCTCCGGCTGTATTCGCCTGCGTCCTGATGATATAGAGGCGCTGTTTAACAGCGTGCCGAAAGGTACGCGAGTACAGATTATTAATCAGCCCGTGAAGTATGCGGTTGAGCCTGACGGTAAGCGCTATATCGAAGTGCATCAGCCGTTATCGCGCAGCGAACAGGACGATCCGCAAACCATGCCGCTACCGCTCACCAAAGCGATTAAGCGCTTTATTAATAGTGATGAGAGTGACACTGCTTTGATTAAGGCCGCGCTGGAGCGTCGTTCTGGCATGCCTGTTCTGGTTAATCTGGGCGAAGCGGTAAGCGAAAGCGACGCCATAACGCCTCAGCGGGCCGCTGACGAGCCGAAAGCGCAACGGGCAGAGGTGACTACGGCTCAGTCAGAAAAAACTGACAGAAGCTAACAGAGCGCGTTAGAAATATCTGTCGTTAACAGAAAGAGAAATCGAGAAACAAGGCGCGGGAAACAAACAGATAACAGACAAATAAAACAGAGGAAAAACGCAAAAAAAATGGCGTCCATTGGACGCCATTTTTATTACCAGAACTCTTACTTACGGTAAGAGTGAGCCTGGTTGTCCAGACGCTGGTTAGCACGAGCTGCGTCATCTTTAGCAGCCTGTACGTCAGAACGCATTGCGTTCACGTCGTTGCTCAGCTGGTCAACTTTAGCGTTCAGAGTCTGAACGTCGCTTGACAGCTGGTCGATTTTAGCATTGCTGGAGCAACCAGCCAGCAGAGTTGAACCCAGAATTACCGCGCCCAGTACCAGTTTAGTACGATTCATTATTTATACCCTCTAGATTGAGTTAATCTCCATGTAGCGTTACAAGTATTACACAAAGTTTTTTGGTATGAGAATAAATTTTTGATGAGAACATGCTTAATTTTGCTCGTTCGCTCAAAGAAACATCTGTTAAGGCAATAAAGGCGAAAAAATAAATGAAAACAGTCAGATTTAATTGATTTAATCTTTCCTGAAAGCCAGCTTTTATTGTTATTTTCAATTGGAATTTTTGGCAATAACGTTTACGCCGAAATAAAAAAAGCGCCTGTTCGGCGCTTTTTTCTTCAAGGCTGTAATTATTTACAGTACGTGAACAGAAGCGGTATTTGTCGTTCCGCTTGGTACCAGGGCACCTGATACCATGACCACAACATCACCTTTCTGCGCGTAACCGCTTTCCAGCGCGATTTCTTTTCCAATACGGTAGAAATCATCGGTAGAAGCAATTTCTTTCACTACGCGCGCTTCGATGCCTTTGCTCAGCAGCAGCTGACGTGCGGTGATTTCATTGGTCGTTAACGCCAGGATAGTCGCGTCCGGGAAATATTTACGTACGGACTTCGCAGATTTACCGCCTTCGGTTGCGACTACAATCAGCGGCGCTTCCAGTTTCTCGGCGGTTTCCACGGCACCACGGCACACCGCTTCGGTAATACGCAGCTTACGATTGTCGTTCAGCGTATCAATGCGGGATTTCATCACGCGATCGGTACGTTCGCAGATGGTCGCCATGATGCTTACGGATTCCAGCGGATATTTACCTTTCGCACTTTCACCAGACAGCATAACCGCATCGGTGCCATCCAGAATGGCGTTCGCGACGTCGCCCGCTTCCGCACGAGTAGGGCGCGGGTTCTTGATCATGGAATCAAGCATTTGGGTCGCGGTAATCACAACTTTACGTGCTTTATTACACTTTTTGATCATCATTTTCTGCGCGAAAATCACTTCTTCAACAGGGATTTCCACGCCGAGGTCGCCGCGGGCAACCATGATGCCGTCAGACGCATCGAGGATCTCATCAAAATTGTTGAGACCTTCCTGGTTTTCGATTTTAGAGATGATCTGGATATGCTCGCCGCCATGCTTTTTCAGATGCTCGCGGATTTCCAGCACGTCAGAACGCTTACGAATAAAGGAAGCCGCAACAAAATCGACGCCCTGTTCGCAACCGAAAATCAGATCGCGCTTATCTTTTTCCGCCAGCGCTGGCAGCTGAATAGACACGCCCGGCAGGTTAACGCCTTTATTTTCGCCGAGGTCGCCGTTGTTCAGCACTTTACATACCACGGTATTTTCGTTGACTTCGGTGACTTCCATACCGATTAAGCCATCGTCAACCAGAACGGTATTGCCGATTTTCAGGTCGGCAGCAAAGCCCGCGTAGGTCACTGCAACGCGTTCGCTGTTACCAATCACGGACTGATCGGTGGTGAAGGTGAACGTCTGACCCGCTTTCAGGGAAACGTCGTTGCCGCCTTCCAGTTTCATGGTGCGGATTTCCGGGCCTTTGGTATCCAGCAGGATAGCCGCCTGACGACCGGTTTTTTCCATAACCGCACGGATGTTGGCGATACGGCGGCCATGTTCTTCGTAGTCGCCGTGTGAGAAGTTAAGACGCATAACGTTCATGCCTGCTTCCAGCAGATTGGTCAGCATCTCTTCGGATTCAGTTTTAGGGCCGATAGTACAAACGATCTTGGTCTTTTTCATGACAAGTTATCTGTAAGTTGTGATGGATGATTAAGGTTTGAGGTCGATGCCTGGTGCATCGGGGAAATATTCATGCTCAGCGAGCGGATAGCGATACAAACTAAGAATAGGTGACAGATATGAAGCGTGCAGAGGAAGTTGTGCGATGATGTTCCATGGCCCGCGTGGGCGAGTTGCGCAACTGGTTGTGAGTGTAGGTTAGGGCACGTCAATTGGCTGAAACCATTCAAGTGAAACACCGGGCGATAGTATAGACGCTAAGTATACGAAAACCAACCAAAAAGCGTGCGTGCAGCTGGTGTGAGATCAAAGAAAGTCACGTTGCGGAAACGGCATCCGGGCCGTTTAACGGGCGTTTAAATTGGGCTAAGCGGCATAAATGAAAGCAGGACAATACCAGGAAAGTTCTGATAAAACAGGGATTGATTAGTAAAAGTCAGATACAACCTGCAAATAAGTTGCGCATAAAATATGCCTGCTAATGAAGGCTTTTTAATGGCAAAGCAAAAGGACGAAAAGGGCGTGCGCAGAGCGGGAAACAGGGAGATAAAACGTAAGCGTAAGGAGAACGATAAAGGGAACTGTAACCAGAGAGAGTGGTGCGTTCTAATGGACTCGAACCATCGACCCCCACCATGTCAAGGTGGTGCTCTAACCAACTGAGCTAAGAACGCATCGAAATTTTTGGTGCGTCCGAGTGGACTCGAACCACCGACCCCCACCATGTCAAGGTGGTGCTCTAACCAACTGAGCTACGGACGCACTTTGGTGCGTTCTAATGGACTCGAACCATCGACCCCCACCATGTCAAGGTGGTGCTCTAACCAACTGAGCTAAGAACGCATCTGCCGTCTTGGGTGACGGCGGGGACGAATATTAGCGACACTGTTCACCGCTGGCAAGCAGAAACATGCAATTTTCTGCGCGACTGCCCATCAACTGTGCGACCCGCCGTTTTTTTAGCCGCGGCGGGCCTTTATCTTAATGTTCCGCGCGCGACAGAATTAGTTCCGCCGGAAGTTTTTGCAGTCGGCGAATACGCCACAGCATCATAATGGCCGCCGACGTCAGGCCCAGAATAAAGCCGCACCAGAATCCAGCCGGGCCCATTGGCGGCACCAGCCAGTCGGTCAGCGCCAGTACATAACCGCTCGGCAGGCCGATAACCCAGTAGGCGATCAGCGTAATAAAGAAGATTGAACGGGTATCTTTATGCCGCGCAAAATCCCGCTGCCGATAACCTGAATGGAGTCGGAAAACTGGTGATTGCCGCCAGCAGCATCAATTGCGCAGCCAGAGTCACCACTTGCGGATTGTCGTTATACAGCAGAGCGATCTGCTCACGAAAGGTAACGGTAAACAGCGCCGTCATCGCCGCCATCAGGATGCCGACGCCCTGGCCGGTCCAGGCCGCCACTTTCGCCGCTGCCACCGAACCCTGGCCGAGACGAAAGCCCACGCGAATCGTGGTCGCCACGCCCAGGGACAACGGCAGCACAAACATCAGCGAGCTGAAGTTAAGCGCAATCTGGTGACCGGCGACATTCACGATCCCTAACGGAGAGACCAGCAGGGCGACCACGGCAAACAGGGTGACTTCAAAAAAGAGCGCCAGCGCCACCGGCAATCCAAGAAGCGTTAACCGTTTCAGTACGTTCCAGTCTGGCGCGCTGAAGTAGTCGGGCAGGGCGATATCGCGCATAGAGCGCGCCCGTTTGATCCACAGCCGCATAACAATAAAAATGACCCAGTAGACCGATGCGGTCGCCACGCCGCAGCCGACGCCGCCCAGCGCGGGCATGCCCAGATGGCCATAAATAAAAACATAGTTAACCGGGATGTTAACCAGCAGCCCGATAAAGCCCATCACCATGCCGGGTTTGGTTTTCGACAGGCCTTCGCACTGGTTGCGTGCAACCTGGAAAAAGAGATAACCGGGCGCCCCCCAGAGCAGCGCACGCAGATAGCCAACCGCTTTATCGGCCAGCGCCGGATCAATATCGTGCATGGCGTGAATCATATAACCGGCGTTCCATAACACCACCATGATCAGCACCGACACCAGCGCCGCCAGCCAGTAAGCCTGGCGCACCTGACGGGCGATCCGCTCGCGTCGACCGGAGCCGTTAAGCTGCGCCACTACCGGCGTTAAGGCCAGAATAAGGCCGTGGCCAAATAAAATAGCGGGTAGCCAGATAGAGGTGCCGACCGCCACCGCCGCCATATCGGTTGCGCTAACTGAACCGGCCATAATCGTATCGACAAATCCCATGGCCGTTTGCGCGACCTGCGCCAGAATAACCGGAATGGCAAGAGCTAATAATTGACGCGCTTCTGTCAGATACTTCTGCACGTAAACACCTTTTTATGTTTTAAAAATGAATAAAGAATTACCCAGAGGGCGAGATAATAAAGAATAGATAATGATGCGTCATGTTGGTGCAGGATCATAACGGCATCAAGGTCTTAAAGAAACAGCATTTTATGCGTGAAGCGGGCTGTTTTCCTGCCTTTGCCAGCCTGGTCTGCGGCGGAGAGTATGTTAATATCAGCAAAAACTAACTGAGGCTAATCTATGTTTACCGGAATTGTGCAGGGCACCGCCGAGGTGGTTGCTATTGAGGAAAAAACGAACTTTCGTACCCATATTATTAAAATGCCGCCAGAGTTATTACCGGGTCTGGAGCTGGGCGCATCGGTCGCACATAATGGCTGCTGTCTGACCGTAACCGAGGTTGATGGCGATCGCGTCAGCTTTGATTTAGTTAAAGAGACGTTGCGTATTACTAACCTTGGCGATTTACAGACGGGCGATGTGGTTAATATCGAACGTGCGGCTAAGTTTAGCGATGAAATCGGTGGGCATTTGATGTCCGGCCATATTATGACCACGGCGGAAATCTGCAAGATTATAAATGCAGAAAATAACCGTGAAATTTGGTTTAAGCCGCAGGACAGCTCGCTGCTGAAATATATTCTTCACAAAGGGTTTATTGGTATCGATGGCATCAGCCTGACCGTTGGCGACGTCACTAAAACTAAATTTTGCGTGCATTTAATTCCTGAAACCCTGGCGCGCACCACGCTGGGCACGAAAAAGCTGGGGCAGCGGGTCAACATTGAAATCGATCCGCATACGCAGGCGATCGTCGATACAGTTGAGCGCGTCCTGGCGCAGCGTGAAGCGGCGCTGGCAGCCAGCCTTCAGAACGAAACTGGCGAATAATAAAAAAAACAGGCAACCCGGTTGCCTGTTTTTAAGCCGTCAAACCGCGCCTGGCACGTTTTTTTTATATTAGTGCGGAACGCGCATTCCGCCTTCAACGCCGCGGCTGAAAACGACCTGCCACAGCTGAATATCACGGGCGCGGAAAGCACCGGCGCAGGCATTCAGATAATAGGTAAACATGCGTTTAAAGCGCTCACCATATTTTTCAGCCAGTTGCGGCCACGCCTTCAGAAAACGCTCATACCACGCCATCAGCGTTGTATCGTAATCGGCACCGAAATTATGCCAGTCTTCCATAATAAAATGCGGCTCGCTGGCTTCGGCAATATGACGCACCGAAGGTAAACAACCGTTGGGGAAGATATATTTATCGATCCACGGATCAACATTCATATCGGTTTTAATGGCGCCGATAGTATGGAGCAGGAACAGCCCGTCAGGCTTCAGATTGCGGTCGACCACCTCGAAATAGGTCGCATAATTTTTAGGGCCGACGTGTTCGAACATCCCGACAGAGACAATACGGTCGTACTGGTCATTAAGATCGCGATAGTCCTGCAGCAGAATAGTGACATCCAGTCCTTCACAGCGCTGTTGCGCCATTTTTTGCTGCTCTGCGGAAATGGTGACGCCGTGAACGGTAACGCCATAATGACGTGCGGCAAACTCTGCCAGACCGCCCCAGCCGCAGCCAATATCCAGCAGTTTCAGGCCCGGCTTCAGCTGTAGTTTTTCGCAAATCATTTTTAGCTTAGCCTGCTGTGCCTCTTCCAGCGTACCGGCTTCTTTCCAGTAGCCGCAGGAATACTGCATAAAGGGATCAAGCATAAGCGAAAAAAGATCGTTGCCTAAATCGTAATGCTCTTTACCCACCATCCAGGCGCGCTTTTTAGACTGTAAATTGGTCAGGCGCGCTGCCGCGATGCGTAAGGTATCTTTGAAATGATGAGGGAGTTGCTGATCCAGCTTGTGCTTCAGCACGCGGTGAAAAAACATATCAAGCCGTTCGCATTCCCACCAGCCATCCATGTAACTCTCGCCAAGACCGAGGGATCCCTCCTGTAATACACGTTTAAAAAAGTCAGGATTTTTAACCTGAATGTCCCAGAGACGATTGCCATTGACTTCAATATCGGCCATTTCCAGCATTTCATGGGCGATACGATACCAATGGTTTTCCTCCAGGTTCACTTCTTCTATGCACGATGAACTCATAGCTTCTCCATCACCTGTGTGATACGAACCTGAGAAACAGAATAGTCAATTTCTACAGGATTGTGAGAAAACGCACGGAAAACCGTGTGCCTGAATTACGACGTTAAGCAGAGGATTGAAATGAGTGAATGCCCGGTCAGCTAAGTGTCAGAACGTGAGAAGCGATCCGTCTGACCGGGAAAAAGCGCACGAATTATTATAAGTGACTGCCTGCAAAGGAGTATATGCTCACGCTGGGCAATATACAACGGCTAATGATTAGTTTGCTAATCATGTGTTGTCGCGACTTATCTCAGGACTTGTGGAGCCATTTACCGTTTTTGCTGCCGCGCTGTACTGCAACAGATAACCCAGCGCGACCAGCACAATCGTAAACAGCATCACCGCGCTGGTGGTCAGGAGTGGATGGCTTAGCCAGCTGGAAACCGCCAGGCTCGCAAAAAAGCAAAGTCCCAACTGGAGGCAATTCTGTAGCGCAGCGGCTTTGCCGGTATCCTGCGGAAAAGGCAGCAACGCATTAGCGACGACGATGGGATAAATGGCGCCGTTAGCTAATGCCATGCCGCAAAAAGGAATCAACAATCCCCACAATGTAACGTTGCCGCTAACCGCAACGATAAACAGCGCGGCAACGCTTACCGCATAAAAAATCAGCAGGGCAGGAAGCAGCGTTTGCCCTTTACGACGCTGAAGCGCAGAACGGCAACCAAAGCCGCCAATTAAAAAAGCGATGGTTTGCGGAATATAGCTCAGGCCAATATCGGCAGGGCTGAGCCCTAAATCATGCAGAATAAAAGGCGAGCCGGTAAGCCAGGCAAAGAAACTGGCGGAGCAGGCGGCATAAATCATTACGTTGCCGCTGTAGACGCGTGACGCCAGCAGCCGGAAAAAACCGGTGCGCGAACGCTGGGCATCTGACGGTGCCGCCGCTTTTTGCAGCCTCGCCGTAGCAAACAGCAGCGGCAGGGTAATCAGAAACAGCACTAAAAAGATGGCGTGCCAGGAAAAGTGGCTTAACAGCCAGGCGCCCAGCAGCGGTGCCAGCGCGGGCGACAGCGCTACCAGCGGCATAATAGTGGCAAAAACGCGGTTCGCCTGTGCGCCGCGGTAGCGGTCAACGACCAGCGCCTGCCAGCTGACGGCGGCGGAGCAAACGCCGACCGCCTGAATAAAGCGCAGGGTTAACATCTGCCAGGCCTCGGTAGCCCAGAGCATACCGGCGCAGCCGACAGCAAACATTGTCAGGCCCAGCAACAACACCGGTTTGCGGCCGAAGCGATCGGAAAGCGGGCCCCACAGCAGCTGTGCGCAGGCAAAGCCGCCTAAAAACACGGTCAGGCTGGCACTGATAACGCCCGCAGAGGTGTGAAAACTCGCCTGCATAGCGGTAAACGCCGGCAGGTACATATCAGTTGCCAGAAAACCCAGCGTACTGAGTAACGCCAGATACAACATAAATCCTTTTGTAGCAGACATCTCTTTCTCATTTATTTAGCAGGTGGACAGACGGCGCGAGGGTAAAGGATGTTTTTCTCAATGTGAAACGCTAAAATTTGCCGACTGACATCAAAATTTTTGCAGGCAAGAGATGTGGTCTGAATATGCGCTTGAAGTGGTTGATGCCGTTGCACGTACCGGAAGTTTCTCTGCGGCCGCGGAGGAACTCCACCGCGTGCCTTCAGCAATCAGTTATACGGTACGTCAGCTGGAAGCATGGTTGGCGGTTCCGCTATTTGAGCGGCGGCACCGGGATGTGGTGCTGACCGAGGCTGGTGAGCTTTTTGTTCGCGAAGGACGCACTGTTATCAAAAAAATGCTAGCCACACGCCGTCAGTGCCAGCAGGTCGCCAACGGCTGGCGCGGACAGCTAAGCATCGCTGTCGATCGGATTGTAAAGCCACAGCGTACGCGCCAGCTGGTTCTCGATTTTTACCGCCACTTTCCCGATATGGAATTGTTGATTACGCCGGAAGTCTTTAACGGTGTCTGGGACGCGCTGGCGGATAACCGCGTTGACGTTGCCATTGGCGCGACACAGGCGATACCAGTAGGTGGGCGCTTTGCCTTTCGCGATATGGGCGTACTGAACTGGCGCTGTGTGGTCAGCGCTGAGCATCCGTTAGCTGGCGTGACGAGCGGATTGCAGGATGATGATATCCGTCCCTGGCCTTCACTGGTGCTGGAAGACACCTCGCGTGCGTTGCCGCGCCGTACCACCTGGACGCTGGATAATCAGAGGCGTCTGGTGGTGCCGGATTGGGAAAGCGCGTTTGACTGTTTGCGCGCGGGGCTGTGCGTGGGTATGGTGCCGGGGCATTTTGCCGCGCCGCTGTTGGCATCCGGCGCGCTGGTCGAGCTGACGCTGCCAGCGCCTTTCCCGGACAGCCCTGCTGCGTCAGCTGGTCAGAACAGAGCAGCTCGCCGGCGCTGCGCTGGCTACTCGACTATCTTGGCGATACGGAAACGCTCAATCGGGAATGGCTGCGGGAAGCGTAACAACTCAGGGCCGATGGCCCTGAGCGTTGAGATTAGCGGCGATAGTCGCGGAACGGGCCGTCGGCGACGGAGCGGCGTTCAATCAGGGTGGGATGAACTTCAATCGTTTGCGACTTTTCACGCTTATTAATAATACGATCTAACAGCATATCGAACGCCGTTTCGCCCAACTGCTCTTTAGGCTGATGCACCGTGGTAAGCGCAGGCGTGAAATAGCGGGCGTTGCGCACGTTATCGTAGCCGATGACCGAAATATCCTGCGGTACGCGCAGGCCCATCTCATCCGCTGCGCAAATGGCACCCATCGCCATAATATCGCCGCCACAGAAAACGGCGGTCGGGCGCTGCTTCTGTGCCAGAATTTGCTGCATCGCGCGATAGCCCGATTCTGGCTCAAAATCGCCCTGTACGATCCACTCATCGCGCACCGGAATATTCGCTTCGTTTAGTGCCTTGATAAAACCAGCAAAACGGCCGCTGCCGGTATTGCGCTCCATCTGACCGGGAATAATGCCAATATCGCGATGGCCACGCTCGATCAGATAGCGTCCGGCGATATAACCGCCTTCAAACGCATTATCCAGCACGGTATCGGTAAAATCGCCGCGCGATTCGCCCCAGTCCATCACAACCATAGGAATGTTGCGGTTCTCTTCCAGCATTTTCAGCAGCGCTTCAGGGTATTCAGAACACATGACCAACAGGCCATCGACGCGCTTCTGGGCCATCATCGACAGATAGGCCTGCTGTTTCTGCAGATCGTTGTGGGCGTTGCCAAGAATAAGCGTATAGCCGCGGGCGAAACAGCGCGTTTCTACCGCCTCAATAATTTCAGCAAAATAGGGCGCTTCGCTGGAGGTCGCCAGCAGGCCAATCGATTTGGTGTGATTGACCTTCAGGCTACGTGCTACCGCACTGGGAGAATAGTGCAGTTCTTTGATTGCAGCCCATACCGCTTCGCGGGTTTCTTCCGCGACAAAACGGGTTTTATTAATGACGTGCGAAACCGTGGTGGTGGAAACGCCAGCACGCTTCGCGACATCTTTGATTGTTGCCATTAAAAAAATACTCCTGCGCCTATCGTAATAGTTTGATATGGCTAATGTTAAACGTTTGCGTCCGCATGGCGTAATTCAGCGCTTGAATAGGTTAATAATGCTGGCTGAGTTACGTCTGGCTTGGCGGGACGTCTTTGAAAAAAGGGGCCAACAGCGGTGATTTCCGTTGTTGCGCAACGCAAGGCGGGGATTCTACCAAGGTGGCGCAAAGAAAACGAGATTTTTACCCTGGAGTATGGGAAAATCTATAACATTACTGTTTGTAGGGATTGAGGGGGCGCAATGAGTACCGATTTAAAACTGTCGTTAACCACTACCGTGGCAGCGCTGCTGCTAATCATAGCTTTTAGCTTTACGGCAGTTATGCACTAACAGAGTGCTGGCAATAAAAAAAGCCTGTCTTATGACAGGCTTTTTTTATTGCGCAACGCATTCAGCGAATGGTGCGTGGCGTCATTACCCGCCGCGCGCCGACGTAATGACGCTGCCAGTAATCATCACTAAGCTGGCTGATCTGAATATCTTTACCCGTACGTGGTGACTGAATAAAACGCCCATTGCCCAGGTAAACGCCGACATGATCGGCCGCGCCACGATTATTGATGCGGAAGAAAACCAGATCGCCTTTCTCCAGCGCTTCGCGATTAACCGGCGCCGCGTCGCGCAAATGGTACATTTCATTGGCGGTACGCGGAATTTTGAATTTTACGACATCTTTGTAGGCATACCAGACCAGGCCGCTACAGTCGAAGCCGGTATGAGGAGAGGTGCCTCCCCAAAGATAAGGTTTGCCAAGCTGGCTCATCAGCTTATTCATCGCCGTTTCGCGCGCCTTTTGATAACGAGCCCGATGCGCCTTGCTCATTTCCAGAGGCCCGCGCAACGCGGCCTGCGCCGTTTTCTTATCGCCGCGTTGACGGCCGTAACGTGCCTTTGTGGTCTTAACGCTGCCTTTTTTGGTGCTGGCGGTTTTGACGCTGCTTTTTTTCGTCGAGCGGCTTTTCTTCGCGGTTACCGTTTCGGCATGGCTTGCCGCAGGCTTGCCTTTTTTCTTTATCTTGTTTTTTTCAACGGTCGCCGGGCGTGATTTTTTAGCGGCGGTTTTTAAGGGACGACGCTTACGGCGATCGTCATCGCGGGCGCTTTTCTTATCAATTTTATGCTGGCTGGCCTTAACCGGCGCCTGCGGGGAAGCCTGCGCCACATTAAAAAAGAGTTGCGCAAAAGCCAGCATAAAAAGCGTAATCAGTAAACGCATGGTGTGGTTACACTAAAAGCGCGATAAGCGCGCAAAGTTAATCCTGTTTCTACCATAGCGGCAGATCCCCGAAAGCCAATTCTAATCGAACTGTTTACGAAAACATAAAGCCTTTTTCAGACAAACAACGTTTAATTGCATTAAGATGTAAAAATAAGCAGAAACAGCTGCTTATCTCAACAGAATTATTGCCGGATATTAATCGGCGTCCCATAAAAGGGCCCGTTGGGCGTTATTTTATTCTTAACGACCGGCATAATAACCTGAGGTATTTAACCTTACAGAAAATGTCGTTTTCAGCGACCCGTTACAGTCGCTACAATCAATAGACACGAAGCAAGCTATTTAAGGAAGGCAATTATGAGTACTGTTGAAAAAATTCAGCGTCAGATCGCAGAAAACCCAATTCTGTTATATATGAAAGGCTCACCGAAGCTGCCAAGCTGCGGTTTTTCTGCGCAGACCGTTCAGGCTCTCTCTGCCTGTGGCGAGCGCTTCGCCTATGTTGATATTTTACAGAATCCTGATATTCGCGCTGAGCTGCCGAAATATGCCAACTGGCCAACGTTCCCGCAGCTGTGGGTTGATGGCGAGCTGGTGGGCGGCTGCGATATCGTTATTGAAATGTTCCAGCGCGGCGAACTGCAGACGCTGATTAAAGAAACCGCAGAAAAATATAAAGAAGCTGAATAAGCTGATTTAACTTGCTGAAAAGTAAAAGGGCGCGGATAGCGCCCTTTTTACGTTACAGCCCCGCGCTATCTGGCGCTTCTTCGGGCTGTTCTTCGCCGACCAGCAGCGGCGGCCAGCCGCCCAGACGTTTCCAGCGATTTACCAGTTCACAAAACAGCTCCGCAGTGCGTTCCGTATCGTACAGCGCCGAATGGGCCTGGCTGGCGTCAAAAGCAATGCCTGCGGCCTTACAGGCTTTCGCCAGGACGGTTTGACCGACCACCAGCCCGCTCAGCGCGGCGGTATCGAAGGTCGCAAACGGATGGAAAGGATTGCGTTTCAGGCTGGCGCGTTCGGCGGCGGCCATCATAAAGCTGTGGTCAAAATTGGCGTTATGCGCCACCACAATCGCCCGGTTGCAGCCGTGATCTTTGATTCCTTTGCGCACCTGCTTAAAAATCGCATGCAGCGCATCATATTCATTAACCGCACCGCGCAGCGGATTTGTCGGATCGATACCATTGAACGCCAGCGCTTCAGGATGCAGGATCGCGCCCTCAAAAGGCTCGACATGAAAATGCAGCGTCTGGTCAAGCTGTAGCCAGCCGTCCTCATCCATTTTCAACGTAACGGCGGCAACTTCCAGCAGCGCATCGGTTTTGGCATTAAATCCGGCCGTTTCCACATCAATCACCACCGGATAAAACCCGCGGAAGCGTTCAGATAAAGCGTTCAGTTGTTTCGATTCAGACATCAGGATCTCGTTGGCGAAAAAAAGCAGCGCGCATTATGGCAAATTTCGCCTGAGGTTGCAGCAGCGGGAAGAAGAAGGGCGCCGAAAAGCGCCCTGGATAGTTAGTTGCCGAGACCGTGACCGGCCTGTTTATTTTCAATCAGTTCGATTTTATAACCGTCCGGATCTTCAACAAACGCAATGATAGTGCTGCCGCCTTTTACCGGGCCGGCTTCACGCGTCACATTGCCGCCTGCCTGACGGATTTTTTCACAGGTGGCTGCCACGTCGTCCACGCCCAGTGCGATGTGGCCATAGGCGTTACCGAGATCGTATTTATCGACGCCCCAGTTGTAGGTCAGCTCGATTACCGCGCCTTCGCTTTCATCGCTGTAGCCAACAAAAGCCAGGTTGTATTTATATTCCTGATTTTCACTTTCACGCAGCAGGCGCATGCCCAGCACGCGCGTATAAAAATCGAGTGAACGCTGCATATCGCCAACGCGCAGCATAGTATGAAGTAAGCGCATAATTGTCTCCTGAAAGGGGTCATCATCCGATGACAGTCGAAAAAAGCTTAGTATAGCTGCCGGATACCGAGCGAAAAATCAAGGCTCTTGTGTTAGTAGACCAGTCGTATTGAAAATGGCGTTTTTTTATTTAGCGCCGAGGCTTTCACAATAAAATCGTCGCTTGCGTTAACGTGGCGCCAGAATAGCGGTTTACGCAAACGACGGCGAAATCAGCCATATGGCTGATTTCGCCGCAGTATAAGCGACCTGGTACTTCTGCCGTTTAAGCCGGTAACACCGCGCTATAAACAAAGCTGCTCGCCGGTGGCGAGCAGCTTTTAGTATGCGATCGTGTCGTTTAACACATAGCTCTCAGGGTAATAGACCCGCTGGCCTAATGCAACCTTAATGCATCTGACACACCTTCAGCAGATCGAGTGCTGGCTGGTAAAGTCCGGTCTGAACGTTGACCATTCCCAGTAACGTATGGAAAACGTTATCCTGTGAGACCTCGTCCTGTTGCGCATGCTGGCGCAGACAGGTCTCGTTAACGCCATAAGTGCGCGCATAATCAGCGGAGAGCCAGACCAGAAATGGAATATGCGTCTGCTGGCTGGGCGCGAACAGATAAGGCGTACCGTGCAGATACATCCCTTTCTCGCCCAGCGACTCACCGTGATCGGAGAGATAAATCAGCGCCACGTTAAAGCGATCCTGATAGCGCTTTAACAGATCGATGGTGTCGCTCAGCATCGAATCGGTATAGAAAAGCGTATTGTCGTAGGTATTGACCAGCGCCTGATGATCGCAATCCTGAATCTGTTTGCTGTCGCAGGTCGGCGTAAACTGCCGCATCGCGGGCGGGTAACGTAAATAGTAAGCCGGGCCGTGGCTGCCCATCTGATGCAGTACGATAACGGAATCATCCTTTACGCCATCAATATAGTTCGACAGGCGATGCAGCAGCACATCATCCAGACAGTAGTCGCTGTGGCAGAATTCATTAAGCTTCCACTGAGTCATATCGGTATGCGGAATACGGTTACAGGCGCCTTTACAGCCGCCATCATTTTCGCGCCACATAACGTTCACGCCGGCATGGGCCAGCACATCCATCAGGCCTTCCTGATGGCGCGCCAGATTGGCGTTATATTGCGTGCGCGGCATACCTGAAAACATACAGGGTACGGAAATCGCGGTTTCGGTGCCGCAGGAGCTGGCATGCTGATAGTAAATGACCTGCTGCTGTTTCAGCTTCGGGTTCGTTTCGCGACCATAGCCGCCTAAAGAGAAGTTCTCCGCACGTGCCGTTTCACCCAGCACGAAAATCACCAGCGTCTTTTTGCTGGCCGCTTTAATTACCGGCCCTTTATGAGCATCCTGGCCAATACGTACCAGCGCCTGGCTCCCTTGTAGCCAGCGGTTATTCACATAATTAATGGTTCCGCTCACCACATTGGCGGGTGCCACCATTTTCACCAGCCCTTTGTTATTACGAAACAGCGAGGCGTAATCCTTATACATCAGGGCGGCGATCAGCAGAACGAGCAGCACCGAGCCGATACACCACAGCGCGCGGCTGGCCAGCGCAAACCACCAGGGGCGCGGGCGTATGATTTTCGTCATGGCTATCACCACAGCAGGGATCACGCCCAGCAGCAGCATCCACAGTAAGTAACGCGGACTGAGCAGCGCCGTCGTCTCCTGAAGGTCTGTTTCAAAGACGTTCTGCACCATATTGGTGTCGATTACCGTGCCGAAGCTATACATAAAATAGTTCGCGGCCGCGCCGCACAGCAGCAGAATAATTAACAGCGGTTTGCCGAGCCATGGCAAAACTAACAGATTAAATATCAGCATAAAGGCGCAAAACAGCACCAGCGGGATCGAGGCCAGAAAGAGATAGTCATGCAGATGTGTCAGCGGCGTCCTTTCTGCGGCGCGCACAATAAACAGAGCGTTAAGGATGAAAGTAAAATATAAAGCGCAACCGATAAGGAATGTCGATTCTCTACAGCGAAGTTTTTTCAGCAGCAACATGATGACGCTTAATAGAAGGATTTGTTGCAGCTTAGTCGAAAAACATTAGTAAAACCTTAACGCGCTTGATTTAAGCGATCTGTAACCCTCTGGTTAGCCAAAGATTAGATTTGCCTCTCGCCGCGTAAAGAATTTTCAGGCCTCAGCTTGCGCTACGGAGGGATGCTGTCTTCAATGAAAGAAATGCATTAATCAGGAGGCGATGTGGCGGAGCAGCTAGAGTTTTTCCCGGTGCCAAGCCCGTGCCGTGGAGTTTGCCAGTCCGACGAACGAGGTTACTGCCGTGGTTGTATGCGTAGCCGCGATGAACGCTTTAACTGGATGAAGTTCAGCGATGCGCAAAAGCGCGAGGTGCTGCGCCTTTGTCGGCAGCGCTGGCTACGCCTGCAACGCAGTGAAAAAGCACCGCCTCCCGAAGAACCCCAACAGCCGTCACTCTTTTGATATTCCCCGCTTTTATTCTCTGGCATCGGCGTATACTGCGGTCCTGAAAACTTAGCCGAAGGAAGCAAAATGACAGAACGTGTATGTATCGCGCCTCAGGGACCGGAATTTTCCCGACTGGTGATGGGCTACTGGCGGCTGATGGAGTGGCAAATGTCCGCCCAGCAACTGGTGACATTTATTGAACAGCACTTGGCGCTGGGGATTACCACCGTCGATCATGCGGATATTTACGGGGATTATCAGTGCGAGGCCGCGTTCGGCGCCGCGCTACGGCTGGATCCCTCGCTGCGTCAGCGTATAGAGCTGGTGAGCAAGTGCGGTATCGCTACCACCGCACGCCCGGAAAATGCGTTGGGCCACTATATTACCGATGCCGATCATATTATTCGCAGCGCGGAAAATTCATTACGCCACTTTGCCACGGATTATCTCGATCTGCTGCTGATTCACCGCCCCGATCCGCTCATGGATGCTGACGACATCGCCGAAGCGTTTACTGCGCTACATCAGAGCGGCAAGGTTCGTCACTTTGGCGTATCTAACTTTACGCCGTCGCAGTTTTCGCTGTTGCAGTCGCGCCTGCCGTTTACCCTGGCGACCAATCAGGTAGAAATCTCTCCGCTCTGTCAGGATACCCTGCTGGACGGTACGCTCGACCAGTGCCAGCAGTTGCGCATCAAGCCGATGGCATGGTCCTGTCTGGGCGGCGGTCGGCTGTTCAGTGAAGAGAAATCAGCGCCGCTGCGTGCCGAGTTGCAGGCTGTTGCTGAAGAAACCGGCGCCGAATCTATTGAGCAGGTTGTTTATGCCTGGATTATGCGCTTACCTTCGACGCCGTTGCCCATCATTGGCTCAGGAAAAATTGAGCGTGTGCGCGCCGCGCAAAAAGCAACGGCTATTCAACTTAGCCGTCAGCAATGGTTCCGTATTCGTAAAGCGGCGTTGGGCTACGATGTGCCGTAAAGATACGCAAAAAA
>NZ_CALNWY010000034.1 GCF_940807255.1 Mixta sp. Marseille-Q2659 | reverse complement strand
CTTCTGGGAGGAGAACGGCACCGCCTATATGGGCACGCTCTGGTACAGCGGCATGTCGCTAAAGGCGTGGCAGCAGCAGCATCCCGATACCATTAATGAAGAGTGGATCCGCCAGCTTTTGCCGCCGCTGTTTGGCGCTATCGGCACCATTCATCAGGCGGGCTATCTGCATCGCGATATTGCGCTGGACAATATCCAGATTCAGGACAACCAGCTGCCGGTGCTGCTCGATTTCGGCTCGGCGCGCAAGGAGATCGGCAACCTTTCCGATGAAACGGAAATTATGCTGAAGCCCGGCTATGCGCCCATCGAACAGTACAGCGAAGAGACCGACAGCGAGCAGGGGCCCTGGACCGATATTTACGCGCTGGGCGCGGTGCTGCATACGCTGATCACCGGCAGCCCGCCGCCCGCCAGCGTGGTGCGCTGCATCGAAGATCATTATCAGCCGCTTGCACAGCGCCAGCCCGCCGGTTATTCCCTGTCGCTGCTGCATGCGGTGGATCGCGCGCTGATGATGAAACCCTCTGACCGGCCGCAGTCTATTGATGAGCTGGCGGCGCTGATTTCGCTGCCGATCAGCGATGTACAGCAGCTGGTCAGCACCGTAAACCAGGCGCAGGAAAAAGTGGAACCGGACAGCGCACCGACGCCGGAGCCGGTGGTGTTAGCGGTCAATCACGGCGCTTCCAGCGCCGATCCGCTCACGCCGCGTGCGCCGCGCCGTCTTTCTCTACCGTTAATTTTGCTGAGCGGCGGCGCGTTGCTGGCGGTAATCGCTATCGCCGTACTGGTCAACAGCGGCAATGAGGATACGGCGGCACCCGCTGCCAGCGCCACGCCTGCCGCACCTGCAGAGGCGCAGCCGCAGCCGCAGGGCAATGGTCCAACGCTGGCGACGGTCTATTTGCGCTTGCGCAGTGATGAAACGGTCAGGCTGAACGGGGAAACGCTGGATGTGAAACCGAGCAATAACGGCTATGCGGCGCTGAACCTGGCCGCCGGTCATTATCTGGTGGAAGTCCAGCAGCAGGATGGTTTACACAGCCAGCAGCTGGAGATTAATCGTGCCGGAACCTGGCTGATTAATCCGGCACGCACAAAATAACAAGTCCTGGCGGACGCCATCCCGACGGCGTCCGTCCTATCCCTGCAAACTACTATGGCACACCTGGAGTTCCCGCACCTGCTGTGCCAGTTCCGACAGCGCGGCATCTTCCATTCCACGACGGTGCAGCTCCTGCGCCAGTGAAAACAGATATTGCGCATTGGTGCCAAGCGGACCGCTGGCGCGGGCGATCAGCGGCGCGATAGTTTTAGCACAGGTATCCGCTTCATACAGCGGATGGCGCGGATCCATGATAAACACCAGCGCCGTCACCTGACGTCCGTCATTCAGCGTTAATTCCCGCCAGCTGGGCAGATAACAGCCGGTGACCATTTCGCGCTTCCACAGCAGCTCCAGCTCTTCGTACAGGCTGGCATCCGGCAACCGAAACGCGAGTCCGCGGGTATTCCCACCCTCTTTTAACGCCAGCATCCGGCCTGGCTGCTGCGCAGTGCCCCGACCGGCGGTTAAGCGCAGACAGAAGGCGCGATGCCAGCCGCGCAGTGTGGCTTCTGCAACCTCTTCGGCATCAAATACCGGATTCCACATCAGTGAGCCGTAGCCGAAAATCCATACCGGACTGTTATTGGGCCGACAGGCGAGCGTCGCGGCCAGCGAAGCCGCACGCTGTTCGCAGGTCCATAACAGCGACTCTTCAATCTCGCCAAAAGCGGTTTTACAGTCGGCTTTTAATAAGAATTCGCGTGTTAACAACCTTACCTCCTCAGCCTGATCCCCTTCCTGGTGACGAACAGGCTTTCTCCCTGAGCTGAGACATTCAGCTACCCGTCGTTGCGTTATGTTTAAAAGACCTTATTCATTTCCTGCGGCGCTTGCAAGCGTGAAGCGGATCACAAAAGAAACGAAACTTATAAAAAGCATCGGCGGTTCAAAACAAGACTTGAGGAAATTAAGGGAAATTTTTTCAGGAGATGAACTGACGCACACAAAAAGCGGAAGGTTGCAGAAGGGTTTGCCGGGCCGCCGCGACGTCAGCCCGGTCATGCTTATTTCTTAGGATGCCATTTGTCGTCGTCGCCTTTGGTATATTTGCTTTTTACCGCGGCCCAGGCGACCTTGTGCGCCACTTCTTCGCGAGACTCATCGCCGCGACGCTCTTTTTTATCTTCATACTCATCCCAGGCACTGTTAAACGCGGCCTGATAAATCTCCTGCGCATGAGCAGGCAGGACGTTCTTCACGTTATCTGGCAAAGAAGCTGTGGTTTTATAAGGCATATTTCCTCCTGTGCTGTTCAGAATAAGTGTGGCTCAGTGCGCCGTTTTAGCAAATTTCGCTGGCATCACCTGAATAACGCTTTTTTGCCGCTAAATGCATATATCCCCTGTTTTAATGCACATAAATCACCCTATAATCGCCCCTTTATTTTGATGACATTAAAATCATCCCATTGAAAATAAAAGTTTTTATTGAAATAACTAATAAAATTATGCTGATAAACGTTTTTTCAACGAAATAGTAAAATAAAGTAAAAAAGCATGCGGATTTATTTTTACTTACTACACTGTCAGCGCTGGTAAAAATGATAACAGCACGTAATCTTTAGAGGCCCGCTATTGGGTTTCTGCCATAAGGGATGCATCGTTAAGACAGGAGAATATTGCCTATGGGTACGCACGACAGTAAGAAAACCCGCCATACCGAATACTCACTTCTTTTTCCTGTGGCTGCGCTGGCCGTACTGTGGTTCTACGGTAGTGCCAGTTCAATGCCGCTGGTTATCGCGATTAATCTGTTAGCACTGGTCGGTATCCTGAGCAGCGCCTTTAGCGTGGTGCGCCATGCGGACGTGCTGGCGCATCGCCTGGGCGAACCCTACGGCTCACTGATCCTCAGCCTGTCGGTGGTGATTCTGGAAGTCAGCTTAATTTCTGCGCTGATGGCCACCGGCGGCGCGGCGCCTGCGCTGATGCGCGATACGCTCTACTCGATCATTATGATTGTAACGTCGGGGCTGGTGGGCTTTGCGCTGCTGCTGGGCGGACGTAAGTTCGCCACCCAGTATGTTAATCTGGCCGGCGTAAAGCAGTATCTGATTGCCATTGTTCCGCTGGCGATTCTGGTGCTGGTATTCCCGAATGCGCTGCCGGGCGGTAATTTCACCACCGGTCAGGCGCTGCTGATTTCCGCTATCTCCGCCGCGATGTATGGCGTATTCCTGCTGATCCAGACCAAAACGCATCAGAGCCTGTTCGTGTATGAACATGAAGATGACAGCGATGATGGCGATCCGCATCACGGCAAGCCTTCAGCGCATAGCAGCCTCTGGCACACCATCTGGCTGCTGATTCATCTGGTGGCGGTGATTAGCGTGACGAAAATGAACGCTGAGCCGCTGGAGAGCTTACTGACGGAGCTGAACGCCCCGCAGCAGTTCACCGGCTTCCTTGTCGCCCTGCTGATTCTGTCGCCGGAAGGCCTGGGCGCGATTAAAGCCGTGCTGGCTAATCAGGTGCAGCGCGCAATGAACCTGTTTTTCGGTTCGGTGCTGGCGACCATCTCGCTGACGGTGCCGACCGTTACGCTTATCGCTGCGCTGACCGGACAGGAGCTGATTTTCGGCCTTGAGGCGCCGCAGATGATTATCATGGGCTCGGTGCTGATCCTGTGTAATATTTCATTCTCGACCGGCCGAACCAATGTCCTGAACGGCGCGGCGCACCTGGCGCTGTTTATCGGCTATCTGATGACCGTTATGCTGTAACGGTAAAGCGGCATAAAAAAAGCAGCGGCCAGGCCGCTGCTTTTTTATTGGCGCGATATCGCAATTACTTACTGGTATCGAGCGCCGGGAAGCTTTTGACCAGGTCATCGATGGCTTTCATCTGCACCAGGAACGGTTCCAGCTTGTCCAGCGGCAGCGCGGACGGGCCGTCGCATTTCGCATTGGCTGGATCCGGGTGCGCTTCAATAAACAGACCGGCGATGCCGACCGCCATGCCGGCGCGCGCCAGTTCAGCGACCTGCGCACGACGACCGCCGGAGGCTGCGCCAAACGGATCGCGCGTTTGCAGCGCGTGGGTCACGTCGAAGATGACCGGGCTGTTGTTAGAAACGCTCTTCATCACGTTGAAGCCCAGCATATCCACAACCAGGTTGTCATAGCCAAAGTTGGCGCCGCGATCGCACAGAATAATGTTCTCGTTGCCGCCTTCAGCAAATTTTTCGACGATATTACCCATCTGGCCCGGGCTCACGAACTGCGGTTTTTTCACGTTAATCACCGCGCCGGTTTTTGCCATCGCTTCAACCAGATCGGTTTGACGGGCAAGGAAGGCAGGCAGCTGGATCACATCCACCACGTCAGCCACCGGCTGCGCCTGGGAAGGTTCATGCACGTCGGTGATGATTTTCACGCCGAAGGTCTGCTTCAGCTCCTGAAAAATCTTCATGCCCTTTTCCAGGCCGGGGCCGCGGTAAGAGTGAATGGATGAACGGTTAGCTTTATCGAAAGAGGCTTTGAATACGTAAGGGATGCCCAGCTTGTTGGTTACGTTAACGTAATGTTCGCAGATGCGCATCGCCAGATCGCGCGACTCCAGTACGTTCATTCCACCAAAGAGTACAAATGGCAGATCGTTGGCGACCTGAATATCACCGATGCTGACAACTTTTTCTTTCATGCCTTCGCCTTTTTTCATTGAATGGCCAACGCCGCTTAGTGCAACGTCACCTGTTTCTGTTCAATTGCGTGAATCTGAACTTTAATCATTTCGCTTACCGGATCTTCCGGGCACTGCTCAACAAAATAGATAAGATCGGTCAGCGCAATATGTTCGCAGTCGAGCTGCGCATAAATCAGACCACGATCGCGGATTTCATAGGGATCTTCAGGATCGATTTCCAGCAGCAGATTGCAGACGTTCAGCGCCAGCTCCATATGCTTCTCTTCCATCAGCGCGGTTTTCAGCGTATCCAGCATTTTGCGAATGACGGTTGATGACTCCGCTTCGTCCAGATCTTCGTCATAGAGTTCAGCGGTGGGGCTGATATTGCCTTTCAGCCACACTTCCAGCGTATGTTCGCTAAGCGTATCGCCGTTGAACGGATTGATGAGCCACATTTCGCCATCCATCCAGTCGGCGCGCAGGATCAGCTGCGTCGGAAAAATCACCGGCATCAGCGGCAGATCGAGCTGATGCGCAATATGCAACAGCACCACGCCGAGCGAGACCGCCGTACCCTGGCGCGTATTTAATACGTTATCCAGCCAGAGAACGTCGGAAAGCTTATAGACGCCGCTAGCGCCGCCGAATTTCCATTTTTTATAAAACAGCTCCAGCAGCTTTTCCAGCTGCAAATCCGGCCCTTTCTCCGTGGAAACGTAAGCGCGCGCCTCCTCCACCAATGCCTGCAGCTGCGCATTGACTGCGTCGGCAGGAAAATCGGTGCGGATAGCGCGCGAGGTCGCGATCACCGCCTCACACAGCGGCGCTTCACTAAAATCAATATTTGTTACTGATGTCATACAATCCCCAAAAGCGGCAGTTTGGTTACGGCCAGCTTAATAATGATGCCCAGCACCGCCAGCGCCACGATAAAGGCAATCCAGCGTACTTTAGCCTCACGCGGACGTCGGCCAAATGCCACTACGCCCAGGGCGACATAGATAATAACGCCAAACAGCTTTTCCGTCAGCCATGAACCCTGCGGCGTAAACGGATAAAAATGGGTAATTAATACCAGACAAATGCCGCTGATAAACAGCAGCGTGTCGTTAATATGCGGCACGATACGCACCCAGCGCTGCGACATCATGGCCGATCCGCTCTGCAGCCAGATAAAACGTAGAATAAACAGCACTACCGTAATAGCGACGGTAAGCAGATGAAGGTGTTTAATCACACCATAATAAGCAGCCATGATGTTCTCCCTGTTAATATTTAGCTAACGTCACGCGATCGTGACCTGCGTAGTCCTGGCAGGTTGTTACTGCCTGATAACCATGGGCAGCCAGGATATTACGCACCTGTGCGCCCTGTTGCCAGCCATGTTCAAGCATCAGCCACCCATCCGGCTGCAAATAATCGCGTGCGGCCTGCGCGATGTGGCGAATATCGGCCAACCCCTGCTCCGGCGCCACCAGCGCGCTCAGCGGCTCGAAACGCACGTCACCCTGCTGTAAATGGGGATCGGCACCATCGATATAGGGAGGATTGCTGACAATCAATGCAAATTTCCTCTGCGCCAGCGCGCTGAACCAGTCGCTCTGCAGAAAGGCGACGTTTGTAATCTGCAGCTTTTGCGCGTTGTGCTGCGCCAGCTGCACCGCTTCCGCTACCCGATCGACGCCCACAATACGGCAGTCGGACCGTTCGCTGGCGATAGCTAACGCCACCGCGCCGGTGCCGGTGCCAAGATCGAGAATATCGACCGCGGCAGTCGGCAGGCGCGCCAGCGCCTGTTCAACAAGGATTTCGGTATCGGGACGCGGGATCAGAGTGACGGGCGAAACGGTGAGCGGCAGCGACCAGAACTCGCGCTCGCCGGTGAGATGCGCCACCGGCTCGCCGCGGGCGCGGCGGGCGATCAGCGCGTTAAGCTGTGTCAGCTGGGCGTCACTCAGTTCGGTTTCATCAAACGCCATCAGCCAGCTGCGCGATTTGCCGGTAACGAAGGCAAGCAGTACTTCCGCATCGCGCTTCGGGCTTTCGCCGCCGCTCAGCGCGCGGCAGGCGTCAGTTAACCAACTGCGAATATCCATTATTCCTGTCCGGCAAGCGCAGCCAGCTGATCGGCCTGATGCTCCTGCACGATAGGTTCAATCAGCGTATCCAGTTTCCCTTCCATCACTTCATCCAGACGGTAAAGCGTCAGGTTGATACGATGGTCGGTCACGCGCCCCTGCGGGAAGTTATAGGTGCGGATACGATCGGAACGATCGCCGCTGCCCAGCAGGTTACGGCGCGTAGAGGCTTCCTGCTCGTGGCGTTTCGCCATCTCGGCAGCATGAATACGCGCGCCCAGCACTGACAGCGCTTTGGCTTTGTTTTTATGCTGGGAGCGTTCGTCCTGACACTCGACCACGATGCCGGTAGGCAGGTGGGTAATACGAATCGCGGAGTCGGTGGTGTTAACGTGCTGACCGCCCGCGCCCGACGAGCGGAACGTATCGATTTTCAGATCGGCAGGGTTAATATCCGGCAGCTCCGCTTCCGGCAGCACCGGCATAACCGCCACGGTACAGGCAGAAGTGTGAATACGCCCCTGCGATTCGGTTTCCGGCACGCGCTGCACGCGATGGCCACCCGATTCAAATTTCAGGCGTCCGTAGGCGCCTTCGCCGCTGACGCGGGCGATCATCTCTTTATAGCCGCCGTGTTCGCCTTCGTTGGCGCTGATCACTTCAACGCGCCAGCGGCGCGCTTCCGCGAAGCGGCTGTACATACGGAACAGATCGCCGGCAAAAATCGCGGCTTCATCGCCGCCCGCGCCGGCGCGCACTTCCACGAAGCAGTCGCGTTCGTCATCGGGATCTTTCGGCAGCAGCAGCACCTGCAGCTGCTGTTCCAGCTGTTCGCTCTGCGCGCGCGCGCTTTTTAGTTCGTCCATTGCCATATCGCGCATTTCGGCATCGCTCAGCATCTGCTCGGCGGTGGCAATATCATCCTGCACCTGCTGCCACTGACGGAAGCATTTGCTGACGTCGGTAAGCTGGGCATATTCACGCGACAGCGCGCGGAAACGCTCCTGTTCAGCGATGACGCTGGCATCGCCGAGCATCGCTTCCACTTCTTCGTGGCGCTCCTGCAAGGCTTCCAGTTTGGCAACAATAGAAGTCTTCATCTGGTGTGGTTTACCCTGTATTGGTATGGGAATTAGCTAGTCCAGCCCGAGGCTGTCACGCAGGATTTGCAAACGCTCGCTATCGCCGTCGCGTGCAGCCTGTTGCAGGGATTTAGTAGGGGCGTGAATCAGCCGGTTGGTCAGCTTGTGGGCCAGATCGCGCAATACATCCTGCGGATCGGCGCCCTGCTGCAGCGCCGTCAGCGCTTTGGCTTCCAGCTCGGCGCGGATCTGACCGGCCTGTTCACGATAGTCACGGATAGTCTCAACCGCGCTCTGGGCGCGCAGCCAGGCCATAAACTCGCCGCTTTCCTGAGCGACGATAGTTTCCGCCTGCACCGCCGCGGCCTTACGCTGCGCCATATTATTTTCAATGATCGCCTGGAGGTCGTCTACGCTGTAGAGGTAAGCGTTGGCCAGCTTACCGACTTCCGGCTCCACGTCGCGCGGCACGGCGATGTCCACCAGCAGCATCGGCTGATTTCGACGCGCTTTCAGCGCCCGTTCGACCATGCCGCGTCCGATAATCGGCAGCGGACTGGCGGTAGAGCTGATAATGATGTCCGCTTCCGCCAGGCGGCTATCGATCTCCGCCAGGCCAATCACTTCTGCGCCTACCTCGTCCGCCAGCAGCTGAGCGCGCTCGCGGGTGCGGTTAGCGATAATCAATTTTTTAACGTTATGTTCGCGCAGATGCCGCGCCGCCAGCTCGATGGTTTCGCCCGCGCCGACCAGCAGCACGTTAACGGTGGAAAGCGATTCGAAGATCTGACGCGCCAGCGTACAGGCGGCAAACGCCACGGAAACGGCGCTGGCGCCGATGTCGGTTTCGGTGCGTACGCGTTTGGCGACGGAGAAAGTTTTCTGGAACATGCGCTCCAGTTCGCTGGAGAGCGAATGGCCGCGTTGGGAATCCGCAAAGGCTTTTTTCACCTGGCCGAGGATCTGCGGCTCGCCGAGAACCAGCGAGTCCAGCCCACTGGCGACGCGCATCAGATGGCTGACCGCCTCGTTGTCGTGGTGCCAGTAGAGGCTTTTACGCACGTCATCTTCGCGCAGGTTGTGGTATTCGCACAGCCATTGCACCAGACGCTCGTGCAGGTTTTCCTGCTGCTCTACGCTAAGATAAAGTTCCGTGCGGTTACAGGTGGACAGCACAACGCCCCCCTGCACCATCGGCTGCGCCAGCAGGCTGTTTAAAGCCTCATCCAGCGTATCCGGCGAGAAGGTCACTTTTTCGCGTAGGGCAACGGGTGCCGTTTTATGATTTATTCCGAGGGCCAGCAGCGTCATGGTGAATCAGATCGGGTTATCCCAATGTTGTTGGGGTTTTATGGGGCGCATTCTACAAGATGCGTGAGATCATGAAAAGCCATACAAAGACTATGACTGTAATAAGATATAGCTGATATGACTGAATTTCGGTAATTCTACGTTGACGGGTAACAGGCGAATGATTAGCGTTATCCGTTTGGATCTAAAAAATGTGTCTGAGGAGATGACCAGGTGTTTGATTTGCTCACCCGCCGTTCTTTGCGGCTGCTTCCCCTGGCCAGCGTGCTGCTGGCGGCCTGTACCATCAATAAACCACAGGGACCTGGTCAAAGCCCGACCTCCCCGCAGTGGCAACAGCATCAGCAGGCGGTACAAAAAATTACCCAGTACCAGACGCGCGGCGCCTTTGCCTGGCTTTCTGACCAGCAAAAAGTTTATGCGCGCTTTAACTGGCAGCAAACCGCGCCGGATCGCTATCGTCTGCTGCTGACTAACCCGCTGGGCAGCACCGAGCTGCAGCTTGATGCGCAGGGCGACACCGTGCAGTTAGTGGATAACAAAGGCAAACGCTACGTCAGCAACGATGCGGAGAAAATGATCTCCCAGCTGACCGGTATGGATATTCCGCTGGCGAACCTGCGTCAATGGATGCTTGGCCTGCCGGGCGACGCCACCGACTTCACGCTGGATGAGCAATATCAGCTGCGCACGCTGAGCTATACGCGCAACGGCCTGCAGTGGGATGTTACCATTCAAGGCTATGACAATAAGGTAACCCCGGCGCTGCCCGCCAGCATCGAGCTGAAGCAGGGCGACAAACGTATCAAACTGCGCATGGATAGCTGGACCGTACAATGATCACCACCTGGCCCGCTCCGGCGAAGCTTAACCTGTTTCTCTATATCACCGGCCGTCGTCCTGACGGCTATCACAATTTGCAGACGCTGTTCCAGTTTCTCGATTATGGCGACAGCCTGCACATCACCCCGCAGAACCACGGCGAGATTCGTTTATTAACGCCGGTCGCGGGCGTACCTGATGAAGATAACCTGATTGTGCGCGCCGCACGGCTGTTAATGCGCGCCGCACGTGAACGTGGCACGCTGCCCGTGCAGGCCGGCGCGGATATTGCTATCGACAAACGCCTGCCGATGGGCGGCGGACTGGGCGGCGGCTCTTCCAATGCCGCCACGGTGTTGGTGGCGCTGAATCACCTGTGGCAGACCGGCCTGGAAAATGAGACGCTGTGCGCGCTCGGTTTACAGCTGGGTGCTGATGTGCCGGTGTTCGTGCGCGGCCACGCCGCCTTCGCCGAGGGCGTGGGCGAAGCGCTGCAGCCCGTCGAACCGCCGGAAAAATGGTATCTGGTTGCGCATCCCGGCGTCTCGGTTCCGACGCCGTTGGTGTTCAACGATCCGGCGCTGACGCGTAATTCGCCGGTACGCTCATTTGCTGCGCTGTTAGCGGCGCCTTTCAGCAATGATTGTGAGGCAGTCGTAAGAAAACGTTTTCGCGAGGTTGATGCGCTTGTTTCCTGGCTGCTAGAATACGCGCCGTCGCGCCTGACAGGAACCGGCGCTTGTGTGTTTGCAGAATTCGACACCGAGTCCGCTGCCCGTCAGGTGCTTGAGCTGGCCCCGAACTGGATGCAGGGATTCGTCGCGCAAGGCGTAAACCTTTCGCCCCTTCACCGCATACTTTCAGGGCACCTGGCGTAATGTGACAGCGTCACCCTGTTCCAGACGCTGCACTGCACGCTTTAATACACCCGTATGCACGCACGCAGCGGATAAGCGCGCCCGTTGCCGCTCGCCTGTGTGCATTCTCTGGACGCAAAGCCTGAGGTTCTTCTCGTGCCTGATATGAAGCTTTTTGCTGGTAACGCCACCCCGGAACTAGCACAACGTATTGCCAACCGCCTTTACACCAGCCTGGGCGACGCCGCCGTCGGTCGTTTCAGCGATGGTGAAGTGAGCGTACAAATCAATGAAAATGTACGCGGTGGTGATATTTTCATCATCCAGTCCACCTGTGCCCCTACCAATGACAACCTGATGGAGCTGGTTGTAATGGTAGACGCGCTGCGTCGCGCTTCCGCCGGTCGTATTACTGCTGTCATCCCCTACTTTGGCTATGCCCGTCAGGATCGCCGCGTGCGCTCTGCGCGTGTGCCGATTACGGCTAAAGTGGTTGCGGATTTTCTTTCCAGCGTCGGCGTTGACCGCGTGCTGACAGTGGACCTGCACGCAGAACAGATCCAGGGCTTCTTCGACGTTCCGGTTGATAACGTGTTCGGTAGCCCGATTTTACTGGAAGATATGTTGCAAATTGGTCTGGAAAATCCGATTGTGGTTTCACCGGACATCGGCGGCGTCGTGCGCGCTCGCGCTATTGCCAAACTGCTTAACGATACCGATATGGCTATCATTGATAAACGTCGTCCGCGCGCTAACGTTTCTCAGGTGATGCACATTATTGGGGACGTGGCAGGCCGTGACTGCGTGCTGGTTGACGATATGATTGATACCGGCGGTACGCTGTGCAAAGCAGCGGAAGCGCTGAAAGAGCGCGGCGCCAAGCGTGTTTTCGCCTATGCGACCCACCCGATCTTCTCCGGCAATGCGGCAGAAAACCTGCGTCACTCAGTCATTGATGAAGTTGTAGTCTGCGATACCATCCCGCTGGCCGATGAGATCAAGGCGCTGCCTAACGTCCGTACGTTGACGCTTTCCGGCATGTTAGCTGAAGCGATTCGTCGCATCAGCAATGAAGAATCCATCTCGGCGATGTTTGAACATTAATCGCTGATATGTTGAAAAACCGGGCTGAGGCCCGGTTTTTTTTGCCCGCTTCACCCTGTTATTTAACGATAAACCCCTCTCGTGTATGGCTAATCTCCCCATCGAACGCCAGCAAAACGCGTAATGTTTTCTGTACTCTCTTTTTTACCGCTGCGTTAACCATTGCTTTTACCACCGGTAACTCATGTTATTTTGCTGCGGTTTTTTATGGGGAAGCGCTATGGCACTTGATGTCTACACACTTTTTATCTGTGAACTCTATGTGCTGGGCTTCCTGAGCATCATCATGATTTTTGCCTGGAGCGGCGCGCAGTATGATCGGGTGCTTGGCTATACCGCCATCGCCATCATGGCAACAATGCTCGCCGTCTGGCTCAGCAGCTTGCGTAGCGAGGGGCAACAGTTTTTGCCCATTGCCGTCGGCAATATGCTGGTGATGCTGGCGTACGGCATGCTGCTGTGTGCGTTTCGCGTTTTTTCGGGGCGACGACCTGGCTTTAGCTGGCTGTTTGGCGCCCTGCTCTGGGCTTTGCTCTGCTGTTTCCCCTCTTTTTACTACTCCATGCCGAAGCGCATTATGGTGAGCTGTCTGCTGTGTATCAGCTATACCGCCGCCTTAATCATTCTGCTTACCCGCTCCCGCGCCTGCCTGCAGATCACCTTCTGGCCGGCACAGCTGCTGCTGTGGTTTCATTTAGGCTTTCACCTGACGCGCATGTGCTTTGACAGCAAAACGCCGAACCACAGCCACGGCGCCATCGGCGGCACCGCCTTTTCCGGCTATGTAATTCTGGAGTCGATCCTGTTCGTCATCGGCCTGACCTTAACGATTCTGGCAATGGTCAACGAGCGAACCCAGATTCGCTATAAACAGGCTTCTTTGCGCGATCCGTTAACCAGCGTCTGGAACCGGCGCGCGCTGTTTGCACAGGCGGGCGTCGCCGAAAAACAGAGCGGACAACAGCAGAAAATGCTGGCGGCGCTGGTTTTCGACCTGGATCATTTTAAGAGTATCAATGACCGCTTTGGTCATAATCAGGGCGATCGGGTGTTGCTCGATTTTTGCCGCGTAGTGGAAAAGATCCTGCCGGCGGAAAGCACCTTTTCCCGGCTGGGCGGCGAAGAGTTTGCGGCGATTTTTGTCGGCGATGTGCAGAAGGCGCAGGCGCTATGCGAAGAGATCCGCCTGCTGGCGATGATTTCACGGCCCGATAACATTGAATATACGGTCAGCATCGGCATTGCCGCTGGCAGAACGCACAGTTTCACCTCGTTGATGATGATGGCAGATAAAGCGCTTTATCAGGCGAAGGCTGGCGGGCGTAACCGCATTGAGACATTTCTTCCGGCGCCGCGCCGCGCTGCAGGAAATTCCATTTTAGTGGGTATGGCTACGATAATGTGAGGTACGGCGGCAGCGCTCATCGCCGCAGTGGCGCACCCAGTAATAACGATCCGCGACCTTTTCGCGTCCGCTAATACGCGCCCCGACCAGCCACAACAGCGCACCAATAAAAATGGCGAGAATCGCTATTGGCGTCAGCATAGACGGCAGCTGCAGCTGCGGCAGCTGATTAAGCACCGCATAGCCCACCCCCAAAATCATGGTGAGCAATCCCAGTCCCATCAGACTATTACCCGCAATCATTGCATTTTTACGTTTCATCTCTCAGCTCCTTTTTACCGGCAGCACAGCACATACGGTTAAATCACCATAAGCTTAGGAGATGACCTGACTATTCGTTGCGCGCACGATCACACATTTTAACTGCCGATTGACAAAAACTTACCGTTAAATCACTGTATTTATATAGAAAACGTATTATTTCGTAACGCAACTAAAAGCGTGCCCCGCTTTGTATTCTGATTACCAGGCCGCTACACTATCGCCCTTCGGTTTTTAGCAGGAAATGACCCCGTGAGTGAGATTAAGCTGATTGTCGGCCTGGCTAACCCTGGCGCGGAATATGCCGCAACCCGCCATAACGCTGGCGCCTGGTATGTGGATTTGCTCGCCGAGCGTCATAATCAGTCTCTGAAAGAAGAGAGTAAATTTTTTGGCTATACCGCCCGACTCAATATTGGCGGTAACGATGTGCGCCTGCTGGTGCCGACCACCTTTATGAATCTGAGCGGCAAGGCGGTGGCGGCGATGGCGACCTTCTATCGCATCGCACCGGAAGAGATTCTGGTTGCCCATGATGAGCTGGATTTGCCGCCTGGCGTGGCGAAATTTAAGCTGGGCGGCGGCCATGGCGGCCATAACGGCCTGAAAGACATCATCAGCAAGCTGGGCAACAACCCCAACTTCCATCGGCTGCGCATCGGCATTGGGCATCCCGGCGATCGCAATAAAGTGGTCGGCTTCGTACTGGGTAAACCGCCCGCCTCAGAGCAAACGCTGATTGATAACGCCGTGGATGAAGCGGCCCGCTGTACTGAACTATGGTTAAAGGACGATTTGCTGAAAGCCATGAACCGTCTGCACAGCTATAAGGCGAGCTGACCGTCGCGCCTGCCGCTTACTCCGGCAGGCTGCTGATTTTGCTGAGCGGCAGCGACGCATATTGATAATTCTGTAGTGCCCAAATCCCCTGCTGCGCCAGCATCAGCCGCTGGCTTTCATCCTCCACGCCATCAATAATCAGCCGGTTGGTCATCTGCATAATCTGGCGCAGCAGCATAATAAAAACGGATTTATGGACGTTTTCGACATAAAAACGCCGATCGAGCTTTACCGCTTCGAAAATATGGCTTTGCACCGCATTCAGATTGGCGTAGCCAGCGCCGAGATCGCTGAGCCACAGAATATTCAGCTGTTCGCTCAGGGCGCGAATTAAGGGATTCTCTATTCCGTCGTGCAGATTGGGGAAATCCTCCGACAGCGACAGTCGCAGAAAAGGCAGGTGATGGATTATCTGACGAATAAAGGCGGATTCGGTAACCCGCTGCGCCAGAGTAAAATCAAGCGCAATGCTGCAAAGCCATTGCCGCCGGTGCAGTAATGCCGACATGCTTTCCAGGCTGAGTAGCTGATGGATGAACATCTCTTCGCGCTGCGCCGCCGACAGCGAGGCCAGCTGAAGCCGCCGCGTCACGCTGCGGTAAGCGGCCGGATGCGGTTCATCATAGTGCAGATCGAGCGCAACGATACGCCCGTCAGGCGCATGCAGCACATCGCACATTATCTCCAGCGGCGGTTGCAGCTTGATCATAGTAAGACTGGTTGCGCCTCCGTCACGTTGCGTCTCAATCTTATTATCAGCAACAATCCGCACAATTGCAGTTTTAAAACGCGTTTTCCCGCCGACGGAGAATGAAATCAGCCGCATCCGCGCCATAATTACGTGTATAATGCGGGCAAATTTTTCATGTCATAACCGACAACATAGCTTGTCTGGTTATCTCAGCAATTAAGGTGATTCAAACATGGGATTCAAATGCGGTATCGTGGGCCTGCCTAACGTGGGTAAATCCACGCTGTTCAATGCGTTAACCAAAGCGGGCATCGAAGCAGCAAACTTCCCGTTCTGTACCATTGAGCCGAATACCGGCGTGGTGCCGATGCCTGATTCACGTCTCGATCAGCTGGCGGAGATTGTTAAGCCGCAGCGTATTATTCCAACCACCATGGAATTCGTTGATATTGCCGGTCTGGTTAAAGGCGCTTCCAAAGGTGAAGGTCTGGGTAACCAGTTCCTGACTAATATTCGCGAAACCGAAGCGATCGGCCACGTGGTGCGCTGCTTTGAAAATGACAATATCATTCACGTTTCCGGCAAGGTGAATCCGGCGGAAGATATTGACGTCATCAACACTGAACTGGCGCTTTCCGATCTCGACACCTGTGAACGTGCGCTGCAGCGCGTCCAGAAGAAGGCCAAAGGCGGCGATAAAGACGCCAAACTGGAGCAGGCGGTGCTGGAAAAATGCCTGCCGCATCTGGAAAACGCCGGTATGCTGCGCGCCCTGCCGCTGGACGCTGAAGAAAAAGCGGCTATTCGCTACCTGAGCTTCCTGACGCTGAAGCCGACCATGTACATTGCCAACGTCAATGAAGATGGTTTTGAGAACAACCCCTATCTCGATCAGGTTCGCGCCATCGCTGAGCAGGAAGGTTCGGTGGTTGTGCCGGTTTGCGCCGCCGTTGAGTCTGATATTGCCGAGCTGGAAGATGAAGAACGCGACGAGTTTATGGCAGAGCTGGGACTGGAAGAGCCGGGCCTGAACCGCGTAATTCGTGCCGGTTATGCGCTGCTGAACCTGCAGACCTACTTCACCGCAGGCGTAAAAGAAGTGCGCGCCTGGACCATCCCGGTTGGCGCTACCGCGCCGCAGGCGGCTGGTAAGATTCATACCGATTTTGAAAAAGGCTTTATTCGCGCGCAAACCATCGCCTTTGATGACTTCATTACCTATAAAGGTGAACAGGGAGCGAAAGAAGCGGGCAAAATGCGTTCAGAAGGCAAAGAATATATCGTTAAAGATGGCGATATTATGAACTTCCTGTTTAACGTTTAAATCCGATCGCTTGTCTTATGAGATTGCTTTGATTCTCATGGCAACGAGTTAAGGTTCCGAAAAATCCACGCAATTGCGTGGATTTTTTTATAACGCCATCTGTCAGATTCAATTAATTCGTAAGGTATCGCTTACTCTCTTCCCTACACCGTGACAGACGGCTTTTTCACAAACCCCACCACCAAACGCAAGCAACGCGCAAACAGATTCTGCAACCTGGTACAGCTATAGAAATTACAGGTATAATCCTGCAAATTATTCAATAACATTAGAAACCAACATGACAAAACTTACCTTACAAGAGCAGATGCTAAAAGCGGGATTAGTGACCAGTAAAAAAATGGCCAAAGTCCAAAAAACGGTAATGACTCCAACTTACTGATAGTGTTTTATGTTCAGATAATGCCCGATGACCTTGTCATGCAGCTCCACCGATTTTGAGAACGACAGTGACTTCCGTCCCAGCCTTGCCAGATGTTGTCTCAGATTCAGGTTATGTCGCTCAATGCGCTGAGTGTAACGCTTGCTGATAACGTGCAGCTTTCCCTTCAGGCGTGATTCGTACAGCGGCCAGCCATCCGTCATCCATACCACGACCTCAAAGGCCGACAGCAGGCTCAGAAGACGCTCCAGTGTGGCCAGAGTGCGTTCACCGAAGACGTGCGCCACAACCGTCCTCCGTATCCTGTCATACGCGCAAAACAGCCAGCGCTGACGTGATTTAGCACCGACGTAGCCCCACTGTTCGTCCATTTCAGCGCAGACAATCACATCACTGCCCGGTTGTATGCGCGAGGTTACCGACTGCGGCCTGAGTTTTTTAAGTGACGTAAAACCGTGTTGAGGCCAACGCCCATAATGCGTGCACTGGCGCGACATCCGACGCCATTCATGGCCATATCAATGATTTTCTGGTGCGTACCGGGCTGAGAGGCGGTGTAAGTGAACTGTAGTTGCCATGTTTTACGGCAATGAGAGCAGAGATAGCGCTGATGTCCGGCAGTGCTTTTGCCGTTACGCACCACGCCTTCAGTAGCGGAGCAGGAAGGACATCTGATGGAAATGGAAGCCACGCAAGCACCTTAAAATCACCATCATACACTAAATCAGTAAGTTGGCAGCATTACCGCATCGCACTTCTTAAGCGGTTTTTCCGCCGCGCTTTTTCTCAGCCGCTATCCTTCTTTTCAGGCGGCATCATCGCCTGTTCGAATAAAAGCGTGCTTAGCAGAAATTGAGATTTATTTGTCGGCTGGATCGCATTTTTAAGCAAAGGATCGACTAATTTTCGATGATTTGTCCCGCCGCACTTACTCCTTCATTAACATGCCGCTTTATGTTATTTATAGCGGTTGTTTCGGCTATTTATTTACTCAGAGAACCCTATGATTACTCATGCAGTAATATTTGCGCCTATTGGTCAGGCCAGCCGTTCCGATCAGATAGTGCAACGTCTTTCAAATGCTATTATTACTGGCTTGCTTGAGGCTCACGAACAGTTACCGAATGAAGCCGATCTGGCAAAAATGATGGGCGTTTCACATATAACGATCAGAGAAGCGTTAAACACTCTGAGGGCAAATAATTTAATCCATACGGTACGAGGCCGGAATGGCGGAAGCTTTGTTTGCGAAAAATCTGATGACGGCAGTAATACGCTTCATCCTTTTAAGGATATCAGTACCGACTATATTTCTGACCTCGGCGAAATGCACTGCGCGGTAATAAGCCATAGTGCAAAACTGGCCTCGCGCCGAATGACAAAAGCGGATATTAATCGTCTGGAAAGCTTTGTCGAGGTGCTGAAATCAGCCGAGACGCCTGAGTCGAAAACCCAGGCGGATATGCGCTGTTTGTTGGCGATTGCCGCCTGCTCTCAGTCTGCCCGGCTGGCCAATCAGGAATTGCAGTTACAGGCTGAATGGGCCTCTCTGGTGGCGATTCTCTATCAGTCGCCGGTTATCCATAATGAAGCGATCGCGCTCTATGCCGCCTTAACTGACGCGCTGGCAGCCCATAATGAAGCGCAATCCGTACAAATCGCCACGCAGCTTATTGATACGTTTACGTTTTATCTTATTGAAAGCAAACTGAAATTTAAGCCAAACTGACAATCAGCGGAAACAGGCATGACTATGGTCTTATCAGAATCTATGAGCGCGCTAACCTGCAAAATTGATGACATTATTCATTCCACCATTAGCTCAACGGCGCTGCTGGCCAACGCCATTAGCGACTCGCTGACGCGCATCCAGAGCGAAAACGTCGATTTTCTGCTTGAGCCAGCGGTGAAACGAACCATTCAGGAGCATATAAAACAGACATTAAATAATAATGCCTACTGTTCTGGCGCCGGTTTTGCCAGCCATATTGCCAGCACGCGCGAAAATAAAGAGTTCTGGCTGCTGGGTGGTGGTATAAAAAAGCGGGCGGCGTGACGCAGGTTAATCTGGATTTAGATCAGGCGACGCAGCAGCGGCTTGATTTCAGAACCTTCGAATGGTTTAAAGATGCGCCCGCAAATGGCAAAGCTTTTATTCACGGCCCCTATGTCGATTATATTTGTAATACTTCCTATACGCTGACCGCCGCCGTGCCCGTCTATTTTAAAGATCATTTTTTAGGGGTGGCCGCTCTTGATATTCTGGTCAGCCGCGTAGAGGAAGAACTGCTGCCCTATTCCGATCGGGATCCGATTATTCTGACTAATGTGGATAAGCGGATTATTTTTTCGACCTGGCCCAAATATCGCGTAGGCGATCTGTTAATGGCGCCCGATTTTTCCCCCTTTCATCAGACGGATTACTTTATTCTTTATGCGTTGGCAAACAGAGACGCAAACAAAAATACCGGTCACACATTATGACCGGTATTTTTTTATCTGAATAAAGTGCGGTAGTCTTGCCGCTCAGCTTATTGGACCGGACAGCACGCTGTCCGGTCCGGCTTTATCATCGCGCCATATCCAACCTTAGCGCCTGAAGATTAGCTGTTTTCGCTGGCGTTCAGCTTATTGGCATACTCGATAGCATCATTTTCCGGCGCGTTCGAGCGGCCAAAAGGCCGGGTAATAAACATATAGAGCAGCCCCGACAGGATCACGATCGCCAGGCCCACCAGCACGGTCCAGCGATCGATAAAGTTATCGCTGTCGGCGGGCTGCGCCAGCAGCCAGATGCCGCACAGGCCGTAAGCGAGCGCCAGCACGTTAACCAACATGCCCCAGCCGCCAACGGTCCATTCTCCCGCCGGTTTCCACCCTTTCAGCCGCTGACGCAGCGCTGCCAGCACCACCATCTGGAACGAAATATAGATCCCGATCACCGCAAAGGCGGTAATTCTGGCGAGGCTGTCAGGCTGAAAATAGACCCAGACGCAGATAATCACCGGTAACAGACAGCTAACCATCATGGCGTTATCCGGCACGCTGTGTTTCGATATTTTGGCCATCCATTCGCTGCCCGGCAGCATTTTGTCGCGCGAGAAGGAAAATATCAGACGGCTCAGCGCAGCCTGCAGCGAAAGAATACAGGAGAGCATGGCGATCACCGCAATGACGATAAATATCGTCGCGCCCGTTTCACCCAGCGCCTCATGCAAAATAGCCGGAATAGGATCGGCAATTTTGCCATTAACAATATCCTGTAAATTGGGTGAGGAGAGCAGATAACCCAGAATAGAAATTACGGCGGAAATAGCACCGAAGACGATACTCAGAATCATGGCTACCGGAATTTTCTTGCCGGGTTCTTTTACCTCTTCCGCCACGTTGCCGCAGGCTTCAAAACCAAAGAACATGAATAATCCCATCAGCGCTGCGGACATAAAGGCAGTGGTATAACTGCCATCTGCTGCCAGAACGCCCATTGAATCGAATACCACCGAGAAAGGCTGCGAGCGATGGAAGATCAGCAGATAAATGCCTAACGCAATAACGCTGACGATTTCGCACCAGAAACCAATTTTCGCCACTCTGGCGAGGTTTTTCGTGCCCGACATATTAACGCCCATCATAATCAGCAGCAGCACGATGGAGGTCACCATCATCTTGCCGGGCGTGATTCCGTAGTTAAACAGCGAGGCGACAAAGGTCGCGGTATATTCGGCAATCGAAGTAATGGTAACTACCAGCGCCCAGAGATAGATCCAGGCGGCGATCCACGCATATTTTTTCCCCATAGCCTTCTGGCCCAGGGATAAAGCCCGCCGGTAATCGGATATTGCGAGGCGACTTCACCGAATACCAGCGAGACCAGCAGCTGTCCGCAGGCGACAATTAAAATCCACCAGACGGCGGGCGGCCCGGCGAGCGTCACCGCCAGCGCAAACAGGGAATAAACGGCGGTGAGCGGCGAGAGATAGGTAAACCCAAGGGCGAAGTTAGAGATCAGGCCAATCGAGCGGTTGAACTGCTCTTTTTTGGGCGGATGCGCGTCTTTACTTTTGCTATCAGTTGTCTGTTCCATATGTCTTTCTCTTTAGGTGGCATAGTGGCAGGCGATAACGAAAATTTATAAAACATATTAAGTTATATGTATATTGCGTATTGTCACAATTCTGTTAAAGAAGTGATACGTATTTCTTATAGTTGTTAACAATACGAGATTTCGGACGAGCGGCTGGGCGCAGAGCTGAAGCCAAAGCCATTGCTGTTAGCATAACGCCAGCAGGCCGCTGTTTTCCGGCCTGCTGGCGTTACGTGTTAAAACTGCATCTGGCCGCCATCCACAAACAGCTCCACGCCGTTGATAAAGCTGGCGTCGTCCGAGGCCAGGAATAGCACCGCTTTAGCGATCTCCTCCGGCTGCCCGACGCGCCCTGCCGGGATCTGCTCAGCCAGCCAGGCTTTAGTGCTTTCGGCATTTTCCCCGTCGCCAAACAGCTCATTCAGTCCCGCCGTCTCCGTCACGCCTGGGCTGACCGCGTTAACCCGAATATGGCGATCCTTCAGATCCAGCATCCAGTTACGGGCGAAGTTGCGCACCGCGGCCTTGGTTGCCGAATAGACGCTGAAGGCGGGCGTCCCGGAAATGCTGGTGGTGGATGAGGTTAACACCACCGCGCCGCCGTCGCGCATCAGCGGCAGCGCCTTCTGCACGGTAAACAGCACGCCTTTCACATTGGTGGCAAAGGTGCTGTCGAAATGTTCTTCGGTAATGGCGCCCAGCGGCGCAAATTCGCCGCCGCCAGCGTTAGCAAACACCACGTCAATCTGGCTGGCTTTCTGCTGCACCGCATCGTAAAGGCGATCGATATCTTCCAGGCGGCTCATATCCGCCTGCACGCCGGTAACCTGCCCGCCGATTTCACGCACCGCCGCCTCCAGCGCCTGCTGACGACGCCCGGTGATAAACACCATTGCCCCCTGCTGCGCAAAGGCTTTCGCCGTTGCCAGGCCAATACCGCTGGTGCCGCCGGTAACGATAACCACTTTGTTATTAAAGCTGCTGTTCATAATTTTCTCCGTTGAGTGACGACCCTTCGTCATGGAGGAGAGCATATTCCTGCAACGATAAGCTGAAAAGACAGGTAAAATGAGATGTAGCGTTCTACAGGAGGAACGATAATGCGTGCGGATTTTAATGATTATTACTGGTTTGCGCAGGTGGTTTCCCACGGCGGCTTTGCGGCGGCCAGCCGGGCGATTAACCTGCCGAAATCACGGCTGAGCCGTCGGGTGGCGGCGCTGGAGGAGCGGCTGGGCGTACGGCTGATCGAACGATCCAGCCGCCGTTTTCAGGTCACCGAAACCGGTCAGGCTTTTTATGAGCGCTGCCGCACGCTGCTGCTGGATGCGGAACAGGCCGAAGCGGTGGTAGCGGAAGCCAAAGCGGAACCGCACGGACGCGTGCGCTTCAGCTGTCCGACCGGGCTGGTGGAAATTATTCAGGCCAGCCTGCCCGCGTTTTTACAGCGCTACCCGCGCGTAAAGCTGCAAATTATCGCCATCGATCGGCCGGTGGATTTAATCAACGAGCGCATCGATATTGCCCTGCGGGTGCGCACCGCGCTGACCAGCGACGCGGATTTGATTATGCGCACGCTCGGCACCTCGCACCGTATTCTGGTCGCCAGCCCGCAGCTTGCCAGCCGTATCGACGGTGAAATCGGCCAGCTGAACCAGTGGCCGACGCTGGGCACCAGCGACGAACCCGGCGAAATAAGCTGGCAGCTGGAACATCAGAATGGCCAGGCTTGTACTCTCATTCACGAGCCGCGCCTGAGCTGCGGCGACTTTTCCGCGGTGCGCGCGGCGGCGGTCAGCGGCCTCGGCGTGGCGCTGTTGCCGGATCACACCTGTGCCGCCCAGCTGCAGAGCGGCGAGCTGGTGCGCCTGTTTCCCCAGTGGCGCGCTCAGGCGGGCATTGTTCATCTGGTTTTTACCACAAGACGCGGGCTGCCGCCCGCGGTCAGAGCGTTTATTGACCATCTGGCGGCGACTTTTCCACGCGTCAGCCAGACCTGCTAAAGATTTCCGTTTTCTCGCCGATGTTCAGGCGTCCCCTGGACAGTTAACGGGATCCACATACAACCAGCAGGTGCTTAATAATGTTTAAAAATTTAACTATCCGGCGAAAGTTTATTCTGGCTTTCGGTGCCGTAGTCGCAGTGATGCTGATTATCTGCGCCGCGTTCTATATGAATTTCTCCCGTATCGTGACGGCAAACAGCTGGAATGTGCATACTTATCAGGTTATTGACGAAAGCCGGGCGCTGGTAGAAAGCCTGGTCAATATGGAAACCGGTCTGCGCGGCTACGCGCTTAACGGTAAAGAGGAGATGCTGGAACCTTATAAAAATGGACAGCAAGCCTTTATCGCCCATCTGGAGAAGGCGAAAGCGCTGACATCAGATAATCCGGCGCAGCAGGATCGTCTGGATCGCCTGTTGCAGCAGGAAAAAACCTGGAGCGATGAGTTTGCCGCGCGCCTGATGGAAAACCGCCGTGCGCTGTCGGCGGCAAGCATCACGCCGGAAGCTTTCATTCAGGCTTTTGAAGCCAATACCGGCAAAACCCAGATGGACGGCATGCGCGCTATTATTGGCGAGATTGCCGGTGCGGAACAGGGGTTGCTGGCGGAGCGTCAGGTCATCGTTGACGCCACTACTTCGCAAACCACGCTGACGTTGATCCTCGGTTCCCTGATCGGCTTAGCCATTGCGGTTTCGCTCGGCGTGCTGCTGACGCGCGCAATCACCGTGCCGCTACAGCGGGCGGTCAGCGCGGCGCAGGCGATCGCTACCGGTGACCTGACCACGCGCCTGACGGCAGATTCCCGTGATGAAACCGGTATTCTGCTGAACGCGCTGTCAACTATGCAGGCTCAGCTGACGCGCGTCGTCTCCGATATTCAGACTGTTGCCTCCTCTATCGATAACGCCGCCAAAGAGGTTGCCACCGGCAATATCGATCTCTCCAGCCGCACCGAGCAACAGGCGGCCTCGCTGGAAGAGACTTCGGCCAGCATGGAACAGCTGACCGCCACCGTGCGCCAGAATACTTCGAACGCGCAACATGCCAGCACGCTGGCCAGCGATGCGTCGCAGGTGGCGCTGCGCGGCGGCGATGTGGTCGGCCAGGTGGTGACCACCATGTCAGCCATTGCCGAGAGTTCGCAGCATATCGTGGATATTATCAGCACCATTGAGGGCATTGCGTTTCAGACCAATATTCTGGCGCTGAACGCGGCGGTGGAAGCGGCGCGCGCGGGCGAACAGGGTCGCGGCTTTGCGGTGGTCGCCAGTGAAGTGCGTGCGCTGGCACAGCGCAGCGCCACGGCAGCGAAAGAGATCAAACAGCTGATCCATCACTCTACCGAGCGCGTAACGGAAGGTACCGCGCTGGTGGCCGATGCGGGCACCACCATGAAAGATATCGTCGCCTCGATTCAGCGCGTTTCAGAAATTATGGGCGAAATTTCTATCGCCTCGGATGAGCAGGCCAACGGCATTGAGCATGTGGGCCAGGCGGTGACGCAGATGGATGAAGTCACGCAGCAGAACGCCGCGCTGGTCGAACAGGCCGCCGCTGCCGCCGCATCGCTGGAAGATCAGGCTACGCACCTCAGCCGTAGCGTGGCGATTTTCAAAATCGCCTGACGAAAAACAGATAGCGCGGCAAAGGCCGCGCTATTTTTTTATCACTCGCTAAGCCAGGTTAAGGTCGGATGGCGCAATCAGCGCCAGATCACCCGTTCATCGCTGTCATAGAGCGGATCGCGCAATGCGCCGTAATGTTCGCTCATCACGGCAGGAAATCGTTCTTTATCGCTCAGATGCAGCGGCTGACGGCCCGGCAGGTTTACGGCGATCAGGCTTTCTTCAACACCATCCAGCGTTTCATCACGCTCATCAAACAGGCTGCGACTTAAAAACATCAGTTTCCTCCGGTGAAAGGGCATCCCTGTTAATCATAGTAATATCGGGCCGCTGCGCCAGATCCTGAGAGCAGACAGCCTTTTTTTCCGATATTTCCGTTATTGCCGTGGGATGCGCCCGTTACCGCTAGCGCTTTTTCATCTGCTCGACTAAAAAGGCGCTGGCCCCCTGATAGCCCGCTTGCTGCGCACGCCCGGCGATCTCTGCCGCTTCGCGATAGTTATGCTGCTGCAGCGCGCGGGTAATCGCCTGCTGATAATGGCGCACCATATCGTTCCACGCAGGCTCCGGCGTCGCGTCCGGTTCCGCCCAGGCTTGCACCTTTTCGCTCAGCGTCTGCTGACCGTTCTGCAGCGAAATTGTCAGCGCGCCCTGGTCGCTGAAGGGGGCATATTGCGCCTGTTCCAGCAGCGGAACGGTGTGGCTTTTTTCCGCATAGAGCGTCGAATCGGGCAGCAACTGCTGGCGATCGGGCTGCTGGCTGCTGTCGGCATAGACCACCAGCCAGGCCGCCTGCGGTGTATTCAGCGCCAGGCGGGCTGCCATCTGGTGGTCATGCAGCGCGTCGGGCTGTTGATAGCGAAAATCCTTCAGCGCCAGCTGCTGCAGACGTTGCCAGTCTGCGCTGTAAACCTCCACTTTGACCGCCAGAAAGCGCTCATTGGTTAACGGCAGCGTCAGCGTAGCCTCCTGCGGCGCGACACTGCCCGGCAGTTTAATTACGCTGGCGTGATACAGCGTATCGTGCAGCCTGACCAGCGGCGTGGCGCGCGTGATCTCTACCGTCAGATGGCTTTTCTGACCGAACGTCAGCGGCGTAATCTGTTGCAGCGTCGAACAGCAGCTTGCCTGCGCCGTCGCGGCGTTCGTATGACGCGCATCCGGTGCGCTACAGCCAGCCAGCACCAGCGCGCACAGGGGAAATAACAGGGTTTTCTTCATGAATTTATCGCTCCGCGCCATCGCCTTACCACCAGGCCTCAAAGTTAAAGCCAAAGGTCACCTCCTCTACCCGGCCGGTATCGGTTTTCACCGGCGCCGCATATTTGTAGCGCGTGCCGTTAGCGTTCAGCCGCTCCCACTGGGTATCCTTATCGGACCAGGTGACGAACAGACGCAGCGCCGGACGCGCCCAGACGCCCTTGCCCGCCTGCAGGATCTGCGCCAGCGTCACTTTATACAGGCTGTTAGTGCCCGCATCGTTCTGCGCATCAACCGATTCATAACCCAGCTCCAGCGCGGTCGCCATCAGGTGATTCCAGCTGTACTGCGGACGGATCCCGGCGCTGAACCACTTCATGCCGCGCTGGTTATCCAGATGCAGATCCTGATAAGCCACCGAGTACATCGCCGCAAAATCGTCGTTGAAATTGAGTTCGCCGAAGTTAAACAGGCGCCAGCTGTAGCCATCATGATCGATACCGGTGCTGTATTTCACATCGCTGGCGCCTTCGGCGCTCATCAGCCCGCCCGCCAGCGCATCGCGGCCATACTGAAATGCCAGCGTATTGCTGCCCATCGACCAGGCCTGGCGATAAACGGCGGAGAGCATCGCGCCGCGCGTGGTGGCGTCCTGCTCTTCGTAGCGGCGATTCTGGCTGAACAGATAGTTGGCGCCGAGGGTCAGATCGGCATCTTTACCCAGGCTGATATCGCTGAGGCGCAGGTCGAGATTGTGCAGCGCCCGCTCGTCGGCGCTCGATTCCGGCGCCATCCAGGCAAAATGGGCTTTGCCAAAGCCGAGATCGACATTTTCCACGCCGATGCCGTTATCGGAGACGTCCCAGAATTTCACATCGATCATATGCACTTCATGGCGACGATAGAAGCGTTTGCCGATCCAGACTTTGGCTTCCGGCTGCGCGGCAAACAAATTATAGGCCGAGGCCCAGGTTTGCAGCGTACCGACATCGCTCCAGGATTCGCCGCTGCCGATATACCAGGTAAAATCAAAAACCGTTTCATCTTTTTGCCAGAGATCGGTTTTAAATCCCCCCTCCCACCAGTTCATTTCATTACCCAGACGATAATTCCCGATGCCGCCGGAAGCGCGAATAACGTCATCCAGCTTTCCTTTACCGTCATTGCGATCTTTATTATTGCTGTAAATGCTGCCCCATTTAACGTAGCCCATGGGGGTGAAGTTATTTAATTCCGCCGCGCTGCTAAAAGGCAGCAGGCAAGAGATAGCCAGAGGAAGTAATTTAAAAGTTAATTTTTTCATCAGCAGAACGCTCACTGTTCTTAATAATGTAGTCCGGGATAAGTCCTGTTATTTCGCCGTCTGCGGCACGCCCTCTGCGCTCTTATTTAATTCGCGCAGCACGTTATCGTGGAAATCGCCGTTTAATTTGTAATATTTGCGATAAATAAGGTAGCTGAGGCACACCAGCAGGAAAGGAATGCCGATCATCAGCAGGCGCATCCCCATAATGGTGCTTTCATCCTGCACTTCGTTCGGCACATAGCCAGTCAGCGCCAGTCCTAATCCGATCAGGAAACCGGCAATGGCGGAGGCGCCTTTTACCAGCATGGTTTGCACCGAGAAAATCACGCTTTCGCTGCGGATGCCCATTTTGTATTCGCCGTAATCGACCACGTCGGCCAGCATCACGGTGGACATCGCCAGTGCAAAACCGGAGCCAAATTTCAGCGCGGCGCCGGAAATCCCCACCAGCACGTGGCTTTCAGGCATAAAGATGCCGGAGAACAGCAGCACGCCGCAGCTTAACAGCGGGAACAGGCAGGCCAGCTTCCAGACCATCGGACGCGACACTTTTTGCGCCAGTTTCGGGAACAGCACCAGTCCGGCGATTTCCGCCGCCCCGGAGAGCATCATAAATACCGGAAAGAGATCTTTATTGCCGATGGCGTAGGTGAAGTAATAGATGGCAAAACCGCCCGCCAGCTGCATCGCCATATTAAAGGAGAGAACAATGCCGATTAGGGCTTTTAGCTGATCGTTCTGGCCGATAATCACCATTACGTCTTTCAGCTTAATTTTTTCTTTGCGTACTTTAACGTCAACCACATCTTTAACGTTAATCACGGTGACCAGCGCGCTGATAATAAAGAAGATGGCAATGGCGATACTGACGCGCACAAAACCGACCGCCGTTTCGCCATCGCCCAGCCAGTCAATGGCTTTTAAGCCGAAGGCGCCCATAATTAACCAGGCGACGCTGGCAAACAGGCGCGGCACCACCACGATTTTTTCGCGTTCAGTTTTATCTGAGGTCAGCGACGGAATAATCGACCAGTAAGGAATATCCATAATGGTATAGGTCATGCCCCACAGCACATAAGAGACCGAGGCATAAACATACAGCCAGACGCCCTCAAGCTCGTGGTTTAAAAATACCGCGATCATGACCAGTGAATTAATAATGGTGCCGATTAAAATCCACGGACGGAATTTACCCCAGCGCGTGCGGGTATTATCGACAATTAAGCCCATAATCGGATCGGTCACCGCATCCCATATACGGGCAAATAAAAACAGCGAGCCGACAAAGGCGGCGGAAAGCCCCACCACGTCGGTGTAATAAAACATTAAATAGAGATAGATAATGGAACACGCTAAATCCTTACCCAGCGCGCCGATACCGTATGAAAGTTTGGTGGTCTGACTGATGCTCATGCATTCATTCCTTATTGAAAACTGCCATCGTCCAGGGTTTCAGGCTTAGTTGATCGCTTCAATCAGCAGCAGCAGCGCCGATTCGGGATCCAGCACAGGCATCGCCAGCCCCGCCTGTTCAAGCCACTCGCCCGACAGCTCGGCACCTTCATATACCCAAGCGGGCTGCGTATTGACGATGCCCTGGCGGAAATTATCAGCGCAGGCGATAACGCTGACGCGATAGCGTTGCTGCGCCAGCAAACCGGTCACGCGCAGCGCGCCGCTCAGGGCCCAGGTTGGCATAGCAATTTGCGCGACGCTGACCAGCGCCTGGCGTTGATCTTTAGCGACGATGGCGCTAATTACCTGGGCGGCGGGATCGTCGCCAGGCAGGCGGTAGAGATCGCCGCTGTGGATCAGCGAGCGATACTGTTTATGCAGCGCGATATAGTGGCTGAAGCCCGCTTTCTCCTCTTCGCTCTCTTTCACCGGATCCAGCTCGATGCCCATATGACCGAACAAGGCGGTGATGCCGCGGAAATGAATATCGGCGACGCGGCGCGTGGAGTGGCTGTGGCGCGCGCCAATGTGCGCGCCCATGATTTCAGGCGGGAAGAAGTAGCTGAAACCGCGCTGGATAAACTGGCGCTCCAGCGCATCGTTGTTATCGGAAGGCCAGACGCGCTGGGTGCGCTTCAGGATTTCATAGTCGATACGTCCGCCGCCCGCCGCGCAGGATTCAATCTCCACCTGCGGATGTTGCGCGCGCAGCCGATCGATCAGCTGATAAACACGTTCTACCTGGCGCGTTTGTGCAGCGCGCCCCAGATGTCCCGGCTGCACTACTTCGCGGTTCATATCCCATTTCAGGTAGGAAATTTGATACTGCGACAGCAGGCTGTCGAGGCGGGCCAAAAGCCACTCGAACACCTCGTCACGGCTGAGATCGAGAACGTACTGGTTGCGTCCGGTCGGCTGGTCATAATCCGCCAGCTGCAACAGCCAGTCGGGATGCTGGCGATAGAGATCGGAGTTTTTACTGATCATCTCCGGCTCAACCCACAGGCCGAAGGTCATGCCCTGCGCCAGCACATGCTCAATCACCGGCTCCAGCCCGTGCGGATATTTTTGCTCATCAAGATACCAGTCGCCGAGCGCTGCCTTATCGTCGTTGCGTCCACGGAACCAGCCGTCATCAATAATAAAGCGCTCGACGCCCATTTTTGCCGCTTCGCTGGCCATCTGCATAATGTATTCCGGCCGGTGATCGAAATAGATCCCTTCCCAGGTATTGAGATGCAGCGGTCGAACTTTCTCCGCTGGCGAAAAGCGTAAAATATGTTCGCGCACGTAGCGATGGAACTGCTGGCTCATGCTGTTCAGGCCGCTGGCGCTGTAGCTCGCGTAGAGCCAGGGCGTGCTGACGCTTTCGCCCTGTGCCAGCTCGATTTCACCGGGATAGTAAAGCGCTTCCGCCTGAATAAAACGGCGGCCATCGGCTTTCACATCGACGCGCAGGCGATGGTTGCCGCTCCAGGCCAGGTGAACGCCCCATACTTCGCCACAGGTTTCATTAAAGGCGTTGGTGCCAACCACCAGCGCCGGAAAATGTTCGTGGGAGGTACGACCGCGACGGTTTTCCTGCTGATAACCGCCGTGCTGAATAACCTGACGCTGCTGCTGAAACTCATGAACCCAGCGCCCGTAAAAAGAGAGACATTCGCTGGCGCGCTCCGGCACCGTCAGCGTTAACGCCAGACGGTTAACCGTGTAACGCGCTTCGCCATTATTTGTGAGCGTATGACAAAGCTTTATTACATCGCTCTCTTTATCGAGCATTAACTCGGTTTTTAATAACAGCTTTGCAACGCTGTCTTCGCTGTAAATAACGATACCGCTATCAAGATGTTCAATGGTTTTCAGCGTAAATACCGGCGACCAGTGTTTCCCTTGCGCATGGCCTTCCAGGCCCGGACTGCTGAACAGGCCGCGTCCGCTCTCCGGCATCAGCGTAACCGGCACATCGCTGTCCAGTCTGCCGTAAGGCACAGCGCGGCTCAGCGCTCTGGCCTGCGCATCCGGCGAGGCCTGCAGTTTTTTTCCCCAATAGAGCAGTTCGGCGCCTTCCGCAATATTCAGCAGCAGGCTGGTTTTTTGACCGGTGAGTGACACAAGGCTTTTTTCTGTCATGGCGAACCTTTTAAGTTTTCAGCGTCGCACGCGTTATTCAGCAAAGTGCGGCAATCTTAAAGGAAGGCATTTTTCGTTAATGTGACCGCTCACAAATTAACGGGGTGATTTACATTTTTATACGTTAGGCGAGGAATCAGGCAGATTATTCTGAATAAAAACGCACGGACTGAGATATTTAAACAATGCCGCAAAGCCTTATCGCTTTTTATTTACCGGCGCAGCAAAATCATCGCTGACAATGAACGTCAGGCATAAATAAATTAACTCCGCAATAGCGCGCGCCCGGCGTGGATTAAGCCGTGGACGGGAAACCGGTAAACAGGACTCAAATAAAGCAGCTGGCAGGAAACCTGTTTAATCGGCGTGGATTAAGCCGTGGGCGGAAAGATTGTAAAAACGGCGTGGGTAAAGCAGTAAGCGGGAATACTGTAAAAACGCTGTGGGTAAAGCCGTGAGCGGGAGCGCTCGCCAGGCGGCGCTCCCGTTTATGTCAGAAAAAGCCGAGCGGATCAATGCTGTAGCTGACCAGCAGGTTTTTGGTTTGCTGATAGTGATCGAGCATCACCTTATGGGTTTCGCGCCCGATACCCGATTTTTTATAGCCGCCGAATGCCGCGTGCGCCGGATAAAGGTGATAACAGTTGGTCCAGACGCGGCCCGCTTTTATCGCCCTGCCGACGCGCCAGGCGCGTTGATATCGCGCGTCCAGACGCCCGCGCCGAGCCCGTAAATGGAATCATTGGCGATGGCGATCGCCTCCGCCTCATCTTTAAAGGTGGTGATACCGATAACCGGCCCGAAAATCTCCTCCTGAAAAACGCGCATCGAGTTGCTGCCTTTCAGCAGCGTCGGCTGAATATAGTAACCGCTTTGCAGCCCGCCTTCGGTAGCCTCCACGCCGCCGCCGGTCAGCACTTCCGCCCCCTCCTGCTGCGCAATCTCCAGATAGGAGAGGATCTTGTCAAACTGCTGCTGCGAAGCCTGCGCGCCGATCATCGTCTCGGTATCGAGCGGATCGCCACGGCGGATGGTTTTAATACGCGCCATGATCGCCGCCATAAACGGCTCATAAATCGATTCCTGAATTAAGGCGCGCGACGGACAGGTACAGACCTCGCCCTGGTTCAGAAAGCCCAGCACCACGCCTTCCGCCGCTTTCTCAATAAAGCCCGGCTCCGCCTGCATAATATCTTCAAAGAAAATATTGGGTGATTTGCCGCCCAGCTCGACAGTGGAAGGAATCAGGTTTTTCGCCGCCAGCTCCAGAATATGGGTACCGGTGGCGGTCGAACCGGTAAAGGCGATTTTGGCGATGCGCGGATTGCCCGCCAGCGCCTCGCCCGCTTCACGGCCATAGCCATGCACCACGTTCAGCACGCCCGGCGGCAGCAGATCGCCGATCAGCTCGACAAACAGCGTGACAGAGAGCGGCGTCTGTTCGGCAGGCTTCAGCACCACGCAGTTGCCCGCCGCCAGCGCCGGCGCCAGCTTCCAGGCGGCCATCAGCAGCGGAAAGTTCCACGGGATGATTTGTCCCACTACCCCCAGCGGCTCATGAATATGGTAAGCAGCGGTATGTTCATCTATCTCCGCCGCCGTTCCCTCCTGAGCGCGAATACAGCCAGCGAAATAGCGGAAATGGTCGATCGCCAGCGGCAGATCCGCCGCCAGGGTTTCACGCACCGGCTTACCGTTATCCCAGCTTTCGTTTACCGCAATACGCTCCAGATTCTCTTCCAGCCGATCGGCGATTTTCAGCAGCAGGCGCGAGCGCTCCTGGACGGCGGTTTTGCCCCAGCGCTCGGCAGCGGCGTGGGCGGCATCCAGCGCCTTTTCAATATCCTGTTGGACGGAGCGCGGAAATTCACCGATGACCGAGCCATCGACCGGCGACGTGTTGGTGAAATATTGCCCGCTAACCGGTGCGACGAACTCACCGTTGATGTAGTTGCCGTAACGCTGCTGGAGCGTGATCAGCGAATCTTTATATCCTGGCCAGGCGTAACGCATACCGATTCTCCCGTAGCATTAACTAACAATTAGGTAACCATTTATTAACATGGTTGAACCCGTGAATTTTGTCAGTTGCCGCAGGAGAAAAATGTGAGCGCAACGAAAAGATTCAGCGCCTGCCGCACCGTTTGGCTTATGCAGGCGCTGAAGTCAGGTTGTGCGCGCCGCGCTTAGGGCGCGTTTTCCAGGTTGCGCGCTGGCAGCGAAATCAGGCCGAGCGCGCTGTTGTCGTTGCGGCTTCTGCAAACTGCGGCAGGCACAGGCTCTGCCAGAAACGGCGCAGGATCAGACGCGGGTTATCGGTGGCGGGTTGCGCCTGCGGATCGAAATCGCTGCCGTCCGGCAGACAGGCCTGCATGATATGCGCATCAAATTCTGGATGGAACTGCACCGACAGCGCCCGCTGTCCGTAACGAATAATCTGGCATTCATCAAGGGCAGATCGGGCCAGCACCTGCGCGCCGGCGGCGGCGTCAGCACCGTCTGGCGATGGGATAGCCAGACCGGAAAGCTTGACGGCAGCGCCTGCAACAGCGCATCGTCCTGCGCGTCCGGCTGAAGCGTGATCGGCAGCGCGCCCCGCTCCCAGCCGCGCGGATTATCGCCCACCTCGCCGCCGAGCGCGTAAGCCATCAGCTGATGCCCATAGCAGACGCCCAGCAGCGGCAGATCCTGCTCCATGGCGGCGCGTAGCCAGGCGGCGGTGCGCTCGCTCCACTCGGCGTGGTCGGTCACCATCGCCCAGGAACCGCTGAGGATGGCACCGCTGACGGCGTTAAAATCAGGCAACGCTTCGCCGGTATCGGGACGGTAAATCTGGTAATCGTGCGGTGCCAGCGCAAGCGCGTCGATAAACCAGCGCGCCTGCTCGCCGATGCGATCGCGTACCGGCGTGGGCGGCCGCTCAAGCTGAATAATGGCCAGAGGTAACTGCGAGGATGTCATGCCGAATCTTCTCCTTTACGGGCGTTTCGGTCGCTCAGTATTACAGGTCGGCTTTGCGCTGTCTCATAACTTTTTCTGAGACTTATGTGCGCCCTGGTGATAAGCCGGTGCGTGAAAAGCCGTCCGGCGCCCCTTGTCTCCTGACCGATACCTGTCATGATAATTAATGATTTATGGCCAACGTTTAAGGATGGTGTTGTGGCTCTGCGTCATTTTTTTCTGGTATTGCTGGTGGTCTCGATCTGGGCATTTAATAACGTCGCGATTAAATGGGGCCTGCTCGATCTTCCGCCGCTGTTTATGACCTTTATGCGCTTTGTCGTGGTTGCGCTGATCCTGATCCCCTTTACCCGCATCACGCGGGCGCAGCTTCCCTGGCTGGCGGCGCTGGCCTTTACCTTCGGTTTTCTCCATTTTTCGCTGTTGTTCGTCGGCATCAGCTATACCGACGCCGGAACCGGCGCGGTGCTGGTGCAGCTCGGCACGCCGATTGCCATGCTGCTGGCGTGGGCGCTGTTAAAAGAGCGGCTGTCACTGGTGCAGCTGGTCGGCATCGCCATCTCTCTCAGCGGCGTGGTAGTGCTGAGCGGCAGCCCGACTATTCCGGCCTGGTGGGTGCTGGCGCTGCTGCTGACCAGCGCCTGCGGCTGGGCCATCAGTAATCTAATCGTGAAAAAGGCGCCGCCGATTACGCCGCTGACCATGACCGGCTGGCTCTCTTTTATGGCGATTCCCATAGTCGGCCTGACCTCCTGGCTTAACGAAGCGCATCAGATCGACGCGCTGCTGCACGCCTCCTGGCGCGGCTGGTTCGGCATTCTTTACAGCGCGATTGCCTCTTCGGTAGTGGCCTATTCGCTGTGGTATGCGCTGCTGAAGAAATATAACGTCAACCTGATTATGCCCTACTCGCTACTGACGCCGGTGCTGGCGGTGATCATGGGCGTGCTGGTGCTGGGCGACAGTATGAATATGTTTAAAATCATCGGCTCGCTGCTGGTGATTTGCGGTACGGCGATTGCCGTGATCAACCTGCGTAATTTACGTATGCATGCCCGTTTTCCCCGGCTGCCGCTGCGGCAAGGGCGGAAAAAAAGTCCAACCATTGCTAAGGTGAAAGAGAAAAAGAACTAAGGG
>NZ_CALNWY010000033.1 GCF_940807255.1 Mixta sp. Marseille-Q2659 | reverse complement strand
AGAAAGCCTGAGCGAAAGTTCAGGCTTTTTTGTATGCATAGTTGCCGATAAATAGCGTCAGCCCGTATCTCAACGGCAGCTGAGATTAGCGGTAAGCAATCATTTCAATGAGTTTTGCCAGTTTTCTGACGGTCAGATAATTCTCTTAATAAAGTGAGTCATTGACGGCATGAATATCTACCTGAGTACCCCGCCTTTATCTGCATTTCATCCTTTATTGACTGCCTTTTTGTTTAAAGCGGATAAACATTGCCATTTAAGACGCTGCGCGATTTGTTGAAACCGTTCATGACGAGGCTTCCGTGGGGCAAGCAAAGTGGCATGGAAGCAAGACCTAAACAAAAGTTCAGGTGTAAACCCTAATCCAACTCACATTTCATAATCTGACTACAAGCAAACTATTAAATTTCGTCTAAAGTTTTTTGAAGGGTCAAACACTTACAGATCATGTCTGGTCTGGACAAGGAGATACTGATGACGAAAAAGGCCGTAAGCTCACAATGGAAAGGCGCGATGTTATTGCCTTTGCTGATTACCGGCGCGCTAACTACCGGTTCTTTTTATGCTCAGGCGGCGGATGAACAGCATCTGCTTAGTCAGGCACCGCAGCCGCCGGATGTGCGTCTGGGACCGCTTTATCATGCGGTTCAGGCGGCAAAATTCTTCCCGGATCAAAAGACCTTTGCCGATGCGGTGCCGAAGTACAATCCTGCATCTATTCTGGCCGACTGGCAGATGCAGAAGAACCAGCGCAATTTCGATTTGCGCCGCTTTGTTGATGCTAATTTCACCGTGCCGGGCAAAGGCGAAGCCTACGTGCCGCCCGCAGGACAAAGCCTGCGCGAACATATTGACGGCCTGTGGCCGGTACTGACGCGCACTACCGATAAAGTGAATCAGTACGACTCGCTGCTGCCGCTGCCGAAGCCTTACGTGGTACCGGGCGGTCGCTTCCGCGAAGTCTATTACTGGGACAGCTATTTCACCATGCTTGGCCTGGCTGAAAGCGGTCACTGGGACCGTGTGCAGGATATGGTGGATAACTTTGCGCACGAGCTGGATAAGTATGGTCATATTCCCAACGGCAACCGCAGTTATTATCTGAGCCGCTCGCAGCCGCCGTTCTTCAGCCTGATGGTCGATTTGCTGGCGCAGCATGATGGCGAAAAGGTTTACAGCAAATATCTGCCGCAGCTGCAAAAAGAGTATCAATACTGGATGGCGGACGCTGAGAGCGTCGCGGCGGGCAATGCCAGCAAACGCGTAGTGAAGCTGAAGGATGGCACGGTGCTGAACCGCTACTGGGACGCGCGCGATGTACCACGCACCGAATCCTATATGGATGACATCGCGACGGCGGAAAAAGCGAAGCAGCGTAACAAGGCGGAACTCTATCGCGACCTGCGTTCCGGTGCCGCCTCCGGCTGGGATTTCAGCTCACGCTGGTTTGACGATCCCAACGATCTTTCCACTATCCGCACCACGGAAATCGTACCGGTGGATCTGAACGCCCTGCTGTTCCATCTGGAAAAAACCCTGGCGCGCGCCAGCAAGTGGCGGACAAACAGAGCGACAGCCAGCGTTATGACGATCTGGCGGAAAAACGTCAGGCGGCGATCAATCGCTATCTGTGGAACGCCGATGGCGGCTGGTATGCCGACTATGACTGGAAGCGCAGCAGCGTGCGTACCCAGCTGACGGCGGCGGCACTGTTCCCGCTCTATATGCAGGTCGCCAGCGATGACCAGGCAACTAAAACTGCCGCAGCGGTGGAAAAACAGCTGGTGAAGGCGGGCGGTCTGGTGACCACCAATGTGCATAACGGCCAACAATGGGATGCGCCGAACGGCTGGGCACCGCTGCAGTGGGTTGCTGTTGAAGGTCTGAATCATTACGGCAAGCAGACGCTGGCGAAAGAGATTGGTATGCGTTTCCTTGATAACGTACAGGCAACCTATGACCGCGAGCATAAGCTGGTGGAAAAATATGTGGTTGAAGGCAATCTCGGCGGCGGCGGCGGCGGTGAATATCCGCTGCAGGACGGTTTTGGCTGGACCAACGGCGTCACTCTGAAGCTGATGGATATGTACTGTCCGAAAGGCGTGACCTGTAACAATGTTAATGATATGAAAAAATCGCAGTAGTCTTATCCCGCCCGGCCAGCCGGCCGGGCGTTCCCATTAATCCCCTGAATCCCCACATTTTATCTGGAAATAATCAGATAAATTACATCTTGAATCGCCAACAGAGAAAGATAATAATTCTCATTAGTCTTTCCAGTTACATGAAATTTACATCTCCATAGCTGCTGGCCGCGCGCTGTTACCGGGCGGCCATTTCGATTCTGTTTAAGGGAAATAAAATGGGAATGCCTTTTAACCTGAAACGTTCTGCGCTGCTCTGCTCACTGGCGCTTGCCGTACCGGGTTTGTCCGTCGCTGCCGAAACCATGGTTGTCACCGCACAGCCCACGGAAACCGCCGATTCGCCGACCGTCGGCTATACCGCTAAAACCAGTGCAGGCGCGACGAAAACCGATCGCCCGCTGATTACCACCGGCCAGTCCGTTTCCGTCGTGACGCGTCAGCAGATTGAAGATCAGGGCGCGATGGACGTTAACCAGGCGCTGAACTACTCCTCAGGCGTATTTACCAACTTCGCCGGCGCGGCCACCCGCTACGATACCGTTTCCCTGCGCGGCTTCCACGGCGGCGACGTTGATAATACCTTCCTTGACGGTCTGCGCCTGATGACCGACGGCGGCAGCTATAACGCGCTACAGGTCGATCCCTGGTTCCTTGAACGTATCGACGTGATTAAAGGCCCCTCCTCCGCGCTTTATGGTCAGACCGTGCCGGGCGGCCTGGTTATGATGACTTCGAAGCGTCCACAGTTTGCGCAGGAAGGCCATTTCCGTCTGATGGCCGGTAATAACAGCACCACCGGCGCAGCGTTTGACTACACCAATGCGCTGAACGATCAGTGGGCGTTTCGCATTACCGGCATTACCCGCAACAGCGATACGCAATATGACCATACGCGCGAAGAGCGCTATGCCATCGCGCCGTCGCTGCTCTGGCAGCCGGACAGCGATACGACGTTACTGCTGAAAGCCTATCTGCAAAAAGATCCGTCGGGCGGCTACCACGGTTCGGTGCCGGGTGAAGGCAGCATTACTGAACGTAATGGCCGCAAGCTCAGCAACGGTTTTTACGACGGTGAAAGTTCAATCGATCAGTTTAAGCGCCGCGAACAGATTTACAGCTACGAGTTCTCTCATCGCTTCAACGATACCTGGGCTTTCCGCTCAAACGCCAGCTACACCCATTCGAATGTCGATTTAGATCAGGTGTATCAAATCGGCTGGATTGGCGACAGCGACCTGCTGGATCGCTACTATTCCGGCGAGCGCTCCTCGCTGGATGCCTTTGCTATCGATAACCAGCTGGAAGCAGATTTCACGACCGGCGAGGTCGAACATACGCTGGTGCTGGGCGCCGACTATCATCAGTATCGCAACAAGCTGTGGGATGCCAGCGCCTATGTCGATCCGCTTAATGCGGTAACCGGCGCGGGCGGCAGCAATTTCTGGCAGACCGCTTACGATCCAGCCAATCCAGACGCCGCGCGCGTGCCGGGGCTGTACGCCTATAATCAAACGCGCCGTTATTATCAGGCTGGCGTCTATTTGCAGGATGAGATGCAGTGGGATAAGTGGCATATGACTCTCTCCGGCCGCTACGATCGTCTGGTGGCGAAAAGCACCAACGATACGACGGATACCAGCCGCCGCCGTTCCGATGACCATATCAGCGGACGCGCCTCGCTGCTTTACGCCTTCGATAACGGTATTTCGCCTTACGTCAGCTACAGCCAGGCGATTACGCCATCCAGCCTGCCGGATGCCAACGGCGATCTGCTGAAACCGACCACCGCCGAGCAGTACGAAGCCGGGGTGAAATACCAGCCGCCGGGTACGTCTGATATGTACTCCGTGGCGGTTTACGATCTGACGCAGAAAGATGTTGGCAACCGTATTGTGAACACCTCGTTCTACGAGCCAGCCGGAAAAGTTCACTCACGCGGGCTGGAACTGGAAGCGCGTAACCAGCTTACGCCGCGCTTCAGCACTATCGCTAACTACTCCGTTACGCGCGTGCGCTTTAAAGATGCTATCGACGGCAACGATGGACATACGCCTTACGTCACGCCAAACCAGATTGCGTCGCTGTGGGGGCACTATAAGTTTGATTACGGCATCAGCGCGGGCGCGGGCGTGCGCTATTTCGGCAAGCAGTGGGCGGACAACGAAAACACCACGCGTCTGCCGTCAGCCACGCTGTTTGATGCTTCCGTGCGCGCCGATCTCGGCGTGTGGAATAATCAGCTGAAAGGCGCATGGGTGCAGGTTGCCGCCAATAACCTGACCGACCGCAAATATATCGCCGCCTGTTACGGCACCGGCAACTGCTACTGGGGCGCCGAGCGTTCCGTGGTGGCTACCGTCGGCTACGACTTCTGACGGTTTGTCAGCTATCGGGAGGCGCACGCTCTCCCGAACGCGAGTCAAATATAAAGGAGGCTTTTGCCTCCTTTATATTTGTCTGCAGTCTGTAACCTGTTATCAGGCCTGGCTTGCCTTCAGTGCGGCAGCGATCGTTTCCTGCCACGGCGTAGTGGCGCGCCCAATCAGCTGACTCAGCGTTCCGCTCTCATCATACAGCCCGCCCTGCGCGGCGCCCGCGTCCGAATCCGCCAGCATCTCCGCCAGCCCCTGCGGTAAGCCCGCTTCAATCAGCAACGCGGCGAAATCCTGCTGCGCAAGAGGATGCCACGCGATGGGTTTACCACTTTGCCGCGCAATCTCTGCGGCAAATTCCGCCAGCGTATAACTGCTGTCGCCTGCCAGTTCATAGATTTTGTTTACCGGCTCAGCCTGCGTAATCACCGCTGCAGCTGCTGCGGCATAATCCTGCCGCGCGGCGGAAGCGATGCGCCCGTCCGCCGCCGCGCCGGTAAAGGCGTTGAATTTCAGCGCCGATGGAATACTGGCCGCATAGTTTTCCGTATACCAGCCGTTGCGCAGTAGCGCATAAGCCAGTCCTGAGGCCGCCAGCGCCGCTTCCGTTTGGCGATGCTCCTCCGCCAGTCCTAACGGCGAACGATCGGCATGCAGCAGGCTGGTATAAGCCACAAACTTCACGCCATTTCGTTTTGCCGCATCAATCACCGCCTGGTGCTGCGGCGCGCGCTGGCCCACTTCGCTGGAGGAGATCAGCAACAGGCGTTCTACGCCCGCCAGCGCCTTCTCCAGCGTGGCAGGATTGTTGTAATCGCCCTGACGGACAATCACCCCTTTCGCCGCCAGATCCTGCGCTTTGGCGGGTGAACGCACAATCGCGACCACCTTTTCAGCAGGCACTTTAGTTAATACGCAGTCGATTACCAGACGGCCAAGCTGGCCGGTCGCACCCGTAATTGCAATCATCGTTTACCTCCTTTCAGATAAAATATGGTGTCCAGACAGCGTACGGGATAGACTTACTTAAAGTAAGTACTTACAGGAATGTTAGTGTGGAAAAAAAATCTGCTACCTTATCTGAGGTGATGGCTGCGCGCGGCGAACTGCTCAATCCCGACTGCCCGTCGCGTGAGGTGTTGAAACGGATGACCAGCCGCTGGACCATGCTGGTGATGCTGGCGCTACAGGATAAAACGCTGCGTTTTAGCGAAATCCGCCGCGCCGTCGGCGGCATCAGTGAACGCATGCTGGCGCAAACGCTGCGTTACATGGAGGAAGACGGATTGCTGGCGCGCAAAGCCTGGGATGTGGTGCCGCCGCATGTGGAATATAACCTGACGCCGCTGGGCCAGCAGGCCAGTATTTATGTGCTGGCGCTGGCGGACTGGCTGGAGAGCCATTTTCCGCTGATCGAGCAGCGCCGACGTGAACACAATGCGCCATCGCGTCCATAAAAAAAAGGAGGCCGAAGCCTCCTTTTTTGTTGCTGATGCTTAGTGACGTACTTTGCGGTAGATAAACAGTACGACGATGGCACCGATAACCGCGACCACGAAGCTGCCGAAGTTAAAGCCATCCACACGACCGAAGCCGAAGAAAGTACTGATCCAGCCGCCGACTACGGCACCGATAATACCCAGGATGATGGTAATGATAAAACCACCACCGTCTTTACCCGGCATAATCCATTTAGCGATGATACCGGCGATTAAACCAAAAATGATCCATGACAGAATTCCCATCTGTAACTCCTTCTTATTTACGGCTAATTAACATACCAACGATGATTCCCACTACGGCACCGGCGCCAACGCCCGCCCAGGGGTTACTTCTTACATACGAACACGCCTGATGCGTTACGTTGTTCATTCCGCGACACAGCTCACTGCTTGCTTCGCGCGAGCGATCTTGCGCATATTCCAGGCTGTCACGTGTTTCTTTTTTCGAAAACATTACCTGCCTCCTGAGATCGGTTAGCGACTGACCTGTCCACCACACTTCTGGCAACAAGTATAGGACATGATTCTAACTATGTGATTTCAGAGATAACTTTTTGCAGCTTTTTTATCCTAAAAAGCAACAGCAGCTATAAATTTCCGCGCGGCAGCGCCGATAACAAGCGGATACGAAGGCGGTAACTATTTTTAAGCATTGACGGGAGCAGGAAGTGAAAGAGCCAGATAACGAGCAATATTACAAACGAGGCACGCTGGCGGTGCTGGGCGTGCTGCGCGATATCGCGCGTGACGACACCCCGATCCTGGTTTCCCATGCGCGCGGCCAGTTTATCAGCCGGATTCTTTCCGTAGACAAAGAGCAGCTGGTCATCGATTACGGCAGCAACGATTATGACAACCAGGTCACGCTGGAGATGCAAAAGCTGAATGTCACGGCGGAAATGAAAGGCGCCAAGGTTGAATTCAGCCTGCCGCAGCTGGAAGCCGCACACTTTGGCGGTTTGCCCGCATTCAGCACGCCGCTGCCGCCTGAGCTGCTGCAAATCCAGCGCCGCGAATATTTTCGCATCAGCGCGCCGCTGGAACCGATTTTTTACTGCCATGCCAACTGGCCTGACGGCAGCAAAGCGCGTCTGCGCCTGCAGGATATTTCGCTGGGCGGCATCGGCGTACTGGTCGAAGGCGCGATGCCGGAAACGCTGGCCAGCGGCGAAATCTGGCGCGGCCTGCGGCTGGATATGGGTGAATATGGCGAGCTGCAGGTGGACGCGCAGCTGTTGCACGTAGGCGCGCGCACCACGGTCAGCAGCAAAAATGAAACTATCTCCACGCCACGCCTGAGCTTCAGCTTTACCTCGCTCGGCCCGGCCAAAGAACGCCAGCTGCAACAGATCATTTTTGCCCTGGAACGCACGGCGCGCGAGAAGGCGATGCGCTTCCGTTAACCAGCTTCCACTCTCCACGCCTGGCAAAGGCCACTCACCTGAGCCAGGCTTACAGTTGATTTTTTTGTCCATTCCATCAACCGTAAGGAGATGTTCCCTAATGGAAACTCTGTTTTCCGACCGGAATCTGGCGCTGCTGTTTAACCAAACGTTCTGGTTTAATACGGTTATCATCGTCGCCGGAACCGTCATCATTTACTGGCTGCTGCGTTCGCTAATCAGCTTTATTAGCTCGCGCCTGGGGCGTTTCAGTAACGATCACAGCTCGCGGTTTTACAATATCGCCGTCGAGATGCTGCGCACTACCAGCCGCCTGCTGCTGTTTATCTTTTCCCTGCTGATCGCCCTTAAATTTGTTGATTTGCCCGCCGCCTGGCACAGCCGCATTTCCCACGGCTGGTTTATCGCCCTGATGTTGCAGTTCGCGCTGTGGCTGGATTGCGGCGTACGCCTGTGGCTGCGGAATATGCTGCGCGAGCCGTCGCACGTGCGTAATCCGGTCACCATGGTGATCCTCGGCATTATGCTACGGGTATTTATCTGGGCGATTATGATGCTGGCGATCCTGTCGAATATGGGCGTCAACATTACCGCGCTGGTCGCCAGTTTAGGCGTGGGCGGTATTGCGGTCGCGCTGGCGATTCAGACGGTGCTGAGCGATGTATTCGCGTCGCTGGCCATCGGGCTGGATAAACCTTTCGAGATTGGCGACTTTATCGTTTTCAACGATGTTGCCGGATCGATTGAACATATCGGCTTAAAAACCACCCGTATTCGTAGCCTGAACGGCGAGCAAATTGTCTGCGCCAACGCCGTGCTGCTGCAGCAAACTATTCATAACTATAAGCGGATGCAGGAGCGACGCATTCAGTTCCGCTTTGGCATCAGCTACAACACGCCGGCGGAGAAAGCGCGCCAGATCGGCGGCATCGTTAAAGAGATTATTCAGGGCGTGGAGCAGACGCGCTTCGATCGCGCCCACTTTTTATCGTTCGATGTCTCGCAGCTGACCTATGAGGTGATCTATATCGTCACCGACGCCGATTACAACAAATATATGGATATTCAGCAGGAGATTAACCTGCAGCTGATGGAGCGGCTGGCCGCGCTGGATGTCCACTTCGCCTTCCCGATTCGCCATGTGCAATTTACCGGCGGCACGCTGCCGGAAGTGAATATGTCGGGGAAAGCGTCAAACGAAGAGGAAGACGGCCAGCAAGCTGACCGTGAAACTCAGATGGTGCGGTAAGCGGTATTCACCTTCCACAGGTAACGCGGCGCCTGTGCAGCCGGATGTTTGGTCTGCACATGGCGCCGAAATTCTTCCGGTGACATCTCATTAATCATGGCAATGGCGCGATCGCGGTCGCGGGAAAAGGTACGCAGCAACGCGCCCGCGCCGTTGGCATAAGCGACGATAGTGGCGTCACGCAGGGTTTGCGGATTGCGAATGCCTGCAAGCTGGCGCTGTTGCAGCAGGCGAATATAGGCGGTACCAATATCGATATTTTTTGCAGGATCGCGCAGTTCGCGCGTGGAAGGCTGCCCGTGCCGTCCCTGGGCGCGATAAACTTCCCGTCCGGCGGTAGAGGCTTTAATTTGCATCAGGCCAACGGCATTGGAGCGGCTGATCACATCGGGATCGCCGCCCGATTCAACGCTAATAATCGCGTTAATTAAGCGTTGATCAACGCCGTAATGACTGGCGGCGTTTTCGGTAAACATCGACCAGGCCTGCGAAACGCGTGCCGGCGGCGCTTTGGTCAATGGTGTTTGTTGCTCGTGATGGGTTTCTCTGGCGGTTTTACTGGCGCAGCCCGCCAGTAACAGTGCTGAAAGCACCAGCATCCTCATTTTCACGCTGTCGGGTTCCTTGTCGCCTCGTTGCTCTGTGTCATCTTACTGAGCGGCGCGTTTTTAAAAATTGCCGCTTTTCTGAATTGCAGAATAAAGTGTGACAAATGATGACTTTAGCCGGGCTTTTCGTCATCATCACGCCAGCTATGCCCTTCCGGCCAGTCGTGTTATTCAGGAGTGTCCATTAATGAACCCGCAAACGCCCCGCACCTTTCATCTTATTGCGCCTTCCGGCTACTGCCATAACCAGCCTGCCGCCGCGCTGGGTATCCAGCGATTACAGCAGGCAGGCCATCAGGTTGCCAACCAGAGCGTGACCGGCCGCCGCTTTCAGCGTTTCGCCGGCAGCGATGCCGAACGGCTGCAGGATATTAACGCCCTCGCCCGGCTCAGTCCGCTGCCCGATATTATTCTGGCGGTGCGCGGCGGTTACGGCGTGACGCGACTGCTGGATCAAATCGACTACGCCGGACTGAAGCAGCAGCTGGCGGCGCAGCCGGTCGCGCTGTGCGGCCACAGCGATCTGACGGCGTTGCAGCTGGCATTACTGGCGCAGTCGGGGCTGATCACCTTCAGCGGCCCCATGCTGTGCGGCAATTTCGGCGCACCGGACCTTTCAGCGTTTACCTGGGAGCGCTTCTGGCAGGCGTTAACCTCACCGGAATTTACGCTCTCATGGCACAGCAGCGCACAGCCGCTCGCTGAGACAGAAGGCACGCTGTGGGGCGGTAATCTGGCGATGATTATGACGCTGGTCGGCACGCCGTGGATGCCGCAGATCGATGACGGTATTCTGGTGATCGAGGATATCAACGAGCATCCGTTCCGCACCGAGCGCATGCTGCTGCAGCTGCATCAGTGCGGTATTCTGGCGCGCCAGCGGGCGATTGTCGCGGGCAGCTTCAGCGGCTTTACCCCGACGGACTATGATAACGGCTTCGGTTTCGCTACCGTCTGGCAACGCATTCGCGACCTGACCGGCCTGCCAGTGATTGACGGCCTTGATTTCGGCCATGAGCAGGCTACGGTAACGCTGCCGCTGGGGGCACGCGGCGCGCTGAGCGTCCATCAGGGGCAGGCGAGCCTGCGCATCAGTGGTCACCCGGTCTTACGCACCGCTGCAACATCGGAAAATCAGGTGTAAATTACGAATCGATATGGTTGCGGTCGTCAAAACGCTCCAGCGTGACCGCATCCACTTCCCGTTTTGCGCTTCGGCTACAGGGCAGCAGCTTTTCACTATTGTGATAGGCGAACCAGGCTTCGCCGCTGGTTTGATTAATCACTAAGCGATCGCCGTTGCGAAAACGGGTAATGGAGACTTTGGCGCCGTTTTTCATGGTGTGATGCGTCTGCCCGGAGGCGACCTGGAAATGGCGCTGCGGCCACATTAGCGTCGACAGGCCATGTTGCGCGCGCGAAATGGTCATCACCGGACGTCCCGGACAGGTAAGCTGGAATTCGGTTTCGCCCTGGGCGGAGGCGGACAGCAGCGTCAGTAATCCCGCAGCGAACAACAACCTTTTCATAAATGCACTAATCCTTAGCGTAAAGAGTAAAAAAATAACGACCCTATAATCCTTAGTCTGAGCGCGCCGAAAATGCGAATCAGGGGTTTGATCTGGCGCAAAAGGTTGCAGAAATTCCTGCGCCAGCGCTGCCGGTTTGACACTACGGCCTGCGCCGTTAAGATCGGCGGGATAAACAGGAGTCTTTATGTCTGAACTTGATCGGCTGTTTCAGCGCCTGGCCGCCTCGCCTTTTCGTCGTCGCTTCCGGCTGGGCAGCAAAGAGTACCAATATTGTCTGGAGAAAGGCCCGGAAACGATCGATCGGCACGCCGCGGATTTTATCGCTCAACGCCTGGCCGATGCCGAACCGCGTAACGACGGCAAGCAAACGCCAATGCGGGGCCATCCGGTCTTTATCGCCCAACATGCTACCGCGACCTGCTGCCGTGGCTGTCTGGAAAAATGGCACCGGATCGCGGCACATCAGCCGTTAAGCGCCGAACAGCAGCGCTATATCGTTACGGTGATCCACGCCTGGCTGGTTAAAGAGATGAACCGCTAAACTGACGGCTGCATCGGGCGGATTTTAGATCCGCTCAAATTTTGTGCCAGGTTGCGCTATTCAGCGGCAACCTCTGCGGCCACCAGCATTAATGCCAGCCCCGCATCCTCTTCCTGATAGTCGTTCATAACGCCTTTGATCCGGCCAATACAGGCTTCCACCTGCGCTTTCTGCGGCTGCGGCAGGCTGTCAATTGCGTGACGAATCAGCATCAGGCTTGCTTCTTCTTCTTTCATTCCTTCCTTCCCTTACGTGACAGGGCGCACAGTTGCCAAAATTATCGCGTCAAACCAAGTTAAGTCACTTTTTTTCACTGGCGCCAAAGCGAAGGCGCCGATCAATTCCGCCGCTTTCGTTGTGCCGGTGCTATGCTTTTCAACATGCGTTCTGCTGCTGCGCCCGTTACTGTCCGCCCGGCGGCAGGGAAAGCCCGGAGATAAAAAAGCAATGAATATGCTGCGAATGGCCCTGTTTATCGTTCCTGTGTTGCTTGTCGGCTGCGCTTCCGGCCCGCAGGGCGTGGAGTGCCCAGGCAAGGTTGCCTCAATTTATTGTCAGGAAAGCGCGGTGACCCATGGCAGAGTGTTTGATTTGGTCAGCTCTTTTAGCGTAGCGAATGACAAGGTAAAAGTGGAAAGCGGCCCGCTGCACTCAACCGATCGCACGCGCTATATTCCGGCGGCGGTAACCAAAGAGGGCTATCTGGCACAGCGCATCTCTGACAAGCAGTTCCGCCTGATCGATCCCCAGCAGGATCGGATGATTACGTATACCTGTGGGAAATAATTTCCCACAGGCAACACCTTACTCCGCTATAAAGTCAAAAACGGCGGCACACTGACCGCAGACGTCCGCGCAGTGCCGACAGGCGACCAGCGCGTGTTTGCCGCATTCAGCGGCACAGGCCCGGCAGAGATCGGCGCAGATTTTGCAAAATTGCGCGGCCGACTCTTTATTAATCGCAATATATTGTGCAGAAAGACGGCATAACGCCGCGCACTGGGCGGCCAGCCGCAGGCATTCGTGCATATCTTCCTGAGCTGGCGTTTCCAGACAGGCGCTGATGCAGTTATCGCAGGCGGTCGCGCAGCGGTAGCAGCTTTCAATGTAGTAATTCATGTGGCCAATCATTTTATTTTTCCTTATTTTTAAATGACTTGTGCCCAAGTAAAAAAGTGTGACGGCCAGACTGATGACATAACATCAGGCATTTAAATTTTCAGCAGCGTTGTTTCGCCTGACGCACCTGTCCGACCTTGCGTTCATTTTTATTAGGCATTTGCTGCTGAATATCGCAGGATACTTAGAAACCCGACATGAGATGCCAGCATGGAACAGGAAAAACGCAACGATCGCTTTGATACCTTTCCCTACCCGCCGGAAAGCTATAGCGACGGCAGCGTAAATTATGGCGGGATCGATTTGACGCGCGAGACGCAGCGCATTGATGAGATTGAAGAAGCGAAACGATCGCCCAACCTGCGCCGCCTGCTTGAAGAGGTGAATTTGCAGGATGGGCTGTTTATGACGCTGGGCTGCGATTATCGCCAGATGGATAACGGAATTAGCGGCTATGTGGATTTCGCGTTCCGTCCGGGCCTGTCCGCCTCGCTGACGGACGATACGCCGAACCTGGATGATTATTTCTGGGCTTACCTGGTAAAACAGGAGGTACAGCACCATATCAGCGACGGCGCGATGGTGAGCTACGCGCGCTCGGCGCTGAAATGGAGCTGGTCGGAATTTGTTATGGATGGCGTGCCGGGCAAGAAGATCACCCTCGCCTTCTGCTGCCAGCGCGCTGAAGATGGTGAATGGTGCCTTGACCACCTGCGCCATTTCCTGGTAACCGAATTCCCTTCTTTACCGTCGCGGCGTTAGGCCCGCCGGTATTAAGGTTTCACCAGCCTGATCGCGTGTTCCAGTACCTTTTGCTCATCGCGATCGCTATCCTGACGGCGCAGGCGCGTTTGCCAGAGTAAACTGGCCAGCGTGTCGCGCTCGGTATTAAAACCGCCTTCCGCCAGCACGATAACCGCATCGCCAATAACGCGGCACACTTCGTCATAATATTCTTCACTTAATACATCACGTTTCATCTTTTTTCCTCCATCATAAACCTGGCACAGCCTGCGCAGAAAGCCAAACCTGGCGCAAAAGTAAAATTAAAGCAAAGCCCGAACGCGCCGATAATCCACCAGGTAGAATCAATCCCATTTACTTTCTGTTCCGACGCCAGGCGGACAATTTATGCTTAGTCAACTAAACCAGTCACACAGCAAGCGGCGAGCCGCGCTGGAGATGCTGAAAAAAAACGATCGCTGCCGGGATGAAATTCTTAGTCAGTTCACGCTACTGACCAGTCAGCTGCTGGGCATTCCCAGCTGTTTTGTCTCGATTCTTGATGACGAGCGCCAGTACATCAAAGCGGCGCAGGCGTTTACGCTGGTGGAAACCTCGATTCAGGAAGCGTTTTGTCGCTACACCGTTCAGTGCGAACAGCTGCTGGTCTGCCCGGATACCTGGCACGACCCGCGTTTTGATCAGCATCCGCTCACCCGCGGCGCCCCTTTTATCCGCTTCTATGCGGGCGCGCCGCTGATTTCGGGCGAAGATTATGTGATTGGTACGCTGTGCGTCACCGATACGCAGCCGCACGCGTTCACCGTCGAGCAGCAGGCGACGCTGACGACGCTGGCACGCCTGACCGCCGCGTTTCTCGATGCGTGGTATGCCAACGGCTATGTCGATACCATTACCGGCCTGCCTAACCGCCAGCGTCTGTTGCGCGATCTTGAATTGAGTAGCGATGCGCTGCCGCCGCAGCAATGGCGCCTGTTGATGATCGACTGTATCGATACGCAGCATATTTTTGAGGTGGCGCGTTCGCTGGGTATGGCGGCGTCGGAGCGGCTGCTGCGCGAGTTGACGCAGGTGCTGCATCAGCGGCTGAACAGCGGCAAAGCGCCGATGCTCTATATGATTAATCATGGCCGCTTCGCCCTGCTGCTGCACAGCGACGATGAGCTGGACGGTAAGCTGTGTAGCGACAGGCTGCGAGGGATCAACGCCCGCCTTAGCGATACCATCACTATCGATCTGCATATTCGCGTCGGCGAAGTGCTGTTTTCGCCGCAAACGCTGGCGCCACTGGAAGCGATCCGGCGCGCGCTCAGCGCGCTGCATGAGGCGTTCGTGCTGCAGAGCCCGTTTCAGCTGTTCGACAGCGAAAGCGATCATAAGCGCAACCAGGAGTTTCAGCGGCTGAACGATCTGGCGCGCGCGGTGCGCGGGCGCTACGGCCTCTATCTGGTTTATCAGCCGAAAGTTTGCCTGCACACCGGCAAAACCGTGGGGCTGGAGGCGCTGCTGCGCTGGAATCATCCCGTCGAAGGCGAGATTCCGCCAGGCCGGTTTATACCGCTGGCGGCGGGCACCAGCCTGATGGCCGAACTCACTGACTGGGTGCTGGATCGCGCGATTAAACAGCTACAGCGCTGGGCGGCAAAAGGGATCCATCTGCCGGTATCGGTTAACGTCAGCGTGTCCGATATTTGCCGCCCCGGCTTTGCCGATCGCCAGGAGTCACGGCTGCTGCGCTGCGGCCTGACGCCGGAATACCTGGGCATTGAATGTCTGGAAACCGAAGAGATCCATGCCAGCCCGGACGCGCTGTACGGCTTCGATATGCTCAAGCTGCGCGGCTTTAAAATCTCGCTGGATGATTTTGGCTCGGGCTACAGCAATATCAGCTATCTGCGCCGCATTCCCATTGATGTAATTAAGCTGGATCGCTCACTTATCAGCCGCCTGCAGCACGATACCGCCAGCGGCATTATCGTGCGCAACGTGATTTCGATGCTGAAGGATCTGGATTATGTGGTGCTGGCGGAAGGCGTGGAAGATAAAGCGACCTACGATCGGCTGCAGGAGCTGGGCTGCGACGAAGTACAGGGATTTTACTGTGCCGCCCCGCTAAAAGCCGCCGCGCTGGAAAGATGGCTGCGTCAGTAATTCATTAATTGACATAATCATTTCCCGCCCTTTGCTGGCGGTTATTTCTCCTTATTTGCGCTTCTATGCTATAGCTTTACAACGCTATGTTCAGACTGTTCAGGGATAAAAGGAGAATAAATTGAAAATATTTTACTTTATTGCGCTGATCGCCGCGGCGCTCTATTTATTTATCAATTTGCCGAAAGAGAAACATAAACGCGAGCCGGTAGCCTACTGGGGCTGCTGGGCTTATCTCATTGCCTCAGTGATCTACTGGGTCATCTTCAGTCTGCGCCACCATTTCCATCTTTTCTGATTCTCGCCCCGCTGCCGCTTTCCGGCGCCGGGGCATTTTTGTCTTGAATAACGTAAATCGTTATTTCCTTCACAGACTGAATCACAACCGGAGGTCTTGTGAGTAAGAAAGCTCAAGCAACTGGCACCCACAGCGCGCATGAAACGCAACTGCGCCGCTGGATCACCGTGGGCAAACCCGCCGATCAGCTCTATGCGCTCTGGCGCGATCCCGCCACGCTGCCGCAGATTATGGCGCACTTTGCCGAGGTGACCGTGATTAACGATACCGAAGCGGACTGGCTGATTAAGGGGCCGCTAAAGAAAAGCTATCGCTGGCGCAGCCGTATCGTCGAGGAGCTGCCCGGCGTAGCGATCGCCTGGGAGTCGCTGGAAGGCGCTTCGGTGCCGAATGAAGGCATGCTTCAGTTTCGTCCCGCGCCGGGTGAATGGGGCACCGAACTTACGCTGACGATGCGCTTTAATCCGCCGGGCGGCGCCATCGGCAAAAAGGTCGCCGCACTGCTCGATCTGTTTCCCAAAGAGCAGCTCAGTAAGGCGCTGCACCGCTTTAAAAGCCTGGCGGAAACCGGCGAAATTCCCACCCTGGACGGGCAGCCTGCAGGCCGTCATTCAGAACGAAAAGATGAGGAGGCATAATGCGTGCTTTATGCTGGAACGGCGTCAATGACTTACGCGTGGAAAGCGTGGCGGACCCGGCGCTGCTTAACCCGCACGATGCAATAATTAAGGTCCGTTTAACCACCACCTGCGGCTCTGACCTGCACGTTATCGACGGGCTGATCCCGACGATGCGCGAAGGCGATATCCTGGGTCATGAATTTATGGGCGAAGTGGTAGAGGTCGGCAGTGCGGTGAAAAATATCCGCAGCGGCGATCGCGTGGTGGTGCCCTCCTTTATCTCCTGCGGCTCCTGCTGGTACTGTCAGCATGAACTGCCCTCCTGCTGCGATAACACCAACCCGCACTGGGAACAGGGCGAGCCGGTACTGGGGCACGCCACCGCCGGCATCTACGCCTACAGCCACGCCTTTGGCGGCTACGCCGGCTCCCATGCGGAATATGTGCGTGTCCCCTTTGCCGATAACGACTGTTTGTGGTGCCGGAAAGCGTCAGCGATGAACAGGCGCTGTTCCTGTCCGATGCCGCGCCGACCGGCTACATGGGCGCCGACTTTTGTAATATTCACCCCGGCGATACCGTGGCGGTCTGGGGCTGCGGCGGCGTGGGCTTGATGGCGATGCAGAGCGCCTGGCTGATGGGCGCGCACCAGGTGATCGCCATCGACCGCTTCCCGGAACGGCTGGCGATGGCGCGCGAACATGCGGGCGCCATTACGCTGGATTACAGCAAGGCGGATATTCATGAAGCGCTGCTGGAGCTGACCGGAGGACGCGGCCCGGACAGCTGTATTGACGCGGTCGGTATGGAAGCGCGTGGCGAAGGATTGAGCCAGGTTTACGATCGTACCAAACAGCTACTGCATCTGGAAACCGACGTCGGCGCGGCGCTGCGCCAGGCGCTCTACTCCTGTCGTAAAGGCGGCAATATCTCGATCCTCGGCGTTTACGGCGTAATGGATAAGTTCCCGCTGGGGCTGATGATCAATAAAAGCCTGACCATTCGTACGGCGCAGCAGCACGGCCAGCGCTATATGAGCCGCCTGCTCGATCACGTCGCCAAAGGCGAGTTAAATCCGGCATTTATGGCGACCCATCGCTTCTCGCTGGAAGAAGCGCCGCGCGGCTATGAGATGTTTAAACATAAGGAAGATGGCTGTCTGCGTGCGGTGTTCGCGCCCTGAGCAACCATCAGGTGCTAGCGTAAAAAACGGGAGCCACTGGCTCCCGTTTTTATTACGTCTAACAAGCCCGCCAGAAGATTATTGCGGGATACGCAGCGTTTGACCCGGATAGATCTTATCGGGGCTGCTCAGCATCGGCTTGTTCGCCTCAAAGATTTTGTTGTACTCGTTCGGATTACCGTACATCTCTTTGGAGATCGCGCTTAGCGTATCGCCTTTCTTCACGGTGTAAAAACGACTTTCCGCCGCAGGCTGCGCCACCGCGACTTTATCATCAACGCCGCTGATGCCCGCCACGTTGCCGATAGCGACGAGAATTTTCTCTTTCGCTTCCTGGCTCAGCCCTTCGCCGGTTACCGTCGCCTGGCCATCTTTTACGGCAACCTGCACTTTATCCGCATCCGGTACGCCGGTTTTCTGTAAATGTTCTTTGATCTTAGCATCCTGCTCCTGCGTGTTATGCGTAACCGCATCCCACAGTTTTTCCCCTGCGTCTTTCACAAAGCTTAACAGACCCATGTAACCTCCATTTTTACGATAAAAAACTAAATGTCCTTATAAGCGTAGCAGAGGGATAGTATTCAGCCCGGACGGCAAAGTCGAGTCAGTTTTATTACACAATAAAATCAAGGTGAATATTGGGACGTGCGGCAATATCGATCGTCATATCAGGATGGATATCACCCGTCAGGTTGAGCGCCAGATGCGTCAGATGGGCCTTCACATCCCAGGTCATCTGCATTTCTCCCAGCCTGCCGGTAAATTTACCGGTAAAGCGCAGCGGATGCGCGCTGCTGTCCAGCGCCGACAGGTCGATTTTGTCGTATCCGCTGGCAAAATCGCCAATCAGATCGCGCAGCGCCGGCAGCGAATCTTTCGCGCTGGTAAAGATAAACAGATCGTTGCCAGCGCCGCCGTACAGCTTATCCATCCCGCCGCCGCCGTACAGGCGATCGTTACCGGCGCCACCTTCCAGCCGGTCATTGCCGTTTTCACCGAACAGGGTATCGTTGCCGTTGCCGCCGTACAGCCAGTCGGCGCCTTCGCCGCCGTAGAGCCGATCATGGCCGTTATCGCCGGACAGCACATCGTTGCCGTTACCGCCGTAGAGCAGATCGTCGCCCTCGCCGCCATACAGCCGATCGTTGCCGTTTTCGCCATACAGCGTATCGATATTGTTGCCGCCGTAGAGCGTATCGTTGCCTTCGCCGCCATACAGCCGATCGTTACCGTTTTCGCCGTACAGCGTGTCGTCGCCGCTGCCGCCGTAGAGCGTATCGATACCGTCGCTGCCGTACAGCCGATCGTTGCCGTTTTCGCCGTAAAGATTATCGTTGTCGCTACCGCCATACAGCAGATCGTTACCGTTACCGCCATAAAGCAGGTCGCTGCCGCCGTCGCCGTAGAGCGTATCGTTACCGTCGTTGCCATACAGCCGATCGTTACCGCCGTTGCCGCGCAGACTGTTGGCGACGGCGTTGCCGATTACAGTATCGTGCCCGGCGCCGGCAATGGCGTTTTCAATCACCACGCCGAGGGCGATGGAGACGTTACCCTTCAGGCCGCCCACATCGGAAAATGTCTGCGCGTTCAGGTTAATCCGCTGATTCTGGCTGTAGCCGGAGAAATTCAGCGTATCGATGCCGCCCGCATCCCAGACTGAAAAGATCAGCGCGCTGCTGCTGCTGACGGCGCTGTAGTAGTCGCGTCCGGTATTGGAGGCAAAGCCGTACACGGTGTTGCCGGTGCGCGTGGTCATATTGGCGCCGTACAGCCGCTGAATCGCGGCAATGTCATGCATCAGCGGCGAGACGGCGTAGTGACCGTTAAAACTGGCGCCGGTATTGGTTTCGCTCCAGTAGCTTATTAGCGAATACTGGCGGGAATCCTCAACGTAGACGGCGCTGTTGCTGTAGGAGATCACGCCGGTGCCGCTGTTATAGTTGCCCGGATGGCTCAGGCCCAGCGCATGACCCAGCTCATGCGTCAGCGTCTGGCGGCCATACTCATACTTATCCGGCGAACGAATATTGTTGATGTTGTAGTTAAACCACATCGTTCCACCCGCTTTATTGGCGCTGGGCAGATAAGCATAAGCCTGATCGTTGGCCTGCTGGCCATTGGCGAACTGGGTATAGTTAGCGAAGGTCAGCCGCGCGCCGGAGGTCACCTGGGTAAATTTAATATTGGCGACATCGGCCCACGACTGAAGCGACTGGAGCGCGGCGACCCGCTGCTCGCTGTTAAAGGCGACGATGCCTTTATCGCCGCGCGGCGAAGCCGTCACGTTATCGATAAAAGCGAAATTAAGCGCCACGGGCTTGTTATAAACCTGGTAGCCGTTCCAGCTCTGGCCGCTGCGGGTAAGCTGTACCGCCGCCTGGCTGGCGCTGTAATGCGTCGTCGGCGCGTAATAGTAATAAGTATTGGTGGTGGTACTGGCCTGAGCCTGGGCATCAGGTTCAAACCAGGATTTTCGCATGGTGTTGGTCATCAAAGCAGTACTCCGACAAAAATAGCGTCAGAAGCCAGCATCACCTCTTCATCCTGACGGGAATAGCGAGTCACTTCGATTGTTATTGCGGGTTTCGGACCGAAATGGTGTCGCCACCATTGTTATTTACGCTAACGGTTATCGGCAGTATCAGCGTCGCTATTAGCGATAAATCTTTAACCCTGCTGGTTAAATCAAATTTTTGCCGCCGATCGCGACGTACCGGCAAGCGATAAAGAGGGTTTAAGGCTGTAACGCATAACCATGTCAGGCAATGCAGAAAAGACGCAGGCCGGACGGTGTTAAAACGTCTGGCCTGCGCGGGGGGGCAAAGGGGGATGTCTCAGGCGGAGACTTTGCTGATCTGGGTGATTTCGTCCAGACGGTCTTTCATTTCACGAATGTTTTGCCGCAGATTTTCATCCGCTTCGGTCGCGGTTTTCCCTTTACCGATCAGCACAAAGCGAAAGCCGGGCCGATCGCAGCTCGCCCGATACTCATAATTGCCGTCGGTAGTCTGATGTTTCTCAATATTCACGTCCATTTTGGCCTCCTGTAGTTTCCCTAAATATAGCAAAGCCTGTTACGACGACGGTTTTTCTGCCCTCTCGCAGGATCAACACAGCAAATTGTCAGGAAAGTGAAAATCAGCCGCACGCCTGGTTTAAGGCGCTTTTTTTTCACATAGAATCGCGGCCACTTGCTGGAGGTAATCATGAAAAAAATGTTTATGTTGTTAACGGCGGTCCTTCTGACCGCATCATTAAGCGGCTGTGTCTGGTGGGGCCCGTGGGGCGGCCCGGGCGGCGGTCATGGCGGCGGCGGTGGTTTCCATCACGGCGGTCCAGACCGCTAAGCTGACATTGCGCAAAGACCCGCCGACGGCGGGTCTTTTGTCATCCTGTCATCCCTAAGAACGATAGCTTTTCTACGCGTTTCTTATCTATGTGCCTTTCTGCGGCCTGGCGGTTATGGAGCAGCTCAGCGGCATTCGTACAGCGGTGAGGATCCGCTGCTCACGTTTATCCAGCAACAGCAGCCGCGCGCCCTTTAACCAGCTGCAAAAGCCCTTATCGATGAGCTGGCCGTTCGTTTGGACCTGCAGCCTCGTTAAGGGCACCAGCGCGGCGCAGGCGATGCGCCTGCCCTAAGCCAGCTGTTCGGAAAAGCGAGATTTGTTGCGTTATCTTCAAATTATTTGAAAAACAAAAACAATTATCTTTGCTTTCGGTTCTTGCCGCCAGCGACCACACTTAAATTCCTTTTTAGTGACTGCAGGATTGCCGTTATGTTGAATATGAAAAAAATCGCCGTGCCGCTGGCGTTAGGTTTAGGTTTTTGGGCGCAGTTTAGCCACGCTGAGGCGCAGACCTATCAGCTGAACCCGGAACATACTTCCGTGGTGATGAGCTGGTCGCATTTTGGTTTTTCTCACCCTACCGCTGATATTTCTGGCACCTCCGGCACGCTGGTTTTTGACAGCACCAACCCGGAAGCGTCAAAGGTGGATGTGACGTTGCCGCTGACCAACATCGATACGCACGTCGCCGCGCTGACGACCGAATTTAAAGGTGACCAGTATTTCAACACCGGCACTTATCCAACGGCCACCTTCCACAGCACGCGCGTGATCAGCAAAGGCAATAACCGATTCGACGTACAGGGCGACCTGACGATTAAGGGCGTAACCCGTCCGGTGACGCTGCACGCCACGCTGAACAAACAGGGCGAACATCCGATGCTGAAAAAGCAGGCGGTTGGCTTTGACGCCACGGCGACTGTGAAGCGCTCAGATTTTAACCTGAAGCAGTATATTCCTGCGGTGAGCGATGAGATCGCGCTGACGATTTCGACCGAAGCTTACGCGGCGAAGTAATCTTTTCAGCCCCGCCGCGCGGGGCTGTGGCTTTTCCGCATGCGGCATTCCTGATTCCGCCTCGCTTTCCGCTTTCCGCTTTCCGCTTTCCGCTTTCCGCTTTCCGCTTTCCGCTTTCCGCTTTCCGCAAACAGCCTGCCCGACGTTTACTGACGTAGTACAATAAAAAAACCGGGCCGGCGCGCGATTTCCCAGAGACGGTTACGGACAATAATGGGATTATCAGGGAGCTAACCATGAACTCAGCGAAATTCATCCTGCGACTTTCGCAGGCCGTGAGCGCAGATATGCTGGAAGATTTGCGCGCGGTTATGCCTGCCGACGCGACACAGATATTCATTAATGCGCTGGAGGAGGATAACCATACCACGCTGGAGTGCGTGCAGAGCGATGAAACCTGTGCGCTGGCCGCTTCCGCCATTGCGCTCTGGCGACAGTTGGGCCATGTCCACCACATTATCTGGCGTCACGGCTGGGAAACCCACGACGTCACAGAAGCCAGCCAGCAGCAGCTGTTTCAGATGCTGCAGCAGTCCGATGCGATTATGCAGATTAACTAAAACGCACAGTGCCCTCGCCCTCATTTTGATGCTCGTTCGGCCTTTATTATCGACCGCTTTTTCAAGCGAAACGGTAAAAAAACTTTACCTTTTGCATGCTATCTTTCTGACCTGGATCAACAAATATTCGCCAGAAAAGGATACAAAAAGACCTTAAGCTAAATTTTATTAAACAATGCCTGACGCAGGCTTAAGGAGGAAGTATGGGACGTTTGCATCTGACCGCACCGGAGTTTGCGCGTTACGCTGGCATCAAAGAGGACGATTTGATCCGGGCGATTTGTAATCGCGGCGATATTGACGGCGTTGCATTGCCGGAAGCGCTGAATCATGCCCCGCTTTCCGTTCGCCTTTGGCTGCGTGAGGATGTGGTGCTGTTTACCCATGCGCTGAGCCGCGCCAGAGCCGGTCGCAAATATGGCGGACGTACAGTGAAAACCGCATCCCGCAAAAGCTGATTTCGTTGTTGAAGGCCCGTTAGCGCACCTTCCGCGCGCGGGCCTGATTCATTTTACAGGTCTGTCTAAACAGCTTACCGTTCGGTGCCGTTAGCCCGGATAGATTCCGCGATCTTTACGCGCCATCAGAATGCGTTCGCAGGCGACGATATAGGCGGCGGTACGCAGCGTACAGGATTTCTCAATCGCTTTGTCCCAGACATGCACCATCGCTTCGGTCATGATCTTGTCCATACGCGCATTGATCTCCTCCTCGCTCCAGAAGAAGCTCGCCATATCCTGTACCCATTCGAAGTAGCTGACCGTGACCCCGCCTGCGTTACAGATAACATCCGGCACGACGGTAACGCCGCGTGATTTCAGCATATCGTCCGCATCGGGATAGGTCGGGCCATTCGCCCCTTCCAGCACCAGCTTGCACTTCAGCTTCTCCGCACGCGCGCGGGTAATCTGCCCTTCCAGCGCCGCCGGGATCAGAATATCCATCTCGACCGACCAGAATGCTTCGCTGTCAATACTCTGCGCGCCAGGGAAACCGGCGATTTGCTTATGGCTGTGCTGCCATTCGCTGAGCGCATGCAGGTCAATGCCGTCGGCGTTAAACAGCGTGGCGGTATGATCCTGAATGGCGGTAACGCGCGCGCCCGCTTCAGCGAACAGACGTGCGGCCTCGCTGCCGACGTTACCAAAACCCTGCACCGCGATTTTCGCGCCTTCGATTTCAATACCGGCGCGTCCTGCCACTTCACGTCCGGTCACGAATACGCCGCGTCCGGTTGCTTTTTCACGGCCCAGCGAGCCGCCGAGATGAATCGGTTTGCCGGTAACCACGCCGGTAATGGTGGTGCCGTGGTTCATGGAATAGGTATCCATCATCCAGGCCATGACTTTGCCGTTGGTGCCGACATCCGGCGCCGGAATATCGCGCTGCGGCCCGATAATCAGACCGATTTCACTGGTGTAACGACGCGTCAGACGCTCCAGCTCGCCTTCCGACAGTGAAAAAGGATCGACGCGGATGCCGCCTTTCGCCCCGCCGTAAGGCAGGTTGACCGCGGCGCATTTAATGGTCATCCAGGCGGAAAGCGCCATGACCTCGTTCAGATCCACGTCAGGATGGTAGCGAATACCGCCCTTACCTGGACCGCGTGAAAGATTGTGCTGAACACGAAAACCTTCGAAATGGCGAATGGTGCCGTCGTCCATTTGTAAAGGAATATCAACAATAAGGGCGCGTTTCGGATGTCGCAGTGTATCGATCCAGCGCGACAGATCCCCAAGGTAAGGGGCGACGCGGTCAATTTGCTGTAGGTAGGTGTTCCAGGCCGATGTACCGCTTTCTGACGCGTAAGATAGCTTTTCCATAACAAACCTTTTTGAACAAAGTTATTTATATTGTTAAACCGTGGAAATGACCTGCATATCACTATGCGCTGAAGAATTTACCACTATTTACCGTCGGTGAATTTTTCCCGATGGCGGAAAAATTTGTTTTTTCGTAAAGCAATCGTAACAGCGGTGAATAATTAGTTACTTTTATGAGTCAGCGCTTCAGCGCATCCCCTTTTATTCATTTTTTATGCAATTAAAGTGCATAAAAAAGATTTCCCCTGAGTTTTCAGAACCTTGAAAGCGATCAAAAAGTTAAATTTTCGTTATTTTGCAGTGTTGACAATGTAAATTTCGCCAGCCAGCATTAACCCGCCAGCTGCTGTTGTACCGGCTGATCCCACCCGGCGTCAGAAATCGTTCTGCTTTTCAACGGGATGGATATGAGACCGCCTGTAGTCCGCTGAATATCGTCTTTACCCTCTTTTCGGCGCCCGCCGCGCCTGTGCCCTGCGCTGTCTCGGGGAGGGGGAGCTTTTGTCTGTAAAACCGTATTCGCTTCATGGTCGGCCGTCATAAGAGGAGAAGCCATGACCGTTAAACAACCACCGCGATCGACACCTTCCGCTACCGAAGCCTCTGCACCGCAGCATTTACAACGCGGCCTGAGCGAGCGCCATATCCAGCTGATTTCGCTGGGCGGCGCGATCGGTACCGGCCTGTTTATGGGCGCCGGTAAAACTATCGCCGTGTCCGGTACTTCGATATTGATCACCTATGTGGTGGTCGGGTTTTTTATGTATATGGTGATGCGGGCTATGGGCGAGCTGCTGTTGACGCGTCTCGACTACCGCTCGTTTGCCGATTTTGTTTCTGATTACCTGGGGCCGAAAGCGAGCTTTTTTCTCGGCTGGTCTTACTGGCTGAGCTGGGTGGTCACCTGTATTGCCGATGTGGTGGTATGCGGCGGCTATGTGCAGTACTGGCTGCCGACGCTTTCGCCGTGGATCCCGGCGCTATTCGCGCTGGCGCTGCTGTTTCTGTTTAATTTGCTGTCGGTGAAGATGTTTGGCGAGGCGGAGTTTTGGTTCGCTATCATCAAGGTGATCGCCATCGTGGCGCTAATTCTGACCGGCCTGTGGATGATTGCGACCGGCTGGACCTCACCGGATGGCGTACGCGCTTCGGTGGGCAACCTGACCGATCCGGCCGTGTTTATGCCACATGGCGTGGTGGGCTTTTTCGCCGGTTTCCAGATCGCGATTTTCTCCTACACCGGCATTGAGCTGCTCGGTACCATGACGGCGGAGACGAAAACGCCGGATAAGATCCTGCCGCGCGCCATCCGAGCGATTCCGCTGCGCATTATTATCTTTTACGTGCTGTCGATGGTGGTGATTATCGCCGTCACCTCCTGGCAGCATGTTTCGCCGGAAACCAGTCCTTTTGTGACGCTGTTCGATAAGGCGGGCCTGCCTGCCGCCGCTGCGCTGATTAACTTTGTCGCCCTGACCTCGGCGATGTCCTCCGCCAACAGCGGCGTCTATTCCAGTACCCGCATGCTGTACGGCTTATCGGTGGAAAAACATGCGCACCGGCAGTTCCGTATGCTGTCGCGCGTCACGGCTATCCCGGTACGCAGCCTGCTCTTCTCCTGTTTTTGTATGCTCAGCGGCACGCTGTTGCTGTTCCTGATGCCCAACGTGATGACGCTGTTTACCATTGTCTCTACGCTGGCGGCGATTCTGGTGATTTATAGCTGGGGAATGATTCTGGTGGCGTATCTGGTGTACCGTCGTCGGCGCCCCGATCTGCATCACCAGTCGGCGTTTAAAATGCCGGGCGGCATTGCGATGTGCTGGCTGAGCCTGCTGTTTTTCCTGTTCTCGCTGGTGATTATGGTTTTCGATCCCGATACGCTGGCGGCGCTGTGCGCGATGCCCGTCTGGTTTATTCTGCTGGCGGTTTTCTGGCGGCTAAAATTGCGGCGTCAGCAGGCGCGCCAGGCGTGGCAAACCACTACCGAATCCTGATTAAAAAAAGGCGGCGATATTATCGCCGCCTTTTTATGCGTTACGCCGGTCAGAAATCGGCTTTCAGCACCACGCGATAGTTGGCCTTACCGGCACGCACGTGATCCAGCGCCTCATTGATTTTCGACATCGGGAAGAATTCCACCTTCGGCGCGATATCAGCGCGCGCCGCCAACTTCAGCAGCGAACGCAGCTGGCCCGGCGAACCGGTTGATGAGCCGGTTACCGCCCGGTCGCCTAAGATCAGGCTAAACGCCGGTACCTCAAAAGGTTTCATCACCGCGCCGACGGTATGGAAATTACCGCGCGGCGCCAGCGCCGCAAAGTACGGCTGCCAGTCGAGATCGACCGCAACGGTACTCAGGATCAGATCGAACTGTCCGGCCAGCTTTTTCAATTCTTCCGGATCGCGGCTGTTCACCACATGATCGGCGCCCATATCCAGAATGGACTGCTTTTTATCCGGCGTTGAGCTGAAAGCGGTAACTTCCGCGCCCATCGCATGCAGGATTTTAATGGCAATATGGCCGAGGCCGCCGATACCAATTACGCCAACGCGGCTGGTGGCGGTGATGTTGTGCATCAGCAGCGGTTTAAATACCGTAATGCCGCCGCACAGCAGCGGGCCGGCAGAGGCGGGATCCAGTTTTTCCGGCAGCGGAATACCCACTGCCAGTTAGCACGCAGCCTGTCGGCAAAGCCGCCTTTGTTAGCGATGGTCGGCACGCTGCCGTTCAAGCAGTTCACCTGGTCGCCGGTGATGCAGGCGTCGCAATGTTCACAGCTTTTTGCCGTCCAGCCAATGCCTACGCGCTGACCGATGGAGAGCCCTTTGTTTTTTGCCGCCTCGCCCAGCGCGGAGACGCGACCAATCACTTCATGACCGGCGATCAGCGGATAGCTTGAAATGCCCCATTCGTTATCGATCATCGACAAATCGGAATGGCAAACGCCGCAATATTCCACTTCGACTTCAACATCTTCGGCGCTCAGCGATTCGGCTTCAAACTCATAAAGTTCCAAAGCCTTTCCGGCTTCCATCGCTGCGTAACTCTTAATTTTCACTATTCACCTCAGATTGAGTTTGGGATCCAGCACAGAGTGTAGCAAAGCGCCCTTCAAACAGACTTTCCACATCATGCCACGGTTACTTTTCAGACAGTTAGCCTGTCCGCACGTTTAATGACCTGCGCGGTATATCACCAGCGCGGGCCTGCTGCGGGTTGGCACGAATAACGCGTGCCGTTATTAACGCAAAACGGCAAAGCTCAGAACAAACCGGCATTTTGCCGTTTGGCTGGCGTGGATAGAGTGTTTTTATCTCACACTCAGGATCTTTATCATGGCTAAATCTTTGCTTTTATTACTGGCTTTGCTCTCCGGCGCGTCTGCGGCGTTGGCGCAAACGCCCGACGATACGCTGGTGGTGGCAATCCCGCTGGATGGTATTATTAGTTTTGACCCGGCGGAAAGTTTTGAAACCGTCAGTAACGGCAGTCTGCGTAACGTCTATCAAACGCTGGTGGAAGCGGATCGCCAGACGCCGCAAAAGCTGGCTCCGCTGCTGGCCGACAGCTGGCAACCGGGCAGCACGCCACACAGCCTGATCGTCAATTTGCGCCCTGACGCCCGTTTTGCCAGCGGCAATGCGGTCACGCCGGACGATGTGATTTTCTCGCTGACGCGCGCGATTAAATTGAATAAGGCACCGTCGTTTATTCTCGCCGAGTTTGGCTGGACGCCGGAAAATATCGACGCCCAGTTTAGCCGTCTCGACGCGCACCGGCTTGAAATCCGCTGGCCCGCCGCAATTGGCCGCGATCTCGCGCTGCGGCTGCTGAGCGCGCCGGTCAGCTCCATCGTCGATCGCCTGCTGGCAGAGCAGCATCTCAGCGGCAATGACGCTGGCAATGGCTGGCTGCGTACCCACTCAGCCGGCAGCGGCGCTTATACTATCCGGCAATGTGCCGCAGCAGGCCCTGGTGCTGGAAAAAAGCGCTTACGCCCGTCCGCAACCGCTTCTGAAACGCGTGCTGTTGAAAAACGTGAGCGATGCAGGCGCGCGCCGTCTGCTGATCCAGCAGGGCGACGTGGACGTAGCCTATCAGCTCGGCGCGGATCAGGTTGCCGCGCTGCAGGATGCGCCCGGCGTGCGCATCGCCACCTTTCCCTCCAGCCTGATTTATTATCTTGGCTTTAATACCAAAGATGCGCAGCAGCCCGCGCTGGGCAACCCGGCGCTGTGGCAGGCGGCGCGCTGGCTGGTGGATTACGACGCGCTGGCCGCTCAGCTGTTAAAAGGACAATATGCCGTTCATCAGAGCATTCTGCCCAACGGCTTTGACGGCGCGCTGGAAACCACGCCTTTTCATTACGATTTGGCAAAAGCAAAAGCGCTGTTGCAGCAGGGTGGCATCGCGCCCGGTACGCATTTTGCGCTGACGGTCGTCAATCAGCCGCCCTATATTGATGTCGCGCAGGCGCTACAGGCGAGCTTCGCTAAAGCCGATTTGCATATTGATATTCAGCCGGTTGCGGAATCGGAGCTGTGGAGCAAGATGCGCGGGCGCAACTTCCAGTCGATATTTATTTACTGGGGCGCGGATTATATCGATCCCAATACCAACGCCAGTGCTTTCGCGCTGAATGTACCGGGCGGCGCCAAAACGCTGGCGTGGCGCACCGGCTGGGAGATCCCGCAGCTCAGCGCCAGCACCCGCGCGGCGGCGGGTGAAAGCGATGTGGCTAAGCGCCGCGCGCTTTACACGCAGCTACAAACCACTGTGCAACAGGATTCGCCTTTTGTGGTGATGTTGCAGGGCGCGCAGCAGGTGGCGCTGCGTCAATCGCTCAGCCATGCGCGCCAGGGCATCGGCGTGAGTCTGCTCTATTTTGATGAGGTCAGTAAGTAATAAGTAGCTGAAGCAGGCAGGGAGCCCCCTGCTCTGCTCGTTCGCGGTGACGTGCAAACCGGCACGGGCAATGCCTGTCAGCACGTCATTATCAGGATTAGCGGGCGGCTGCCAGCATAGTGGTAATATCGCTGATGGTTTCCACTAACAGCTCGCCGCGACGATAGGCTTCCAGCTGTGACTCATCGCCCTTCACTACCGACGCCGGACGTTCAACAAAGGTACCAAGCGGCGCAAAATCGGCATCAAGCACCACGGCCAACGGGATTTTGACTTTCTCAATATCCAACAGCGCGGTAAGCGGCTGCGCCTCATCGCGGGTAACGATCGCCATTTCCACATTCGGCAAGCGCTGACACAGCAGCGCCATCGGCGGAATATTGCGATGACAGTCGGGACACCACATCTCTGCCGCCACCAGCAGGTGGAAACGGTCCGTTAGCGTCTGCACCGGCGCGAGCGCTTTTTCAACGGCCTCATGCTGGCTTTCCAGCAGCGCCTGCCAGCTCTGCAGATCGGCTATCTGCTCCGGCGTGCCGGTAGCAATAAATTCTGCGGTGGTTTTACCCTGCGTAAACAGCGTTTCAAACGGGTTCATTTGCACCTTCTCCAGTGACGATGGTTAGCGCGCTATCATAAAAGAATCCGCCGTCCGGCACACGCCTGATTATCGCCGCGTCGCCATGGCGCATTAACTTTGCCCAAACTTGCTTTTACAGCCAGCGCGCCCTCTTTACTGACGTTATTTGTACGTCGCTTTACACTACTTTTCATAAGCAGTCGTTTTTACCGATAAAAGCAGCACTAATTACGTCTTTCTTCGTCAGTTATTGGTTCGTCCGCCCTGCTTTATCCTCACTTTTTTAGCACCGTCTTCGGCGCGGCAGCAGGCTTTATTCGCGTTACGCTATACTTTTTTCCATCTTGGATGGAATAAGGAATGAACGGCATGAAACTCGCGGCATTTGATATCGGCGGCACCTCATTAAAAATGGGCGTCATCACCGACCAGGGTGAAATAGTATCAGCGGATAAGCAGGATATTATGAATCACTCCGGTAAAGCGATCCTGGATGGCGTGCTGAACTGGCTGAAACAGCACCCGGATTGCGAAGGCGTTGCCGTAAGCATTCCTGGCTATGTCGATCCGCGCAGCGGCTATATTGCGATGGGTGGCGCCATCAGGGATTTTGATGATTTTCATTTTGGCCAGTGGCTGCAGGAGAAGACCGCTCTGCCCTTTAGCGTAGAGAATGATGCTAACTGCGCGTTGCTGGCCGAGCTGTGGCTCGGCAAGGCGCAAAAGATGTCTGATTTTTTAATGATGACCATCGGCACCGGCGTCGGCGGCGCGATTTATTGTAATAATGCGCTGGTGCGCGGCAAACAGTTCCGCGCCGGTGAGTTTGGTTCGTTGCTCTGTACCCGTCCAGGCAGCGATAATGTGCGTCACTATACGATGAATACCACCTGCACGATGCGCGTGTTGACGCAAAACTTCAGCCGACACAGCGGCCAAAAGCAGGAGGAGATCACCGGCGAAGAGATCTTTGCCCGCTACGATAATAACGATCCCATCTGTACCCGGCTGGTAAATACCTTTTATCAGGATTTATGCGGCGGCATCTATAACCTCAGCCATGTCTTTAATCCAGAGGCCATTTTCCTCGGCGGCGGCATTACCGGCCGCGAAACCTTTCTGGACGAGGTGCGTTACCATCTCACCTGGTTTGATGTTGACGTGAAGGTGGATACCGCCACCTACGGCAACGATTCCGGCATGCTGGGCGCAGTAAAACATTTTCTGCAAACTCAGCAGGAAAAATCGTAACGCGGCAACGGCTGCGTTGCGCCAGCCAGCCAGCCAGCCAGCCAGCCAGCCAGCCAGCCAGCCAGCCATAGACAATCATAGTTTTATCGCACCAGCAATAAAGGATAAAATCACGGCAAAGAAAAAGCGCTAAGCATTTTCTGTGGTTTCTTCCGCTGAGTTAAGAATATGAAAAAAGTCTCTGACGCGCCGCAGGTGCTGAACCTGCCTGCGGCCTATTACGGTATGGTTTTAGGCATTATCGGTATGGGCTTCGCCTGGCGCTATGCCAGTAATATATGGCCGGTAAGCCCGCGTATTGGCGACACTTTTATCGTCCTTGCCATGGTTATCTGGCTGCTGTTGACCCTCGCCTTTATCTGGCGTCTGCTGCGCTTCACTGACAGCGTACTGATGGAGATGCGCCATCCTGTCCAGAGCAGTTTTATCAGCCTGTTTCCCGCCACAACGATGCTGGTGGCGATGGGCTTCGCCTCCTGGTATCGCCCGCTGGCGCTGGCGCTGTTTTCCGTTGGCGTCGTAGTGCAATTAACCTATGCCGCCTGGCAATCGGCAGGATTATGGCGCGGCCAGCATCCTCAGGAGGCCACCACGCCCGGCCTTTACCTGCCGACGGTCGCCAACAATTTTATTAGCGCGATGGCTTGCGGCGCGCTGGGCTTTCAGGATGCCGGTTACGCCTTCCTGGGCGCGGGCGTTTTGTCATGGCTCAGTCTTGAACCTGCCATTTTGCAACGTCTGCGCAACGCGGGAGAGTTGCCCGGCCCGCTGAGAACCTCACTGGGCATTCAGCTGGCGCCAGCGCTGGTTGCCTGCAATGCCTGGCTGAGCGTAAACGGCGGCGAGGCGGATGCGTTCGCCAAAATGCTGTTCGGCTATGGCCTGCTCCAGCTGCTGTTTATGCTGCGCTTAATGCCGTGGTATTTATCGCAGCCGTTTAACGTCTCGTTCTGGAGCTTTTCATTTGGCGTATCCGCGCTAGCCAGCACCGGCCTGCATTTAGGGCACGCGCTGGATTCGGGCTTTTTCCATACGCTTTCCGTCCCGCTGTTTATTTTCACTAATCTGATTATTGGCTTGCTGCTGCTGCGTACGCTTATTTTGCTGTTGCAGGGCAAACTGCTGATCAGAGTGGACCGCGCACAACTGTTAAAAAAAGAGCATTAGGCTTCGGGGCTTATTTAGTTTGCGCGCTGCACAGGGGAACAGAGGTTCCCCTTTTTTCTGGCCCGACGCTGACCATTTTCAGTCCGCAGCCTCCATATCGTTCTTCCTGCAAAAGCGGCCAGAACGGTAGCCAAACTGTAAATTAACGTAAAGAGAAAAAGAGTCTGTTCTGAAACGCTATTCTTTCAGTTATAAAACAGGCTGTTAATTTCCCTTCCCCTTTTATAGCGCGCTAATTCAATGATGAATCGCAAACTGGCCCGAACGTTATTGCTTCTTTCCTTTATCGCCCTGGCGGGCTGTTCCCATTCCGATAAAAAAAGCGGTGAAGCGCAGGATACGGCGGAAATGAGTAGCGAAGGCGAACAGGCTGATTTGATTCCGGTAATTGCGGCGCTGCACGATCAAATGCACACCTGGCACGGTACGCCCTATTCCTGGGGCGGCACTAAACTTTCAGGCGTGGACTGCTCCGGTTTTGTCTGGCGCACCCTGAAAGACCGCTTTAATTTGCCGGTGGAGCGGCTTACCACACGTGATTTAATTCATATGGGTACCGCCGTTAAACCTAAACAGCTGCGCCCCGGCGATCTGGTCTTTTTCCGTATCAACGGCGGGATGCACGTCGGTTTTTATGATACTAACCGGCAGTTCCTGCACGCTTCCACCAGCAAAGGTGTGATTCGTTCCTCGCTGGATAATCCCTACTGGAAATCGGTTTTTTATCAGGCACGCCGGCTGAATAAAGAGTATGACGCAGGTATTTCGCTCAATAATGATGGTATGAGCCTAAGCCGCAACTGAGATCTGCTGGGCGATAGCGGCTTTCATAAAAATGATCAGGAGGCCCGATGTTGAGTTATCTGTTTCTTGGCGCTAATGATATGTCCGCATCCGCTCGCTTTTACGAAGCGATCCTTTTCCCATTCGGCTACATAAAAGAGCCTTTTAAAGACAAACTTATTTTCTCGCTGCCCGGCGTGCCCGATCGCCAGAACGGGCCGGGCGCTATCTATATTTCGCCCCCTTTCGATGGCAAGCCGGCCACACCGGGAAATGGCATGATGCCTGCACTGCGCGCCAAAACCCGCCGACAGGTAAATGAGGTTTATCAGGCCGGCCTGCAGGCAGGCGGAACGGATGGCGGGCAACCGGGGATCCGCACCGAGTATAGTGAGAACTTTTATGTCGCTTACCTGCACGATCCGGTCGGCACCAAAATTGCCCTGTTTTGCAATGATGAATAGTCCCGGCCCGCTGATTATGGCAGGCCCAGATAACGCACCGCGGCGGTTACCAGTCCGGCGCTAATAATTACCAGTATCAGCGGCGCTTTGCGCCAGGCGAGAAACAGCGCGGCCAGTACGCCGATTAAGCGCGCCGCGCCAGCAAAGTGCTGTCCTTCAAAAAAGGTGGCGATAGCGGCCACGGCCAGTAACAGCACCACGGCGGCATCCGATAACAGCGTACGGGTTCGCTCAGAAAACGGGATGCGGTTGCCCAACTTATAACCAGCAAAACGCATTAACCAGGTGCCAGCGGCAAGAATGGCGATACCGCTTATCATCATGGCGGACGGGATCATTTTCTGTTCCTCCAGGCCAACAGGCCAGCCAGCGAAAAGAGAACCGGCATACCTACCGGCACCAGCGGCACCGTTGCCAGCGCCAGCGCGGTTCCGGCAGCAGCAGGGATCGCTACCCGACGCTTTTTAAGCGCCGGAATAATCAGGGCGATTAAAATGGCCGGGAATACCGCATCCAGCCCGATGGCGCGGGTATCCGGGATCCAGTGTCCGATTACCGCGCCCAGCATCACGCTTAGCGGCCAGCTGACGGCAATGCCCAGGCCGCAGAGCCAGTAAGCAGCCTTACGCTGAAACCATTTGCGCTGAGAAATACCAAAAACCACGCTTTCGTCATTCATAATGTGGCAGCCCAGCCAGCTAAGGTGCTTTTGCCCAACCAGATCTTTTACGGCGATCCCAAAAGGCAGATGGCGAGCGTTGACCAGCAGACCCGCAGCGGCGGCGGTGAAGACGCTGCCTCCGCCCGCAATAATGCCGATAAACATAAATTCTGAGGCACCGGCCAGCACAAATATCGAAAGCAGCATCGGCACCCAAAAAGGGAAACCTTCGGCGATGGCGAGCGAACCGTAGGAAAGCCCTACCAGCGCATCCGCCAGACAAACCAATACGATTCCTTTTACGACATCCTTACCTAATAAAAATCTGCGCCCCGCCATCACTCTTTCCCATATCGAACGAATATCCGTTATAATGAACAGCATTAAACTATTTTTCAAGACGAACGTTCGTTCGATATAGATAAAAATGATGACTCAACCTATTGCCATTATTGCGGAAGGGCTGGTGCGGGAACGGCAAAAAGCCGGGCTTTCGCTGGCGGAAGTGGCGCGGCGCGCCGGTATTGCTAAATCAACGCTGTCACAGCTGGAAGCCGGCAACGGTAATCCCAGCCTGGAAACCTTATGGGCGCTGTGCGTCGCGCTGAATATTCCTTTTGCGCGCCTGATGGAGCCGCAAACCAATAAGATGCAGGTGATCCGGCGCGGAGAAGGCCCAACGGTTACCGCCGAGCTGGCGGACTATCAGGCGATTTTGCTGGCGACCTGCCCACCGGGCGCGCGTCGGGATATTTATCTGCTGATGACGCAGCCGGGTTCTGAGCGGCTCTCCCAGCCGCATCCCATGGGTTCGGTTGAACATATAATTATTACCCAGGGCCGGGCGCTGGTCGGCCTGACCACCTCGCCGGTCGAACTCAATGCGGGCGACTACATCTCTTACCCGGCGGATCAAGAGCATATTTTCAGAGCGCTGGAACCGGATACGCTTGCGGTAATGGTTTCTGAACAAAATTAATCGCTATATCCGGCGAGTAGCATTCATGGTGGGTAAGTTCACTTAACCGCATTTATGAATCAGGTTCATAACACCTTTCAGCGCTGCGGCCTTAATCAGCCGCCGCTTTTCCCCTATGCTTCTCTTCAGCAACCGCGACCGCCCGCTGTTACGGCGAAAGCGCCCGTTGATTGCAGAGTAACGTTCCTTATTAACCGGCAGGAGGTAGATTATGACCGTGATTTATCAATGTGGCTCACAAACTTCTTATGCAGGCCCGGCAGAGTGGTTTACCGGTACGGTGCGCATCGACCCGCTGTTTCCGGTCAATGAACCGGCGCGCGGAAGCGGCGGCAGCGTTACGTTTGAACCCGGCGCGCGTACCGCCTGGCATACGCATCCGCTTGGACAGACACTGATTGTCACCGCCGGTTTCGGCTATGTGCAAACCTGGGGCGAGAAAGCGCGCGTGATACGTCCTGGCGATGTCGTCTGGATCCCGCCATATGAAAAACACTGGCATGGCGCAGGCCCGACAACCGCGCTGACCCATATCGCCATTCAGGAAGCGGAGAATGGCAAAGTGGTGGAATGGCTGGAAAAAGTCACCGATGAGCAATATAGCGATACCGAATAGCGTCTGACATTCATCACAACGTCGGCCTGAGCAAGGACGACATGCCAGCCGTACCGTTTAATAGCAGAGCCGCCGCGCAAATTTGCGGGCGGACTGCCTTTCCGTCTCGTTAAACCGCCGCCCTTCTTTCAGCATTGGCTGAAAATCCGTTTTTATAAAAATTAAAAAACGCGCAAAAACTGTCATATCAATTGATTAACAATCCACCGCTCTACCGCTCGCCTTGACAGCGGGATCGTCCGTGTCAATGCTTAGGAAAAAACTTACTATAAAAACCGTTGTGGAGATTGCTATGCCTCTGAAAGTGTTGACCATGATCCCCGCGACTGGCGCCGCTATAAAAGCGACGCGCCAGGCGGCGGGCCTGACCCAGGCGGAAGCGGCAGAACGTTTTGATTACAGTTTACGTGTATGGCAAAAAAAGGAAGCGGAAACAGAGGCGGGTAAAACCGGCGGGCTAAGCCAGGGGGAATATGAGCTGCTGCTTTTACTGGCCGGCAAGCATCCCGATTACATTCTTATGCCGAAAAAATAGGCGGTTACAATCGGCCTTACTTTAACGGCAGCTTAAACTGGCATAAACGTTGTTGCTGACCGCCTGATCGCAAACAGGTGGCCTGATTAACAGGCGGCGTGACGAACGGCGGTCTGAGTAGAAGTACTGTACGGCTAGCGTAGCTGGCTATCTTTACTGCCCCGCCGATTATACAGACTCAGGTTTTTCTGTTGGCTATCGATTTTTGTCTGGCAGGCCAGGCAAAATCGCACGCCTTTAAGCGCTTTTCGCCGTGCTTCAGGTATTTCTTCACCGCACTCCTGACAGTAGCGTTCGCTTTCGCCCTGCCCCAGCGCCTGACGTACACGCTCCACGCCATCATTAACAGTGCTGTCAATTTGTTCGTTTACGGCTTCGTCAGAAGCCCAACCGCTGGCCATGATTACCTCCTGATACGGGATTAAGAGTAAATATGGTTGCAGGTTGGCCGGAGTTCAAGCAGCAAAACGCTCGCCTGCGACGGCCATTGCCATAATGTTATGCGCAAAGATTCAGGCTGCCTGAGCGGCCTGATAGCTCACGATCATTGGAGATTTGCAGAAGATGCAGATGGCGCCATGAGGATTACGGGATGATACGTCAAAGAGAGATACGGCATTGATGTCCACGGCAGCGTGAGCATCGATATTTGAGAGTAAGAATAAATAAACCTTAATTTTTATTGAATGATTAGCCAGCTTAGCACTCCGACAGGCCGTTGTCTGTACTTAAAGCATTTTAATTTTTGCACCCGCTTCAGGCGCAATGCAGAGGATAATGGAGGTAAAAAAATGCGGGAGCGCGCGGGTAATAATGTTTTTTCCCTGCCGACGGCACCGTAAAGAACTCGGTAAAATATCTATGATAAAAAAGGCTACCTTAAGGCAGCCTTAATACGTATTAATTTTTTTATATTTTTTCAGTAAAGCAAAGGACGCTTTTCTGAAGGGTTTCCCTGGTGTGGCAGCCTTACGGCTTCTCTACTTTGTAAAGCAGAATTTTTACTCAATCGGCACGATAATACTGGAGTCTGTTAGTCGCTCCATAACATCCTTAACCGACGCAGCCAATGTTCCTTTAAAATAACTAATGTATCAACTCTCTTAAAGTACAGGTATCGCCTTTTTCACGTAAAAAAGCGCTCTCTTCTGACTGAACAGGGAGCAGGCCTCAGCGGGATGGGGCAGATGCCGATCTGCGGTACGCCTTCCGGTAAACACTCATGAGCAATAACCTCATCAAATGGGAGACTTTCCCAGGCTTGTCCCTATGCAAGAGTTACCTCAAAGAAATACTTATTTCATTTCACAAAATAATCAATAAGTTAAATCAGAAAGTTAAAAATTTTGCAATAAATTAATTAAATTTCGGTGAATGCAGTAAATTCTGACTATAATCTTTACGGTAGGAATTTAAATTTATGTGTCAAAAAGCAGGATTTTTTTGTCGTTCGTTTAAGGGAGCAGTTTATGGTTTGGTATGTGCTTGACTCTATTGTCAGCCCCGATTCAGATACAGCCTTTTCGCTTATTAGCTCGCCGTATAATCTAAAATTTGTCTTGTGGTACGATTCAGATCACTACCTGTTTCCCGGCGATAAGCTGCAGACAGCGGAAAATGGTCTGGTGGTAAACGGCCACGTTCAGCCAGTGAATATTATCGATGTTTCCACTTTCCGTACAGATTATTGGCGAAAGCTACATAGCTATAATAAACGCTGTCCCGGCAATACCAACCAGCCCGATACCGTCTGTACTTATAGAGGGAAGTGTCGGGTAAAAAAATGTCCCTTTACAGCACATCAGTAAAGCAGGTAATGCTGCCAGCTTACTGATTTAGTGTATGATGGTGATTTTAAGGTGCTTGCGTGGCTTCCATTTCCATCAGATGTCCTTCCTGCTCCGCTACTGAAGGCGTGGTGCGTA
>NZ_CALNWY010000032.1 GCF_940807255.1 Mixta sp. Marseille-Q2659 | reverse complement strand
AGGAAGATGTTCCAGCGACGGAATCGCGCCTGGTAAGGTATTCAGGCGGCTTTTATGCGGCAGCGCGCTGCCAAAGTCCGGCATGGCGCGGATCAGCGCCTGAGTATAAGGATGATGCGGCGTAGCAATCAGATCCTGGCTGGCGGCGGTTTCTACCGTCTGGCCGCAGTACAGCACGTTAATACGGTTAGCCCACTGGCTCATGGTGCGCAGGTCATGGCTGATCAGCAGAATCGTGGTGTTGTTATTCTGGTTAAGGCGGCTCAGTAGACGGAAGATTTGCGCCTGAGTGGTTGGCTCCATCGCGTTGGTCGGCTCGTCCGCGATCAGCAGGCGCGGTTGATTGGCCAGCGCAATGGCAATCATCACTTTCTGGCATTCCCCTTCGGTCAGCTCATAGGGATAGCTGCGCATAATATCTTTATGATCTTTAATGCCGACGCGGTGCAGCAGCTCAATGGCGCGTGCGTGCCGCCAGCGAAAACGCTGATACCAGCGGCCTTTCCAGGTCCAGCCGGGGATTGCCTGCATCAGCTGACGGCCAATCCTTTCCGACGGATCCAGACAGGATTGCGGCTCCTGAAAAATCATGGAAACGTTATGGCCGACAATGCGGCGGCGTTCACGCGGCGAGAGGCACAGCAGGTCAATATCATTAAAGCGCATGCGATCGGCGCTGACGCGCCAGTTATCTTTGGTTACGCCGCAGATGGCTTTAGCGATCGGGCTCTTACCTGAGCCTGATTCGCCGACCAGCCCGCGGATTTCGCCTTCGTTCAGCGTCAGGTTAACCCGATCCACCGCTTTCACCGGCCCGTCGGCGGTCATAAACTCAATGGTCAGGTTACGAATATCAAGTAACGGCATTATTCCACTCCCGCCACGATGGCGCGGCGAACCCCGTCGCCCAACAGATTAATAATTAATACGCTCAGCATAATCGCGGCGCCGGGCAGCATCACCGCCCATGGCGCAACATAGATCAGTTCCAGCGCGTCGCCCAGCATCGCGCCCCACTCAGGCGAGGGCAGCTGCGCGCCAAGATCGAGAAAGCCGAGCGCGGCAATATCAAGAATCGCCATGGAAAGCGCGCGGGTGAATTCACTCACCAGCAGCGGCAGAATGTTCGGCAGAACGGCATGCCAGAGGATCGCTTTATTGCTGGCGCCGTCGAGCCGCGCCGCCACAATATAATCTTTTTCCAGTTCATCGTGGACGGCGGTATAAATCGCCCTGACCAGGCGTGGCAACAACGCCAGCCACACCGCCAGCAGAGCATGTTCCAGCCGCGGGCCGAGAAAGGCCACCACTACAATCGCCAGCAGCAGCGACGGAATCGACAACAGCGTATCGAGAATATGGTTCATCACCGCCGAGCGCAGCCCGTGCGTAATGCCAGCTAACACGCCCAGCACCACCGCGCACAATGCCGCCGCCAGGGTTACCAGCAGCGCGGAGCCTACGGTTGGCGTGGCGCCGCTGAGCAAACGGCTCAGCACATCGCGGCCTAAATCATCGGTGCCGAGAAAAAAGGAGACGTCGCCGTAGCGAGACCAGGAGGGCGGCAGCAGCTGATAGCCGAGAAACTGCTGATCAAGACCGTAAGGCGCCAGCCAGCTGCCGAACAGGCAGAGAAACAGCAGGGCGATAAAACCGTAAAAGCCCACCATCGCGCTGGTATCATGGTAAAACAGCCGCCAGGTATGGCGGAACGGGCTGGGAAGACGCTTTTCGGCATAGATATTATCGGCGGGCATAGATCCCCACTTTGCATGGTTTTTGCATGCTCTGATTTTCTTTAATTTTTGACTTCATATCAATAACATAAGTCGATTTTGCAGTTTTAAATGCCTACGGCTGCCGGGCTGGCATAGCCCTGTTTTAGGGCTTTTGTGACCGTCGCACTGTAATGTGACCGGAAGTGTACACGTGCTGACAGATATAAGCTTAGAAAGACTCGCGAAAAACGCTGAGACAAAGTCGAAGTCATTTCTGATTCTCTCAGGTTGAACGTCAGGCTATCGGTTTCCGGGGCGTTCTGTTCTTTTATCGCTACACCGATGGCAGGGAAAACCTGTACAGCTTAGCATAGGTGGCTTCCCCCCTGTACCCTTGTCTCAGGCGAGAACGGCGGCGGGCTTAGCCACTGGCAATGGGTTTCGCGAAAGGGCTGGGTTAACTGAAAAGAGAATCGGCTGACCATACAGCCTGTGGCAATGACGCCCGTACTTATAAAAAAGGCCTGGAGATTAGCGATCATTTCATACCATCAGGGAAAATAATGAAAAGAGACACCTTATTTAAATATGTGCTTGAAAACTACAGCGCTGAGCCGGAGTACCTTTGGCGCAAATTTCCGAACTATGCTGTTCTTCGCCATCATAACGGCCGCAAATGGTTTGCGCTGGTTATGAATGTTGCTGGTTCAAAGCTGGGGCTCAGTAGTGAAAATGAGTTAGACGTACTGGTCATCAAGGTAAGACCGGAATATATCGGCTCCCTGCGCAAAAAAGAGGGCATTCTTCCCGCCTACCATATGAATAAAGAACACTGGATAAGCATACCGCTCTCAGGCCCGCTCCCGGACGCAGAGATTTATGAATTGCTTGCTGACAGTCATGTGCTTACCTCGCGCTGAGTAATCCCAAAGCTGACGCATCTGTTTACCGGTAGCGGCATAAAATACCTATTCGTGCCGGTATTAAACCCTGCCTGATAACAGGTTTTATCACTTTGACAGAAAAGATAAGCTGCCTGGTGACTGTATTGCATTGCATTGCAGTTCGTTCGGGTTATGAAACAGACGGCTTATTGTTGCTCTGATTGACAGGTATCCATTGTCTTTAATCTTGTAACGAATCAACCGGGAAGGGCTGAATAATTTCACGTCCCGTGGCTTTCCTGTGACGATTGGTGTCACGTAAAGAGTATGCGCAACCGCAATATTCCTGGCGGTAAAAGCCTTCCGCTTTGGTGATTTCAGCTGTCCTCGTCGAGCCGCCATTCTTTCTCCAGTTATGATCCCAGTAAGTAACACCCGCTATTTTTTCAACAGCGCGCAGGCCGCATTCATTAACCTGCTGGAGATTTTTCCATCTGGATATGCCAAGTGTGCTGGTTATAACCTGGTAGCCATGTGCAGCAGCATATCTGGCCGTTTGCGCCAGACGAATGTCAAAACATACGGTACAGCGCTTTCCCCGCTCGGGTTCAAATTCCAGCCCCCGGGTGCGCTGAAACCACATCTTTGGATCATAGTCATCGTCTATAAAGGTTATCCCCAGCTTCGTCGCATACTTTTGACTCTCATTTTTACGAGCCAGATATTCCGCTACTGGATGTATGTTCGGATTGTAGTAATAGATAGTGAAATCAATTTCAGACTGCATCAGCGCTTCTATTACGGCACTGGAGCAAGGTGCGCAACAGGTATGAAGCAGGAGTTTTTTCGAACCATTAGGTAGTTTTAGAGACGGTGTTACGGACTTATTCATCGGTATCTTTATAAACGTACAAAGGGGGATAATATCCCACTGGATAGTGACTAACAGGCGAGCCGATCAAAACATACGAAAAGGCATGCTTTAACGGCCAGGTTATTTCGCTTTCGATATAACTGAGCCGTAAGGCTTATTCGTGATAGTAAGGAATATCAACAGGAAAAAGATTTGTCATGCTCAGAAGCCTACATTGAACGAGGCGCCGCTGTTCTGCATACCAGTAGGAAAAAACGCCCGAAGCCTGGTTGTAAATCATCTGATCCAGATTGGCAAATTCAATCATTAGCAGTGGGCCTTTACGGGAATGACCACCGCCCGTTTCGAATTGATCCTTATCCCATGATTCTTGCGTATGTTCGTAGCGATGCAGGATCACTTCTATTTGTCCACGCTGTGGGCAAAACAGCTTAATATCACTGTTATCAAGTGAAAAAGCGAAGGACGGTTTGGCCAGGAATAACAGGAGAGCAAAAATTAAACCGTGTTTCATTATCTGGATGCCTAAATTTCCTCTTACTATTGATGACTTTATGACTACGCCGATGATATATCTTTGCGCATAATCATTCTGTCAGTTTGATTGTTGTCGATATATACAGCCAAAAAAAACGAACGTGGTGATATGAAATGCTTCGATGGTTACAGCGTTACAAAGATACGCCGGACATGGCCTGTTGACGTGTTACCGCTCCTCGCCAGCTAAATCGAAGCGGTTTAGGGTTCGCTATAAGCGGAAATCGGATTAAAGATGAGCAAAAGTTCGACATCGTCAAAGCGCCAGCCCTGCTACCGCAGGGCATACCATTCCTTATGTTTCAGCGGGGTGGTCATGGCGCCCAAAATATCGGATAGCACGTTGACAATAATCACCAGACTGCCCACCACCATAACGCCGGCGGAAATCGCCGCATAATCCTGCTGGCGAATAGCGTTAATCAGCCAGCGTCCGAGGCCAGGCCAGCTAAATACGATTTCGGTAATCATTGCCAGCGTCAGCATGGTGGCAAACTGCAGGCCGAGGCGCGGGATCACCGGCGGCAGCGCGTTATGCAGGACGTGGCGGCGGATTACGGTGAAACGCGACAGGCCGCGCGTGGCGGCCGCTTTGATATAGTTCGCATCGATCACTTCGCTGGTGCTGTTGCGCAGCAGGCGTATCACTTCAGTGGTAGGCGCGATCGCCAGCGTGGTGACCGGCAGCACCATATGCAGCGCCACATTGATCAGCATCTCTTTGCGCCACGGCGAATCGCTAATAAAGGCGTCAATCAGCGCGAAGCCGGTGACTGATTTCATCTGATACAGCAGATCGATACGCCCGCTTACCGGCAGCCAGCCGAGATTCAGCGAGAAAAAGAGCGTTAGCAGCAGCGCCAGCCAGAACACCGGCATCGAAAAGCCGAGCAGGGAAAAGGCGCTGATTGCGCGATCCTGCCACTTGTTGCGCATCACGCCAGCGATAATACCCAGCGGGATCCCCACCAGCAGCGCCAGACTAAAGGCGAGAATACACAGCTCCAGCGTGGCGGGAAAAACCTCGCGCAGCTGTAGATTGATCGACTGGCCGTTAATGCTGGAAACGCCGAAATCGAGCTGCAAAACGCCGGTAAACCAGAACCACCAGGCATCGAGCAGGGAAGCGCCCTGCAGCGGCGCGTGCGGCGTAAAATAGCTCAGGCTGAAGGCCACCAGCGTCAGCATAAACAGCGTGACCAGCAGCAATACCAGTCGGCGCAACGTATAGATAATCACGGTTTCGACTCCTCGCCGTTATCACGATGAACGCCTGCGAAAGAGGCATTGCCAAACGGACTTAACACCAGGCCTTGTATATTGTGTCGATAAGCCTGCAGGCGCAGCGAAGAGGCGAGCGGCAATACCGGTAGCTCCTGCGCCAGAATCTGCTGGGCCCGATCGTAGTGTTCAATACGCGCCGCCAGCTGTTGCGACAACAACGCCTGATGCAGCGCGTTATCAAAATCAGTATTGCACCAGTGCGCGTAGTTAGTCTGGGAATTAATCGCCGCGCAGCTCAGCAGCGGCCGGAAAAAACTGTCTGGATCGTTACTGTCAGTGGCCCAGCCGGTCAGCGTCAGATCATGATTCATCTGCATCAGACGCGCTTCCTGGAAACGGCCTTCCACCGCTTTAATCGACACGCGCACGCCGACCTGCGCCAGATCGGCCTGAAGCAGCTCGGCGGTCTTCAGCGGGCTGGGATTCCAGGACTGCGAGGCAGAAGGCACCCACAGCGTCAGTTCCAGATTCTCCAGCCCCAGCGCTTTCAGCATTGCCCGCGCCTTATCAGGATTATATTCGGTGACGCTCGCATCGCTATCGTAAGCCCAGGAGGCGCGCGGCAGCACTGACGCCGCCGTTTCCGCCGTACCGTAATAAATTGATTCCATCAGGCGCTCATTATTAATCGCCAACGCCAGCGCCTGACGCACCTCTACGCGATCGAGCGGCGGCTTGCGCGTATTAAACGCCAGGTACGCAATATTCATTCCCGGGCGCAGCGTCAGCCGCAAACGGGGATCGTCACGCAGAATCGTCAGCTGGCTGGCGGCCGGATAGGCGAGAACGTCGCATTCGCCGGTTAGCAATTTCGACAGTCGGCCGGTGCCGCCCACGCCCATATCAATCACCACCTGCGGCATGCGCGGCAAGCCTTTCCAGTAATGCGGGTGACGCTCCAGGCGGACATATTGTCCGGCGCGATATTCATTCAGCATAAACGGCCCGGTGCCGACCGGCTGGCGATCCAACTCTTCCTGACGATCGCGTGCTTCCAGCTGCTGTGCATACTCCGCGGAGAGAATCGGCGCGTAGTGCGTCGCCAGATGCCATAAAAAGGAGGCGTCCGGGTTTTTCAGGCGGATCTCTACCGTGTCGTCATTGATTTTTTTGACGCTTTTTACCGCGTCGGCATATTGCAGGCTGTCGAAATAGGGATAGTCACCGCCGTTGATGTTATGCCAGGGATGATGGCGATCGAAAATACGGGCAAAGCTGAACACCACATCGTCCGCATTCATGCTGCGTCCCGGCGTAAACCAGGCGGTTTTCTGGAAGGCAACGCGGTGGCGCAGATGAAAACGGTAAGTCGCGCCGTTATCCAGCGTTTCCCAGCGTTCGGCCAGCTCTGGGATCAGGCGATAGGTATAGGGATCGACATCAAGCAAGCGGTCATAAAGCTGCGCCGAAAGGGTATCAACCACCAGGCCGCTGCTGGCCAGCTGAGGATTAAAGGTATTCATAACGCCGCTAACGCAGTAGACGAAACCGCTGTTACGAATATCTTCAGGCGTCGCGGCGTGACCGGCTGCGCTGATCAACAGAAGTCCTGACAACAGCCTGGATAAGAGTTTCAACATAGGAAGTTAATATTCAATGGGTGACAGGGCAGAGTGTATCGCACTCTGCAGGTTGTCCCAAAGTTTGGCGGGACGGCCGCTGTTTTTTCCACCATTTAACCTGTGTTGCGCGCGAATAGGCTCAGCTTTTATATGGAAATGAGAAAAATTCTCAACAAAGAGCTTTACAAAGTATATTGAGAATGATTACTATTCTCCTGCGCTTCAACGGTGGCTCTACCGAAGAAGGCACGACATTGCTCACATTGCTTCCAGTATTACTTGCCCGCCGATGCGGGCTTTTTGCCTGCGATTCTGGCAGCCAGTTACCCTTCACTATTTAATCTTCTGGGAAATTTCAGATCTGAAGCGCTTTTCGCGATCTTTAATTCAGTCGCGCTTAGTCTGTACGGGATGACAACACTAAGGAGCGTCGTATGAAAATAAAAGCTGTTTTACTGCTGGCTGGGCTGGGCATGATGACAAACGCGCTGGCGGAAGCACCGCGCAACCCGATAAGCGTTCATGTGCTTAACACGCAACCGGTAAACCCTCGGCGGGCGTAAAAGTCGATCTGGAGCAGCAGCAGGGCGGTAAATGGGTACGGCTGGCGAGTAAAACCACCGATACCGATGGGCGTATCGGCGCCTTCTGGCCCGATGGCAAAGCGTTTACCGCTGGAGAATATCGTGTGACTTTCCATACCGGTGACTATTTTCACGGTCAGCAAAAGGAGACCTTTTTCCCGGACGTGCCGGTGAACTTCCAGGTCGCCAATACTCAGGAGCATTACCATATTCCGCTGCTGCTGAGCCAGTATGGATTTTCCACCTACCGCGGCAGCTGATTCGCACAGAGTAAAATGACTTCTGATAGCGGTATAAGAATACCGCTATTAAAACAGATTCTCTTTTTCTTCCATGTCCGCTTAATAATCCCACTAATACACTTTACCCGTCGATTAAGGTTATTCTGAAAATAGCCTTCTCTGCTTTATTCACCCGCTGTGAAACAATATGCGAAGAATTTTATTTGATGATGGTCAAAGACGCTCATCTTTTTTGGCGTATTTTTGTTGGCCGGGAAAGCCTCTCTGCACCCGTGCGGTGTAAGCAATAAAAATAATGTTAACAAGGACGCCAGATAAATTGGGTGTTACTAATCAGTAAAGGTGGATGGCTATTATTTTTGGTCATCTGTCAATTGAAAGGATAAATATGGTTATTTCAATACAATTATTACGCGCCATAGCAGCATTGATGGTGGTTTTACATCATATTGCGATTAAGGGTGCGCAGTATCATACCGGCGCGTTGAGCGATTATCATATTGGTTACTTTGGGGTAGATCTGTTTTTTATTATTTCTGGCTATATTATGTGCCACTCGGTAACCAACAGGCCTATGAACTTCCGCCAGTTTATGCAGCATCGCATTAAAAGAATTATTCCGTTGTACTGGGCGGTTACCGCCGCTGCAATGATTATTTATCTGCTGGCGCCCTCAATGGTCAATTCCTCCGGCGGCGAGACAAGCATCTTCTCGTCCTGGACGCTGATTCCGCTGGGTAATAAGCTACTGGTGAATAATGGCTGGACGCTAAGTTATGAGTTCCTTTTTTATATTATCTTTGCCGGCTGGTTAATTTCTGCATCAGTAAACCGGCAAATTATTCTTTCTTCCGTTACGCTGAAGTTACTGGTGGCTGTAGGCATTATTTTTCAACCACAACATCCTACGCTGAAATTTATAACCAACGAAATAGTTATCGAATTTATTTTAGGGATGTTAGCTTTTAAAATAATACAAACGAAAACATTATCCATAAAAATTTGCCTGTTGCTCCTTTCGCTCGGGTTAGTTCTTTTAATATTGCAAAATCAGTTGGGGATTATTGAGGACGTTACCGGCAGAACCATTAGTGCAGGCATTCCTGTGTTTTTGGTCTTTTTAGCCGTGGTCGGGATGGAGCCGGTAATAAATAAAACCGCTTTTCCTGGAAAAAAGGCCGCCCTTTTAGTAGGGGACGCATCCTATTCTATTTATCTGACGCATCCTTTTATCCTTTCGCCAGCCGCACTGGTATTGCATAAACTTCATCTGACGCATTACAACGCGCTATTTGTTCTGCTGATGTTTGCCGGAGCGGTTATTACCGGAATTGTATCATGGCGCCTGATCGAACAGCCGATCAATGCCTACTTCAAACGGGGAAAAATACCCCCGGCGATGTTGAAGCAGAGCCTTGGCTAACGCCACTGTAGCTGTTCACCCGGCCTGGCGCGGCGTTATGTCATGCTTTTTCACCATGGCGCGCCACTGGTGATAGGTTACGCCTAACAGCTCCGCCGCCCGGCGCTGATTATATTTTGCCTGATGCAGGCTCTTTTCCATCAGCGCTTTTTCCTGCAGCTGCTGCCACTGCCTGAGATCGAAAGGCAGGGAAGGGAGACCGTCGGCAAGCGGCTGGGGGGAAAGTGGCCCAGAAGAAAGCGCGTCCGCAGGCTCCTGGCCAGCAAGCGGGCTTGCGGAGGATGCGCTCGCAATCTGTGGTTCGGGCTGCGGCGTAGCGTCCGCCTGACGCGGCGCAAAAGGGTTAATAATAATTTCATCCAGCTCTTCATCGGTGGACGCGTGACGATAAACCGAGCGTTCCACCACATTCTTCAACTCACGAATATTTCCCGGCCAGCCGTAGCCGAGCAGCGTTTGCTGCGCGTCATGGGAAAAGCCGGGAAAGAGCGGTAGCCCCAACTCACGGCACATCTGAATGGCAAAATGATCGGCTAACAACAGAATGTCGCTGCGGCGTTCGCGTAGCGGCGGCAGCTGCACCACATCAAACGCCAGCCGATCCAGCAGGTCGGCGCGAAAGCGGCCCTGTTGCGCCAGCAGCGGCAGATCGGCATGCGTTGCGCAAACCAGCCGCACATTAACCTGCAATGACTGATTGCCGCCAACGCGCTCCAGCTGTCCATACTCAATAACGCGCAACAGTTTCTCCTGAACCAGCATCGGCGCTGTCGCCAGTTCATCCAGAAACAGCGTGCCGCCGTCGGCGCGTTCAAAACGTCCCAGGTGACGCTGACGCGCGCCGGTAAACGCGCCCGCCTCATGACCAAACAGCTCGGAGTCGAGCAGGTTTTCATTTAGCGCGGCGCAGTTTAAAGAAATAAATGGCCCCTGCCAGCGGTCGGAAAGATAGTGCAGGCGGCTGGCGATCAGCTCTTTACCGGTGCCGCGTTCGCCAATCACCAGTACAGGTTTATTTAACGGCGCCAGGCGCGATACCTGTTCCAGCACCTCCAGAAAATTGTTCGCTTCGCCCAGCAGGTTTTCGTTCGCTTCACTCATGGTTAAATTGACCATTATTTAGTTTATTTGGCTAATATAGAAGGGCTTCTTTAAAAGTCAAAATAAAAAATATAATAAAATCAATTAAATAAAAGTTGGCACGGAACTTGATATATATCCTGTGCAAAGCGTCATTAAGCGCTAAAAACTGGAGGAGTTAATTATGGGTATTTTTTCTCGTTTCGCCGACATCGTAAACGCCAACATCAACACGCTGCTGGATAAAGCTGAAGATCCACAAAAAATGGTGCGCCTGATGATTCAGGAGATGGAGGATACGCTGGTTGAAGTGCGTTCCACTTCGGCACGCGGCCTGGCAGAACGTAAACAGCTGCTGCGTCGTATCGAACAGGCGCAAACTCAGCAGAATGAGTGGCAGGAAAAAGCTGAACTGGCCCTGCGTAAAGATAAAGACGATCTGGCCCGTTCCGCGCTGATTGAAAAACAGAAACTGACCGATCTGATTGCTACGCTTCAGCAGGAAGTTACGCAGATCGATGAGACGCTGGCGCGGATGAAAGGCGAAATCGCCGAGCTGGAGAAAAAGCTGGGTGAAACGCGCGCGCGTCAGCAGGCGCTTACGCTGCGTCATCAGGCGGCGTCTTCATCACGCGATGTGCGTCGTCAGCTGGACAGCGGCAAAATTGACGATGCTATGGCGCGCTTTGAATCTTTCGAACGTCGTATCGACCATATGGAAGCAGAAGCAGAAAGCCATCGCTTCGGTAAAAGCAAAACGCTGGATCAGCAGTTTGCCGAACTGAAAGCAGATGATGAAATCGGCGAGCAGCTGGCGGCGTTGAAAGCAAAAATGAACCGCAGCGAATAACAGGATAGCCCGCCCTGTTACATGCAGGGCGCTGATCCTTTTAAGCCGTTTTGCCCGAAGGGCGATAACATCAAGGAGAGAGAATGAGCGCACTATTTCTTGCCATACCCCTGACCATTTTCGTGCTGTTTGTCGCGCCGGTCTGGCTATGGCTGCACTACAGCAACCGTCAGAATGGCGCCAGCCTGTCCTCAGGCGATATGCAGCGCCTGCAACAGCTGACGCAGGATGCGCGTCGGATGCGTGAACGTATTCAGACGCTGGAAGAGATCCTTGATGCGGAACACCCGGAATGGAGGCAGCCATGAGTAAAAGCCGTTTTAGCGGAAAGAAGCTGTGGCGTATTCCACAGCAGGGTAAGGTCAAAGGCGTCTGCGCCGGGATCGCCCACTATCTGGAGATCCCGGTGACGCTGGTTCGCGTCATCGTCGTCCTGTCGATGCTGTTTGGCCTGTTTATGTTTACGCTGGTGGCGTACATCATCCTCAGCTATGCGCTGGAGCCGATGCCGCTGCACGCCAGTGAAGAAGCGGCTCCGCTGCGGGCAGATGAGCTGCTCGACGCGCTAAGCGATGAAATGGCGCAAAATGAAAACAAGCTGCGTCAGCTTGAGCTTTACGTCACGTCGGAAACCTTTAGCGTACGCAGCCGTTTTCGTCAGCTTTAATGCCGGGCTGCGTCGGCGCTCAGCCCGACCAGCCGGTAATCCATCACTAAGGGGACGTATGTCGAATTTTCGTCAGCGCGCCACGCGCGCCACGCCGGTGCTGAAACGCGCAGGCAAACAGTTACTGATTCATGGTCTGATGCTGGCGCCCGTCGGCATCAGCGGCTGGGCGGTAAAAGCGGTCGCCCGCCGTCCGTTACGCCTGCTCATCGCTTTTGCGCTGGAGCCGCTGCTGAAAAAGGCTGCTAACCGTCTCGCTTCCCGTCTGCGCTAAGCAGCGCCAGCGCGCCGTCGTTATTTACGCGGGCGCGCCTCCCGTTATCCGTTCTTTTCCTTAATGCAGTACACTGGATCACTCTGCCGGGAGCCCTGATAATCTCCCGGCTTATTCTTGATGCCGCAGGGACGAGCCTGATGAAACGAATTCAAAGCGAACTGACAGCACTGATGAACCGCAGCGTGGATCGTCATTTACGGCTGGCGGTGACCGGCCTGAGCCGCAGCGGAAAAACCGCTTTTATTACCTCATTAGTTAATCAACTGCTTAATATTCACGGTGGAGCGCGGCTGCCGCTCTTCTCGGTGGCGCGCGAAGATCGTCTGCTGGGCGTGAAACGCGTACCGCAGCGCGATATGGGCATTCAGCGCTTTACCTACGATGAAGGGCTGGCGCAGCTGTACGGCGATCCGCCCGCCTGGCCGACGCCGACGCGCGGCGTCAGCGAAATGCAGCTGGCGCTGCGCTTTCGCTCGCAGGATTCCCTGCTGCGCCATTTCAAACAGACGGCGACGCTCTATCTGGAGATTGTCGATTATCCGGGCGAATGGCTGCTCGATTTGCCGATGCTGGCACAGGATTATCTCAGCTGGTCACGCCAGATGAACGGCCTGCTACAGGGCGATCGGGCGGAGTGGGCGGCTGAATGGCGGCAGCTCTGCGCGACGCTCGATCCGTTGGCGCCAGCTGATGAAAACCGGCTGGCCGCGATAGCCGATGCCTGGACGCGCTATCTGCTGCGCTGCAAACAGGAAGGATTGCATTTCATTCAGCCGGGGCGCTTTGTGCTGCCGGGCGATATGGCTGGCGCGCCGGCGCTGCAGTTTTTCCCGTGGCCGCAGCTGAAAGAGGGCGATGAAGCCCGGCTGGCGCAGGCCGATAAGGGCAGCAATATCGCCATGCTGCGCGCCCGCTACGATTACTACTGTCAGCACGTCGTCAAAGGTTTTTATAAAAATCACTTCCTGCGCTTCGATCGCCAGATCGTGCTGGTGGATTGCCTGCAACCGCTGAACAGCGGGCCGCAGGCGTTTAACGATATGCGCCTGGCGCTGACGCAGCTGATGCAAAGTTTCCATTACGGGCAGCGCACGCTGTTCCGCCGCCTGTTTTCCCCGGTGATTGATAAGCTACTGTTCGCTGCCACCAAAGCAGACCATATTACTGCCGATCAGCATGCCAACCTGGTGTCGCTGCTGCAGCAACTGGTACAGGATGCGTGGCAAAACGCCGCCTTTGAGGGCATTAATATGGATTGCCCGGGCTGGCTTCGGTGCAGGCGACGCAAAGCGGCCCGGTGGATCATCAGGGCCAACAGATCCCGGCGCTGCGCGGTCATCGTCTCAGCGACAGCGCGCCGTTAACCGTCTTTCCGGGCGAGGTGCCGTCGCGCCTGCCGGGCAGCGCTTTCTGGCAACAGCAGGGATTTCATTTTGAACAGTTCCGGCCGCAGCGGCTGGACGTGGATCGACCGCTGCCGCATATCCGCATGGATGCCGCGCTGGAATTTTTACTGGGAGATAAACTGCGATGAACCAACCGCCATTAAAACCGCGCATCGATTTTGCGCAACCGCTATCCAGCGAAAAGCCGGATGCGCTGAAACCGGCGCAGCATTTCACCGAGGCGGAGCTGCATTTTACTGCACAGCAGGAGGACGATGCGCTGATCATCGAGCCTGCCGATGAACGCCTGTTGAGGCCGCGCTCGCTAAGCGCAGCATCTGGCGTCGCATGGTAATGGCCGGGATCGGTCTGTTTGCCGCCAGCGCGGTGGCGCAGGGCGTGCAGTGGATGGTCGATGCCTGGCAGCATCAGGCCTGGTTTTCCCTCGGCGCCGGCGCCGCTGGATTGCTTATCGTTCTGGCGGGCGCCGGTGCGCTGGTAACGGAGTGGCGTCATCTTTATCAGCTGCGTCAGCGGGCGGAAGAACGCGAAACAGGTCGCGAGCTGTTAAACAGTCACGGTATGGGACGCGGACGGGAATTTTGTGAAAAACTGGCGCAGCAGGCCGGACTCGATCAGGGGCATCCGGCACTACAGCGCTGGCAGGCGTCGCTGCATGAAACCCATAACGATCGGGAAGTGGTGGCGCTCTATGCACAGCTGGTGCAGCCGGTACTCGATCGGCAGGCGCGCGCCGAGATTGGCCGTAACGCCGCCGAAGCGACGCTAATGATCGCCGTCAGCCCGCTGGCGCTGGTTGATATGGCCTTTATCGCCTGGCGCAACCTGCGCATGATTAACCGCATCGCAGCGGTATATGGCATTCAGCTCGGCTATTTCAGCCGGCTGCGTCTGTTTCGCCTGGTATTACTGAATATCGCCTTTGCCGGTGCTTCTGAACTGGTGCGTGAAGTCGGCATGGACTGGTTGTCGCAGGATTTGGCCGCCCGGCTTTCCGCGCGTGCAGCGCAGGGCATCGGCGCAGGACTGCTGACGGCGCGGCTGGGCATCAAGGCGATGGAGCTGTGCCGTCCGCTGCCCTGGCTTGACGATCGTCCGCAGCTGGGCGATTTTCGGCGTGAGCTGATTAATCAGTTAAAAACCACGCTGCAGTCACGCACAGCAAAAACCGACAAATAGAAAGCCTGTTAATAAATCTGACCGCCGCTGAACGCTCAGCGGCATAAAAGCGGAAAAATAAGCGGCTTTTCCCACCACCATTCTGGCAGACGTCACTAATTTGTTATAAACCTCTAAAAAATGGCGGAAGCGCATGATTATCGCTAACACTTTCGCTACACTCCGTGACGTTGTAGCCGGTCTCTGTCAACTTATCCTGACAGAGCGCTTCTGGCTTACTGCAAGTTGACGTATTATTTCATCACTCGCTGTTACCAAACTCCATAAGGCCTACCCAATGCGTTTGGAAGTCTTTTGTCAGGACCGAATTGGTCTCGCCCGTGAACTGCTCGATCTGTTAGTGGAACGCAGCATCGATTTACGGGGCATCGAAATTGCGCCGATTGGCCGCATTTACCTCAGTTTTTCCGCTATCGCTTTTGAGCAGTTCAGCCAGCTGATGGCGGAAATTCGCCGCATTCCGGGTGTTACCGATGTGCGCACCATTTCCTATATGCCGTCGGAGCGTGAACATCGCGCACTGAGCGCGTTGCTGACCGCTATGCCGGAACCGGTATTTTCCATTGATATGAAAGGCAAGGTCGAGCTGGCTAACCCGGCGGCGCAGAGCCTGTTCGGTCTGGATGAGCATAAAATTCGCAATAGCACCGTGGCGACGCTGGTCACAGGCTTTAACTTCAGCCGCTGGCTGGAGAGCGAGCGTATCGAAGCGCAGACGCAACGCGTCGTCATCCAGGGGCGAGACTTCCTGCTGGAGGCGCGCCCGGTTTATACCGCTGAAGAAGAGGGTGCCACGCTGCCGGTGGGCGCCATGGTAATGCTGAAATCAACCGCGCGCATGGGGCGGCAGCTGCAAAATCTGGCGGTCAATGATGACAGCGAGTTTCAGCACATTGTGGCGGTCAGCCCCAAAATGCGTCAGGTCATCGAACAGGCGCGCAAGCTGGCGATGCTCGACGCGCCGCTGCTGATTGTGGGCGATACCGGCACCGGCAAAGATATGCTGGCGCGCGCCTGCCATTTACGCAGTGCGCGCGGGAAAAAGCCATTCCTGGCGCTGAACTGCGCCTCGCTGCCGGATGATGTGGCGGAAAGCGAGTTGTTCGGCCATGCGCCGGGTGCCTATCCCAACGCGCTGGAAGGGAAAAAAGGCTTTTTTGAGCAGGCTAATGGCGGCTCGGTGTTGCTGGATGAGATTGGCGAGATGTCGCCGCGCATGCAGACCAAACTGCTACGTTTTCTTAACGACGGCACCTTCCGGCGCGTCGGCGAAGAGCATGAGGTTCACGTTGATGTGCGGGTGATCTGCGCCACGCAGCGCAATCTGACCGAGCTGGTGCAGCGCGGTGAATTCCGCGAAGATCTCTTTTATCGACTCAATGTCCTGACATTAAACCTGCCGCCGTTGCGCGATCGCCCGCAGGATATTCTGCCGCTGACCGAACTGTTTGTGGCGCGCTTTGCCGATGAGCAGGGCGTGCCGCAACCGCGACTGTCGCCGCAGCTGAACGCATTTCTGACACGCTATAACTGGCCGGGCAACGTGCGTCAGCTGAAAAACGCACTTTATCGCGCGCTGGCGCAGCTGGAAGGTTATGAACTGCGTCCGCAGGACATTATGTTGCCGGAGTTTACCGAACAGCTGGCGCTGGATGAGCAGGCGATGGAAGGCTCGCTGGATGAGATTACCAGCCGCTTTGAGCGTTCGGTGCTGACGCGTCTCTATCTCTCCTATCCCAGCACGCGCAAGCTGGCGAAAAGGCTGGGCGTTTCCCACACCGCTATTGCCAATAAGCTGCGTGAGTATGGGCTGAGCCAGAAAAAGGGCGAGCCGGAAAGCTAAACGCGGCATGCTCATGCCGATCACGGGCGCCTTTTGGCGCCCGTTGATTATGTCGGTTTTTATTCGACCTCATCGACAGCCACATTTCCCCTTGTTTACTTTGAAAAACGCCGGATGCGAGCGTGCAGAACAAGAATGGAAAATAATCAAAGCGACGTGCAGCGCTAATTGAAATAAAGCGGGAACATATAACCGAAGGGATAAGTAAATTTCGCCCCCGGGCGGGGGCGAAAAACGCGCGTTATTATTTCAACGCCGCCAGCGCCGCATCGTAATCCGGCTCAGTGGTAATTTCATTAACCAGCTGGCTGTAAACAACCGTATCGTTCTCATCCAGCACCACGACCGCGCGCGCCGTCAGGCCCTGCAGCGGACCGTCAGCAATCGCTACGCCGTAATCATCTTTAAAGTTGCCGCCGCGCAGCGTGGAAAGGGTCACCACGTTGGTCAGCCCGTCGGAGCCGCAGAAGCGCGACTGGGCAAACGGCAGATCGGCAGAAATACACAGCACGACGGCATTTTCCATTTCGCCTGCCAGCTGATTAAATTTACGCACGGATGCAGCGCAAACGCCAGTATCAATGCTGGGGAAAATGTTCAGCACTTTACGTTTGCCAGCGTATTCAGAAAGGGAGACGTCAGCCAGGTTTTTTGCTACCAGCGTAAAGGCCTTCGCTTTTTCTCCAGCCTGCGGCAGCTGACCTGCTACGCTAACCGGATTGCCCTGAAAATGTACGGTCTGAGACATAATCTATCCTTTTACTTTTGTTTAACAAGGTTAACAGTGTAAAGGAACCCGCAAAGGTGAGACAGTGAAATTATAGCGTAGACAACGCACCCCTGGGCACGCCACTGCGCCGTCGGTTTATCACCGCTGCGGCAATCAAGCCCACTGACAATCTTCCTGAGAATGAGAGAAAAAGATGAGGACGGTTAAAGTTTATCCCGAAGCATGGCCGCTTAATAAGCCCTTTGTGATTTCGCACGGCAGCCGAGAGCAGGCTGGCGTGGTGGTGGTTGAACTGGAAGAAAACGGCGTTAAGGGCGTGGGCGAATGCACCCCTTATCCGCGCTATGGCGAGAGCGAGGCGTCGGTGCTGGCACAAATCAGCCTGCTGCTGCCGCAGCTGGAACTGGGCATGACGCGCGAAGCGCTACAGGATGCGCTGCCCGCGGGCGCAGCGCGCAATGCGATTGACTCAGCGCTGTGGGATCTCGCCTGCCGTCAGCAACAGCGCACGCTCTGCCAGCAGTTAAATGTCACACTGCCCGACAAAGTGAAAATGGCGCAAACCGTGACGATTGATACGCCGGAATCAATGGCCAGTAGCGCGCTGGCGCTGTGGGAGAATGGCGCCGGGCTGTTAAAAATTAAGCTGGACGATCATCTGATTACCGAACGCCTGATGACAATCCGCAGCGCGGTGCCGGAAGCCCGCCTGATCGTTGACGCCAATGAATCCTGGCGTAGCGAAGGGCTGGCGGCGCGCTGTCAGCTACTGGCCGACCTCGGTGTGGAAATGCTGGAACAGCCGTTACCGGCCAGCGATGATGAAGCGCTGGCAAACTTTATCCATCCGCTACCGATTTGTGCGGATGAAAGCTGCCATACTCGCGGCAACCTGACGGCGCTGCGTCAGCGTTATGAAATGATCAATATCAAGCTGGATAAAACCGGCGGTCTGACCGAAGCGCTGGCGCTGGCCAGCGCGGCGGAAGAGGCGGGATTCACTCTGATGCTGGGATGCATGCTCTGCACATCGCGCGCGATCAGCGCCGCGCTGCCGCTGGTGCCGCGCGCGCGCCTGATCGATCTTGACGGCCCCACCTGGCTGGCGGTGGATGTGGAGCCCGCTCTGCGCTTCGGCAGCGGAGAAATTGACCTGACGGCGGTCAATTAAAGCAACGCGCCGACAGAAATATTCATTGCGCCTGCCAGCTCAGCAGCCCGGTTAAGGCGGGCAGATAGCGCTCTTTCGCCTCATCGGCAGAAATGGGCGGCAGCTCGACGGTAATGCAGGGCAGCGCGAGGTCGGCGCACCAGCTACCGAACGAACCGGGCGTACTGTAGCCGACGCTGGAGACCAGCGGCAGGCCCATTTGCGCCGCCAGCCAGCTACCGAGTGGGCTGGACTGTGGATCTTCAATACAGGCCAGCGGTTCATGCAGCGAAACCACCCAGGCGGGCCGCAGCGTATGGATCAGCTGGCACAGCGCGGCGGTTTCGGGCTCCGAAGCGGCCTTTGTGCCGGTTGAGAGCCGCACGTCCCGCTGTCCGGCGGCGCTGTTCCAGCGATAAACCGTTTCCCCTTTCTGCCAGTTGGCGGCGGGAAAGTTGCGATTCAGATCCACGCCGTTGGCATTAGCGCGCAAACCAAGCTGGCAGCCGTCGGGATTGACCGCCAGCACCACATGATGCCGCTGATGTTGCGGCAACAGCGTGCGCAGCGCGCAGGAGAGCGTAACGATCGCTGCCGTTTCATCGCCATGCGTCCCCGCCAGAATCAATCCACTGTCGCCATCGCCCTGCGCCGCCGGAAACCAGAGCAGCGGCGCGCCCAGCGCCGATCGGCCATAGCGCCGCATTTCCGCCGTGAGCGCCCCGCGCCGTGGCCGTGGCTGTTGCATTGTCATCATTCGCTCCTGTGAAAAAGGTCGCAGAACCGGCGGTGCGGCAACCGGCAATAAGCAAAATAGCTGGTTCGGGATCAATTATTTGCGCTAGAGTGCCGGTTAGCATACGCCACCAATACGCATTGCCGGACCGGCAGCTTTAAGGGTAGGACAAGATGAAATCATTTCGCATGACGCTGGGCGCGTTTTTAATCGCAACGCTTTTTCCTCCGCACAGGCGGCGCAGGTGCCGCCCGGCACGGCGCTGGCGGAGCAGCAGGAAATTGTGCGTCATATTAAAGATGAGCCGGCCTCGCTCGATCCGGTTAAAGCGGTCGGGCTGCCGGAAATTCAGGTGATTCGCGATCTGTTCGAAGGGCTGACCAACCAGGATGCGCAGGGCAACATCGTGCCGGGCGTGGCGCAAAGCTGGCAGAGCAGCGATAACCAAAGCTGGATATTTACGCTGCGTCAGGATGCGCGCTGGTCAAATGGTGAGCCGGTGACGGCGCAGGATTTTGTCTATAGCTGGCAGCGGCTGGTCGATCCTAAAAACGGTTCAACCTTTGCCTGGTTCGCCGGGCTGGCGGCGATTCAGAACGCCGGGGCGATTACCCAGGGCAAAATGGCACCGGAAAAGCTGGGCGTGACCGCGCTGGACAAGTGGCATCTGAAAGTCACGCTCGATCGGCCTGTGGCCTTCTTCCCCAGCCTGACGGCCAACTTCAGCCTCTTCCCGGTGCCACAACAGGTTATTGAGAAGTGGGGCAATGAGTGGACGAAGCCCGGCAATCTGGTGGGCAACGGCGCTTACCAGCTCCAGTCGCGCGTGGTTAACGAAAAAATTGTGCTGGTACGCAATCGCCACTACTGGGATGACGCCCATTCGGTGCTGAGTCAGGTCACTTTCGTGCCGATTAATGAGGAATCCAGCGCCACCAAACGCTATCGTGCCGGTGATATTGATATTACCGAGTCCTTCCCGAAAAACCTGTACGGCATGCTGAAGAAGAGCATTCCGAATGAGGTTTATACGCCCGATCAGTTAGGCACTTACTATTACGCTTTTAATACGCAGCGCGGGCCGACCGCCGATGCGCGCGTGCGTCGGGCGCTCTCCTGGAGCATCGATCGACGGATTATCGCAGAGAAAGTGCTGGGCACCGGCGAAAAGCCCGCCTGGCATTTTACACCGGATGTAGTGGCTGGCTTTACGGCGAAGCCCTCTATTCTGCAACAGCATTCGCAGGCGGAACTGAATACCCAGGCGAAAGCATTACTGGCGGCGGCAGGCTATGGCCCGACCCGACCGCTAAAGCTGTCGCTGCTGTATAACACCTCTGAAAATCATCAAAAAATCGCCATCGCTATCGCCTCAATGTGGAAGAAAAACCTGGGCGCCGAAGTGAAACTGCAAAATCAGGAGTGGAAAACCTATATCGACAGCCGCAACAGCGGCAATTTTGATGTGATTCGCGCTTCATGGATTGGCGATTATAACGAGCCCTCTACCTTCTTAAGCCTGTTGACCTCCAGCCACAGCGGTAATATCGCTAAGTTTACATCGGCGGATTATGATGCGGTGCTGGCCAAGGCGAGCCGTGAAAACAGCGCGCAGGCACGTAACGATGACTATAACCGCGCCGAGCAGATTATTGACGAGCAGGCGCCCATCGCGCCGATTTATCAATATACCAACGGGCGGTTAATCAAGCCCTGGGTAAAAGGCTATCCGATTAACAACCCAGAAGATGTTGCCTACAGCCGTCAGCTCTATATCCTGAAGCACTGATCCTTTCGCCAGCGCTGCTGGCACCTGCAACCCTGGGCTTTCGCTCGGGGGGCATTCACGCCTTCTTCAAAATGTCCTGTCGCTGTGAGCGTGCGGCAGGGCGATCCGTTGGCTGTTCGCCCTGGCCATAAATCCGCTGGCCTGAGAGATTGATTCTGCCTGGCGGCAGGCTAGACTGTAGCGTTTGCATTCCGTTGATTATGAGGCATGACGTGAACGTCATTGAAGGAAAAGCGCTACAGGTTTCGGACGCGATTATCGCCTGTCAGCTTGACGGGCAGGGCGGTCTGATTCCCATTGAGGATAAAGATGTCATTCACTGTGAGCGCCCCTGCTGGCTTCACCTGAACTATACCCATCGGGGCAGCGCCGAATGGCTGGCCTCGACGCCGCTAATTCCGGATGCGGTACGCGATGCGCTGGCTGGCGACAGTATGCGCCCACGCGTCAGCCGTCTGGGCGACGGTTTTATGATTACGCTGCGCAGCGTGAACCCCAACAGTGACTCGCGCCCGGAACAGCTGGTGGCGATTCGGGTTTTTATCAACGATAAGCTGATCGTGTCTACCCGTCGCCGTAAGGTGAACGCCATTGATGAAGTGCTGACCGAACTGCAAAACGGCAATGGTCCGGTAGACGGCGGCAGCTGGCTGGTGGAGCTGTGTGATGTGCTGACCGATCACACCAGTGAATTTATTGAAGACCTGCAGGATAAAATTATCGAGCTGGAAGATGCGCTGATGGATCAGCGTATTCCGGCGCGCGGCGAGCTGGCACTGCTGCGCAAACAGCTGATTGTGATGAAGCGCTATATGACGCCGCAGCGCGATGTCTATGCGCGGCTGGCAAGTGAAAAGCTGGGCTGGATGGACGATGACGAACGTCGACGTATGCAGGAGATTGCCGATCGCCTTGGACGCGGCCTTGACGATCTCTCCGCCAGCATCGCCCGCACCGCAGTGTTGGCCGATGAAATTGCCTCGATCATGCAGGAGGCGATGAACCGACGCACCTATACCATGTCGCTGCTGGCGATGATTTTCCTGCCGACCACCTTCCTTACCGGGCTGTTCGGCGTTAACCTGGGCGGCATTCCCGGTGCTGAAAGTCACTATGGCTTTGCGATTTTTTGCCTGATGTTAGTGCTGTTGGTCGTGGGCGTTGCGCTCTGGTTGCACAAGCGTAAGTGGCTCTAGGGATTGCGCGGGCAATAGTAGAAATGCGGAAAAAAGCTGATCGACGTCAATAAACGTCGGGCAGGGCTGGGGCAAACTTTCTCTCGCAGGTGAATGCAACGTCAAGCGATGGGCGTTGCGCTCCATATTGTCTTACTTCCTTTTTTGAATTACTGCATAGCACAATTGATTCGTACGACGCCGGTTTAACAACCGGCTTTTTTTTTGCCGCTTCGCCATCAACCAATTATTTCTCCTAAGCTTAGCTAACAAGCTAACTGAGGAGGAAAATATGTTGACTACGTCGATATCCAACCAGATTTCTGCTTCCGACCCGATTCCTACCGATCCGGTTCCCGTCCCGGAACCTATTCCACAGCCGCAGCCTGTTCCCGATCCGATGCCGGATCCTGAGCCTATCCTCGATCCGCCGCCGCATATGAAATAGCCCACTGGCTTCCATACCGGCCAGGTATGGAAGCCCGGAAACTTACCTGAGTTCGACAATATCGAGACGCTGGCTCGCGGTCTCCTCATCTTCTTCCGGCTGCCAGCCCACCGGCTGGAGCGGCAGGGATTCACGATCGAAGGCGAGATCGCCGCCATCCACCACTTCGCTGCCGTGCTTAATCGCTTTAAAATCAAACAGAGAGGTATCAGCCAGATGCGACGGCACTACGTTTTGCATCGCGCTGAACATGGTTTCAATTCTGCCCGGGTAACGCTTATCCCAGTCGCGCAGCATCTCCGCAATCACCTGACGTTGCAGATTAGGCTGCGAGCCGCACAGGTTGCACGGAATAATCGGATACTGGCGCGCAATCGCAAAGCGCTCAATATCCTTTTCACGGCAGTAGGCCAGTGGACGAATAACGATATGTTTACCATCGTCGCTCATCAGCTTCGGCGGCATGCCCTTCATTTTTCCGCCGTAGAACATATTCAAAAACAGCGTTTGCAGGATGTCGTCGCGGTGATGGCCCAGCGCAATTTTGGTGCAGCCGAGTTCGCTGGCGGTACGATAGAGAATGCCACGACGCAGACGCGAACAGAGCGAGCAGGTGGTTTTCCCTTCCGGGATTTTATCTTTAACGATACCGTAGGTGTTTTCTTCTACGATTTTATATTCGACGCCGATCGAGTCGAGATATTGCGGCAGTACATGCTCCGGGAAGCCGGGCTGTTTTTGATCGAGATTGACTGCCACCAGCGAGAAGTTAATCGGCGCGCTCTGCTGAAGGTTACGCAGGATCTCCAGCAGGGTATAACTGTCTTTGCCGCCGGACAGGCAAACCATGATCCGATCGCCTTCTTCGATCATATTAAAATCGGCGATAGCCTCGCCCACATTGCGGCGCAAGCGCTTTTGCAGCTTGTTGATATTGTATTGCTCTTTTTTATTAACTGTTTGATTATCTTGCATTTTCTAGTGTCTCAGGAACCAAAAGGGCATTTAAAGGCAACGCTTTACCGCGCCGGTTTGACGTTCAGCGTATCCTTCTGTGCGCCGGCAGATCTTCCATTTAAATAAATCGATGCTGTACAGCCTTTACGCGTTCTTCTGTCCCATCCGGTTGACGATGAAGTATCAATTGGCGCCGACAGATAACCGCCAATATGCGAAAGTATGGCGCGTATGGTACGGATTACGCCGCCGAATTCCAGCAGGTTTTACCGCAGCCTTCTCTCTGCTCTGCCGACCGGGAATGAATAACGGGTTTTATGAGCATCTTTTGGCTGGCGGGCAATAAAAGCAATATGCCGTTTTCGCCCTGGCAACGTTAATGGTCTTGATGCACAGGGCGTGTTCAGGGCGCGCATCGGCAGGTTTTTATCATGTATACATCAATCAGCCCGTTAAAGGGATACGGGCTGCGGTAGTGGATGGCAATTTATTTGAAGACAGAAAATTTCTTCGTAACAGGCGCCATTTTCTCCGTATCGCCATAAATAGCGATGGCAATAAACTCCAGCGCTTCAAATGCAGCCTCTTTGGTTGCCTGAATTTGTTGCTCTGTCGATTGCCCCAGCATAGTGGTCGTAAAAAAGTTGTAGAGCAGCCCGGTTTCACGACATTTCAGAACAGCATTGCTTAACTGATTACTGTTTTTGGCCTGCAGGATCACTACCGGATAATGACTCAGATAAGCACTTAATCCGCTCGTTTCATTTGGATAGTCGTGGAAGACCTTTTCCTCAGCTTTTTGCATGATTCCTGCGGCTAAATGGCCCGTGGCATTCATCAGCAATGCGGGATCCATTGTCCGGTTAACGATGATGTAGAGCTTTTTCTGATTATCTTCAAACATCCAAAATCTTCCTCACTATCTGGCTACTTTTCCGGGAAAAGCATAAAGGATTGCTGCCCGGATTATGTTGTGCAGGATCAGGGCAGAAAAGATGTGGCTTTACCGCTGCGTATTGATCACCGGTTAACAGAGGGTTTTCAGTAAATTCTTTAAGCGAAACGAGAGGATTCCTGGTGACTTTTGCTGAATAAAATTACGTAAAAAGATGTTTCACAGCTCGACGCATGGTTAAACGTCGCTTATGCTGGCGAAGCCTTCATTTAAACTATTCCCGGAGCCCGACACACATGAAAGCAGCCACCTTTCTGCTTGCCGGCGCTGCGCTGCTGCTTAGCGCGTGCAGCAACAGCGACAACGAACCGCCGCAACAGGCGACCGCCGCCCACGTTCCACCTAAAGTATCTATGTCCTCGCTGGCGGAGAGTAACTGTGCCAGCGCGGGCGGCACCCTGGCATTTTCACGTCAGCTGGACGGTAGCAGTACGGGAATGTGTCAGTTAGCGAACGGTCGTCGCTGTAGCGAAAGCGCGCTGGAAAGCGGTAGCTGCGCGCGCTTTTAACATGTCGGCGCGCATAGCGCGCGCCGGACGTTATGACTGGCTGCTGACCTCATTTGGGCAGGCTTCGCCTTTAGCCAGCTGCTGCAGGTTGGAAAGGGTGGTTTCAGAAATCGCGGTGAGCGCTTCCGCAGTCAGAAATGCCTGATGGCCAGTAAACAGCACGTTGTGACAGGCAGAGAGGCGGCGGAAAACATCATCCTGAATCACGTCGTTGGATTTATCTTCAAAGAACAGATCGCGCTCATTTTCATAAACGTCCATCCCCAACGAACCAATTTTCTGCTGTTTCAGCGCGTCAATCGCTGCCTGCGAATCCACCAGGCCGCCACGGCTGGTGTTGATAATCATCACGCCATCTTTCATCTGGCTGAAGGCGGCGGCATCCAGTAAATGGTGGTTCTCCGGCGTCAGCGGACAGTGCAGCGTAATGACATCGGACTCGCGGAACAGGGTTTTGATATCGACATATTCCGCGCCCAGATCCAGCGCCTGCGGGTTTGGATAAGGATCAAAAGCCAGCAGACGCATGCCAAATCCTTTCAGAATCCGTAGCGTGGCGATACCGATTTTACCGGTCCCGATCACGCCGGCAGTACGGCCATGCATATTAAAGCCGATCAGACCTTCCAGCGAGAAGTTAGCATCGCGGGTTCGTTGATAGGCGCGGTGGATGCGACGGTTAAGCGTCATCATGATGCCTACCGCATGCTCCGCCACCGCTTCCGGCGAATAGGCGGGAACGCGTACCACCTTTATGCCCAGCTCTTTCGCCGCTGCTAAATCGACGTTATTAAAACCAGCGCAGCGTAGCGCGATAATTTTGACACCCTGGGTGCTAAGGATTTCCAGCACCGGGCGGCTGGCATCATCATTCACGAAAATACAGACGGCTTCGCAGTTGACGGCGTTAATGGCGGTACGTTCGGTGAGCAGAAAATCAAAGTACTCAATCTCGAATCCAAAACGCTGATTCACGTTATCGAGATATTTTTTGTCGTACTGTTTGGTGCTGTAGACCGCAAGTTTCATTGTCGTCTCCTTAATATTGTCTCCTTCTTATTCTAGACTGGCTGCCATCGGGCGTAACCATTAATCTGCCGCCTGCGTGCGTTGGCAGAAAAGCGCAGCGAAACCTTCACCCACCATGATGAACATGACATCATAGCCGCCGGGATTTTTTACAGAACAGGACCGTTATGGCAATGCGTCGGCGCTTATCTTTTGCTCTGGCCACGCTGCTGGCGCTGGTTCTGCTGGTGCTGGCGCTGCTGCTTAGCGTAACGCACTGGCTGCCGCGTCTGGCAGGGATCTGGCTGCCTGTCGGGACACGAATTGCGCTGGATGCGCCGCCGCGCTGGCGGCAGGGCGCGCTGCATTTTCCGACGCTGCGCTATCTGGCCGACGAATGTCAGCTGGCGGCGGTTCAGGATCGCTGTAGGCTATCAGCATCAGCGCTGGCAGGCCGAAGCCCAGCGACTCACGCTGGATACCGCCTGTCTGAGCCATCTGCCTGACGACGACGGCGCCGACCGCGCGCCGCGTTCACTGGCGCAGTGGCAGGCGCTGCTGCCAGTCGCTGACGTCAACATAAAACAGCTGCTCGTCAATCCTTATCAAAGCTGGGCCGGCGCGTTAAGTCTGCGTCTTGATGCGCGCAGCCAGCAGCTTAACTATCAGGGTGATAACCTGCGGCTTCAGGCTGAATTGCAGGGACAGCGCCTTACGCTGCGTCAGCTCCAGCTGCAGGCGCCCACTTTAGCGAGCCCGTTAGCCTGCACGGCACGCTGATGCTGGCAGAATTTGCTAACGGCGTGCCGGAGACGGGGCAGCTTGACGGCAATTTTACCCTGGCACAGGCGCCGCATCCGTTGCGCGTTGCGCTCAGCTGGCAACAGCAGCAGGGCAAGCTGCTGCTGCAAACAACAGAGAACACGGAACCGCTGCTGGAGCTGCCCTGGCAGGTCACGCCGCAGCAGATTCGTATTGAAGCAGGTCGCTGGCGCTGGCCCTGGGCGGCGCAGCCGCTGGCGGGCGGCGTCTCGCTGACGTTTGCTGACTGGCAGCAGGGGCTGGAGGCGACGGAAATCAGCGGGCGGTTGAATATGTTGACGCAGGGACGGGGCGGTAAAGGCAACGTGGTGCTGTCGCTGGGGCCGGGACGCCTGTCGCTGACTAACAGCCAGCTACCGCTGCGCCTTACCGGTGAAAGCAAACTCGCCGCGCTGCAGTTTTACGCTTCCTTACCCGCCATGCTGCAAGGTTCGTTGCTGAATCCGCAGCTGCATATGGCGCCGGGCGCGCTGCTGCGTATGCGTGGTCGCCTGCTCTCCACGCTGGAAGTGGATGAGGCGCGCTGGCCGCTGGCTGGCGTCACCCTTTCCTCATCCGGCATCAATGGGCGTCTGCAGGCGATCCTGAGCGCGCATGAGGCGACGAAAGGGCGTTTCACGCTGCATCTTGACGGCCGCGCACAAAATTTCTGGCCTGATAGCGGGCACTGGGCGTGGCGCTACTGGGGCAACGGCTATCTGGCGCCGCTGGCTGCCAAATGGGACGTGCGCGGCACCGGCAACTGGCAGGAGAGCGCCATCACGCTGGATACCCTTTCTACCGGCTTTGATCGGCTGCATTACGGTATTACCACCGTTAATCAGCCACGGCTGCGGCTGGAGCAGCCGCTGGTTTGGCAGCGTGCCGTCAATCAAAGCGCAATAAGCGGCACGTTAAGGCTGGATGCGGCACAAACGCAGTTCAGCAGCGGCGGCTATTTACCTGCTTCAGTCTTGCTGCTGGCGATAAAAGGCCGCGATCCGGCGAATTTCCTGTTTAACGGCAGCCTACAGGCGCAGGAGATTGGCCCGGTGCGTGTCAATGGCCGCTGGGATGGCGAACGGCTGCGCGGGCAGGCCTGGTGGCCGCAGCAGTCGCTGCGCGTGTTCCAGCCGCTGCTCAATCCCGATCTGAAGATGAAAATCACCGACGGCACATTGCGGGCACAAGTAGCGTTTTCCGCAGATGATAAACAGGGCTTTATCGCTGGCGGACATTGGGTAGTGCAAAACGGCGCGCTGTGGATGCCGGACAACAGCGTCGAAGGCATCGATTTTTCACTGCCGTTCCGCCTGCAGCAGAGCCGCTGGTATTTGGGGCCGCACCAGCCGGTTTCGCTACGCATTAAGACCTTGCGCAACCAGTTTGTGATTAACGACGTCACGGCGGATTTGCAGGGCAGCTGGCCCTGGCAGGAGAGTGCGCCGCTGACCCTCAGCAATGTCAGTCTGGCGCTGCTGGGCGGCAGCCTGAGTATGCCGCAGCTGCGCATGCCGCAGCATCAGCCGGCGATCATTCGCCTGCACGATATCAGCCTGAGCGAGCTGATTACCGCCCTGAAGCCGAAACAGATCGCCATGTCCGGGCGCATTAACGGCGAGCTGCCGCTGTGGCTGGATAATTCGCCCTGGCTGGTGAAAGATGGCTGGATAGCCAACAGTGGCAGCCTGACGCTGCGGCTGGATAAAGAGATGGCGGACGCCATTACCCGTAATAATGTTGCCGCCGGTGCCGCGCTTGACTGGCTGCGCTATATGGAAATCTCTCGTAGCTGGGCCACGCTTAACCTTAATGCTATCGGCGATCTGACGATGCAGGCCGAGGTAAATGGCACCAGCCGTTTCAGCAACCGCGATCAGCACGTCAATCTTAACTACAGCCATCAGGAGAACCTGTTCCAGCTGTGGCGTAGCCTGCGTTTTGGCGATAATTTGCAATCCTGGGTAGAGCAGAAAGCGGCTCTGCCGTCACAGAAGGACCCGAAAAATGATAATTAACCGGATGCTGCCGCTGGCCTGCGTTATTGGGCTGGCAGGTTGCGTACCGCGGATTGAGATCGCAGCGCCAAAAGAGCCGATCACCATCAATATGAATGTGAAGATCGAGCATGAAATCCATATTAAGGCGGATAAAGATGTAGAAGCGCTGCTGAAAAATCAGGATCTGTTCTGAGTGGAGGCACAATGAAAGGCTGGGCCAGACTCTGCTTACTGGTTGCGCTGTTCTCGCCGCTGGCGCAGGCGCTTACGCTTGATGAGGCGCGTCAGCAGGGGCGCGTCGGCGAAACCCTGAGCGGCTACGTGGCGGTGCGTCAGCAGGATGCCGAAACGCAGGCGTTGGCAACGCGCATTAATCAGGGACGGGAAGCGCATTATCGCCAGATTGCGCAGCGCAATAACCTCACCACCGATGAGGTAGCGCGTATTGCCGGGGAAAAACTGGTGACGCGGGCCTCTGCGGGAGAGTATGTGCAGGGCATTAACGGCAAGTGGATCAGGAAATAACCACGCTGGCCGCCAGAGCGGCAGCCAGCGCGATAAATCAGGCGGTCGCCAGTTGCTGAAGCGCTTCTTTCGCTTCGGTGGTCGCTTTGGTCGCCACTTCAGGACCGTAGGCGATCCCTTCAGCAAAGACGAATTTCACGTCGGTAATGCCGATGAAACCCAGGAACAGCTGAACATACGGCGCCAGCAGATCGGTTGGCGTATCTTTATGAATGCCGCCACGGCTGGAGATCACCACTGCATGTTTGCCTTTAACCAGACCTTCCGGGCCCGCTTCGGTATAGCGGAACGTCACGCCAGCACGGGCGATCAGGTCAAAGTAGTTTTTCAGCTGGGTAGGGATGTTGAAATTGTACATCGGCGCCGCAATAACAATCACGTCGTGAGCGTTCAGCTCCGCGATTAACTCATCGGAAAGGGCCAGCGCTTCCTGCTGACGCGGCGTCAGAGCGGCATCGGAAGGACGCAGTGCGCCAACCAGTTCGCCGTCCAGTACCGGAATCGGGTTTGCCGCCAGGTCGCGTACCGTTACCTGGTCGTCATTCGCCTGCGCCTGTTCAGCATAAAAATCAGCCAGCTGCCCTGACTGAGAATAACCGGCAAGAATACTGGATTTTAAAACTAATACTTTGCTCATGTTTTTTTCCTGTCTGTGAATGCGGAAGTCTGTTCGCTCAATGGCTTACACTGTAGGGAGTTTGCTGCGGCAGTGAAAGCGCAATATTTCGAGACCAATGTTCGAAATTCTTGAACAAGCGTAGAGGCAGTCATCAACGTCGGGCGCCCTGTGCTAACATACGCCGCAAGAAATGAATGCGACGTCGGCCTGAACCGACCACGCGGCGGCCATAACAGCAAACAGAAGCGGCCGCGTTAATAAGGTAATTACTATGTCTGTTGAATCAAACACATCGCCGTTGGCTGCCCTCTGGGCGCGCCTCGATAACCTGACGCTGCGCGATCGTCAGCGGCTTCAGCGTCGCCTGCACGGTGCGAAGAAAGTTAAAAACCCAGCGGCGCTGCAGGGCATCGCCGCAGAACTGGCGCAGGATTTTGCCGTGGCGGAACAGCGCCTGCAGCAGCGCCAGGCGGCGACACCTGTCGTGCGTTTCCCGGAAAACCTGCCGGTGAGCCAGAAACAGCAGGAAATCGCCGACGCCATTCGTGATAACCAGGTGGTGATCGTCGCGGGCGAAACCGGCTCCGGGAAAACCACCCAGCTGCCGAAAATTTGCCTGACGCTGGGACGCGGCGTAAAAGGGCTGATCGGTCATACCCAGCCGCGTCGTCTGGCGGCGCGCACTGTCGCCAACCGCATTGCCGACGAGCTGGAGACCTCGCTCGGCGGCTGTGTGGGCTATAAGGTTCGCTTTAACGATCAGGTCAGCGACAACACGCAAATCAAGCTGATGACCGACGGGATTCTGCTGGCGGAAATTCAGCAGGATCGGCTGCTGATGCAGTACGACACCATCATTATCGATGAGGCGCACGAGCGCAGCCTGAACATCGATTTCCTGCTTGGCTATCTGCGCGAGTTGCTGCCGCGCCGTCCCGATTTAAAAGTGATCATCACCTCGGCGACCATCGATCCGCAGCGTTTCTCGCGCCACTTTAATAACGCGCCGGTGGTAGAAGTCTCTGGCCGCACCTATCCGGTGGAAGTGCGCTATCGCCCGGTGGTGAACGATGTCGATGACAGCGATCGCGATCAGCTGCAGGCGATTTTTGATGCGGTGGACGAGCTGGGCCAGGAGAGCAGCGGCGATATTCTGATCTTTATGAGCGGTGAGCGGGAAATCCGCGATACCGCCGACGCGCTGAGCAAGCGCGATTTGCCGCATACGGAGATTCTGCCGCTCTATGCGCGCCTGTCGAACGCCGAACAGAATCGGGTTTTCCAGGCGCACAGCGGACGGCGCATTGTGCTGGCGACCAACGTTGCGGAAACCTCGCTGACGGTGCCTGGCATCAAATATGTTATCGATCCCGGTACGGCGCGCATCAGCCGCTACAGTTATCGCACCAAAGTGCAGCGTCTGCCGATTGAGCCCGTTTCGCAGGCGTCGGCCAACCAGCGTAAAGGCGCTGCGGCCGCGTCTCTGAAGGCATCTGTATTCGTCTCTATTCCGAGGAGGATTTTTTAAGCCGCCCGGAATTTACCGATCCGGAAATTCTGCGGACCAACCTGGCGTCGGTTATTTTGCAGATGACCGCGCTGGGGCTGGGCGATATCAGCGCATTTCCCTTCGTGGAGGCGCCGGACAAACGCAATATTCAGGATGGCGTGCGCCTGCTGGAAGAGCTGGGTGCGATTACCGAAGAAGAGGGGCGCTACCGCCTGACGCCGTCGGGCCGTCAGCTGGCGCAGCTGCCGGTGGATCCGCGTCTGGCGCGCATGGTGCTGGAAGCGCAAAAATATGGCTGCGTGCGCGAAGTGATGATTATCGTCGCCGCGCTCTCTATTCAGGATCCGCGCGAGCGGCCGGTGGAGAAACAGCAGGCCGCCGATGAGAAACATCGCCGTTTCGCCGACAAAGAGTCCGATTTTATCGCCTTCGTTAATCTGTGGAACTATCTGCAGGAGCAGCAGAAGGCGCTCTCCGGCAACGCTTTCCGTCGCCAGTGCAAGACCGATTATCTGAACTACCTGCGAGTGCGCGAATGGCAGGATATTTATACCCAACTGCGTCAGGTAGTGCGTGAACTGGGCATGCCGGTGAACAGCGAACCGGCGCCGTATCGCGAAATCCATACCGCGCTGCTAACCGGCTTACTGTCGCATATCGGCCTGAAGGATGCAGAAAAACAGGAATACAGCGGCGCCCGCAACGCCCGTTTCTCTATCTTCCCCGGTTCGGCGCTGTTTAAAAAGCCGCCGAAGTGGACCATGGTGGCGGAGCTGGTGGAAACCAGCCGGCTCTGGGGCCGCATCGCTGCGCGCATCGATCCTGAATGGATCGAGCCGATTGCGCAACACCTGCTGAAACGCAGCTACAGCGAGCCGCACTGGGAAAAAGCGCAGGGCGCGGTGATGGCGATGGAGAAGGTGACGCTTTATGGCCTGCCGATTGTTGCCGCGCGCAAGGTGAACTACAGCAAAATCGATCCGCAATTGTCGCGCGAACTGTTTATACGTCATGCGCTGGTAGAAGGCGACTGGCAAACGCGTCACGCCTTCTTTAAGGCCAACCAGAAATTGCGTAGCGAAGTGGAAGACCTGGAACATAAATCGCGCCGCCGCGACATTCTGGTGGATGATGAAACGCTGTTTGCCTTCTACAACAGTCGCGTCGGACACGAGGTAGTTTCTGCACGCCATTTCGATAGCTGGTGGAAAAAGGTCAGCCAGCAGACACCCGATCTGCTCAGCTTCGATAAAGAGATGCTGATTAAAGAGGGCGCGGATAAGGTCAGCAAGCTCGACTATCCGAACTTCTGGCACCAGGGCAATCTGAAGCTGCGTCTGAGCTATCAGTTCGAGCCGGGCGCGGATGCCGACGGCGTGACGGTACATATCCCGCTGCCGCTGTTAAATCAGGTGGAGGAAGCTGGCTTTGAGTGGCAAATTCCCGGCCTGCGGCGCGAGCTGATCGTGGCGCTGATTAAGTCGCTGCCGAAACCGGTGCGCCGCAACTTTGTGCCAGCGCCCAACTACGCCGAGGCATTCCTGGGACGCGTTACCAGCACTGACGTGCCGTTGCTGGATGCGCTGGAGCGGGAGTTCCGCCGGATGACCGGCGTCACTATCGACCGTGAAGCCTGGCAGTGGGATCAGGTGCCCGATCACCTGAAAATCACCTTTCGCGTGCTGGATGAACATAACCGCAAGCTGCAGGAGGGCAAGGATTTGGCGGCCCTGAAAGCGGCGCTGAAAGGCAAGGTGCAGGAAACGCTGTCGAAGGTGGCCGATGACGGGCTGGAGCAGAGCGGCCTGCATATCTGGAGTTTCGGCGATCTGCCGACCCAGTTCGAGCAGAAACGCGGCAACTACAGCGTGAAAGCCTGGCCCGCGCTGGTGGACGAGAAAGAGAGCGTGGCGATCCGTCTGTTCGACAGCGAGCATGAGCAGCAGAAAATGATGTGGCGCGGCCAGCGCCGCCTGCTGCTGCTTAACATTCCGTCGCCGATAAAATATCTGCATGAAAAGCTGCCGAACAAAGCCAAGCTGGGCCTTTACTTCAATCCCTACGGCAAGGTGCTGGAGCTGATCGATGACTGCATTACCTGCGGCATCGATAAGCTGATGGCAGAAAACGGCGGGCCCGCCTGGAAAGAGGACGATTATCAACAGCTGCATGAGAAAGTGCGCGCCGGGCTGAACGATACGGTGGTGGAGATTGCGAAGCTGGTCGAGCAGATTCTGACGACGGTCTTTAATATCAACAAACGGCTAAAAGGGCGCGTGGATATGACCATGGCGCTGGGGCTGTCCGATATTAAAGCGCAGATGAGCGGGCTGGTTTATCGCGGTTTCGTTACGCAAAACGGCTGGAAACGGCTGCCCGATACGCTGCGTTATTTACAGGCGATTGAGCGGCGGCTGGAGAAGCTGCCGGTCGATCCGCACAGCGACCGGGCGCGTATGCTGAAAGTGGAGCAGGTACAGCAGGCCTGGCAGAGCTGGCTCAATAAACTGCCGCCTGCGCGGCGCGATGATGAGGACGTGCAGGAGATCCGCTGGATGATTGAGGAGCTGCGCGTCAGCTACTTCGCTCAGCAGCTTGGCACGCCATATCCTGTTTCCGACAAGCGTATTTTGCAGGCGATGGAGCAAATTGCCGCCTGATCAGGACTGGCCGCCTTATTCGGCGGCCAGTTCTTCCAGATCGTCACGAAAAGCGGTCACCGCAATCGCCCGGTTATCGGCGCGCCAGCGATCTGCGGCGGCGGGCGCCGCGCTTTGTACCGCAATCAGCTGCCAGCCGTTGTCGGTTTGCAACAGTAACGGCGAGCCGCTGTCGCCGGGCAGCGTATCGCACTGATGCGACAGCACGGAACGCTGCGCCCAGCCGGTCACCAGGCAATCGCGATGAGACCAAAGCCCGTCCAGATGATCTTCCGGGTAACCCGCCTGTGTCACTTTGCGTCCAGCCGCTTTCAGCGCGGCGGTTAAGTCGCTGCGCGAGCCGCTAAACAGCGGTATCGGCGCAATGCCTGACGGCGGATTACGCAGCACAATCAGACCGTAATCGTAAGGTGCCGCCGCCGCCGGAACGATCCAGCCATCACCGTCCGCCTTAAGCTTTTTACCCAGGCTAGCATCGACGCGTCCTTCAATATCATGAATTTCGTAGCGCCAGTGGCCGTTATTGTCCGCGATAAAACGCAGCGCAACCGGCTTATCCAGACGGCCCGGCGGCGTCACCAGACAGTGTCCGGCCGTGAGAGCCAGATGCGTTGAGATCAGCGTTGCGCTGCATAAATTGCCGCTTTCGGTTTCCAGCTGGCCGATCGCTTCCCAGGGCACGCTGGCGGCGCGATCGACAGGTTTCCGATCGTCATGGCCAAAGAACAGCGTTTTTAACTCTTCAGGTCCGGGGCCGTCATCATCATCTGCATGTGAAAAAAAGGGAAAACAGAGTAAACCCACTACTAACACAGCCGTTATGCGCATATCTCTCTCAGAAAAGGGGAGAATTATAAGAATTTAAGGGTGAACACGCGTCATGCGTAACTATAGTCGGTGAGCAGCAAAAAAGGGAGTTTAATCCAGAATATCAGTACGCTACGGACATCAAACGTAAAAACAGGCCGCAATGGCGCCGCAGAGGATCATGATGACGAGAATAATTTCGAAACGATAGCGACGTACCATTTCTGCTACTCCAGGAAAAAACACCCGGCGAACCGGGTGTTTGTTAGCGATGAGTGAGGAGCGCGCTCCTGCGATTATTTTGCTACCGGCTTAGCGGCTTTTTTGTGATGTTTTTTCGCAGCCTGCGCTTTCTGGGCTACTGGCTTAACCGCTTTTTTGTGGTGCTTTTTCGCGGCCTGCGCTTTCTGCGCTGCGGCTTTTTTATGTTTGTGATGAACTACTTTGTGACCGGTTTTCGCCGGAGCAGCAGTGGTCGCGGTTGCAGCAGCTGGCGCGGCGGCGTTATCCGCTGCGAAAGCCACGGAAGAGAGACCCATAGCAGCGGCTACAACCAGAGCAAATAATTTTTTCATTGCAAAACCCTCTATTTCTTCATCTATTAGCCCACTGCGGGGCCGGTGAAGAGACTATAGGGAAATGCGCGCGGGCTTTCCGTGAGTGATTGGTATCGGCGTGTAACCGAATGTACATAACAAGGGCCCGCCGGAAAGCGAGCCCTCATTGGCGGTTAGCCCAGATAACGCTGTTCGAGGTGGCGACGGAAATGTTGCGGGTTGAGATCTTCGCCGCTCGCCTGTGCGATCAGTTGCGCCGTCGGGAAACGGCTGCCGTGCTGCCAGATATTCTGTGACAGCCAGTCGAAGATCGGCTGGAGTTGCCCCTCCGCAATCTGACTCTCCAGTTGCGGCAGCGCGCGCTTTAGCGCCTGGAAAAGCTGTGCGGCATACATAGCCCCCAGCGTGTAGGTCGGGAAGTAGCCGAACGCGCCATCGGTCCAGTGAATATCCTGCATACAACCGTCACGATAGTTGCCCTGCGTATCCAGACCGAGGTAACGCTGCATTTTCTCATGCCACAGCGCCGGAATATCCTCGACTTCAATTTCGCCCGCGATCAGCGCTTGTTCAATTTCATAGCGCAGGATCACGTGCAGTGGATAGCTGACTTCATCGGCATCCACGCGAATAAAGCCGCGTTTCACGCGCTGGTTCAGGCGCACAAAATTGGTCGGCGTCAGCGCAGGTTGATCGCCCATCTGGGCGACGACCAGCGGCAAAATATGCTGCAGGAACGGCGCGCTGCGCGCCAGCTGCATTTCAAAGAACAGGCTTTGCGACTCATGGATGGCAGTAGAACGCGCCAGCGCTACCGGCTGCCCCGGCCAGCTTTTCGGCAGGTTCTGCTCATAGCGCGCATGGCCGGTCTCATGGATCACGCCCATCATCGCGCTGACAAACTCGTTTTCGTTATAGCGCGTGGTAATGCGCACATCTTCCGGCACGCCGCCGCAGAACGGGTGCGCGCTGACGTCGAGGCGTCCGGCATTAAAATCGAAGCCGAGCAGTTTCATCAGCTGTAATCCCAGCTGGCGCTGCGCCTCCACCGGGAAAGGGCCGACCGGCGCATCAACCGGCTCGGCGGCCTGTTTTTCCACCACGCGCGCCAGCAAATCTGGCAGCCACTGCTTCAGATCGCCGAAGGTGGTATCGAGCTGTGCGCTGGTCATGCCCGGCTCATAGAGATCGAGCAGCGCGTCATAGCGCGAACAGCCCGCGGCCTGCGCACGGATCTCCGCCTCTTCGCGGCTGAGGCGCACCACTTCTTTTAAATTAACGGCAAAACCCTGCCAGTCATTGGCCGGACGCTGCTGGCGCCAGGCGTGTTCACAACGCGAACCGGCGATCGATTTAGCTTCCACCAGCGAGGCGGGCAGCAGCGCTGCTTGCTGCCAGGCGCGTCGCATTTCCAGCAGGTTAGCCTGTTCCACATCATTCAGGGATTCCTGCTGCGCGGCGTCCAGCCAGCTTTTCATTCGGCTGTCGGTCAGGATTTGATGCTGCAATACGCTCAGTTCCGCCAGCGCTTCGCCGCGCGCCTGGCTGCCAGCGGGCGGCATCATGGTTTGCATATCCCAGCCCGCTATGGCGGAAAGGTGCCCAAAGCGCGACAGGCGCTGAAAGGTTTGCGTCAGTTGTTGATAAGCAGATGTCACGCAGATCTCCTTGCTACGTTAGGGGCGGATTGCCGTCTCCCGCAAGGGTAAATCAACCGGCCAGCAAAAGCGAACGCTGGCGCCGCCCAGCGGGCTGCTGTCGATGACCACATGGCCGCCCAGCGCCAGCGCCACCGACTGAACAATCGCCAGGCCGAGGCCGCAGCCGCCGGTAGCGCGATCGCGACTGGGATCGAGACGCACAAAAGGTTCCAGAACGCGCAGCCGCTCCTCTGCCGGAATGCCGGGGCCATCATCTTCCACCTGCAGGCAGGCGAGGCCGCCATCAAACCACAGGCCAACGCGCAGCCGACGTTGCGCATAGCGCAGCGCATTGTTAACCAGGTTGTCCAGCACACGTTCCATCAGTCGCGTATCGGAGACGCCGAAATTATCGCGCTGCGGCAGATCCAGCGCGATGTCATATTCGGGATGCACCGAGCTAATATCGGCAATGCGTTCGCTAAGCCAGTGAGCGAGATCGACCGGCTGCAAAAACAGTTCGACCTGCGGACGATCGAGGCGGGCGTAGGTGAGCAGTTCCTCAATCAGCGATTCCAGCTGGCCGATGTCGCGATTCAGCGCCGCCGATTCCGCCGCGCTGAGGTTATCGCTCATCTCCAGCCGGTAGCGCAGCCGCACCAGCGGCGTGCGCAGCTCATGAGCAATATTGTCAATCAGCTGTTTTTTGCTGGCGACCAGCGTATTGATGTTGTCCGCCATCTGGTTAAAGGCAACGCCCAGCCGCACCAGACTGGAGGCATTATCAAAATGGATGCGCTCGTCCAGATGCCCTTTGCCGAAGCGCTGCGCCGCCGACTCCAGCTTCAACATATCTTTCCAGTAGGGACGCATCCAGATAAACACCGGCAGCGCCAGCGACATGCCGATAAAGGCCAGCAGCGCGATATCCAGCAGCCGCATTTCATGCAGGAAAAAGAGGTAGGGGATTGGGCCAACCGCCAGCACATAATGGCTGCGCGGAATGTGCTGTAAAAAGGTGTATTCATCATCCAGCGCCACAATCTCGCCGGCACGCAGACGGCGCATGCTGATCGGATCGAGTTGATATTTGCTCATCGGCTCGATATGCAGCTTAAAAGAGAGATTGAGGTCGAGGTTATTGATGGTTTTATTCCAGTCGCGCGGCGGAATTTCCCGTAGCTCGCTGCGCATCAGATAGAGCGAGCTTTTCATCAGATCGTCCATCGACTGCCGTCCGGCGCGCTCGGCGGTAAATTTGTAGACCAGACCGACCAGCATGGTCATTACCAGAAAGCAGACAAACAGCAGCAGATAGAACTGAATGAAAAGTTTTCTCATGGCGCATGGGTATCCCAGGCGTGCGGCGCAAACAGATAGCCTTTGTTACGGATGGTTTTAATCCGGTAAGGCTCGGTGGCGCTGTCGTGCAGCTTTTTCCGCAGGCGGGAGATCGCCACGTCGATACTGCGATCCATGCCGTCATAACTCACGCCGCGCAGGGTTTTCAACAACGCGTCGCGGTTCAGGATCTGGCCGGCATGCGTTGCCAGCTCCCAGAGCAAATCGTAATCGGCGGTGGAAAGCGCAATGATTTCGTTGCCCAGCGTAACCTGTCGATTAAGCGGATCGATGGTCAGCGCGCCAAAGCGCAGCGCTTTTTGACTGCTGACCACCGGCGCAATTTCATCGTGCGTCGCCACGCTGGCCTGGCGTAAATGCAGCCGCAGACGTGCCAGCAAAACCGCTGGCGGCGTGGTTTTCAGAATATAGTCATTGGCGCCCATCTCCAGCGCCAGAATATGGTTCATATCGCTGTCCAGCGAGGTCAGCAATACGATGGGACCGGGCCAACCCGCGCGCAGATCGCGGCAGAGCGTCATGCCATCCTTGCCCGGCAGCATAATATCAAGCATTACCAGATCGGGCTGTTCACGGGCAATAACCTCTTCCGCCCGATCCCCCCGGGGTTCAACAATCACCTCCAGTCCGTGGCGGCTAAGCCAGGCGGCGATCAGCCCGCCGACCTCTGGATCGTCTTCGACAAAAACTATTTTATTCATGATGCGGAATTCAGGCTGCACATTACCGCAGCATAACCTTTTCAGATAATAACGACCATCAACGACGGTTAAATGCTGCAAGATGTATAGTACAAGAGTGTCAAACTATGCCATTATATCTGCAGGGTTGTTAACGCAGGTTGTAACCCTTTTTTTCTGGCCAGGAGGAGAGTGAGGGTGTCAGATAAACAGCTGGCGTCAGCGGTCATAAATGATCGTATCTGCTTCAATTATACCGATTTTCTTGCTGCATCCTGTAAAAAGCGCTGGAGCTTTGTCGATGCGATTTATGGCGTAATGCCTATCTTTGGTATGGTGACGCGCAATCCGGCGGATTCGCAGCGGCCCCCTTCAGAGCGGCTGAAAGAATTAGCGCTACAAATCATTTCTACCCAGGTAAGCGATGAAATTAATATTGCCCGACTGATTACGTTAGCCGAGCAGCAGCACATCGCGCAGTTTGATATTTTATTGCCGTATCCGCTTTCCAGCGAACAGCTTGATGCGATTCATCGTGAATATCGCAAGCCGCTGTCGCTGTCGCAACAGGAAGAGCGGCTGACCATTCAGTTCCCAACCGCTCCACACTAAGTTACTTCATCAGCATCCAGCTTGCCGGGAAGGCACCAATCACCAGCAGGGCGATGGCGGTGCGCTCGACAAGGCTCAGCGCGCTAAACGCCCGACCGCCACGGCGGGCGAACAGAAACAGCAGCATCCCCGGCGCATACAACACGACCGACAGCAGCAGATGCAGCGGACCCGACGCGTAGAGCAGCCACAGGCCATAGGCGCAGGCGCCCAGCGCCACCGCCGTCATTTTCGCATCGCCTTTTCCCCAGACCAGCTTCAGCAGGTAGGCGCCCACCAGGAAATAGGGCACCAGCACCATTTCCGAGGCGATAGTCAGCAACGTATTGTAATCAGAGTTGGTCAGCCAGATCACAATCAGGCACACCTGCACGCTGCCGTTCGTCAGCCACAGCGAGGCGGAAGGCGCATTATGGCGATTTTGCCGGCTCAGGCTACGGGGAAAAGCGCCCTGTTGCGCGGCGATAAAGGGTACTTCGGCCGCCATAATCGTCCAGCTCAGATAGGCACCGCAGACCGAGACCACCAGGCCGACAGCGATAATCGCGTTGCCCCAGGAGCCGATCAGCTGCGTCATCAGGCCCGCCATTGACGGATTGCGCATCTCCGCCAGCTCAGCGCGCGGCACAATCCCCAGCGACAGCAGCGTCACCAGCAGATAAACCGTCAGCGCCGCCAGCACCGCCAGCAGCGTGGCTTTACCGACGTCACGCTTATTGCGTGCGCGCGCCGAAACCACCACCGCGCCTTCAACACCGATAAACACCCACAGCGTAATCAGCATGGTTTGTTTCACCTGCTCCCAGACCGGTTTGCCCAGCGCGACGCCGGTAAAGTCGAAGCGGAAGCGGTCAAAATTAAAGGCAATAATCGCCAGCACCACAAACAGGCCGAGCGGCACCAGTTTGCCTAACGTGGCGAGCATATTAATGCTGGCAGCAGTCTGTACGCCGCGTAGCACCAGCCAGTGAACCAGCCACAGCAACAGCGAAGCGCCAAGCATCGCCTGCCAGGTATTGCCGTCGCCGAACACGACGTGGCCCGGCGAGTCAGTAAAAAAGCTCAGCGCCGAGAAAACGATCACCAGATAGGAAACGTTGGCAATAACGGCGCACAGCCAGTAGCCCC
>NZ_CALNWY010000031.1 GCF_940807255.1 Mixta sp. Marseille-Q2659 | reverse complement strand
GCGCAAACCGGTCAGAATCTCCGGCAGCGCGCCGGGCAAGATCACCAGCCACAGCAGCTGCCGGAGATTCTGACCGGTTTGCGCATTGGGCTTGGCGTCGGCTGGTCAACGCTGGCGGCGGCGGAGCTGATAGCCGCCACGCGCGGACTGGGTTTTATGGTGCAGTCTGCCGGTGAGTTCCTGGCAACCGATGTGGTACTGGCAGGCATCCTGGTGATTGCGTTAATCGCCTTTGGTTTAGAACTGGGTTTGCGGATGCTACAGCGTCGGCTAACGCCCTGGCATGGAGAATCGCAATGAACGAACGTCTGGATATTACCGCTCTGGGGCCTTATATCGGCGCCCGAATTGATAACCTCGACCTTTCCCGTCCGCTGAGCGACAGTCAGTTCGAGCAGTTGTGGCACGCGCTGATCCGTCATCAGGTGCTGTTCCTGCGCGATCAGCCGCTGACGCCGCATCAGCAGCGGGCGCTGGCCGCGCGCTTCGGCGATTTACATATTCATCCGGTCTATCCGCATGCGGAAGGCGTGGAGGAAATTATCGTGCTGGATACGCATAATGATAATCCGCCCGATAACGATAACTGGCACACCGACGTCACCTTTATCGAGACGCCGCCGGCCGGCGCGATCCTGACGGCGAAACAGGTGCCAGCGCAGGGTGGCGATACGCTGTGGGCCAGCGGTATTGCCGCATTCGAGGCGCTTTCCCAGCCGCTACGCGCATTGCTAAGCGGTTTGCAGGCCGAGCATGATTTTACCAAATCCTTCCCGGAACATAAGCATCGCGCCACGCCGGAGTTACATGCGCGCTGGCGTCAGGCGGCGGCGAACCATCCACCGCTGCTGCATCCGGTGGTGCGCACTCATCCGGTTAGCGGCAGGCAGGCGCTGTTTGTTAATGAGGGATTTACTACGCGTATCGTCGATCTGGCGCCGAAAGAGAGCGATGCGCTGTTGAGTTTTCTCTTCGCACATATTACGAAGCCGGAATTTCAGGTGCGCTGGCGCTGGCGAGCCAATGATGTAGCCATCTGGGATAACCGGGTTACACAGCATTACGCTAACGCCGACTATCTGCCTGCGCGCCGTATTATGCAGCGCGCAACGATATTAGGAGATAAGCCGTTTTATCGGCCTTCCTGAGTATCAGGCAATAGTTTCAAGTCGGGCTGGCTGGCCGGTCAGCCAGCCCTGAACATAATCCACGCCCAGCTCGGTCAGCAGCGCTTTTTGCGCCTCGTTTTCCACATATTCCGCCACCACCGAGATACCTTTTTCCTGGGCAATGTCGCAGATGGATTTGATAATGATGCGATCAAGATTGTCGGTCAGGCTGTTTTTAACGAACAGACCGTCAATCTTAATGATGTCGGCGTTAAGATCTTTTACCCGCTCGTAGTTGGCAAAGCCGGAGCCAAAATCATCCAGGGCAATGCGGAAACCGGCCTGACGTAGCGCCATAATGGCCTCGTGCGCCAGCTGGTTATTGATAAACGTTTGCTCTTCGGTCACTTCAAAAATCACTGCTTCCGGCGGCACGGCAAACTGCCGGAAAAGCGCAATGAACGTGTCGGCGATATTAGGCTCGGTTAGCGTGACCGGCATCAGGTTGATCGCCAGACAAGGCGGCGGATTGTTTTCCGACCGGCGGCGGTGGATAAAGGCTACCGTCTCTTCCGTGACCAGCTTATCGAACGCCACGCCCAGCCGGAACTCAGCAATCAATGGCAGAAAGCGGTCAGGCGTCAACAGCTCGTGATCGGTGGTCAGGCGAGCCAGCACTTCGTAGTAACGCTTATCGTTTTTACAGGCGACAATGGGTTGGGCAAACAGCAAAATATCGCGCTGCGCAATCGCCTGTTTAATTTTCTGCAACAGCAATACCCGTTCGGATACCTGGCCAATTAAGCGGGCATTATCGTTATCCAGTAGCAGTACGCCACCCGCCGCCAGCGCCTGTTCCGCCAGATAGCTAAGCTGCGTGAGCAGATGATAAAGATTGCTTTTCCCGGTGATCAAGCGGCTGGCGATAAAAGCGTAATCGATATCGATCAGCTGCTGATGCCAGAAAATGGGGCGCTTTTTTAGCTCAGCGCGCAGCTGCGTCAGTCGCGCGGCGATCTCTTCTCCCTGCAGCAGCAGCATCACGCCATCGCCGGAAATTTGATAAACCCCTTCATCAGGCCCCAGATATTTTGCGATTTCATCAATGATGCAACGCTTGGTGTAAATACGCATCATTATTCCGTAGTAGTAGCCGAGGAATTTCAGCTGATGCAAATAGAGATAGCAGAGCGTGCCGGATGACTGTTTTTTAATATCCTTCACCATCGCGCGCAGATTAGGACGATGCAGCATCGGATCGGTAAGTGACAGATAAAACGCAATCTGTTGCAGACGATGGCTGTGCCAGTAGCCCGTCGCGATATAAAGCAGGCTAATGGTGAAGGCAATAAAGGTTGAAGAAAGGAAGGTGGCGGCAAAAATAGAATTTATCGGCAGCACATCAAGATTAAAGCGCATCAGCAGCAGGCAGCAGGCCGCCCAAAGCCAGAGAACCAGCTGCGGCCTGAAGCGCATAATACCGTAGGTGAAGGCGACAAAAATGAGCGGCACCAGATAGCTGGAAATCAGGTGGTAATGGAGCGGCGAGCAAAGCAATAACATTAACAACGCCAGCATATTGCACCAGAAAAGCGCGCGCAGACGATCTGCCTTTGTGCCGTTGCCACTAAAAAAACGTCGCGTATGGCGCGGGTTAGCCAGAATCCGTAGAACAAAATAAAACATGATGGTAAACAGCACGGCGGAAAGAATCAGGTTTTGCAGGCTGAGTATGCTGTACATATCCAGCTTTCCGGCAAAATAGCTGCCGGGCAATTCCGGCACCGCGGGCAAATAACGACCAAGACCGGCCAGCAGCAGCAGCGTGAGCGTCGGTGCCAGCGTGTTGAGCAGAATAAGCCTGACGCCAAGCCCCTGGTTACCGGGATCGTAGCGCCACCGGCGGCCAAGATACCGACGCGCCAGCCAACAGGCGATCAACAGCGGCGTCAGGAACGTAAAGGTAAGCGCCGATGCCAGCGACAACGCCGAAAAGCAGAACTGAAAAGTAATAAAGAACGTCAGATAAAGCGGAAGCACCGCCGAACGGCCAAAAATATAGATGGCAGCAATCGCCAGGCCATAGGGCAGGTAGCACAGATAAACGATGCGGTCGTCAATAAGACAGGTCGGCGACAAATAATGAGCGACGGGCGTGAAAAAAAGCAGCAGCAAAAAGGCCGTCAGGTTTTTTTTCAACAGGCTGATGGAAGGCTCTGACACGGTTTACCCTGGATTGAAAGGCAGGCGATACTCACACAGCGTGATAATTTACCTGAATTGAAAACAGACGGTTTTATTCAGGGCGTCATAGTAAGAACAACCTGTTCAACGCACAAGGAAATAAAAAGTAAAAAAATCGCTATAAGTTAGTGATTTATGAAGGGGGTGCTATAAAAAGGATGTGTGGCTGCTGGCTAAAAAATAGCGAAGAGATTCTTTTTATTTGAAAATCGCGTGCCTGCGGCAGAATGTTAACAGCGAGAAAACAAGCAAAAATAAACGGCCTTGTTATACGGAAAAAGCGCTCTGTCCTGACAAGGCCGCCTGTTTTATGAGGCCAGCATCGTTTCCAGCTGCTCCTGCGCATCCAGCCAGGCCATTTCCCGCTCTTCAAGCGCGGATTTGGCCGCAGCCTGCTGTTGGAGAGCGGCGGTCAGATCGGCTTTGCGGGCGGGATCGTAAATCGCCGAGTCAGCCAGTTTCGCCTCTGCTTCCGCCAGCTGGCTGTTAAACTTCTCCATCTCTTTTTCCAGCTTCGCGATCTGCTTACGCAGCGGCTGCGTTTGCGCACGCAGTTCGGCTTCGCGGCGCTTCTGATCCTTACGCGCCTGCGCGCTGTTGCCGTTTTCCGGCTTAGGATCGCTCTCCTGTGCCTGGCGTTTTTGCAGATCGCTGAGCCACTGCTGGTAATCATCCAGATCGCCGGTAAACACTTCGACTTTGCCGTCATGAACCAGATAGAGATCGTCAGTGGTGGAGCGCAACAGATGACGATCGTGCGAAACCACCACCAGCGCGCCTTCAAAATCGATTAGCGCTTCGGTGAGCGCCTGACGCATATCCAGATCGAGATGGTTGGTCGGCTCATCCAGCAGCAGCAGGTTAGGGCGCTGCCAGACAATCAGCGCCAGCACCAGACGCGCCTTCTCACCGCCGGAAAAACGCGCGGTCGGTTCGCTGACTTTATCGCCCTGAAAACCAAAGCCGCCAAGGTAGTCGCGCAGCTGCTGCTCCGGCAGTTTTGGCGCCAGGCGCGCCAGATGCTGCAACGGCGATTCATCTGCCCGTAAGAATTCCAGCTGATGCTGAGCGAAGTATCCCAGCTGTACGCCTTTTGCCAGGCCAATTTCGCCTTTCTGCGGCGCGAGTTCGCCCGCCAGCAGCTTAATCAGCGTCGATTTGCCCGCGCCGTTGCGGCCAAGCAGGCCGATACGCGAACCCGGCACCAGGTTGAGCTTAATGGAGTCGAGAATCACGCGATCGCCGTAGCCCGCCGTGACTTTTTGCATATTCAGCAGTGGATTTGGCAGGTTTTCCGGCGCGCGGAAGCTGAAGCTGAAAGGATTATCAACGTGCGCCGGCGAGATCAGTTCCATACGCTCCAGCATTTTAATGCGGCTCTGCGCCTGCTTTGCCTTACTGGCTTTAGCGCGGAAGCGATCGATATAGCTTTGCAGATGCGAGACTTTACGCTGCTGCTGCTCATACTGCGCCTGCTGCTGCGAGAGTTTGGTGGCGCGCTGCTGCTCGAAGGAGCTGTAGTTGCCGGTATATTCAAACAGGCTTTGCTGTTCGATATGCAGAATTTTATCGACCACCGGATCGAGGAAGTCACGGTCGTGCGAGATCAGGATCAGCGTGCCGTTATAGCTTTTCAGCCAGCGCTCCAGCCAGATCACCGCATCCAGATCGAGGTGGTTGGTAGGTTCATCCAGCAGTAGCAGATCGGAACGGCAGATTAGCGCCTGCGCCAGGTTAAGGCGCATTCGCCAGCCACCGGAAAAATCGCTGACCGGACGCTGCAACTGTTGCTGGCTAAAGCCCAAACCGTGAAGCAGGCTGGCGGCGCGCGCCTGTATGCTCCATGCCTGAATCGCGTCCAGCTTGCCATGCAGCAGGGCAATGGCGTTGCCATCGTTTTTTTCATTGGCGCGCTGTAATTCTGCTTCCAGCTGACGATATTCACGATCGCCGTCAATCACATAGTCGATGGCGGCAACCGGCAGCGCGGGCGTTTCCTGGTTAACCCAGGCCAGCGACCAGTTGCCGGGAAAGCTGACGCTGCCCGCGTCGGCGCTGAGTTCATTCTTTAACAGCGACAGCAGCGTTGATTTACCACAGCCGTTTTTGCCCACCAGCCCCACTTTTTGGCCTGGGTTGATGGTGGCGGTGGCATTGTCCAGCAGCACGCGGGTGCCGCGTCGGATCTGTAACGAGGAGAATACAATCATAGGCGCCGTATCGTCAGAATATGTTAATTTATTGTCATCATAATCAGTCAGGAATCACTGATTCCGTTGTGTCGTGCATGGTAGCGGAAATCCGCCATCATGACGACGATTTGGAGGGGAGAGATGTCACAGCCGCCTAAGGTTTTGCTGCTGTATGCTCACCCGGAATCACAAGATTCGATTGCCAATCGGATCTTGCTGCAACCGGCGCAGCAATTATCACACGTTACCGTACATGACCTGTACGCCCACTATCCCGATTTTTTTATTGATATTCATTATGAACAGCAGCTGCTGCGCGAGCATCAGGTCATTATTTTCCAACATCCTCTCTATACCTATAGCTGTCCGGCTCTGCTGAAAGAGTGGCTGGATCGCGTGCTGGCGCGCGGTTTCGCCAGCGGCGTCGGCGGCAATGCTTTAGAAGGAAAATACTGGCGCAGCGTGATTACCACCGGCGAGCCGGAGACCGCTTATCATCAGGACGGCCTGAACCGCTATCCGATAACGGACATCATGCGCCCCTTTGAACTGACGGCGCAGCTGTGCCGGATGCACTGGCTGACGCCAATGGTGGTCTACTGGGCGCGCCGCCAGCCGCCGGAAATTATGAAAAATTATGCTGAAGCCTATAGCGACTGGCTTTCATCACCTTTGCCTGCGGGAGCGACATAAATGGAAGGCCAAACTTTACTGACGGCGGGCGTGGTCTATCTGTTCGCCGCCGTGGTCGCAGTGCCGATCGCCGCCCGGCTGGGCATTGGCGCGGTGCTGGGCTATTTGCTGGCGGGCATTGCGATCGGCCCGTGGGGGCTTGGCTTTATCAGCGACGTCGAGGAGATTCTGCACTTTTCGGAAATCGGCGTGGTGTTTCTGATGTTCCTGATCGGGCTGGAGCTGAATCCGTCGAAGCTGTGGGCACTGCGGCGTTCGATTTTCGGGGTTGGCGCCGCGCAGGTAATTTTTAGCGCGGCGGTACTGGCCGGGCTGCTGCTGCTCACCGATTTTTCATGGCAGGCGGCGATTATCGGCGGGATCGGCCTGGCGATGTCCTCAACGGCCATGGCGTTACAGCTGATGCGCGATAAGGGCATGAATCGCAGCGAAGCGGGACAGCTGGGCTTTTCCGTTTTGCTGTTTCAGGATCTGGCAGTAATCCCGGCGCTGGCGCTGGTGCCGCTGCTGGCCGGCACCGACAGCGGGCATACTGACTGGATGAAAGTGGGCTTGAAGGTGCTGGCGTTTGCCGGCATGTTGATTGGTGGCAGGCTGCTGTTACGGCCCATTTTCCGATATATCGCCGCTTCCGGCGTGCGTGAAGTCTTTACCGCCGCCTCGCTGCTGCTGGTATTGAGTTCGGCGCTGTTTATGGACGCGCTGGGGCTGTCGATGGCGCTGGGTACCTTTATTTCCGGCATTTTGTTGGCAGAAAGCGAATATCGCCACGAGCTGGAAGTCGCTATCGACCCCTTTAAAGGGCTGCTGCTCGGTCTGTTCTTTATTTCAGTCGGCATGGCGCTGAATCTGGGCGTTCTCTATACCCATATCCTTACGATCCTGGCGGGCGTACTGGTGCTGGTGGCAGTGAAAACGTTGGTGCTTTATCTGCTGGCGCGCATTTATGGCCTGCGCAGCTCAGAGCGTTTGCAATTTGCCAGCGTGCTGAGCCAGGGCGGCGAATTCGCTTTCGTCCTCTTTTCCGCAGCCTCCTCTGTCCGGCTGTTTCAGGGCGATCAGCTGCCGCTGCTGCTGGTGACCGTTACCCTGTCGATGATGACGACGCCGCTGCTGATGCAGGGCGTGGATCGCGTTCTGGTGCGCCGCTTTAACGAGCCGGATGAGCAGGCGGAGAAGCCCTGGGTAGATGACGATCAGCCGCAAGTGATTGTCGTCGGCTTTGGCCGTTTCGGTCAGGTAATTGGACGCCTGCTGATGGCCAATAAAAAGCGTATCACGGTGCTGGAGCGCGATATCAGCGCCGTGAGTTTAATGCGTAAATATGGTTATAAAGTATACTATGGAGACGCCACGGAGCTGGAATTGCTGCGCGCCGCCGGTGCCGCCAGCGCGCAGTCGATTGTGATTACCTGCAACGATCCGCAAGATACGATGACCATTGTTCATCTCTGTCAGCACCATTTTCCCCATTTGCAGATTCTGGCGCGCGCACGTGGGCGCGTGGAGGCCCATGAACTGTTGCAGGCGGGCGTGACGCAATTTTCACGCGAGACCTTTTCCAGCGCGCTGGAACTGGGTCGCAAGACGTTAATGACGCTGGGCATGCATCCGCATCAGGCGCACCGGGCGCAGCAGCATTTTCGGCGTCTGGATATGCGCATGCTGCGTGAACTGATGCCTAACCATGCGGATAACGCGCAGATTTCACGCGTGCGCGAAGCGCGGCGCGAGCTGGAGGATATTTTCCAGCGCGAAATGCAGCAGGAAAAGCGCCAGCCAGATGGCTGGGATGAGTTTGAATCATAAAGATTTGCAGCGAAACGACGGGAAAGATAATGCGTAAACGTTTTATTGCCGATGCGACTTGCCCGCACTGCCAGCAAAAAGACACGCTGGCGATGTGGCAGGAAAATAATATTGATGTGGTGGAGTGCGTGAAATGCGGTCATCAGATGCGCGAAGCGGATAAACAAGTACGCGATCAGATTCGCAGTCAGGAGCAAGTGATCGGTATTTTTCATCCAGAGTAGCGGAACAGCGCAGCTTTTTTTAAGCTTACCCTTACAGCGACACTGAATTCCGTTACAATCGGCATCGTTAACATTGCCTGAGCGTATTGCCCCCAGGGCGCGCAACGGGTCAGCATCTGGATCTTTCTGGTTGGTGTTATTGCACGCAAAAATAGACCAATGAGTCGGGATCAAAGCTCTCAACGGTTAGGAGATATCATGAAAGTAGCAAAAGACCTGGTGGTCAGCCTGGCTTACCAGGTACGTACAGAAGACGGTGTGTTGGTCGACGAGTCTCCGGTGAGCGCGCCGTTGGACTATCTGCACGGTCATGGTTCCCTGATTTCTGGTCTGGAAAAAGCCCTGGAAGATCATGAAGTCGGCGACAAATTCGATGTGCATATCGCCGCGAATGACGCTTATGGTCAGTATGATGACAACCTGGTTCAGCGCGTACCTAAAGATGTTTTTATGGGCGTTGATGAATTACAGGTTGGTATGCGTTTCCTGGCCGAAACCGATCAGGGCCCGGTACCGGTAGAAATCACCGAAGTGGAAGACGATCACGTTGTGGTTGACGGCAACCATATGTTGGCTGGCCAGAACCTGAACTTCCACGTAGAAGTGGTTGCTATCCGTGAAGCCACGCCGGAAGAACTGGCGCATGGCCACGTACACGGCGAGCATGACCATCACCACGATCATGACCACGGTCACGAGCATGGTAAAGGCGGCTGCGGTAACGGCGGTTGTGGCTGCCACTAATCGGCCCGCGATAAAATAATGACAGGGCAGAGGGGCGTTACGTCTCTCTGCCCTTATTATTTTCTGCCGCTATTGGGGTGAATTAATAGTGGGGCGGCGGCGTCTCTTCTGACGGATGCGCAACCATAGAAGGTGCTGCAGCCTTCAGCTTATCGATTAACAGGCGCATTTGTTCGCGCATTTTAGCCATTTCTATTTCATGCTGAACAACGGTCTGATTCAGTTCTTCAATAGACTGCTCCTGAAAAGCGACTTTGCTTTCCAGCAGTTCCAGTTGTTGCTCAAATGTTTTTTGCTGCATGGGCGTTCCTCCGGTTTGCAGATGGCTGGCAGGTTGGATCGCTGTCCGTTTCAGGAAAACCGCTTGCCTTCGCTATAGATCGTCAGATTTTGCCTGTGAAGGTTGAAAAAGCATAGCCCTGGCGTCATATCCATTGAAACTTCCCGACATAAAAAGGGTCGGATGTACGCTTAAGTTTGCCGGGCGGGCATGTTAAGTTGTTCCGCACAGTTATAGTACAGGCTATGGCCTGCAACGATTGCCGGGGTGAGAGGCTTCGGTTTTGGAGATAATGGATGAAATCACTGTTTAAAATCACAATGTTAGCCGCCACGATGGCCGCCGCGCTCAATGCACCGCTGGCATTGGCAGCAGACTCCGCACCGGCTGAACAAGCTGCTCCTCAGGCACCTAAAAATGCGGCTTTCAAAAATGAAAACCAGCAGTCCGCCTACGCGCTGGGCGCTTCACTGGGCCGCTACATGGAAAACTCGCTGAAAGAGCAGGAAAAACTGGGCATTCAGCTGGATAAAGCGCAGCTGATCGCAGGCGTACAGGACGCCTTTGCCGGTAAGAGCAAATTATCCGACCAGGAAATTGAGCAAACCCTGCAGGCCTTCGAAGGCCGCGTGAAGGGAGCTGCACAGGCGAAGATGGAAAAAGACGCGAAAGAGAACGCTGAAAAAGGCGATGCTTACGCGGCGAAATTCGCTAAAGAGAAAGGCGTGAAGAAAACGGATAGCGGCCTGCTCTATCAGGTAGAGAAAGAAGGCAGCGGCGATGCGCCGAAAGATAGCGATACCGTGGTGGTTAACTACAAAGGTATGCTGATTGACGGCACCGAGTTCGACAACTCCTATACTCGCGGCGAGCCGCTCTCTTTCCGTCTTGACGGCGTTATCCCTGGCTGGACGGAAGGCCTGAAACACGTGAAGAAAGGCGGCAAGATCAAGCTGGTGATCCCACCGCAGCTGGCCTATGGTAAAAATGGCGTTCCAGGCATTCCGGCTAACTCTACGCTGGTGTTTGATGTTGAACTTCTGGATATCAAACCTGCGCCGAAAGCCGATGCGCAAGTGCAGGCTCCGGTTGCTGACGATAAGAAAGCTCAGTAATTCCTCTACCGCCGCGTTAACGCGGCGGTTTTGTTTCCGCCGCCAGTCGCTCCCGGCTGGACAAAAATCTGGCATAACCTGCAGACATTTGCCAGACTAGCGCTGCGCAAATTTGTATGATGAGTCTGCCCTGGCCGCGCTGAGACAGGCTCCAGCCAATTAGGGTAATGTCTTTCATGTCTAATCCATTCAATCCAGGCGATCTGACCGATATCGATTTACTGGAACAACATCCGTTTGAGCAAACCGACTATGATATTCTGAAATCGTACGAAGCCGTCGTTGATGGCCTTGCGATGCTAATTGGCTCGCATTGTGAAATCGTGCTGCACTCGCTGGAAGATTTAAAATGCTCTGCGGTGCGCATCGCCAATGGCGAACATACCGGGCGTAAAGTCGGCTCGCCGATTACCGATCTGGCGCTGCGTATGCTGCATGATATGACCGGCGCCGACAGTAACGTCTCACGCGCATACTTTACCCGCGCCAAAAGCGGCGTGCTGATGAAATCGGTGACTATCGCCATCCGTAATCGTCAGCAGCGCGTAATTGGACTGCTCTGCATTAACATGAACCTTGATGTGCCTTTCTCGCAAATCATGTCGACATTTATGCCGCCGGAAACGCCTGACGTCTCTTCGCAGGTCAACTTCGCTTCTTCTGTAGAAGATCTGGTGACGCAGACGCTGGAATTTACTATTGAAGAAGTTAGCGCCGACCGCAATGTAGCGAACAATATGAAGAACCGGCAGATTGTCCTCAACCTGTATGAGAAAGGGATTTTCGATATTAAAGATGCGATTAACCAGGTTGCCGATCGCCTTAATATCTCTAAACACACGGTTTATCTCTACATTCGCCAGTTTAAAAGCGAAGATACGCAGGGGCAGGAGCGCTGATGCGTTATGCGCTGTTGGTCACCGGCCCGGCTTACGGCACGCAGCAGGCGAGCAGCGCACTGCTGTTTGCGCGCGCGTTGTTGGCGGCTGGTCACCAGTTGGAGAGCGTCTTTTTCTATCGCGAAGGCGTCCTTAACGGCAACCAGCTCACGGCGCCAGCCAGCGATGAGTTTGATCTGGTGCGCGCCTGGCAAGGGTTGCAGCAGCAGGGCGTGACGTTAAACATTTGCGTCGCCGCAGCGTTAAGACGCGGCGTGACCGATGAGCAGGAGGCCGCCAGCCTGGGCCTTGCTGCCGCGAACCTCCAGCCCGGATTTCAGCTGGCGGGGCTTGGTGCGCTGGCTGAAGCAGCGCTGACCTGCGACAGAGTGGTACAGTTCTGATGAAATCGATCGCCTTTGTTTTTACCCGCGCGCCACATGGCAACAGCAGTGGACGAGAAGGGCTGGATGCCGCGCTGGCTACGGCGGCGATTTGCGATCGCGTGTCGCTATTTTTTATTGGCGATGGTGTGCTGCAGCTTACGCCCGGCCAACAGCCGGAACAGATTTTGGCGCGTAACTATATCGCGACCTTTGGCGTGCTGCCGCTGTATGACGTCGAAGCGTGTTTTATTTGCGCCGATTCCCTGCGTGAACGCGGCCTGGCGGCTGACAGCCAGCGTGTCCTGGCGGCCGAGGTGCTTGATAGCGCAGCGTTACACGCGCATCTGTCAACGGTCGACCATATCCTGACCTTTTAAGGAGCGCTTATGCTGCATACGCTGATGAGTTCGCCATTCCAGTGTGATTATGCTTTGTTGCTACGTATGCTGCAGCCCGGCGACGATCTGCTGCTTATGCAAGATGGCGTACTGGCGGGTTTAACCGACAATCTTTTACTGCCGCAGCTGCTGGATTCTCCGGCGCGCCTGTGGGTATTGGCGGAGGATGTCGCCGCGCGCGGGTTAGATGCTCAAATTTCGTCCAAAATCGCTGTGATTGACTATAATGATTTCGTCATGCTGACGGTAAAACAACAGCAGCAAATGCCCTGGTGAGCATCAGACGCCTGGTTATTTCTTGACACCTTTTCTACTCAGCCCTAAAATTCTGCGTCCTCGTATTAATACGAGGCGATTTATTACGTGTTTACGAAGCAAAAGCTAAATCCAGGAGCTATTTAATGGCAACAGTTAATCAGCTGGTTCGCAAACCGCGCGTACGCAAAGTTGCTAAAAGCAACGTGCCGGCGCTGGAAGCTTGCCCGCAGAAACGTGGTGTTTGTACTCGTGTGTACACCACTACCCCGAAAAAACCGAACTCCGCGCTGCGTAAAGTCTGCCGTGTTCGTTTAACCAACGGTTTCGAAGTGACTTCCTACATCGGTGGCGAAGGCCACAACCTGCAGGAACACTCCGTAATCCTGATCCGTGGCGGTCGTGTTAAAGACCTGCCAGGTGTGCGTTACCACACCGTTCGTGGCGCGCTTGACTGCTCTGGTGTTAAAGACCGTAAGCAGGCACGCTCCAAGTATGGCGTGAAGAAGCCAAAGGCTTAATGGTTCTCCGTTAAGTAAGGCCAAACGTTTTAACTTAAATGTCAAACTAAACTCGTAGAGTTTTGGACAATCCTGAATTAACAACGGAGTATTTCCATGCCACGTCGTCGCGTCATTGGTCAACGTAAAATTCTGCCAGATCCTAAATTCGGATCTGAGCTGCTGGCCAAATTTGTAAATATCCTGATGGTAGATGGTAAAAAATCTACCGCTGAAGCAATCGTGTATACCGCGCTGGAGACCCTGGCTCAGCGTTCTGGTAAAACCGAACTGGAAGCTTTCGAAGTAGCCCTCGACAACGTACGTCCGACTGTAGAAGTTAAGTCACGTCGCGTTGGTGGTTCTACTTATCAGGTACCGGTTGAAGTCCGTCCGGTCCGTCGTAATGCCCTGGCAATGCGCTGGATCGTAGAAGCTGCTCGTAAACGCGGTGATAAATCGATGGCTCTGCGCCTGGCGAACGAACTTTCTGATGCTGCTGAGAACAAAGGTACTGCAGTGAAGAAACGTGAAGACGTTCACCGTATGGCCGAAGCCAACAAGGCGTTCGCTCACTACCGCTGGTAATAACCGCGTAGTTATTGTTAACCCAGCGGGCGCTCAATTAGCCAACCCGCTGGGGATGACTTATTTTGAACGTCCGAGAATCAGAGGAATCAAATGGCTCGTACAACACCCATTTCACGTTACCGTAACATCGGTATCAGTGCTCACATCGACGCCGGTAAAACCACTACTACCGAGCGTATCCTGTTCTACACCGGTGTTAACCACAAAATCGGTGAAGTGCATGATGGCGCTGCGACCATGGACTGGATGGCTCAGGAGCAGGAACGTGGTATTACCATTACTTCTGCTGCGACCACTGCGTTCTGGTCAGGTATGGCTAAACAGTTTGAGCCGCACCGCATCAACATCATCGACACCCCGGGACACGTTGACTTCACCATCGAAGTTGAACGTTCCATGCGTGTTCTTGACGGTGCAGTAATGGTTTACTGTGCGGTTGGTGGTGTTCAGCCGCAGTCTGAAACCGTATGGCGTCAGGCTAACAAATATAAAGTTCCGCGCATCGCGTTCGTTAACAAAATGGACCGCATGGGCGCTAACTTCCTGAAAGTTGTTGGTCAGATCAAAACCCGTCTGGGTGCAAACCCGGTTCCTCTGCAGCTGGCTATCGGTGCAGAAGAGAAATTCACCGGCGTTGTTGACCTGATCAAAATGAAAGCCATCAACTGGAACGAAGATGATGCTGGCGTGACCTTCGAATACGAAGAGATCCCGGCTGACATGGTTGACCTGGCTGAAGAATGGCATCAGAACCTGATCGAATCTGCAGCTGAAGCTTCTGAAGAGCTGATGGAGAAATACCTCGGCGGCGAAGAGCTGACTGAAGAAGAGATTAAAAAAGCACTGCGTCTGCGCGTGCTGAACAACGAAATTATCCTGGTTACCTGTGGTTCTGCATTTAAGAACAAAGGTGTTCAGGCGATGCTGGATGCAGTTGTTGAGTTCCTGCCAGCACCGACCGACGTACCGGCTATCAAAGGTATCCTGGACGACGGTAAAGATACTCCGGCAGAGCGTCACTCTGACGATAAAGAGCCGTTCTCTGCTCTGGCGTTCAAAATTGCGAACGACCCGTTCGTTGGTAACCTGACCTTCTTCCGCGTCTATTCCGGCGTGGTTAACTCAGGCGACACCGTACTGAACTCTGTGAAATCACAGCGTGAGCGTTTTGGTCGTATCGTACAGATGCACGCCAACAAACGTGAAGAGATCAAAGAAGTTCGTGCAGGCGACATCGCAGCGGCAATCGGTCTGAAAGACGTGATCACCGGTGATACCCTGTGCGATCCGAACAACCCGATCATCCTGGAACGTATGGAGTTCCCGGAGCCGGTTATCTCTATCGCGGTTGAACCGAAAACCAAAGCTGACCAGGAAAAAATGGGTCTGGCTCTGGGCCGTCTGGCGAAAGAAGACCCGTCATTCCGCGTATGGACTGACGAAGAATCTAACCAGACCATCATCGCTGGTATGGGTGAGCTGCACCTCGACATCATCGTTGACCGTATGAAACGCGAGTTCAACGTTGAAGCTAACGTCGGTAAACCGCAGGTTGCTTACCGTGAAACTATCCGCGACACCATTAAAGATGTCGAAGGTAAACACGCGAAACAGTCTGGTGGTCGTGGTCAGTACGGTCACGTTGTGATCGACCTGTACCCGCTGGAGCCGGGCGGCAAAGGCTACGAATTTGTCAACGATATCAAAGGTGGTGTGATTCCTGGCGAATACATCCCTGCGGTTGACAAAGGTATCCAGGAGCAGCTGAAATCTGGTCCGCTGGCTGGTTATCCGGTAGTTGATCTGGGCGTTCGTCTGCACTTTGGTTCTTACCATGATGTGGACTCCTCTGAACTGGCGTTTAAACTGGCTGCGTCTCTGGCGTTTAAAGACGGCTTTAAGAAAGCGAAGCCGGTTCTGCTTGAGCCTATCATGAAGGTTGAAGTTGAAACGCCGGAAGAGAACATGGGTGACGTAATCGGTGACCTGAACCGTCGTCGCGGCATCATCGAAGGTATGGATGACACCGCTACCGGTAAAACCGTTCGCGCTCAGGTACCGCTGTCTGAAATGTTTGGTTATGCTACTGACCTGCGTTCTCAGACCCAGGGCCGTGCTTCTTACTCCATGGAGTTCCTGAAGTACGCGGAAGCGCCGAACAACGTCGCTCAGGCCGTTATTGAATCTCGTAGCAAATAAGCTACGGTTTTAGAATAGTGAACAGATGCCCTCATCAAGGATGAGGGCATAACGTAAGGAATATCGCCATGGCGAAAGAGCAATTTCAGCGTAACAAAACGCACGTCAACGTCGGTACTATCGGCCACGTTGACCACGGTAAAACTACCTTGACTGCAGCTATCACTACCGTTCTGGCGAAAACCTACGGCGGTGCAGCGCGCGCTTTCGATCAGATCGATAACGCGCCGGAAGAAAAAGCGCGTGGTATCACCATCAACACCTCTCACGTTGAATATGACACCCCGACCCGTCACTACGCACACGTTGACTGCCCGGGCCACGCCGACTACGTGAAAAACATGATCACCGGTGCTGCTCAGATGGACGGCGCTATCCTGGTTGTTGCTGCGACTGACGGCCCGATGCCGCAGACCCGTGAGCACATCCTGCTGGGTCGCCAGGTAGGCGTTCCGTACATCATCGTGTTCCTGAACAAATGTGACATGGTTGATGACGAAGAGCTGCTGGAACTGGTTGAAATGGAAGTACGTGACCTGCTGTCACAGTACGACTTCCCGGGCGACGACACCCCGATCGTTCGCGGTTCCGCGCTGAAAGCGCTGGAAGGCGAAGCTGAGTGGGAAGAGAAAATCGTTGAGCTGGCTGGTCACCTGGATACTTACATCCCTGATCCGCAGCGTGCTATCGATCTGCCGTTCCTGCTGCCGATCGAAGACGTATTCTCCATCTCTGGCCGTGGTACCGTTGTTACCGGTCGTGTTGAGCGTGGCGTGATCAAAGTTGGTGAAGAAGTTGAAATCGTTGGTATCAAAGATACCGCGAAATCTACCTGTACCGGCGTTGAAATGTTCCGTAAACTGCTGGACGAAGGCCGTGCTGGTGAGAACGTTGGTGTTCTGCTGCGTGGTATCAAACGTGAAGAGATCGAGCGTGGCCAGGTTCTGGCTAAGCCGGGCTCCATCAAGCCGCACACTCAGTTCGAATCAGAAGTTTATATTCTGTCCAAAGACGAAGGCGGCCGTCACACTCCGTTCTTCAAAGGCTACCGTCCTCAGTTCTACTTCCGTACTACTGACGTGACTGGCACCATCGAACTGCCGGAAGGCGTTGAGATGGTAATGCCGGGCGACAACATCAAAATGGTTGTTACCCTGATCCACCCGATCGCAATGGACGACGGTCTGCGTTTCGCAATCCGTGAAGGCGGCCGCACCGTTGGCGCGGGCGTTGTTGCTAAAGTTCTGGGCTAATCGCCGATAACATTTGACGCAACGTACAAGAAGAGGGCATCATTTGATGCCCTTTTTATACGCTGTAACATAGAACCTGGCTCATCAGTGATTCTTTGCTCATAATCATTGCTGAGACAGGCTCTGTAGCACGGCGTAATCGACCGAGTTACGCCTCGAAAGCTGCATTCGGTTTGGCTGCCTCGCATGCGCGGGGCAAAATTGTTTCTGATTTATGTGGCAGGTTGGTTTATGAGTGCTAATACCGAAGCTCAAGGAAGCGGGCGCGGCCTGGAAGCGATAAAGTGGGTAGTCGTCGCCATTTTGCTGATCGTGGCAATCGTAGGTAACTTCTACTATCGCGAAGTGACCTTACCGCTGCGCGCATTGGCCGTTGTTATTCTGATCGCGGCGGCAGGCGGCATTGCGCTGTTGACGACGAAAGGTAAAGCAACGTTGGCTTTCGCTCGTGAAGCCAGAACCGAAGTGCGCAAAGTTATTTGGCCTACGCGTCAGGAAACGCTGCATACCACCTTAATCGTTGCCGCGGTTACCGCCGTGATGTCACTGATTTTGTGGGGGCTGGATGGTATTCTGGTCCGTCTGGTATCGTTTATCACTGGCCTGAGGTTCTGAGATGTCTGAAGCTCCAAAAAAGCGCTGGTACGTCGTTCAGGCGTTTTCCGGTTTTGAGGCGCGCGTAGCACAGTCGCTGCGTGAGCATATCAAATTGCATAATATGGAAGAGTTGTTTGGCGATGTTATGGTTCCCACCGAAGAAGTTGTGGAGATCCGTGGCGGTCAGCGTCGTAAAAGCGAACGCAAATTCTTCCCAGGCTACGTGCTGGTGCAAATGGTAATGAATGACGCAAGCTGGCACCTGGTGCGCAGTGTTCCGCGCGTTATGGGATTCATTGGCGGTACGTCCGATCGTCCGGCACCGATTAGCGATAAAGAAGTCGATGCGATCATGAACCGTCTGCAACAGGTTGGCGACAAACCGCGTCCGAAAACGCTCTTCGAGCCGGGTGAAATGGTTCGTGTTAATGACGGTCCGTTTGCCGACTTTAATGGCGTGGTAGAAGAGGTTGATTACGAGAAGAGCCGCCTGAAGGTTTCTGTTTCGATTTTCGGCCGTGCCACACCGGTTGAGCTGGATTTCGGCCAGGTAGAAAAAGGCTAAATTACCCGTTCGGATGATCGAATAAGGGTTGCAGGAGGCGCGAAATTGCACTATAATTTCGCGCCTTTTGTTTTTATGTGGCTTTAATGCCATGTGAAAGATTAATCACGGGAAGCCTTAAACGGCGTTATACCCAAAAGAGGAAATATCATGGCTAAGAAAGTACAAGCCTATGTCAAGCTGCAGGTTGCAGCTGGTATGGCTAACCCAAGTCCGCCAGTAGGTCCGGCTCTGGGTCAGCAGGGCGTTAACATCATGGAATTCTGTAAAGCGTTTAACGCCAAAACAGACAGCCTGGAAAAAGGTCTGCCGATTCCTGTTGTTATTACCGTTTATTCTGACCGTTCTTTCACCTTCGTTACCAAAACGCCTCCGGCAGCTGTACTGCTGAAGAAAGCGGCTGGTATCAAGTCTGGTTCCGGCAAGCCGAACAAAGACAAAGTGGGTAAAGTAACCCGTGCTCAGGTACGTGAAATCGCAGAAACCAAAGCTGCGGACATGACTGGTGCTGACGTAGAAGCGATGACTCGCTCTATCGAAGGTACTGCTCGTTCCATGGGCCTGGTAGTGGAGGACTAAGAAATGGCTAAGCTGACCAAGCGCATGCGCGTGATCCGTGACAAAGTTGATTCTACCAAACAGTACGACATCAACGAAGCTGTTGCTCTGCTGAAAGAACTGGCTACCGCTAAATTTGTTGAAAGCGTTGACGTTGCTGTAAACCTCGGCATCGACGCTCGTAAATCTGACCAGAACGTGCGTGGCGCTACTGTACTGCCGCACGGTACTGGTCGCTCTGTACGCGTTGCTGTGTTTGCACAGGGCGCGAACGCTGAAGCTGCTAAAGCAGCTGGCGCAGAGCTGGTAGGTATGGACGATCTGGCTGAGCAGATCAAAAAAGGCGAAATGAACTTTGACGTTGTTATCGCATCTCCTGATGCAATGCGCGTTGTTGGCCAGCTGGGCCAGGTTCTGGGTCCGCGTGGCCTGATGCCGAACCCGAAAGTGGGTACGGTAACGCCGAACGTCGCTGAAGCGGTTAAAAACGCTAAAGCTGGCCAGGTTCGCTACCGCAACGACAAAAACGGCATCATCCATACCACTATCGGTAAGGTTGATTTCGACGCTGACAAACTGAAAGAAAACCTGGAAGCTCTGCTGGTTGCGCTGAAAAAAGCAAAACCGTCTCAGGCGAAAGGCGTGTACATCAAGAAAGTTAGCCTGTCTACCACTATGGGCGCTGGCGTTGCCATCGACCAGACTGGTCTGACTGCAGTGGCGAATTAATAATCGCTTTACGCGGGCGAAAGTTTCCTCTAGAATCTTACGCCCGTTGTTCTGTTAAACAGAACGTCGCCTGATATTTTCTTCTTGACCAGTTTTATTGCTGCGACACAAGAGACGGGCAACAGATTTTCGGTTGGAGCCTGGCCTTATCCAGGCCTCCGTCCAAGACCGCAGGTGTTTCGTAAGGAACTTAATATTCCTGCGTAGACGGTGACAGAGCCTGAAGAATATTTTTATTTTCTGGATTCTGCTCACCGTGTTTTAGCGCCTGGCTTCCTTTCGGTTGCCAGGTGAAGTGAGTTCCGGCGGGAATTTCTCCTCCGGCTAAAATCCAGGAGCAAAAGCTAATGGCATTAAATCTTCAAGACAAACAAGCGATTGTTGCTGAAGTCAGCGAAGTAGCCAAAGGCGCGCTGTCTGCGGTAGTTGCGGATTCTCGTGGCGTAACCGTAGATAAAATGACTGAACTGCGTAAAGCAGGTCGTGAAGCTGGCGTTTACATGCGTGTTGTTCGTAACACCCTGCTGCGCCGCGTCGTAGAAGGTACTCAGTTTGAGTGCCTGAAAGACACGTTTGTTGGTCCGACCCTGATTGCATACTCTATGGAACACCCGGGCGCTGCTGCTCGTCTGTTCAAAGAGTTCGCGAAAGCGAATGCAAAATTTGAGGTCAAAGCTGCAGCCTTTGAAGGTGAGCTGATCCCGGCGGCACAAATTGACCGTCTGGCAACGCTGCCGACCTACGAAGAAGCACTGGCACGTCTGATGTCGACCATGAAAGAAGCCGCTGCCGGCAAACTGGTCCGCACCCTGGCTGCCGTACGCGATGCAAAAGAAGCCGCTTAAGGCCTTCTTTTACTACGCACTTTTACGTACACACTATTTTCTGATTCTTAGGAACAATTGTCATGTCTATCACTAAAGATCAAATTCTGGAAGCAGTAGCCGCTATGTCCGTAATGGAAGTGGTTGAACTGGTTTCCGCTATGGAAGAAAAATTCGGCGTTTCTGCTGCTGCTGCTGTAGCTGTTGCTGCGGGCCCGGCTGAAGCTGCTGAAGAAAAAACTGAGTTCGACGTTGTACTGAAAGCTGTTGGCGCTAACAAAGTTGCTGTTATCAAAGCAGTACGTGGCGCAACTGGCCTGGGCCTGAAAGAAGCGAAAGATCTGGTTGAGTCTGCACCGGCTGCGCTGAAAGAAGGCATCAGCAAAGACGACGCTGAAGCTCTGAAAAAATCTCTGGAAGAAGCTGGCGCTGAAGTTGAAGTTAAATAAGCCAACCCTCCAGGTTGCAGCCTGACTTGTTAGGCTGATGGCTGGTGACTTTTTGGTCACCAGCCTTTTTGCGCTACAGGCCCTCAATGGGGTTTCGCACTGTTTGTCCATTGGGCGTCTTCAATATCTTTTTCTATCGACGACTTAATATACTGCTTCCCTGCAGGGTTCCCTGCCCATGCAAGAGCAATGAAATGATTTAAGAGTGATAGAAAGACGTATTGCGGGGAGTGTCTCGCACTTTCCGGGAAACAAAATAGTGTTGCATGAACTGTCCTTCAGGACGGACAGAGTGGGTCGACTTGTCAGCTAGCTGAGGAACCCTATGGTTTACTCCTATACCGAGAAAAAACGCATTCGTAAGGATTTTGGCAAACGTCCACAGGTTCTGGACGTACCCTATCTCCTTTCTATCCAGCTTGACTCGTTCCAGAAGTTTATCGAGCAAGATCCGGAAGGCCAATATGGTTTGGAAGCTGCTTTCCGTTCCGTATTCCCAATCCAGAGCTATAGCGGCAACTCTGAGCTGCAGTATGTCAGCTACCGCTTAGGCGAACCTGTTTTTGATGTTAAAGAATGTCAGATCCGTGGCGTGACATATTCTGCTCCGCTGCGCGTTAAGCTGCGTCTGGTGATCTACGAGCGCGAAGCGCCGGAAGGCACCGTTAAAGACATCAAAGAACAAGAAGTTTACATGGGCGAAATTCCGCTCATGACCGAAAACGGTACCTTTGTTATCAACGGTACTGAAAGGGTTATCGTTTCTCAGCTGCATCGTAGTCCTGGCGTATTCTTTGACAGCGATAAGGGTAAAACCCACTCTTCGGGTAAAGTGCTGTACAACGCACGTATTATTCCTTACCGCGGTTCATGGCTCGACTTTGAGTTTGACCCGAAAGACAACCTGTTCGTCCGTATTGACCGCCGCCGCAAACTGCCGGCCAGTATCATTCTGCGCGCACTGAACTACACCACTGAACAGATCCTTGACCTGTTCTTCGAAAAAGTGGTGTTTGAAATCCGTGACAACAAGCTGCAGATGGAGCTGGTGCCTGAGCGCCTGCGTGGCGAAACCGCCTCCTTCGATATTGAAGCGAACGGTACGGTCTACGTTGAAAAAGGTCGCCGCATCACCGCGCGTCATATTCGTCAGCTGGAAAAAGATGGCATTCAGCACATCGAAGTCCCGGTGGAATATATCGCAGGCAAAGTGGTTGCTAAAGACTACGTTGATGAAAGCACCGGTGAGCTGATTGTCTCCGCTAACATGGAGCTGTCGCTGGATCTGCTGGCTAAGCTGAGCCAGTCCGGTCACAAACGTATTGAAACGCTGTTTACCAACGATCTGGATCACGGCGCTTATATCTCCGAAACGCTGCGCGTTGACCCAACCAACGATCGCCTGAGCGCGCTGGTTGAGATCTATCGCATGATGCGTCCGGGCGAGCCGCCGACGCGTGAAGCTGCGGAAAACCTGTTCGAGAATCTGTTCTTCTCCGAAGACCGTTACGATCTTTCTGCGGTAGGCCGCATGAAGTTCAACCGTTCTCTGGGTCGCGACGAGATCGAAGGGTCCGGTATCCTGAGCAAAGAAGACATCATTGAAGTGATGAAGAAGCTCATCGGTATCCGTAACGGCCGTGGCGAAGTGGATGATATTGACCACCTCGGCAACCGTCGTATCCGTTCCGTTGGCGAAATGGCTGAAAACCAGTTCCGCGTAGGTCTGGTTCGTGTTGAGCGTGCGGTTAAAGAGCGTCTCTCTTTAGGCGACCTCGATACGCTGATGCCGCAGGATATGATTAACGCTAAGCCGATCTCTGCAGCGGTGAAAGAGTTCTTTGGTTCCAGCCAGCTTTCACAGTTTATGGACCAGAACAACCCGCTGTCTGAGATTACCCATAAGCGTCGTATCTCTGCTCTGGGCCCAGGCGGCTTGACGCGTGAGCGTGCAGGCTTCGAAGTTCGAGACGTACACCCGACGCACTACGGTCGTGTATGTCCAATCGAAACGCCGGAAGGTCCGAACATCGGTCTGATCAACTCGCTGTCCGTGTATGCGCAGACCAACGAATACGGTTTCCTGGAAACCCCGTACCGTCGCGTTATCGACGGCGTGGTAACCGATGAAATTCATTACCTCTCTGCGATTGAAGAGGGTAACTACGTTATCGCTCAGGCGAACACCAACCTCGACGACGAAGGTCACTTCGTAGACGACCTGGTGACTTGCCGTAGCAAAGGCGAATCGAGCCTGTTTAGCCGTGACCAGGTTGACTACATGGACGTTTCCACCCAGCAGGTGGTTTCCGTCGGTGCATCCCTGATCCCGTTCCTGGAACACGATGATGCTAACCGCGCCTTGATGGGTGCGAACATGCAACGTCAGGCGGTTCCGACTCTGCGTGCTGATAAGCCGCTGGTTGGTACCGGTATGGAACGTGCGGTAGCGGTTGACTCCGGTGTAACTGCGGTTGCTAAACGTGGCGGTCTGGTTCAGTACGTCGACGCGTCCCGTATCGTTATCAAAGTTAACGAAGACGAGATGTATCCGGGCGAAGCTGGCATCGACATCTACAACCTGACCAAATATACCCGTTCTAACCAGAACACCTGCATCAACCAGATGCCGTGTGTTTCTCTGGGTGAGCCGGTTGAGCGCGGCGACGTGCTGGCAGACGGTCCGTCCACCGACCTCGGTGAACTGGCGCTGGGTCAGAATATGCGCGTGGCGTTCATGCCGTGGAACGGCTACAACTTCGAAGACTCCATTCTGGTCTCCGAGCGCGTAGTACAGGAAGATCGCTTTACCACCATTCATATTCAGGAACTGGCATGCGTGTCGCGTGACACCAAGCTGGGGCCAGAAGAGATCACTGCTGATATCCCGAACGTGGGTGAAGCAGCGCTCTCCAAACTGGATGAATCCGGTATCGTTTATATCGGTGCGGAAGTGACCGGCGGCGACATTCTGGTTGGTAAGGTAACGCCGAAAGGTGAAACCCAGCTGACGCCAGAAGAAAAACTGCTGCGTGCGATCTTCGGTGAGAAAGCGTCTGACGTTAAAGACTCTTCTCTGCGTGTACCGAACGGCGTTTCCGGTACCGTTATCGACGTGCAGGTCTTTACCCGCGATGGCGTGGAAAAAGACAAGCGCGCGCTGGAAATCGAAGAGATGCAGCTGAAGCAGGCGAAGAAAGACCTGACTGAAGAATTGCAGATCCTTGAAGCTGGCCTGTTTGCCCGTATTCACTCCGTGCTGGTTTCTGGCGGTGTGGAAGCGGAAAAACTGGACAAGCTGCCGCGCGAGCGTTGGCTGGAACTGGGCCTGACCGACGAGCAGAAACAGAATCAGCTGGAGCAGCTGGCTGAGCAGTACGATGAGCTGAAGCACGAGTTTGAGAAGAAACTTGAAGCCAAGCGCCGCAAAATCACTCAGGGCGATGACCTGGCACCGGGCGTGCTGAAAATCGTTAAAGTGTATCTGGCCGTTAAACGTCAGATCCAGCCTGGTGACAAGATGGCAGGTCGTCACGGGAACAAAGGTGTTATCTCTAAGATCAACCCGATCGAAGATATGCCTTACGATGAGAACGGCACGCCGGTCGATATCGTACTGAACCCGCTGGGCGTACCGTCTCGTATGAACATCGGTCAGATTCTGGAAACGCACCTGGGCATGGCGGCCAAAGGCATTGGCGACAAGATCAATGCGATGCTGAAGAAGCAGGAAGAAGTGGCCAAGCTGCGTGAGTTTATCCAGCGTGCTTACGATCTGGGCGCCGACGTTCGTCAGCGTGTTGATCTGAACACCTTCTCTGATGATGAAGTGCTGCGTCTGGCTGAAAACCTGAAAAAAGGTATGCCGATCGCAACGCCGGTGTTTGATGGCGCGAAAGAAAGCGAAATCAAAGAGCTGTTACAGCTTGGCGATCTGCCGACTTCTGGCCAGATCACCCTGTTTGATGGTCGTACTGGCGAGCAGTTCGAGCGTCCGGTTACCGTTGGCTACATGTACATGCTGAAACTCAACCACCTGGTTGATGACAAGATGCACGCACGTTCTACCGGCTCTTACAGCCTCGTTACTCAGCAGCCGCTGGGTGGTAAGGCGCAGTTCGGTGGTCAGCGCTTCGGTGAGATGGAAGTGTGGGCGCTGGAAGCATACGGCGCAGCTTACACATTGCAGGAAATGCTCACCGTTAAGTCTGATGACGTTAACGGTCGTACCAAGATGTATAAGAACATCGTGGACGGCAACCATCAGATGGAACCGGGCATGCCGGAATCCTTCAACGTACTGTTGAAAGAGATCCGCTCGCTGGGTATCAACATCGAGCTGGAAGACGAGTAACAGCCGCAAGGTAACACTCGCATTCGTACTGGTTACAAGAGAGTTCGGCCTTTGGGCCGGGCTCTCTTGAGAAGTCTCACTCCGACGGGAGCTAATCCGTGAAAGACTTACTTAAGTTTCTGAAAGCGCAAACTAAAACCGAAGAGTTTGATGCGATCAAGATTGCGCTGGCCTCGCCAGACATGATCCGTTCCTGGTCTTTCGGTGAAGTGAAAAAGCCGGAAACCATTAACTACCGTACCTTCAAGCCAGAGCGTGATGGTCTGTTCTGCGCCCGTATCTTCGGGCCGGTAAAAGACTATGAGTGCCTGTGCGGCAAGTACAAGCGCCTGAAACACCGCGGTGTTATCTGTGAGAAGTGCGGCGTTGAAGTGACCCAGACTAAAGTACGCCGTGAGCGTATGGGCCACATCGAGCTGGCTTCCCCAACTGCGCACATTTGGTTCCTGAAATCTCTGCCGTCCCGTATCGGTCTGCTGCTGGATATGCCGCTGCGCGATATTGAACGCGTACTGTACTTCGAATCCTATGTGGTGGTTGAAGGCGGTATGACCAACCTCGAAAAGCGCCAGATCCTGACTGAAGAGCAGTATCTGGATGCGCTGGAAGAGTTTGGCGACGAATTCGACGCGAAAATGGGCGCGGAAGCGATCCAGGCGCTGCTGAAAAACATGGATCTGGAGCAGGAATGCGAACAGCTGCGCGAAGAGCTGAACGAAACCAACTCCGAGACCAAGCGTAAAAAGCTGACCAAGCGTATCAAGCTGCTGGAAGCCTTCGTTCAGTCTGGCAACAAGCCGGAGTGGATGATCCTGACCGTGCTGCCGGTACTGCCACCGGATCTGCGTCCGCTGGTTCCGCTGGACGGCGGTCGTTTTGCGACTTCTGACCTGAACGATCTCTATCGTCGCGTCATTAACCGTAACAACCGTCTGAAACGTCTGCTGGATCTGGCTGCGCCGGACATCATCGTACGTAACGAAAAACGTATGCTGCAGGAAGCGGTCGATGCGCTGCTGGATAACGGCCGTCGTGGTCGCGCCATTACTGGCTCCAACAAGCGTCCGCTGAAATCGCTGGCTGACATGATCAAAGGTAAGCAGGGTCGTTTCCGTCAGAACCTGCTGGGTAAACGCGTCGACTACTCCGGTCGTTCCGTTATTACCGTAGGTCCTTATCTGCGTCTGCATCAGTGCGGTCTGCCGAAAAAAATGGCACTGGAACTGTTCAAACCGTTCATTTACGGCAAGCTGGAACTGCGTGGTCTTGCTACCACCATCAAAGCCGCCAAGAAAATGGTTGAGCGTGAAGAAGCGGTCGTTTGGGATATTCTGGATGAAGTGATCCGCGAACACCCGGTTCTGCTGAACCGTGCGCCGACGCTGCACCGTCTGGGTATTCAGGCATTTGAACCGGTTCTGATCGAAGGTAAAGCGATCCAGCTGCATCCGCTGGTTTGTGCGGCTTATAACGCCGACTTCGATGGTGACCAGATGGCTGTTCACGTACCGCTGACGCTGGAAGCCCAGCTGGAAGCGCGTGCGCTGATGATGTCGACCAACAACATTCTGTCTCCGGCGAACGGCGAACCGATCATCGTTCCGTCTCAGGACGTTGTACTGGGTCTGTACTACATGACCCGCGACAAAGTGAACGCCAAAGGCGAAGGCATGGTGCTGACTGGCCCGAAAGAAGCTGAGCGTGTTTATCGCGCTGGCCTGGCCGAGCTGCATGCGCGCGTTAAAGTGCGTATCACTGAATACGAAAAAAATGAGCAGGGCGATTTCATCCCGAAAACCAGCCTGATCGATACGACTATCGGTCGTGCGATTCTGTGGATGATCGTGCCGCAAGGTCTGCCGTACTCCATCGTCAACCAAGCGCTGGGTAAAAAGGCGATCTCCAAAATGCTGAACACCTGTTACCGCATTCTGGGCCTGAAACCGACCGTTATCTTTGCTGACCAGACCATGTATACCGGTTTTGCCTACGCAGCCCGTTCAGGTGCTTCCGTTGGTATCGACGACATGGTTATCCCGGCGAAGAAAGTGGAAATCATCACCGAAGCGGAAGCGGAAGTGGCAGAGATCCAGGAACAGTTCCAGTCTGGTCTGGTAACCGCTGGCGAACGCTATAACAAAGTTATCGATATTTGGGCCGCGGCGAACGAACGCGTTGCTAAAGCGATGATGGAAAACCTCTCTACCGAAACGGTTATCAACCGCGACGGCGAAGAGGAAAAACAGGTTTCGTTTAACAGCATCTTTATGATGGCCGACTCTGGTGCGCGTGGTTCTGCGGCTCAGATTCGTCAGCTGGCTGGTATGCGTGGTCTGATGGCGAAGCCGGATGGCTCCATCATCGAAACGCCGATCACCGCGAACTTCCGTGAAGGTCTGAACGTACTCCAGTACTTCATCTCCACGCACGGTGCGCGTAAAGGTCTGGCGGATACCGCACTGAAAACCGCGAACTCCGGTTATCTGACTCGTCGTCTGGTTGACGTGGCGCAGGACCTGGTGGTTACCGAAGATGACTGTGGTACGCACGAAGGCATCATGATGACGCCGGTTATCGAAGGTGGCGATGTTAAAGAGCCGCTGCGTGAGCGCGTACTCGGCCGTGTAACGGCAGAAGACGTACTGAAGCCGGGCACTGCTGACATTCTGGTATCACGCAATACGCTGCTCGACGAGCATTGGTGTGACGTGCTGGAACAGAACTCTGTTGACAGCGTAAAAGTCCGCTCTGTTGTTGCCTGTGAAACCGACTTCGGTGTTTGTGCGCACTGCTACGGTCGTGACCTGGCGCGTGGCCACATCATTAACAATGGTGAAGCTATCGGCGTTATCGCGGCGCAGTCAATCGGTGAGCCGGGTACACAGCTGACCATGCGTACGTTCCACATCGGTGGTGCGGCATCGCGTGCGGCTGCTGAATCCAGCATTCAGGTTAAGAACAAAGGTACTATCAAGCTGACCAACGCGAAATCGGTAACGAACTCCGCAGGTAAGCTGGTTATTACTTCCCGTAACGTTGAACTGAAAATGATCGACGAATTCGGGCGCACCAAAGAAAGCTATAAAGTGCCTTACGGCGCGACTATGGCGAAAGGTGATGGCGAGCAGGTTAATGCCGGTGAAACGGTAGCGAACTGGGATCCACACACCATGCCAGTTATCACCGAAGTGAGCGGTTTCATTCGCTTTACTGACATGATCGACGGCCAGACCATTACCCGTCAAACTGACGAGCTGACCGGTCTGTCTTCACTGGTGGTGTTGGATACTGCAGAACGTACCTCTGGCGGTAAAGATCTGCGTCCGGCGCTGAAAATCGTTGATGCGAACGGCAATGACGTTCTGATCCCGGGCACCGACATGCCGGCACAGTACTTCCTGCCGGGCAAAGCGATTGTTCAGCTGGAAGATGGCGTGAAAATCAGCTCTGGTGATACCCTGGCGCGTGTGCCGCAGGAATCTGGCGGTACCAAGGATATTACCGGTGGTCTGCCGCGCGTTGCTGACCTGTTCGAAGCGCGTCGTCCGAAAGAGCCTGCGATCCTGGCTGAAATCAGCGGTATCGTCTCCTTCGGTAAAGAGACCAAAGGCAAACGTCGTCTGGTGATTACGCCGATCGACGGCAGCGATCCGTACGAAGAGATGATTCCGAAATGGCGTCAGCTCAACGTATTTGAAGGTGAGCGCGTAGAACGTGGTGACGTGATCTCCGACGGTCCAGAATCTCCGCATGACATTCTGCGTCTGCGTGGCGTTCAGGCTGTGACCCGTTATATCGTTAACGAAGTGCAAGACGTATACCGTCTGCAGGGCGTTAAGATTAACGATAAGCACATCGAAGTTATCGTGCGTCAGATGCTGCGTAAAGCAACCATCGCCAACGCCGGCAGCTCCGAGTTCCTGGAAGGCGAGCAGGTAGAATACTCACGCGTGAAGATTGCCAACCGCGATTTGGAAGCCAACGGCAAAGTGGGCGCAACTTACGTCCGCGACCTGTTAGGTATTACCAAATCGTCACTGGCAACCGAATCGTTCATCTCTGCCGCATCGTTCCAGGAAACCACGCGTGTCCTGACCGAAGCTGCAGTAGCGGGCAAACGCGACGAACTGCGTGGCCTGAAAGAGAACGTGATCGTGGGTCGTCTGATCCCGGCTGGTACCGGTTATGCGTACCATCAGGATCGTATGCGTCGCCGTCAGTCTGGCGAGCCGACCGTGGCGCCTCAGGTTAGCGCAGAAGAAGCAACGGCCAGCCTGGCCGAGCTGCTGAACGCTGGCCTTGGCGGTAGCGACGACGAGTAATCGTCAGGCATGCTGTAAAATCAAACCCTGCTTCGGCAGGGTTTTTTTATATCTTCCGCACAGTGAGGGAACATTCGCATGAAACTGTTGATCAAAAGCGTACTGCTGGCTGGCATCGTAATCTGGCAGCTGCCGGCTTTCGCAGCCGACGAACCGGTACAACGCCTGTTTAAAGAGTGGCAGGTCACCTGTAATAACCTGAACGACTGCGATATTCGCAACGTGGATGAAAATATGCGCATCGTTATTCGTCATCAGGCAGGCCCTGATGGTGCCGCGTCGCTTGATATCATGAGTTTTGACGCGAATAAAGCCGAAGGGATCTGGCTGGATGGGAAGCGCTGGGAACATGATATTACGCTGTCAGATGCTGATGCCAATAATGATTACGCTAACGCCCATAGCGCGGACCTGAATGATATTCAGGCGCTGGTGGCGGCGGCGAAAAATGCGATGACCATTTCCCTGACTTCCGATAATGATGTCGCTGGCTCGCTCAGCGGTCTAAACGCAGCCCTGCTGTTTGTCGATGAGCGTCAGGGGCGGATTGATAACCAAACGGCGCTGTTTAAAACCGGCGATCAACCGGCTAACAGTGTTCCGCCGCGTGCTTCTGCCGCACCTCAATTCCCGCCGGTGCCAGCAGTTGTGCCATTAGATGATGCGCAGGCACTGCTTAAAAAAGTGATTGCCAGCCAGCAGCCGGCGCTGAAACAGGAAGAGTGCGAGCCTGCGGAAGATGAGGTAGCGCGCAGCGAAGCGCAGCCGCTGGATGCGCAGCATGCGCTGGTCATGATTAACTGCGGTATGGGTGCCTATCAGTCTTCCAGCGTACTCTTTATTACGCCGCGCACCGCGCCGGAAAAGGCGCAGCAACTGGTTCTGCCGCTGCCGCTAAAAGATGATGAAGGCAAACCCAACAGCATAAGCTGGTTTACCGAAGCCAGTTATGATCCGCAAAGCGGCCAGCTGTTTCATGCCGCTCGCGGTCGCGGTATTGCTGACTGTGGCGAAAGCGCTACCTGGCGTTACGATGGGCACGATTTTCATCTGATAAGCTATAACAGCCAGCCCAGCTGCGACGGCGGCGAGCCGGGAGACTGGCCCTCCGTCTGGGCGACGCCGGGCTATACGGATAATCAGGGCAATTAATGTCGTTCCCGTGCAACGTTACGATGACGCACGTCCTAACCAGCTATCCCAGTCTTTCCAGACCGGTTGTAAGCCCGCCTGGGTGAGCGCGGCGGCCACTTCCTGCGGCGTGCGGTGATCGTCTGGCGAAAACTGTTCCAGTTCCGGTCGATTTTCCGCATAGCCGCCGGGCTGCGTTTTAGAAAAAGCGCTAACGCTATTGATCGCCAGCGGCACAACGCGATCGCGAAAAGCAGGTGATTCACGGGTCGATAGCGAAAGTTCGACTTCCGGCGCAAACAGTCGGAAAGCGCAGATGGTCTGTACCAGCTGCGCCTCGCTCATAAGCGAGGCGGGCTCGATGCCACCGGCGCAGGGACGCAGACGCGGAAAGGCGATCGAATAGCGGCTCTGCCAGTAACTCTGCTGCAGCCACAGCAAATGTTCTGCCAGCATAAAACAGTCGGTACGCCAGCTGTCTGATAAACCTATTAGCGCGCCGAGACCGATCTTATCGATCCCGGCGCGGCCCAGGCGATCCGGCGTTTCCAGGCGAAAGAAAAAGTCCTGTTTATTACCTTTCAGATGATGCTGTTGATAAATCTTCGGATGATAGGTTTCCTGATAAACCAGCACGCCATCCAACCCGATACGTTTCAGACCGGCATATTCCGCTTCCGCCAGCGGCTGCACTTCCATCATTAACGAGCTGAAATGCTGACGGATCTGCGGCAAATGCTGGTGGAAGTAATCGATGCCGACCTTTGTTTGATGTTCACCAGTCACCAGCAGCAGATGATCAAATCCCATAGCGCGGATCGCCAGGCATTCACGTTCGATCTCTTCAGCATCAAGCGTTTTCCGCTTAATGCGGTTGCTCATGGAAAAGCCGCAGTAGGTGCAGTCGTTAGCGCACAGGTTCGAAAGGTAAAGGGGCACATAAAAACTGACTGTATTGCCGAAGCGTTGCCGCGTCAGCCGCTGCGCCTTTTGCGCCATCGGCTCAAGAAAGGCGGTGGCAGCGGGCGAGAGCAGCGCCATCAGGTCTTCACGCGTCGGACGCGGTGCGTTAAGCGCCTGCTGTACGTCAGCCCCCGTTTTACTGTGGATACGCAGCCTGATGTCATCCCAGTCAAGCTGGCGCCAGCGATCGATAAAATCTTTCATGACATCGCCTCCGGTTGGCTGAGGAAAGCGGTTAGCGGGCTGGAGGGAATGGCCTGCTGCTGGCTATGGCCCAAACCGCTGCGGTAACCCAAACGACCCGCTTCTACGGCAAAGCGGAATGCCTGCGCCATCGTGACCGGATCGCCCGCGACGGCGATCGCGGTATTGACCAACACCGCGTCCGCGCCCATCTCCAGCGCTTCGCTGGCATGGCTGGGCGCGCCGATACCGGCATCAATCACCACCGGCACTTTTGCCTGCTCAATGATGATCGCCAGCAGATCGCGCGTTTTCAGTCCCTGATTGCTGCCGATAGGCGCGCCCAGCGGCATGACGGCGGCGCAGCCTGCTTCTTCCAGTCTTTTGCATAACACCGGATCGGCGCTGCAATAGGGCAGCACGGTAAAACCCTCTTTGACCAGCCGCTCTGCCGCTTTTAGCGTTTCAACCGCATCCGGCAACAGGTAGCGCGCATCGGGATGGATTTCAAGCTTCAGCCAGTGGGTGCCAAGCGCTTCACGCGCCAGACGGGCGGCGAATATCGCTTCCTCCGCCGTTTTGGCTCCCGAGGTATTGGGCAGCAGCTGGACGCCCAGCGCCTGCAGCGGCGCCAGAATGCCGTCTTCGCCGCCGCGTAAATCGAGGCGCTTCATCGCCATCGTTACCAGCTGCGAACCGGACGCGCGAATCGCTTCCAGCATCAATGCGGGCGTGGCGAATTTGCCAGTGCCGGTAAACAGGCGAGAAGAAAAGTGTTTATCTGCTATCTGTAACATATCAGCCTCCGGCAATGGCCTGAAAAATGACGATCTCGTCGCCATCCTGCAATGCATGTTGAGTCCAGCGATCGCGTGGCACGATTTGCTGATTAACCGCCAGCGCGGTGCCTGCCTGCTGACAGGCCAGCTTATCCAGCAGTCGATCCAGCGTCAGCGCTTCGTCCAGCATCAGGGCTTCGTCATTAACGATTACCTTCATCTGCCACCTCCGCAGACCGGACAGCCCGCATCAGGCGTAAGGTTTAGCGTGCGCCAGGTTTGCTGACGGCCATCAAACAGACGCAGCTGTCCATCAAGGGAAGAGGGGAGACCCGCCAGCATTTTCAGTGCTTCAAGCGCCTGTAACGTGCCAATCGTGCCGACGACCGGGCCAAGTACGCCTGCGGTGCGGCAGTTGCGCTGCGGTTCGCTGTTGTCCGGCCAGAGACAGCGGTAGCAGCCGTGTCGCCAGGGCGGCGAGATTACCAACAGCTGCCCGCCGAAACCCACTGCGCTGCCGCTGATCAGCGGTTTTCCCGCCGCGACGCAGGCGGCGTTTACCGCCTGTCGGGTCATCATGTTATCGCTGCAGTCCAGCACCAGATCCACCTGCGGCAACAGCGTCCGCAGCCGTTCTTCATCCATCCTTTCCGCCAGCGCAATCGCTTCAACCTGGGGATTAAGCGCCAGCAGCTGATGCTGAGCCAGCTGCGCTTTCGCTTTGCCACAGTCCGCGCTGCGATACAGGATCTGACGCTGCAAATTGCTGATATGTAACCGGTCGTCATCCGCCAGCAGCAGCTTGCCGACGCCTGCGGCGGCCAGCCACAGCGCTGCTGGCGCGCCCAGTCCGCCGAGGCCGACAATCAGGACGCTGGCGCGCTGAAGGCGCTGCTGGCCTTCCACGCCGAACTCCTCCAGCAGCAGCTGACGGCTGTAACGCAGAAAATCGCGATCGTTAAGCATCATCCTCATCTCCCGTACCAGCCAGTGCCAGCAACTCGCGGGTAGCTGCGCGCCAGTCAGCGGCCTGCGTGATGGCGCTGACGACCGCAATGCTGCCGACGCCGCACGCCAATACCGCCGGGGCGCGTTCAATGCTGATCCCGCCAATGGCGACGGTGGGAATATCTACCAGCCGCGCGGCATGGCGGCGCAGCTGTTCCAGCCCCTGCGGCGCCGAGGGCATCTCTTTGGTCTGCGTCGGGAAGATATGACCCAGCGCGATATACGAGGGTTGGATAGCGAGCGCCCGCTCAATCTCAAGATCGTCATGAGTGGAAACGCCAAGACGCAGACCGGCGTGGCGTATGGCTTCAATATCAGCCACGTCCAGATCTTCCTGTCCCAGATGAATGCCGTAAGCACGATGTTTTAGCGCCAGCTGCCAGTAATCATTGATAAACAGGCGCGCCTGGTGCGCATGGCCAAGGGCGATCGCCTGCTGAATAATCGGCTCCACCTCGGCGTCAGGGCGATCTTTGATACGCAGCTGTAAGGTATGGACGCCTGCAGACAGCAGACGCTCAATCCATTCAAGCGTATCAACGACCGGATAAAGACCGAGTTTATGCGGCGTTTTGGGGAAAGACTGACTCATGCTTTCTCCTCCGGCACCAGCGCATCGGCGGGATGATAAAGCTCGCCGCCGCGCTGACGGAACGCCTGTGACATGGCCGCCATACCCACCTCAACAGGCTGCGCCTCAGCCTGCTGCCTGGCAGCATAATCGCGCACTTCCTGGGTAATTTTCATCGAGCAGAATTTAGGGCCGCACATTGAGCAAAAATGTGCGACTTTGCCGGACTCCTGCGGCAGCGTTTCATCGTGATAAGCGCGCGCGGTATGCGGATCCAGCGCAAGGTTAAACTGATCTTCCCAGCGGAATTCAAAGCGCGCTTTCGACATCGCGTTATCGCGGATCTGCGCACCGGGATGACCTTTAGCCAGATCCGCGGCGTGCGCAGCGATCTTGTAGGTAATCAGCCCCTGCTTAACATCCTCTTTATTCGGCAGGCCCAGATGCTCTTTCGGCGTGACGTAACAGAGCATGGCGCAACCGAACCAGCCGATCATCGCCGCACCGATGCCCGACGTAAAATGGTCATAGCCAGGCGCGATATCGGTGGTTAGCGGGCCAAGCGTGTAAAACGGCGCTTCATGGCAGTGTTCCAGCTGTTCGGTCATATTGCGGCGGATCATCTGCATCGGCACGTGGCCAGGGCCTTCGATCATTACCTGAACGTCATATTCCCAGGCGATTTTCGTCAGCTCGCCCAGCGTATGCAGTTCGGCAAACTGCGCTTCGTCGTTAGCGTCCTGAATTGAGCCAGGACGCAGCCCGTCGCCCAGCGACAGAGAAACATCATAGGCGGCGCAGATCTCGCAGATTTCACGGAAGTGTTGATAGAGGAAACTTTCCTGATGATGGGAAAGGCACCATTTCGCCATAATCGAGCCGCCGCGCGAAACGATGCCGGTCAGGCGCTTCGCCGTCATCGGCACATAGCGCAGCAGCACGCCGGCATGGATCGTAAAGTAGTCGACGCCCTGTTCCGCCTGCTCCAGCAGCGTATCGCGGAACAGTTCCCAGGTCAGGTTTTCTGCAATGCCGTTAACCTTTTCCAGCGCCTGATAGATCGGCACCGTACCAATCGGCACTGGACTGTTACGCAGAATCCACTCGCGCGTTTCATGGATATAGCGTCCAGTCGAGAGATCCATCACGGTATCGGCGCCCCAGCGCGTTGCCCACACCAGCTTTTCGACTTCCTCTTCAATAGACGAACTGACGGCGGAGTTGCCGATATTGGCATTGACCTTGACCAGGAAATTACGGCCGATAATCATCGGCTCCGCTTCGGGATGATTAATATTCGCCGGAATAATCGCTCGTCCGGCGGCTACTTCCTCACGGACAAATTCCGGCGTGATATTTTCCGGCAGCTGGGCGCCGAAACCGTGGCCGGCATGCTGTTGGCGCAGGACTTCGCTGCGGATCCGCTCGCGGCCCATATTTTCCCGCAGCGCGATAAATTCCATTTCCGGCGTGACGATGCCCTGACGCGCATAGTGGAGCTGCGTTACGCGGCGTCCCGTTTGCGCCCGGCGCGGGCGCGGCAGATTATCAAAGCGCAGATGATCCAGTCCTTCATCTTTCAAGCGTTGCTGGCTGTAGCTGGAGCTGAGCTGTGTCGGTTCCGTATCCGCGCGCTGTTCAATCCAGGCGCTGCGCAGGCGCGGCAGGCCCTGATGAACGTCAATCGTGGCGTCTGGATCGCCGTAAGGCCCTGCGGTGTCGTAAACCGGCACTGGCTCATTAGCTTCATAAACCGGATCGTTTTTATCGCCGCCGATAAGCGTCGGGCTAAGCTGGATCTCGCGCATTGGCACGCGAATGTCGGGGCGGCTGCCCGCAATCCAGATACGTTTTGAGTTGGGAAACGCCGTTCCCTGGAGCGAGGCAATAAACTGTTGCGCCTGAGCGCGCTGTTCACGACGATTGGGTTTATCAGACATAGCAATCTCCAAAATAAGGAATGTTGCTTGTCCGGAGTTCGGAAGGAGTAACCGTACGCAACCAGCATATACTGACGGCGCAAAAAGATGTGTACTCTTGTTCCCTTCGCAGGTACTAACCTGATCAGGTTCCGCGGATCCCGAATTAACGGTCTCAGCCTAAAAGGCACTCCGACAAGAAGAAAGTGAGCTAACGCTCAACCCTGCGCGCATGATGCTGCGACAAGGCATAAAAAAGCCCCTTCAGCATAAAGGGGCGTTTTAAAAATCACAAGGATTATAACAAATTATTAACTTTTAAGCCGGGCGCGCGATCGCCTGATCGTTAGCTGCCGTCAGCGCAGCCAGATTGTTTTCAAAGGCCAGCTGAATCAGCTTATCTTCCAGCGTAAAACGCGCTTCCAGCACTTCGCCCACTTCAGAGAGCGCCTGCTGGAACTCCAGACAGTTATCGTGATCGATAGCCGCTTCCAGATGTGAATCATACAGCTGCATGATTTTTTCGGTATTGCCCTGCAGCGCGGGATAGATTTGCGCCGCCGCCAGCAGTGGGCTGTCGCCGTTCATCTCTTCAATAATACGTTCGTAAATGTTGAAATGACCGGTGGAAAGATAGTCGACCAGATTCTGACAAAAATCGTCGAGCGCTTTCTCGTCAAGGGCGGTCAGAGACTCTTTATTAGGTTTAATACCGACAACCTGATAATAAGCAACTAACAGTTGCCTGCGCGCATTCAGCCAAAAATCTACCAGTTCATTGCTGCCACCTACGCGCTCGGTCAGAACGTCTAACTGGTTAAGCATGTTTGTCTCCGTGGGTTATAGTCTTACCGCTACTTATACTTAACATCAGTACAGAGGCTGTGTCCCGTGTCCGTTCCTTTTTTAAGAATAATTACGGCCCCAGTCACAAAAGTGCTGAAGCAAAGGAACTTCTTTTATGGAACGTGCGATTACAAGCGTAGACGCTGGCTGGTGGGTTGTCAGCCATGAACAGAAAATTTGGTTACCAAACGGTGAATTACCGTTCGGTACGGCAGAAACGTTCGGGCTTGCGGGATCGCAAGGCGCGGTGATTGGCGAATGGCAGGGCGATCCGGTCTGGCTGATCCGCGAGAATCGCAGCGAACATATGGGATCGGTACGGCAAATTATCGATCTTGATAGCGGCCTGTTTCAGCTGGCGGGTCGCGGCGTACAGCTGGCCGAGTTTATTCGTTCGCACCGTTACTGCGGCTACTGCGGTCACGAGATGCATCTCAGCAAGCGTGAAAATGCCTGCCTCTGTGGGCACTGTCGTGAGCGTTATTATCCTCAGATTGCGCCCTGCATCATCGTCGCTATTCGGCGTGACGATAAGATTCTGCTGGCGCAGCATGCGCGCCATCGCAACAGCATCTATACCGTGCTGGCGGGATTCGTCGAAGTTGGCGAAACGCTGGAGCAAGCCGTTGCGCGCGAGGTGATGGAGGAGAGCAGCGTGCGGATAAAAAATCTGCGCTATATCACCTCACAGCCGTGGCCTTTTCCTCATTCGCTGATGATGGCGTTTATGGCGGAATATGATGAAGGCGAACTGCAAATTGATAATAACGAGCTGATTGACGCCGACTGGTTCCGCTATGACGCGCTGCCGCAACTGCCGCCGGCGGGCACCGTCGCTCGCCGCCTGATTGAAGATACGGTGGCGCTATGCCGCGCGGCCGATGAACAGTCGTAACGGTTGCGACAGGGCAGCAAACTTGTTTAACTGTCGGCCATAACGGCTGCCACCAGGCGCCTGTATTTGAGAGAGCCTTATGATGAGCGAATTAAAAAACGATCGTTACCTGCGTGCCCTGTTACGCCAGCCGGTAGATATGACGCCGGTATGGATGATGCGTCAGGCCGGACGCTATCTGCCGGAATATAAAGCCACGCGCGCGCAGGCCGGTGATTTTATGTCGCTGTGCAAAAATGCCGAGCTGGCTTGCGAAGTCACGCTACAGCCGCTGCGTCGTTATCCTCTGGATGCGGCAATCCTGTTCTCTGACATCTTAACCATCCCGGATGCGATGGGATTAGGGCTGTTCTTTGAAGCCGGTGAAGGCCCGCGCTTTGCTTCGCCAATTACCTGCCGGGCTGACGTCGATAAACTGCCGGTGCCCGATCCTGAGCAGGAGCTGGGCTATGTGATGAACGCGGTACGCACCATTCGCAAAAATTTGCAGGGCGCGGTGCCGCTGATCGGTTTTTCGGGCAGTCCCTGGACGCTGGCGACCTATATGGTGGAAGGCGGCAGTAGCAAAGCCTTCACCAAAATTAAAAAAATGATGTATGCCGAGCCCGCGACGCTGCATGCAATGCTCGATAAGCTGGCCGACAGCGTCACGCTCTATCTGAATGCGCAGATCCGCGCCGGCGCGCAGTCGGTAATGATTTTCGATACCTGGGGCGGCGTGCTGACCGGTCGTGATTATCAGGAATTTTCGCTGCGCTATATGCATAAAATCGTTGATGGCCTGCTGCGTGAAAATGAAGGACGCCGCGTACCGGTAACGCTGTTTACCAAAGGCGGCGGCCAGTGGCTGGAGGCGATGGCAGCGACCGGTTGTGATGCACTGGGGCTGGACTGGACCACCGATATTGCCGATGCGCGCCGTCGCGTTGGCGACAAGGTCGCTCTGCAAGGCAATATGGATCCGTCTATGCTTTATGCATCCCCTGCGCGCATTGAGCAGGAAGTGGCGACGATCCTTGAAGGCTTCGGCCAGGGCGACGGGCACGTATTTAACTTAGGACATGGCATCCATCAGGATGTACCGCCTGAACATGCAGGCGCATTTGTGGAGGCGGTGCATCGGCTGTCACGTCCTTATCACAAGGAGTAGATATGGATATACAGGCATTACGAGCCGAACAGCTACAACGCGCCGCGGAAGTGGTGCGTCATGATGATTTCGATGTGATGCCGCCGCGCCTGATTGGCGGCGCGGACGTAGGATTCGAGCAGGGCGGCGACGTTACGCGCGCCGCCATGGTCATTCTGGAATATCCTTCGCTGAAGCTTGTTGAATATAAGGTGGCGCGCATCGCCACCATCATGCCTTACATCCCCGGCTTCCTTTCTTTCCGTGAATATCCCGCGCTGCTGGCGGCCTGGGAGCTGCTGGAACAAAAACCTGACCTGCTGTTTGTTGATGGCCATGGCATTTCCCATCCGCGCAGGCTCGGCGTCGCCAGTCATTTCGGTATGCTGGTGGATGTGCCGACTATCGGCGTGGCGAAGCGCCGCCTGTGCGGACGCTTTGAACCGCTGGATGATGAGCCGGGTTCGCAACAGCCGCTAATGGATAAAGGCGAGAAAATCGGCTGGGTCTGGCGCAGTAAAAAACGCTGCAATCCGCTGTTCGTCTCTACTGGCCATCGTGTCAGCATCGATACCGCGCTGGAGTGGGTGCAAAAATGCATGGCGGGCTACCGTTTGCCGGAGCCGACACGCTGGGCCGACGCCGTTGCTTCAGAGCGCGCCGCCTTTGTACGCTGGCAGAAGGGTTAGCCGTGCCGGAAGGTTTCTTTTGCGTTACACTGCCGCCAGAATGATGCCGAAGAGACCTTATCATGTTACGTAACCCCATTCATTTACGCCTCGAAAAGCTGGAAAGCTGGCAGCACGTCACTTTTATGGCCTGCCTGTGCGAGCGCCTCTATCCCAATTACTGGGCGTTTTGTCAGCAAACGCAGTTTGCCGATGCGCAGCTTTATCGTCGTATTCTCGATCTGATCTGGGAGTCGCTGACGGTAAAGGATGCCAAAATCAATTTCGACAGCCAGCTGGAGAAGCTGGAAGAGGCGATTCCGCTGGCGGACGATTTCGATGTGTATGGCGTTTATCCCGCCATCGACGCCTGCGTTGCGTTAAGCGAGCTGGTGCATTCGCGCCTGAGCGGAGAAACACTGGAACATGCGATTGAGGTGAGCGAGACATCGATTACGACGGTCGCCATGCTGGAAATGACGCAGGCTGGTCGGGAAATGACCGATGAAGAGCTGGGCGCATTGCCGGCGATTGAAGAGGAATGGGACGCGCAGTGGGAGATTTTCCGCCTGCTGGCAGCCTGTGAAGAGCGGGACCTGGATTTGATAAAAGGACTACGTTCTGACCTGCGGGAAGTCGCAATAAGTAACATCGGTATAAAAATAGAGCAATAAGGCGATAAAACGTGACTTCACGCCTGAATTGTCGTGCCTAAAGGCTTCACATCCGCCCCCTGTCTGGTCTACATTTGGGGGGCTGAAAAATGTGGCTATCGGTGCGTGCAGGCTGAAGAGTGTCAGAATCTGGCTATTCCCTCGCACTCGATGCTTAGCAAGCGATAAATACACTGTAAGGATAACTTATGAACAAGACTCAACTGATTGATGTAATTGCAGAGAAAGCGGATCTCTCCAAGTCCCAGGCTAAAGCTGCGCTGGAATCCACCCTGGCTGCAATTACCGAGTCTCTGAAAGATGGTGATGCTGTACAACTGGTTGGTTTTGGTACTTTTAAAGTTAACCACCGTGCTGAGCGCACTGGCCGCAACCCGCAGACTGGCAAAGAAATCAAAATTGCTGCTGCTAACGTACCGGCATTCGTATCTGGTAAAGCACTGAAAGACGCCGTTAAGTAATCGCGTTGCAGTGAAAGGTTTAACGAGGGCGGCAATTATTGTCGCCCTTTTGTTTTTGTGTCGTCTATTGTGATAACGGAGCATCATGAAGCGGCTAGTGGCACTTCTGACGTTACTGCTGGCAGGCTGTAGTTCGCAGCCTTCGCTGCCTGATTTTACCGCCAGCGGCTATCTGGCCGATCGCGGCGCGGTACGCATCTGGCGCAAAAATCAGCCTCATAGCGTGCATATGCTAACGGTATTCAGACCCTTCCAGGGCGGTGCCGCCGTCTTTACGGAATACGGCTGGCAAAATGGCAACCTTACCAGCATTAAACGACATCTCAGCGGCGCGCAGCCGGATGATGTGACCTTACGTTTTGATGGTGACGGCAGCTTAAGTTTTATGCAGCGTCAGCTGGCGGGACGGCGCGAAGCCGTGAACGAACAGACCGTCGAGCTTTATAAATTCGATGCACAGCGTATGTTACGCATCAGCGATGCGCTGTTGGCCGGACGTGTCCTGTTAAAGCAGGGGCGTTGGCAGAGCGGCAACAGGCTGCAAACCTGTCAGAACGAGCAGGTCAGCCCAATGCTGGATGAGAGTGAATGGCAGAGGATACGTCAGTTTCAGCATCGTGCCGGAGAAAGGGTAAACGTGGCCTGGCTCGAAGCGCCTAATGATACGCAGTTGCTCGATATGACAACGGAAGATGATTGCCAGTGGGAGCCGCAGGAGGCGGATTTTTAGCGCAGTGTGAAATGGCGGCCCCGCCAGCTGGCGGAACCGCAGAAGGGATTATTTACGTCCGATGGCGCGATAGCCAATATCGCGGCGGCAGAAACTACCTTCCCATGAAATGTGTGTGGTCAGCTCATAAGCACGCTGTTGCGCTGCGGCAACGTCGGTACCGAGTGCGGTAACGCAAAGTACACGTCCGCCATTGGTCAGCACCTCATCATTCTCAAGGCGCGTTCCGGCATGGAAAACTTTGCCATCCGGCACTTCTTCCAGCGGCAAGCCATGAATCACGTCGCCAGTGCGATAATCGCCCGGATAGCCGCCTGCAGCCAGCACGACGCCCAGCGCTGGACGTTCATCCCAGAGGGAATCCTTCTCGTCCAGTTTGCCCTCACAGGCCGCCAGGCACAGCTCAACCAGATCGGATTGCAAACGCAGCATAATCGGCTGCGTTTCCGGGTCGCCAAAGCGGCAGTTGAATTCGATCACTTTCGGCTGGCCATCCTGACCAATCATCAGTCCGGCATAGAGAAAACCGGTATAAACATTACCTTCCGCCGCCATGCCACGCACCGTTGGCCAGATGACCTCATCCATAACGCGCTGGTGGATTTCCGGTGTGACCACCGGAGCAGGGGAGTAAGCGCCCATTCCGCCAGTATTCGGCCCGGTATCGCCATCGCCCACGCGCTTATGATCCTGGCTGGTGGCCATCGGCAGCACATGCTCGCCATCCACCATTACGATAAAGCTCGCTTCTTCGCCGTCGAGGAACTCTTCCACCACGATGCGATGACCGGCATCGCCAAAAGCATTGCCCGCCAACATATCGCGCACGGCGGCTTCCGCTTCTTCCAGCGTCATTGCGACGATCACGCCTTTACCAGCAGCCAGACCATCCGCTTTGATAACGATCGGCGCGCCTTTGGCATGCACGTATTGCAGCGCCAGCTCAACATCGGTGAAGTTCTGGTATTCCGCCGTCGGGATCTGATGACGGGCAAGGAAATCTTTGGTAAACGCCTTGGAGCCTTCCAGCTGCGCGGCCGCTTTGGTTGGGCCGAAGATTTTCAGCCCAGCTTTACGGAAAGCGTCAACCACACCTTTTACCAGCGGTGCTTCCGGGCCAACGATAGTGAGATCTATCTTTTCTTGCTGAGCGAAACTCAGCAGCGCCGGAATGTCCGTGGCGGCAATATCCACATTCTGCAGTGCGGGCTCCAGGGCAGTGCCTGCATTACCTGGTGCGACAAAAACGCGATCGGCCAGCGGAGACTGCGCCGCTTTCCATGCCAGCGCATGCTCGCGGCCGCCGTTACCAATAATTAAAATGTTCATTTATTCTCTCCGGGCGATTAATGGCGGAAATGACGCATATCGGTAAAGATCATAGCAATGCCGTGTTCATCTGCAGCGGCAATTACTTCATCATCGCGAATTGAACCGCCCGGTTGGATCACGCAGCTAACGCCAACGGCGGCGGCGGCATCGATGCCGTCACGGAACGGGAAGAACGCATCGGAAGCCATGGCGCAGCCTTTCACTTCCAGCCCTTCATCACCCGCTTTAATGCCGGCAATTTTTGCTGAGTAGACGCGGCTCATCTGACCGGCGCCGATGCCGACCGTCATATTATCGCGCGCGTAAACAATAGCGTTGGATTTAACAAACTTGGCGACCTTCCAGCAGAAGAGGGCGTCACGCAATTCCTGCTCGCTCGGCTGACGTTTGCTAACCACGCGCAGCTGGCTACGGTCAACCATACCCAGATCGCGATCCTGCACCAGCAGACCGCCGTTAACACGTTTAAAATCGAGCCCGGCAACGCGCTGCTGCCAGGCGCCGCAGGTCAGGATGCGTACGTTTTGTTTGGCGGCAGTGACTTTCAGCGCTGCATCACTGGCGGAAGGGGCGATAATGACTTCCACAAACTGACGGCTGATAATAGCCTGCGCGGTCGCTTCATCCAGCTCGCGGTTAAAAGCAATAATGCCACCGAAGGCGGAAGTAGGATCGGTTTTATAGGCGCGCTCATAGGCTTCCAGTACGGAATCGCCTACCGCCACGCCGCACGGGTTGGCATGCTTAACGATAACGCAGGCGGGTTCGCTGAATTCTTTTACGCACTCCAGCGCCGCATCGGTATCGGCAATATTGTTGTAGGAGAGCGCTTTGCCCTGAAGCTGCTGTGCCGTAGCGACGGATGCCTCTTTAATTTCTTCTTCTATATAGAAAGCCGCCTGCTGGTGGCTGTTCTCACCGTAGCGCATATCCTGCTTTTTAATAAAGTTGAGATTTAAGGTGCGCGGGAAGCGACCTGACGGAGCCGTGCTTTCGCCATGGTAGGCAGGAACCATGCTGCCAAAGTAGTTGGCGATCATGCTGTCGTAAGCGGCGGTATGTTCAAATGCCTTAATGGCCAGATCGAAACGGGTTTCTAAGGTCAGGGAATTGTCGTTAGCGTCCAGCTCGGCAACGATAGCCTGGTAGTCGCTGCTCTTAACCACAATGGCGACATCTTTATGGTTCTTCGCTGCTGAGCGCACCATCGTCGGTCCGCCAATATCAATATTTTCGACCGCATCTTCCAGTGAACAGCCTTCACGCGCGACGGTTTCTGCAAAGGGATAAAGGTTAACAACAACCATATCAATCGGCGCGATCTGATGCTGCGCCATGATTTCATCATCCTGACCGCGACGGCCAAGAATGCCGCCATGAACCTTTGGATGCAGAGTTTTAACGCGTCCATCCATCATTTCCGGGAAACCGGTGTAATCAGACACTTCAGTAACCGGCAGGCCAGCGTCAGCCAGCAGGCGCGCGGTGCCGCCAGTAGAAAGCAGTTCCACGCCTCGTTGGGAGAGCGCCTGAGCGAATTCGACGATACCGGCTTTATCAGACACGCTGAGCAGAGCGCGGCGTACAGGACGAGGTTGTTGCATGGTGGTTTTATCCCTTGGCTTTGGTTCGCAAGTAAAGAGCGTTACATCAAACTTAACGGTTATCAGCTTAAGTTTCAGGTAACGCCCCGTCAGGGGCATTATTCACATCGGCTGGCATTGTAGCGAAAACGTTTGCGCGATGCTCGCCTAAAATTGCAGTGCCCGCGGTTCGTGCATAATTCTGTGGATAACTGTGTATAAACCCCGGTTTTGCTGAGGATTGCAGCAAACAGTCAATTTATTGCAATTTAGCGGTTGCGGCCCGGCGAGAACTCCCTATAATGCGCCTCCATCGACACGGTACAACGGCTTACGCCACGCGGTGTTGAGCGGTTCAGCAGTTCTGAATCGCCGGAGAAAAACTTCTGAAAAAAGAGGTTGACTCTGAAAGAGGAAAGCGTAATATACGCCACCTCGCGGCAACGGCACGAAGCGCCGGTCGCACCGCTCTTTAACAATTTATCAGACAATCTGTGTGGGCACTCACGGACGGGATACGCAAAAAAAAACTTGCAGTATCAAGTCTTGAAGAGTGAACACGTAATTCATTACGACGTTTTTCTTTGAGCATCAGACTTTTAATTGAAGAGTTTGATCATGGCTCAGATTGAACGCTGGCGGCAGGCCTAACACATG
>NZ_CALNWY010000030.1 GCF_940807255.1 Mixta sp. Marseille-Q2659 | reverse complement strand
AGCGGCACCAGCCGTTTCTGGTGTAAAAAGCGTTGTGCCTGCTGCACCAGCGCCTGCTCTTCGTCGGGTTGCAGTGAAGCAAAGATCGGCACTGCCAGCGCCTGTTCCCAGGGAAGCGGAGCAGAAGAAACCTTTTCTTTCCAGGGCCATTTGATCATCGCAATACTCATTCAGCGAAACTTTATTAACGGCGTACCATGCCGCAGCCTGAAAATTCTCGCAACCGTTGAACGCGTTAAAGCGGCGCACCGTCACAGCCTGATTGATCAGACACGGCGAAATTCAATCACCCACACCCAGGGATTTACCTCCCAGCTGGTGCCGCCATACTGTTTTTCCCAGGCCTTGCGATAGGCTTCTTTCGGCGCGATGGACTCGCTGTTCATGGTAAAGAAGTGATTCAGAAAGTGTGAATCGGTTTGCACGCCTTCCGCCATCACGTCGTCATCGCTGATCGCCTGGATACGTTCCGCCCGTACGCCGGTAATCAGCAGATCGATTCGGCTGGCCCAGCGCGGCATATGAATGCCGGTCTGCCAGCCAAAGGTTTCGCTCTCTTCATCATGCAGCTGACCCAGCTCGCGGCTGTCGGCGCGGTATTGGCAATATTTTGCCTGGCGAAAGCTGCCCGGCGAACGTTCATAGGCTTCCAGTTCGGCCGCCGGCACGATCGGGCCGCGCCAGGTTTCGCGAACCCACAGCCGGTCACCTGGCTGCCCGTAAGGGCACTGGTAATTCAGGCTGGTCATGCTCATCATTTTTTTGCCGTGTAAATAATTACTCGTTACATCAACGGCATAACAACCTTCATGATTATCCTGTCCTGGGCCAAAGGGCTGAGACTTCATAATTCGCCGGGTTTGGGTTTGCTGACCAGCCAACAGGGCGCGCACACGTTGTTCAGAGAACAGTATTGGCTTTTCTTTCATATCTACCTCGTTCTTCTTCTTTTCTTAAGTACCCGGTAATGACTGTATCAAACAGGCAATAAGATAAATCCTAACATTACTCATGATAAAAGGGGCAATCATTTGCACAATTATTGATGAGAACATCTTATGAAACGGGCGTCTGTTTCCTGAAACGCCCGTGGTGCCATTTCTCATCAAAAAGCATTACCGATTATGGAAAATGATATTCGTGTCTCATTGATTTATTGTATATTTTTACAGGGTGTTAAGACCCCGTAAAGTCTTCAGACGCGTTTTTAGTTAATAAGTTTGACTTAAGGCATAACCGCTTCAATATGGCATAAGCTGGTCGGACTTGCAGTACGCTTGTTGTCTGATTTATCGGTCATTCATTAATATTTATGATATTTAGAGATTTATCTGGATGAAAAGAGAGAAACTGCCTGTTGCATTTGTGTTGTAGTTTTGTTTGCAGGCGCTATAACTTGATAGAGATCCCACTTTTAAAAAAGTGCTTTCATAAATTGCAGCGGTGATGCACATCATCCGGCTGTCATATAACGACGGTATATCCGCAGAAGGAGCGATGACTCCTGTCCCGCACACGGCCCTGCCATTTAAGCGTGCTAATAATAAAAAGGAGAAGACGATGTCCCTGACTCTCTGGCAATCCCGTTTCGAAAACTGGCTACATGCCACCTGGCCACAAGATGATAAGGCGCATGACATCGCGCATCTGCGACGCGTCTGGCAAAGTGCGCAGCGCATTATGCAGGGCACCGAGGCCGATCCGCTGGTGGTGATGACCGCCTGCTATTTCCATGATGTAGTGAACTTGCCAAAAAACCATCCGCAGCGGCATCTTGCGTCCAGCAAGGCAGCGGTAGAAACGCGGCGAATTTTAAGCGAGGAGTTTCCTGATTTTCCACTGGGACTGCATGATGCCGTCGCGCATGCGGTTCAGGCGCACAGCTTTAGCGCAGGCATTAAGCCGGAAACGCTGGAAGCACGCATCGTACAGGATGCGGATCGGCTGGAATCGCTCGGTGCGATTGGGCTGGCGCGGGTGTTTTATACTTCCGGCGCGCTGGGCAGGGCACTATTTGACAGCGAAGATCCGTTGGGCCGCGATCGGCAGCTTGATGACACCAGCTGGACGCTGGATCATTTTCAGAAAAAACTGCTGCGCCTGCCCGATACCATGCAGACCGCTGAAGGGAAACGGCTGGCTCGTCATAACGTCGCTTTTTTGGTGACCTATATGGCAAAGCTCTGTGCCGAGCTGCAGGGCGATCTCGTCTCGCTGGATGAATCAGTACTGCGTGATTTCACGCCTGCATTGGGTGAATATTAAATTTTTGTGACAGTATGTTAAAACTCGTTCCTTTCCGCTACGTTGAGCCAAACAATCAGGAGGAACGGTATGACTGACACGGTTAGCTTAACGATTAAAATTGATCCTAATTTAAAGGAAACCTTAAAAACGCTGGCGCTGGAAAACCAGCTCTCGCTGAGCCAGGAAGTAAGCCAGCGCCTGCAGGCCAGCCTGTTTGCCCAGTCGCAGCCCGCCATCGACAGCCAGGATACCCAGGAAACAGAAAGCCAGGAAGAGGAAGCGCCGCAGCTGACCAGCAGCGAACTGAAGCAAATTCGTTCGCTGCTGAAGAAAAGTAAAAAGAAAAAATAATCTACAGGCTAAACTGGCGCACGCTGTGTGAAAGGCGCTGCGCCTGTTGAATAAGAATTTGTGAGGCGCTGGCGCTCTGCTGAGACAGCGCTTCATTATCTCCTACCTGCTGCGCCATCCGTGAAATTTCCGCCGCCAGCTTACTTACCCGCTGGCTTTGCGCCGTCGCGTTCTGTTCCAGCTCCGCCAGCAATACCACCACGCCGGAAACCTCTTTACGGATTTCATCATACAGTGCCTCCAGCGCCTGTACGCGTTCTGAACCGGTAGCAATATGTTGATGCGTATGCTGAATACGACGATCGATCTCGCGCGTGGAGTGACTGCTTTGATTCGACAGCAGCCCAATTTCTTTAGCCACAATAGAAAACCCGCGCCCGTAAGCGCCAGCGTGCGCCGATTCAATGGCTGCATTCAGCGCCAGCATACGCGTCTGTAGCGATAAGCCTTCCAGCAGGCTGACAATGCCCGCAATTTCGCCCGACGCCAGCACAATATCGCGCATATGCGTATCCACCTGGCTGACCATGGCGCCGCAGCGCTGCGTCAGCGCATCGGTTTGCTGAACCTGGCGCGTTGCATGCTGGGTAAAGCGGCTGCTGCTTTCCACTTCCTCGGCCATGCGCGACAGCCGGGCTGAAATCTGGATGAAGGCGCTGGTCTGCTCCTGATTACTCAAATTGAGTGTATCGCTGTGCCGGACAATGCCCTCGGCGCTCTGCATAACCGCGTCGGCAATGGCGTTAATTTCGCTGACAATATGCTGCAGGCCCTGCTGCATTTGCCGCATCGCCTGCCACAGTCGCTGCATTTCCTGAGAGTGGCGACCGACCTGAGAGAGCGGCTGAGTCAGATTGCCCGTTGCGATATGTTTTAGCTCAACCGCCGCCTGTTTCAGCGGCTGTAATACGCCGCGCAGCAGCAGCCGTCCGGCGACCATCAGCATCAACAGCAGCAATAAAGAAAAGCCTAACAGCAGATTGCGGCTTTCGGTTAAGGAGTGCAGCGTCGCCTGACTGGTGGCGTCCGCCTGCCGGTCAGCCTGCATCCGCGCGCTGCGCCAGGCATCGTTAAACTGCTGCTGAAAAGCTTCCATCGGCACCATAAAGAATCCGTCGATGCGGTTATCGTGCAGGCTTTTTAGCTGCTCCTGTAAGCCTTCCGCCAGCTGGGTAAAACTTTGCGCCAGCGGATCGTCGGCAGGCGCGCCGTAGCGGGAGAAGGCGGTCTGCGCCTGTTTCAGCGCCTCGGCGGCGCTGGCCGCCAGCGGCTGCCAGCTATCAACCGAACCGGTTTCTTTATCCTGCATAAACCAGATCCCGGCGCGATGGCTGTTATCGCTGGCGGTCAGCAGCGCAACGCGTGCGTTTTCCAGTCGCGCTTGACGTTCATGCAGCTGTTGCGAGGCGGCGACCGTGCCGTACGTATGGCTGACCGAAAGCGTAAGCATCCATACGCTGGCGCATTGCAGCAGGCAAAATAAAACCAGAAATAACCAGAAAGCGCCGCTCAGACTAAATAAAAAGGCGGGCAGATGAAGGCGAGGGCGCCTCAGGCGCAGCGGAAGCACTGAAAGTAACGACATAATCCTTTCCGTAAAAATAAAAAGGATTATTGGCGCGACTGATGTCAATTTTGTGACAGTCGCCGCGCCTGATGCGGTTTCGGTAGTTTTCGCGGTATTAAGACAAATCTCAGGAGAAGTCGGCGGCGTTAGCTCTCCTCGTCACCGTAGTATAAAACGCCCAGCTTGATTAACGGACGGCCCTGGGATTTACGGTGTAAATTGCTGTCGCGCAGGGAGTAGACGCAACCGCAATATTCCTGCTGATAAAAGCGTTCGCGTTTGCTGATTTCGATCATACGTGCGGAACCGCCTTTTTTTCGCCAGTTGTAGTCCCAGTAGCGCATTCCCGGATAAGGCGCCGCCGCGCGCTGGCCGCAGTCATTGATTTGCTGCATATTTTTCCAGCGGGAAATGCCCAGCGAACTGGAAATCACCTGAAAGCCATGCTCCCAGGCATAGAGCGCGGTGCGCTCAAAACGCATATCGAAGCACATGGTACAGCGCACGCCGCGCTCCGGCTCCCATTCCATACCTTTGGCGCGTTCGAACCAGTTATCGGTGTCGTAATCCGCATCAATAAAAGGAACGTTATGCTTCTCCGCAAAGCGGATATTCTCCTCTTTGCGCAGCAGATACTCTTTTTGCGGATGAATATTCGGGTTGTAAAAGAAAATAGTGTAATCGATGCCGGAAGCGTGCAGCGCTTCCATCACTTCACCGGAGCAGGGGGCGCAGCAGGAATGCAGCAGAAGCTTATCGGCGCCGTCAGGCAGCTGTAGCCTGGGACGTTCAGTTTCGCTCATGGTCGCTCTCCTGAAAGTTAAAAACGGTCAGTGTAGGCGGCGCGCGCTGGCTTGTCATCCCGCTCAGAGGAGAAATCCAGCGCGCTAATCCATAGAGCGCTGGGTCAAACAGGTGATACACTTGCGCCACTTTTCCCAAAACAGCATAGTTATGAGCGAATTTGACGAAGTGGTGCTTCAGCTGGCTCAGCAGGCGCAGGCCGATGAACAGCAGAAGCGGGTGGAGGATAGCCAGCTGCTGGAGCAGGTGCTGGCCGTTTACGATCGAAAAACCGTGGCGGCCTGTTTGCGGCAGCTCAACCAGCATGAATGGACGCGTGAATCGCTCAGCCGCTGGCTCACGGGCAAGGGCAGCCAGCGCGCGCTAACGGCCGCAGAAACGGCGCTGCTGCGCCAGATGCTCCCTGCGCCGCCCGCGCATCATCCCAACTATGCGTTTCGCTTTATCGATCTTTTTGCCGGTATCGGCGGCATTCGCAGCGGTTTTGAAGCGATCGGCGGCCAGTGCGTTTTTACCAGCGAGTGGAATAAACACGCGGTACGTACCTACAAAGCCAACTGGTATTGCGATGAAAAACAGCATCGCTTCAATCAGGATATTCGTGACGTCACGCTCAGCCAGCGAGCCGATATAGACGAGCAGACCGCCTGGCAACATATCAACGCACAGATCCCCGATCATGATGTGCTGCTGGCGGGTTTTCCCTGTCAGCCATTTTCGCTGGCAGGCGTGTCTAAGAAAAATGCGCTGGGACGTGCGCACGGTTTCGCCTGTGAAGCGCAGGGCACGCTGTTTTTTGACGTCGCGCGCATTATCGCCGCCAAAAAACCGGCGATTTTCGTGCTGGAAAATGTGAAGAACCTGAAAAGCCACGATAAGGGCAATACCTTCCGCATTATCATGCAGACGCTGGATGAGCTGGGCTATGAGGTTGCTGATGCCGATGCACCGTCGGGCGCCGATCCAAAGATTATCGATGGTCAGCATTTTCTGCCGCAGCACCGCGAACGTATTGTGCTGGTCGGTTTTCGCCGCGAGCTGGGGCTTAAGCCGGGCTTTACGCTGCGTGATATATCCCGCTTCTGGCCGCAGCAGCGCCGCACGCTGGCGGAATTGCTGGAGCCGCAGGTGGATGAAAAATATATCCTGACGCCGACGCTGTGGAAGTATCTCTATAACTATGCGCGCAAACATCAGGCGAAGGGCAACGGCTTCGGTTACGGGCTATTCGATCCCGCCAGCACGCGGGGCGTGGTGCGGACACTTTCGGCGCGCTACTACAAAGACGGTTCGGAAATCCTGATCGATCGCGGCTGGGATCGCGCGCTGGGCGAGGCGGATTTCGATCACCCGGAAAACCAGTTGCGCCGTCCGCGCCGCCTGACGCCGCGTGAATGCGCGCGTCTGATGGGCTTTGAAACGCCGGAAGGGAAAAAATTTCGTATTCCGGTGTCCGATACCCAGGCCTATCGTCAGTTTGGCAACTCGGTCATCGTGCCGGTATTCGCGGCGGTGGCGAAGCTGCTTGAGCCGTGGATTGCCGAGGCGGTGAAGAAACGCTGATGAGGGCGGAAGCGCGCTTTTCGCCTTAACGCCGCTTACGCGTCGCGCCTGCGGCCTGTTTACCTGGACGGCAACTTTTATTGCATTTAGCCAGCGCGCTACTCCACTGTTCGCCTGCAGTTTGCCGGTTTTCACCATCGGCACTTACACTGTTAACAGGTCACAAGGAGAAAAAATATGGCTGATGTGCATTCTGCCGCTGTGCGTAGCAAGAATATGCGCGCAATTCGCACGCGTGATACTGCCATTGAACAGCGACTGGGCAACCTGCTGACGGATCGCGGTTTTCACTTTCGGGTACAGGATAAAAATCTGGCGGGCAGGCCCGACTTTGTGCTGGACGAGCAGCGGGCGATTATTTTCGTGCATGGCTGTTTCTGGCATCACCATGACTGCTACCTGTTTAAAGTACCGGCGACCCGCACCGCGTTCTGGATGGGAAAAATCGGCAGCAACGTAGAGCGTGACTGCCGCCATATCCAGCAACTCACACAGCAACAGTGGAAGGTGCTGGTGGTTTGGGAGTGCGCGCTGCGCGGAAAACTTAAGCTGGATGATGAAGCGGTTATCTCGCGTCTTGAGGAGTGGATCCTTGCCAGCGACAGCAACGCGGCGATCGATCATCAGGGCATCCATCCGCTTACGCTGCCAACCGCCTGAAACGGCTTCCCGCCCGTTAGCAGGCGGGGCGAAATATTTACGCTTTGGCGCGTCAGCCTCAATGCTGACGTTTTCCTCACGCGCCGGGAACAGCGTTTTGCCCAGCGTCACCAGCACCACGGCGAAAATAATAATCGCCAGTGCCAGCCATTCTATTGGAGAAAGCGACTCGCCGCCGAAAGAGGTGCCGAGCAGCACCGCCACCACCGGATTGACATAGGCGTAGCTGGTGGCGACCGCAGGCGTAACGTTGCGGATAAGATACATATAGGCGTTAATCGCAATAATCGATCCGAACAGCATTAAATAGCCCAGCGCTAAAAAGCCCTGTAAATCAGGTATGGCGGTCAGCCGCTCTCCGCTAAACAGGCTGGCCAGCAGCAGCACGACGCCCGCCACCAGCATTTCAACTGCGCCCGCCATCGCGCCCTGCGGCAGGGTAATGCGCGATCCTAACACCGAACCAAATGCCCAGCTCAGCGCGGCAATCAGCACCAGAACGGCCCCCAGCGGATTGCCCGCCAGGTGGCCGCCGCTGTTTAGCAGCACGATGCCGCACAGCCCGACCAGAATACCCAGCCATTCGATTTTACGGGTGCGAATGCCAAACAGACGGCTGAAACACATGGCAAACAGCGGTACCGTCGCCACCATCACCGCCGCCAGGCCGGAGGGCACCTGCTGATGTTCGGCAAGCGTCACCAGCCCGTTACCGATAGCCAACAGCAAAATGCCAATCAGACAGGCGTTAATCACCGCCCGACGCCCAGGCAGCGGCTGGCCGCGCCAGATCAGCACGGCAAACAGAATTAAACCCGCGAGTAGAAAGCGCAGGCCAGCCATCATCAGCGGCGGCCAGCTTTCGACACCAAGACGAATCGCAAAATAGGTAGATCCCCAAACGATATACAGCACAAACAGGGCAAGAATTAAGGGCAGCGGCGAAGCGGCGGAGCGGGACATTTTTTCCATCCGGTTGTAACAGAAGGCGTTTAATCTGCCATGAAGCCCACAAAATTACCTGCTTTTTTAGTAAATCGTTATCAGCCTGTAACGTGAGCTGGCGCAAAGTTTGCTAATTCAGGCCATAATTGGTTAGATCGCTGTTTTAGCCTCATCGGTCCAGGAGGACAGCATGTCCAGCATAAAGCTTACGGTACGGCGACTTTACCAGCTCCAGGGCGAGCGCATGGTTAATACGCGGGCAACGGCGCGGGTTTACGTGGGAGAAACCCTGGTGGCGACGGAAGAGATCACCGGCATGACGGAAAGTTCGGTCAGTAAGTATTTGCATCATCACGTCGGCGACGGGCCGGTTCGTGTTGAGTGGGACTGTGAGGGCATTGCAGATATGACGGTCAGCGAGATACAGGTTTGCCCCTGTTGTCAGCATGATGAACTGTAAAAAAAGGAATCTAACTTGGCTGGAAGTAGCTTACTGACACTGCTTGATGATATTGCCACTTTACTGGATGACATTTCAGTAATGGGAAAAGTGGCGGCAAAGAAAACGGCTGGCGTGCTGGGCGATGATTTATCGCTGAACGCGCAGCAGGTGAGCGGCGTAAAGGCGAACCGCGAACTGCCGGTGGTATGGGGCGTCGCCAAAGGCTCGTTTCTTAATAAACTGATTCTGGTGCCGCTGGCGCTGGTTATCAGTGCTTTTGCGCCCTGGGCGATTACGCCGCTGTTAATGATCGGCGGCGCCTACCTCTGCTATGAAGGGGTGGAGAAGGTGATGCACAGCCTGCATCATGATAAGAATGCGGAAACGCCGCAGGCGCGTCAGGCGCGGCTGAAAAAGCTGGTGGAGCAGGATCCGGTCGGCTACGAAAAAAAGAAAATCAAAGGCGCGGTGCGTACTGATTTTATTCTGTCAGCGGAAATTGTCGCCATCACCTTGGGGATTGTTTCTGAAGCGCCGTTGTTAAACCAGGTATTGATCCTGGCGGGCATCGCGATTCTGGTGACCATCGGCGTGTATGGTATCGTTGCCGCTATCGTTAAGCTGGACGACCTCGGTTACTGGCTGAATGAAAAGTCATCGGCAATCGCCCGTGGCCTCGGCAAAATGCTGCTGGTGATGGCGCCCTGGCTGATGAAAATATTGTCGGTGGTCGGCACGCTGGCGATGTTTTTAGTGGGCGGCGGTATCGTGGTACACGGCATTCCGCTGCTGCATCACGCCATTACCCATTACAGTAAAGGTTTTCATGGCGTTATTGCGACGCTGCTGGAAAACGGGGCCAACCTGGTTATCGGCTTTATCATTGGGTCGATCGTGCTGTTGGCGGTAAATCTGATTGCGAAGCTGCGCGCTTAAGGTATAAAGGGCGGCGAAATTAGCTAACGGGAGCATGCCATGAACGACGATATGTTTGAATTTGACATTGATGCACAGCTGGAAGAGGCGCAGGCCAACGCTGAGAAGAAAGCCAGCGAGGTTCCTGCTGAGCTGAATGATGAAGCAGATTGCGAAGGCTGCAAAATCTAATCGTCAGCATTCTGCTGGATGACGCGCGGCGGAACGGCTTCCGTCGCGCTATTCAGCCGCTTCTGTCATCATTATCCAACGGACGCCGCGTCCGTTTTTTTACGCCTGTTTCCCCTCAAACGCTGATTTAACTTTTACGCGCTTTGTTTATTTTCCTTATTTTTCACTGGTTGCCAGCGGCTGACGCTGATTTTCTCACTGGCTTGCAGGAAATTTCTGAACGTGCCTGCTATACATAATGGGTGCTTTTTCACCTAACTATGGAGGCCGCATTATGTTTATCAGCGTCAGTGATGAAGTGAAGCATAAAGAGGATGGTCAAACGATGATTGTCACCGGCATTGCCAGCGGTATGGTGGAATGTCGTTGGTACGACGGTTACAGCGTACGACGCGAAGCCTTTCGCGAAGATGAAATTATGCCCACGCAGATCGCTCGCCAGCTCGCCAGCTAATCCCCTTATTCGATCCGTCAGTATTGACTGGCGGATCGGGATTTTGTACATTTGGTTCATTATTTTTCCATTTAGGCGTAATATTGCGCTAAAAGTGAACCAGGTGAACCATGTCAGAAGAAACTCTTCGTCACGCTTTCTCCGCACGGCTTATTGAAGCCTGCAATCGTAAAGGGCTGGAAGCGCACGGGCGCGGCGTGGCTCTCGCACGGGCGCTTTCGGTAACGCCGCGCGCCGTAAGCAAATGGCTTAATGGCGAAGCGCTGCCGCGCGACGGTAAAATTCAGGCGCTGGCCGACTATCTCGATGTCAGTCGGGAATGGCTTCAGCTTGGCAGCACGGCGCTGGATAATAACGTGCGTATGGTCGCGCAGGCGCCCGCCTGGAACAGCTACCCGCTGATCAGCTGGGTCAGCGCCGGTCTCTGGAGCGAAGCGGTCGAACCCTGGTCGCGTGCGGAAATCGATCGCTGGCCCGCGACCACGCGCCACGTCAGTGAAAACAGCTTCTGGCTGGAAGTGAAAGGGGATTCCATGACCTCGCCGGTTGGCCTGAGCATTCCGGAAGGGATGATGATTTTAGTCGATCCTGACCTTCCCGCTACGTCAGGGAAACTGGTGGTTGCTCGCCTGGTAGATGCCAACGAAGCGACCTTTAAGCGCTATATCGAAGATGGCGGACGCAAATACCTTAAGCCCTTGAATCCTGAATATAAAATGCAGGAAATTCACGATGACTGTCGTATTATCGGCGTGGTTGTCGAGGCAAAATGGGAAAATTTAGCTTAAGCGATTCCGTTAACAATGTGAACTAATTGTGCTTGTTATCAATGTACTTTTAGTTCATTATCATTCTATCCTTTTATCTCAGGAGAAGAGAGATGGATATGATAATGAACAGCGTATTGCTGGTGTTGGGTGTGGTAAAAGGTTGTATTACTCAACTGACGTTACAGGAGTGGGGCTACCTGCTTGGCGTAGCTTTTACCGTACTGCGCGGAATCGCAATCTGGCATGATAATCGTATTGAACAGCGGCGGCGTACCGCCATTTTTGAGCGTTATGCCAGCTAGCTGGCGAAGCGAGGCGTGCGTCAGGCCTGGAAGAAACTGCGTCACCTGGAAACCAGTCCACCGAAACGGCCAAAAAAGTAATCGCGTCGTCTGTCAGGCCAGCCTCTGGTCTGCCGCGACGGCAGTTTTTCTGGCTACACTGCTAAGAGACGTTTTACATCGGGAGTTCAGGCGTGATCATTAATCCGTTGCTTCGCCGCCTGAGATCGGAACGGCATCCGCACACTATTGTTCATCTCTGCTTTATTGCCGTGCTGCTTTTTTCTACCGTTTTGACCTAGCGTGAGGCGCTAATCCTTAAAGAAACCTATGAAACCGATCGGCAACTGGACCTCTCTGCTGCGGTCGTCGGACTTGAGCGACAGTTTCAGTACAGCCTCGATAGCCTGCTGTTCTATCGCAATATGCTGCAGTATGCGCTGGCGAATCCGCTTGATTCGGATAACAGCCGTAATGCTATTCAACTGTTCAACCAGCTGCGTCAGCAGCCTGCCTGGAGCCTGAATGCCAATACCCAGCGCAATATGCCGCTCAGCGGCGTATCGGATGCCTGGGTGCAGGCGCATCCGCCGCTCGACCGCAGCAACTGGCCGCGCATGCAGAAAGAGATCCGCGCCGCGCTGGAGTTCAGCTTTATTTTGCAGTTTAACGAGCCGCAAAAGGATTTCGAACAACGGCTCTGGTATATCTCACGCGCTGGTTATTTTGTCAGTTCGCTGCCTCCCGCCAATAAACAACAGACGCTGGATAGCTATCGTACCCTGCTGCAGCGCGGTTATTTTACCCATATGGCGCCAGAAGCTAATCCGCATCGACGGCTGCGCTGGACGGCCACTTATGACGGCATTCTGAATGAAGGTTCGATGGTGACCGTCAGCGTGCCGGTCGATAGCGAAGGCTACTGGTATGGCGTACTGGCGATGGATTTTACCAGCGATCGTATTCACGCCCATCTGCAACAGGCGATGCCGCATCAGGGCAGTATTATGCTGCTCGATCACGCCATGCATACGCTGGCGGTGTCCACCAATTCGTCGCGACAGGAGAACAGCAGCCTGAGCGCGGATGAGATGCGCCAGCTAAAAACGCTGATTAAGGAAAAACCGATTGGACAGCTGCGCGTCGGCAGCCGCTTCATTAGCTGGACGCGAATGAACGACTTTGATGGCGTGATGCTCAGCATTCAAACCCTGAAAGAGGGACTACAGGGTGAAACGGGGCGCGTTGCGATTATTCTGCTGCTGACCTGGCTGGTGTTTACACTGCTGCTGCTGCTCGCCTGGCTGACTATCTATCGTTTAATTGATCGCCTGTTAACGCTGCAGCGCTCGCTCTATCAGCGGGCAAACTACGATCCGCTGACGCAATTACTTAACCGTGGCGCGTTTTTTGAGCGGGCGCGTGCGCTGATTGTCCTCTGCCGCCGCTATCAGCATCCTGTGACGCTGATTCGGCTGGATGTCGATTATTTTAAAGGCGTTAACGATACCTGGGGACACCATGCTGGCGATCTGGCGCTGGCGCACGTTGCCGGATTGATTAAGCGACAACTGCGCGAAAGCGATCTTTGCGGGCGCATCGGCGGCGAGGAGTTTTGCCTGCTGCTGCCGGAAACGCGGCTGGAAGAGGCGGTGCAGGTGGCGGAACGTATTCGGCACCAACTGGCGGCGGAAGCGTTGGCAATTAGCGCTGAGCAACAGATTCTGCTCAGTGCCTCGCTGGGCCTGGCCAGCAGCGAAGAGCAGGGCTGTTATCAGATAGAACACCTGCAAACCATCGCTGACCGCAGGCTCTATCTGGCCAAGCAGAACGGACGTAACCAGGTCTGCTGGCAGGATTAAATCGGGCAGGGCGGTAAACCGCGCCTGCCGTCAGGGTTAAACGTGGCCTTCGTTATCTTCTTCCACCGCCTGGTAGATACGTTGCAAAATATCCGGGAAGGCAGACTGCACGCGGCTCCAGCTGGGAATAAACGGCTTATCGTTAGGCCGTTCCATAAAGGCCTGGCCTGCGTCGAGGATCGCCTGGGTAAACATCTCAACCGCCGCCTCTTCGCTGTGCTGATCGAAGCGCAGACCGTTCATGGTGGCCTCATGGCTGTAAATTTCCATCATATCCAGCGCATTACGATAGTAGGTGGCCTTCAGCACCCGGAACGAATCGCTGGTAAGGCTGACGCCCATTGTCGCCAGCTTACGCAACAGCGACTGCACAATATCGTTGCTCATGCGGCGCAGGCCGCCGGTGCCGTCCTCCTCCGAGAGCGGCTGATGTTTGTGATCGTAATTATGCGCGATCTCCACCTGGCAGCTCTGGCGCGTGGTGTAATTACGATAGATCTCCGACAGTACGCCGATTTCCAGCCCCCAGTCGCCCGGGATTTTAATATTGTTCAGCACGTGCGTCCGCATCGCGAATTCGCCGGAAAGGGGATAGCGGAAGCTGCTGAGATACTCAAGGTATTCGGAATGCCCATAAACCTGCTGTAGCGATCGCAGCAGTGGCCCCACCAGCAGGCGGCCCACGCGTCCGTTAAGCTTGTTATCCGCTACGCGCGCATAAAAGCCTTTACAGAACTCATACTGAAATGAGGGATTGGCCAGCGGATAGAGCAGGCGCGCCAGCATACCGCGTTCATAGGTGACAATATCGCAGTCGTGCAGCGCGACACAGGTGCTGCGATCGGAGGCCAGCGTATAACCGGTGCAGAACCAGACATTGCGCCCTTTACCCGGCTCGGTAGGCGACAGGCCCTCTTTATCCAGCTCGGCGTCCAGCGCTTTCAGACGCGGGCCATCGTTCCACAGAATGCGATGGCGCTGGGGCAGGCGTGAAAAAAACTCGCGGGCGAACAGAAACTGATCGCGATCGGCGCGATCGAGGCCGATGACGATCTCCTCCAGATAGGGCACTTTTGCCAGCTCATCGACAATATGGTTCAGAGCTGGCCCTTCCAGCTCAGAAAACAGCGAAGGCAGAATCAAGCCCATTTTGCGTTTACGCGCAAACTGAACCATCTCTTTTTCCAGCGCCTCCGTCGGACGCCCGGTCAGATTATGGAAATTGGTGATAACGCCGTTCTGGAAAAAATCACTCATATCTGGCTCCCCATAAGCAATCGGGCAAGAGTGCCGCGATTGGGTTATTCCTGCGCAATAAAATAGTCGAGGCCTTCGCTCCAGCCTGCCGGACCATATTCCATGGTTTGATAGACGTGCCGCTCATCGCGCCGCGTTAGCTCAACCGGATACTTGCTGTAGCCTTTGATCACCACGGCGTAATCGACGCTGTCCAGCATCGGCGCATCGTTTGGGCCGTCACCAAGCCCTACGGTAATGAAGCGTTTTCCGCCGTTGGTGGTCATATTTTGCAGTAGCCAGCGCAGCGCTTCGCCCTTGCCGCTACCTTTCGGCATTACATGCCAGAAGCGCCCGCCCTGTACCAGCATCAGCGATTGCTGCTCCAGTTGTTGTCGGAACAGCGCAAACTGCTCCTCGGTATCGCGCCAGACCAGCGCCTCCGAGGCTTCACGCATACGCGCCATTGCCGCATCAGCCGGCGGCAGGCCGGTAATATTTACCAGTTCCTTCTCCGTAAAATCAGCAAAGCCGGTGAAGCGAAACTGATACTGCTGTTTTAGCTGCTGCAGAGTATGGCAAATTTCGGCGTAATTTTTTCCGGCGTGATGGCGCACCATCTCGCCCTGGGCATCATCGATCTGCACCAGCGCGCCGTTTTCCGCAATAAAAGGCGCGCCAGGAAAGCCCAGCTGTTGCTGTAAAGGAATCACCTCCGCCGCCGTTTTACTGGTGCAAATTACCAGCGGGATATGCTGGTCGCGCAGTTGGGTAAGCCAGCGCTCTGCGGGCTGCCAGCTATAGGTATGATGGTCTAACAGAGAACCATCCAGGTCGGTGACAATCACTAACGGGTCGTGCAGATGCGGCATGCAAAAATCCTCATAAGAACGGAGGTCCGCTCCGATAAATGCTGATGCCTAAGTATAACGAGAGATGTTAATTATGACGGGAGATTGCTGTAAAAGGCGCAGGCGTGGATTGATCAGATTATTCTGAAAAAATAACCATTCTGAAGCGGGTTAAACGGGGATAAAACCGTGCCAGGTTAATGTTAAACCAGTAATTTAGGTTAACCAGCGCGACGGGCTGTATAAAAGATAATCGGGTTTATTTCGAAATGAGATTTTTCTTAACCTTAAATTAACGTACTCTGCGGGCGTTAGGGAATTTCCTGGTGTAACGAATTTCATTGACGACTCTGTCATCCCGGCCTGATCAGGTCGGGATTTTTTTGCCGTTTTAACGATTCATTTCGTTCACTGAGCAATCATGAATATCCAGTTCAAACGCCTCCGCCAGCTCCTGACCACGCTCCCGGCGCTGCGCTTCCCATTCGTCATCAACGTCCATTTTATCAAACAGCGCGTTATCGGGGCGGACTGAACGCTCAGAGATTGGGGGGTTGCCATGACTATTCTGGTTCATCATCGTCTCCGAAAAGCAGGCGGCCGCCTAAGTATAGGTGAAATGCGGCAACGTAAAGCCATCGGGATCGCAAAGCGGAAAAAAACAAAAAAAAGGCCCGCGCTGCGCGGGCAAAATCCTTGTTACTTTTAGGTTGACTGCGCCTATGGGGTTGGTGCAGTGGAAACAGTGTAGATAATCCCACTGTCAAAAGTCTCGCCATGAAACGTTAAGAAAATGAAAATTTCCCCGTCAGCAATCTACTTTTAGCCAACCTTATGCAGACACATTCACTAACTTTACCCAAGCTGACAGGCGCTAAATAACACTTCTGCTACACTTAACCGCTGGAAAAATGAAGAAAATAGGAGAGGTTATGGATTTATTGCGCATCATTATTGCCATTTTGCTACCGCCGCTGGGTGTATTTTTACAGGTGGGTTTTGGCGGCGCATTCTGGCTAAACATTCTGCTTACGCTGCTGGGCTATATTCCCGGTATTATTCATGCGGTCTGGGTTATTGCGCGTCGTTAATTCGCCGTTTATGCTCCGCTCTTATAGTAACGGCCTGATTAAGAGAGCATAAAAGATGAAAGTAAACGATCGCGTCACGGTAAAAACCGATGGCGGCCCGCGTCGGCCAGGCACTATTCTGGCGGTCGAGGATTTTAATGAAGGCACCATGTATCTGGTGGCGCTGGAAGATTATCCGCTGGGCATCTGGTTTTTTAATGAAACCGGCCATCAAGACGGCATCTTTGTTGAGCCGAGCGCGGACAACAAATAAAAAAAGCCCACCTCCGAAAAGGTGGGCTTTTTTATTGTCAGGCGTAATCCCTTCTCAATACGTTAAAAGGTTTCCCAGTTATCCGTTCCGGCCAGCGCCGGGCGCGGTTTTTCCACAGCCGGTGTTCTAGGTGGCGTCAGCGCTTTGGCAGGGGAGGCGCTCTCCTGCTGCGACAAGCGGAACGCGGCGACCGCCTGCGTCAGGCGTGCGGCCTGTTCTTCCAGCGAGGCGGCGGCGGAGGACGCTTCTTCCACCAGCGCGGCGTTTTGCTGCGTGACGTTATCCATCTCCGTAACGGCCTGGCTTACCTGCTGAATACCGCGGCTCTGCTCATCGGAAGCGGCGGCAATTTCCGCCATAATATCGGTTACGCGGCGTACCGCATCAACAATATCAGTCATGGTGGAACCAGCGTGGGTGACTTGCGCCGAACCCTGGCCGATCAGCTGCACCGATTCGGAGATTAACCCTTCAATCTCTTTCGCTGCCTGGGCACTGCGCTGCGCCAGACTGCGCACTTCGCTGGCCACGACCGCAAAGCCGCGTCCCTGTTCACCGGCACGGGCTGCCTCAACCGCCGCGTTCAGCGCCAGAATATTGGTCTGGAAGGCGATACTGTTAATGACTGTTGTAATCTCGGCGATTTTTTTCGAGCTGCCGGAGATATTGTTCATGGTATGAATCACGCCGCTAACAATATCGCCGCCTTCGCGCGCCTTGCCGGAGGCATCAGCCGCCAGCTGGCTGGCATGATGCGCGTTATCGGCGTTCTGCTTCACCGTCGCGGTCAGCTCTTCCATACTGGCGGCGGTCTGCTCCAGCGCGGAAGCCTGCTGCTCGGTGCGGGAAGAGAGATCGGTATTGCCGGCGGTAATTTCACCGGAACCCTGATAGATCGCCACGGCGCCTTCGCGCACTACGCCGACGGTTTGCACTAAGGCCTGCTGCATTGCCTGCAGGTTAGCGCTCAGCACGCCAATTTCTCCGCGTCCCCAGTGACGAGACGGTGCGGTAAGATCGCCTGCGGCAATGCGCGCAATGCGCTCGCCCGCCTGATGCAGCGGATGGATCACCACCCGACGTAAAAAGATAAAGGTCATCAGCGTCAGCACCAGCGCCACGGCGAACGCTGCGCCCATAATAATAAAGCCGAGATGCAGCTGCGCCGTCGCCTGCTGATTGATCGCTTCGGCGCGGGCGGTACGGATCTTAATCGCCTTTAATAATACTTCGTTATAGCTGTCGTCCAGCTTGCGGGTCACATCGGTTTCCTGCGCGATCACGCCCTCAAAGCTTCCCTGTTTGGCCGATTTCACCATTGGAACCAGCCCCTGATTAAGGTAGGCGTTGAAACGTTCTTTTAAGGGCGCATCGAGTTCGCTGTCGGCGGCACTTTTATTTGGGCGATTAAGGTAGGTATCAAAATTCTGCTGTGCCTGGCCGAGACGCTTTTCTACCGCGCCCAGAATAGAACGAAACTCATCCATTTCACCGATACGGGCGGCGGCGGCGGCATGAATAACCAGCAGGCGGGCAGTGCGCAGATGGTTGGAGCTATTCGATAAGCCCATGCGGACCTGGATTTCTTGTGTTGCCTCATCCAGCGAGCCGTTGCTCTGTAGCAAAAACCAGCCGGAAAGGCCGATGCACAGGGCAAACAACACTAAGATACCGGCAAATATGGTGGTAAACATGGGAACCAGGCGCAGATGTTGCCAAAAGCTGACGCGATCCTGGGCCTCATCAGGGGAGGTGGTTTTCATATCCTTTTGCTCTCTATAGGTAGGGTTAGCGATAGCCGATCTGATATAAGCATCGGCATCCCTGGCAAAAGGCTTAGCGGGATAATTGAGAGGCGTGTCGCAAAAAACAAAACAATTATGGCCGACAAGGTCGGCCATAATCATTATCTTACATTGACATAGATACCGGACGTCACATTATCCGTCAGGCGTACCACATGATAAATCACCTGTTTATTATGGGTTTTAATTTTGCGTTTAATATTGCCTTTATGGGACGAAACCGTCTTGGCTTTTATTTGCATTTTGTCGGATATCTGAATGGTATCGTGCCCGGACATCCACATTTTTAACATATTTGATTCAGTCTGGCTGAGCGTCAATGGATTCGCGTCAATGCCAGAGGAGATGCGTGTGTTAGCGCTAGCTTTCTTCTGTAAATAGCTGCTTAATAATTTATCCAGCGTGGCGGATTTTACCGACTTTGATGTAATAATCAGGTTCTTACGAACGTAGAGATATTCCTCAAAGTGGATATTAGCGATCGCCATAAAGATAAAAAATAACGTATCGGGATGCTGCAAAATAATATTGCGGATACGTTCACTGGAATCAGCTTCATGAATGAAGCACTCTTCGTTAATAAAGACGACGCCAGGTTTTAACTGCTGGCACTTAATTTGTAGCTGCTCAATATCGTTAACGGATGAGATATTTTTCTTTTTAATCCCTTTTGTAGCCATGTAATCCATTAAACCCAGACGTGTGTAGCTGCATGAATCCATAATAATCGTTGGCATGATAGCGACCCTCACCAATTTGTTATCCGTTAAATCAACGATGAATACGCGTTTGCGGTACGGGAAAGATTTCTATTAACAATCTTGTAATTTTACTCAGCTGTGCTGAATTCGAAACGAAGCATTGCTGAGGTCATCTTTCTTCCTTGTAAATACAGCAGGTTTTTCGCAGGGCAGCATAAAAGACTGCCTTAAGCGCAGCAGAACGCGAGCGGCAACCTGTCGGGATGACAATTTGCCCAGGCTCAGCGTCAGACGCAACTTTTGAGAACGTTTCCACTATCGCGCACAACTCAGATAATCCTGATAGGACAAATCTTAAAATCATTTGTTTTGCGAATGTGTATTGAACTCGGGAGCGTTGACAATGCCGTAAAAATCCATTTTAGACAAGAAAAAACAGCAGAAAAATTTTCCTTTCGAAAACATTCATTTGCGAACTTGTCTCAGACCAGACCCAACAATAAATCCGTTGCGAAGTCCGTTTTAAAATACGCGATGCGGCATTTTATGCGAATAATTTTCATCGCCAAACGCAATTTATCAGATTTTCCTCAGTGAAATTCTGATAAAAATGGTTCGAAAAGTACGCAGAAACATTGTGGTCGCTTAAGTATTGCTTTAGTGCGGCTTAAGAAATGTTGGAGTTTAGTTTTGCGGCATTTCAGAAAGTATGTCAGAAAGTAAATCAAATACTTCGCTGAACAGATACTCGCAGAAGGGGGCAAGAAGCGGCATAAGTATACCGATTGTTAAAATTCCGATCGATAAGGTTACAGGGAACCCTATAGCGAAAACGGATAGCTGAGGTGCAACACGGTTTAACAAACCCAGGGCCAGGTTAATCGTGAGCAATAAAATGATTAGCGGCAGTGCAAGTCTCATGCCGTTCAGGAAGATTAAACCCCCCGCTTTGGCAAGCGTCAGGAATGCATTGGCATTAAGGGGGTCTCCGCCAATCGGTAATGTATGAAAACTGTCCGCCAGCAGCGAAATTAACCACAAATGTCCGTTGAAGGTTAAAAACAGCAGCATCGCCAGCATATCCAGGAAGCGGGCCAGCACCGGCATATTGAGTCGGCTGCCGGGATCAAAGAAGGTAGCAAAAGAGAGCCCCATCTGTAATCCGATCAGTTCGCCCGCCATCCGTACGGCAGCAAAAGCAAACTGCATCGTAAAACCTAACGCAATGCCGATCAGGATCTGCTGAATCAGCAGCCAGAAGCCGCCCACGGAAAAGAGCGTGACCGTTGTGGGTGGCAATTGCGGTGCCAGAATCCAGGTAATCATTACCGCCAGGCCGATTTTGACCTTTTTAGAGACAGAACGTTCACTGAAAATCGGAGCGGTACTGAACAATGCCAGCAAACGCACCAGCGGCCAGAAAAACTGACCGATCCAGAGCAGAAGTTGGTTGCTGTCCAGCGTTAACATAACGATCTCTCAGGAATGGCGCGAAGCAGGGCCAGCCTTGCGGCTAGCCAATCATATAAGGCAGGTTGCTGAACAGGGTGCGGATATAGTCCAGCAGCAGGTTCAGCATCCACGGCCCCGCCACCACGACGGTGGCGGCAACGGCCAGAATTTTGGGAATAAAAGAGAGGGTTTGTTCGTTCACCTGGGTTGCTGCCTGCAGCAGGCTGATAAACAGACCGCTTACCAGCGCGGCCAGCAACAGAGGGGCGGCCACCATCAGGGCGACTTTCATCGCGTCGTGGCCAAGGACCATTACCGATTCTGGGGACATGATTTGCTCCGGGTATCAGGAATAAAAGCTCTGCGCCAGCGATCCGACCAGCAGTTGCCAGCCGTCCACCAACACAAATAACATCAGCTTAAAGGGCAGGGCGATGGTTGCTGGCGGGACCATCATCATCCCCAACGCCATCAATACGCTGGCAATCACCAGATCGATAATCAAAAACGGAATAAATACGGTAAAGCCAATCTGAAAAGCGGTTTTCAGCTCGCTGGTCACATAGGCGGGCAGCAGAATGCGCATCGGCACCGCTTCCGGCCCGGCGATCGGCGCGGTATTTGCCAGACGGGCAAACAGCGCAAGATCGGCTTCGCGCGTCTGGCGCAACATAAATTCGCGCAGCGGCTGCGCGCCTTTATCCAGCGCCACATCCATTGAAATCTTGTCCTGACTGAACGGCAAATAGGCATCCTGATAAATCTTGTCGAACACCGGCGCCATGATAAAAAAGGTCAGGAACAGCGACAGCCCCAGCAGCACCTGGTTTGGCGGCGCGGAGGGCGTGCCCAGCGCGTTGCGCAGCAGGCCAAAGACGATAATGATGCGCGTAAAGCTGGTCATCATCAGCAAAATGGCCGGCAAAAAGGTCAGCGAGGTAATAAAACCAGCGTCTGCACCGGCAAAGACCAGCTCTGACCGCCGTTCGGCAGCGGTTGAGTGACCAGGCCGCAACTGAGCGTGTACCTCTGGCGTTAACAGCAGCAGCGGCAACAACGGAAGCAGACGACGAATCATTGGGGTTTTCCGGGACGTTTCACTAACGTCTGTAAAATCTGACGGAAGTCAGGTGCCGCCTGAGCGGGCGGCGCATCCTGTTGTTCGGGATCTTTCGGCGGCAGCGTATGCAGATGGGTAATCTGCTGCGCGGTCACGCCCAGCACCAGGCGGGCATCTTCCACATCGACAATCACCACGCGCTCGCGCTGGCCGACCTGCACGCTGGCGCTGATTTTCAGCGCCTGCGGGCCGCCCAGACGTTTTGGCGTAAAGCCGAGACGTTTCGCCAGCCAGGCGAAGGCCAGGATTAGCAGTACGATCCCGGCCAGCACGCTGCTGACCTGCGTCAGCGCCGAGCCGGTAGAGAAGGCGGGCTGCGCGGTGTGTTGTGATGTTGCCTGCTGGGTGCTGTTATTCATTATTAACGGCTCAAACGGCGCATACGTTCAGACGGCGTAATGATGTCGGTAATGCGCACGCCATATTTATCGTTCACCACCACCACTTCACCCTGCGCAATCAGGTAGCCGTTAATCAGGATATCCAGCGGCTCGCCAGCCAGACCTTCCAGCGCCACCACTGAACCCTGCGTCAGACGCAGCAGTTCTTTGATGGTCATCTTGGTGCGGCCCAGTTCGACCGTCAGCTTGACCGGAATATCCATAATCAGATCGATGTCCTGCAACGATCCGCCGATATCTTTGCTGTCCAGCGACTTGAACACGCTTTCGGTGGATGACGCGCTCTCGGTCGAGGCTTGTTCACTCATCGCCTCAGCCCACAGATCGTCCGCAGAGATGCTGTCATCGGACGTTTTTTTGCTGTCACTCATCGGGCTGTTCCTCATTCAACGAATTCAATATCGGGTTAATCAAGTGTTCTACACGCAGCGCGTATTGTCCATTTTGGGTACCATACTGGCTGGTCAACACCGGAACGCCGTCCACGTGGGCGATAATGCGATCCGGTTTTTCAATCGGTAATACATCGCCGGGTTTCAGCTGCAAAATACGCGACAGGCGCAACGAGACATCGGCAAAGTTGGCGATCAACTCCAGTTCGGAGTGCTGCACCTGCTTCACCAGCGTTTCGCGCCAGTGCTTATCTTCCTGCCGCGAGTTCTCCAGCGGCGGGTTAACCAACAGTTCACGCAGCGGCTCGATCATGCTGAAGGGGATACAGATATTAAATTCCCCAACCAGGTTGCCGATCTCCACCTGAAACGGCGTGGTTACCACGATGTCGTTCGGCGAGGTGGTGATATTGGTAAATTTCACCTGCATTTCCGAACGCACATATTCGACATCCAGCGGATAAATCGCTTTCCATGCGTCGCTGTAGCCTTCCAGCGCCAGCTTCAGCATGCGGCGAATCACGCGCTGTTCCGTATGGGTAAATTCGCGTCCTTCTACCTTGGTCGGAAAACGACCGTCGCCGCCGAACAGGTTGTCCACCGCGATAAACACCAGGCTGGGCGAGAACACGAACAGGGCCGTGCCGCGCAGCGGTTTCAGATGGATCAGGTTCAGGTTGGTCGGCACCGGCAGGTTGCGGGCAAATTCATGGTACGGCTGAATTTTAATCGCCCCAACGCTAATATCCGGGCTGCGACGCAGCAGGTTAAACAGTCCCATACGGAACTGACGCGCAAAACGTTCATTGATAATTTCCAGCGCCTGCAGGCGCTCGCGCACCACGCGACGCTGGGTATTCGGATCGTAGGGGCGAATATTGTCATCGCCCACACTTTTGTTCTTATCATCTTCCGCGCTTTCACTGTCGCCATTGAGAAGCGCGTCAATCTCAGCTTGTGAAAGAATGCTATCGCCCATTAACTCACCTCAAAATGAAGGCGGTAAACAGTACATCGTTTACGACCTGCGGAGGTTGACCTTTAACCAGCGGCGGTGCCAGCGACTGCTTGATCTGTTCTACCAGCGCCTGCTTACCCTGTTCCGAAGCCAGTTTCAAAGAATCCTGGCGTGAGAGCAGCAGCAGTAACCGGCTACGAACTTCAGGCAGATAGTCGTTCATGCGGGCACGGGTTGCCTCATCGGGCAGACGCAGGGTAAAGCCTACGTACAGCACGCGATCGGGATCGTTATCCGCATTGACCAGGTTAACCGTAAATGTATCAAGAGCAAAAAAGACCGGTGCGGCAGGCGGTTCCACTTTCGCGGCCGCCTGATGACCGTCGGTTTTATTCATTATTCGCCAGACTGCATAGCCTGCCACGCTGCAAGCGGCCAGCGTTACAACCAGTAACACCGGGATCAGGATGGAACGTTTGCGGCCTTTGGCTTTCGCGTTATCAGACATTTTGCAGAAATACCCTGTGAATTATCTGGGGCAGGCCGTAGTGGCGAGCCGAGAGTGATTATCCCGCGTCTCTCGCCGATCAATGGGGGGAAAAGACGCGCCTTTTGCTTTTACCTTTGGCGTTTGTCGCCATCAGGCGAATGTATCTACTGCGCTACTGCCCGCCGCGCGCGCCTGTAAAGCGGCGGGAACGGCCAGCGGCGTTATCTCGTCATCCCGATCCGCCGTCAGCGAAAATCCGCTCTGCGGCTGGTCGCGGCGTGCTTCCTGTTGGCCGTTATTTTGGCTTTGCGGGAAGGCATCGCTGCTGACATTGCTCTGGGTCAGGTTGATGCCGCTCTCCGCCAGCGCGGTGCGCAGATGCGGCATGGCGGCTTCCAGCGCGGCGCGCACCTGGCTGTGGCCGGACACCATATTCAGCTGCGCCTGGTCGTTATCCAGCTTCAGGCTGATCTGGATGGCGCCCAGATCGTCCGGGTGCAGACGCAGCTCAGCGTTCTGCTGTCCGTTGCGGCTGAACATCAATACCTGCTGGCTTACCGCCTGCTGCCATTCCGGGCTGCCGAGCTGCGCGTTAATCTGCGACGTTACCGGCGTCATGGTCGTGGCTGACGCGGTGGGCGCGGCGGTTGCAGCGCTGGCATTATTCATTACCGCCGACAGCGCGCTCAGCGCGTGGGTCGGCAGGCTCTCTTTATTCTCGTTGCCCTCATCCTGACGCATGCCGTTCAGCAGGCTCTGGAAGCTGGCGGTCTGGCTGCCGTCATCGCTGCCGGTTGCTGGCGCGGCGGTAGTTGTCGCCGCCACGTTAAGCGATGCGCCCGTGGTCAGGCTCGGCTTCTCTGCGCCAGCGTCCGCTGTCGCGGCAGGTTGCTGAGCGGTTAACGCCGCCAGCGCGGCTTTCAGATTGCTGCTCTGGCCGCCAGCGGCGCTCAGCGCGACGCCGTCAGTCTGTAATTCATTACTTTTTGCTGCCTGCTGTACCAGTGGCGTTTGCGGCAGCATGGCGAACAGCGCCTGTAACGACTGCTGATCCGTCGCGCTTAGACTGTCACGTTTCAGCTCATCCTTATCATCGGCGGCCTTCAGGTTCTCTTTAGACTTTTCCGGCATTAACAGCGCATTAAGCGCACCCGGTTTGTCCAGCGCGCTCAGCAGCTGATTCAGTTCGGTCGTCGGAACATTGTCCGCCGTCGGCTTTTCCGTCACGCCGGGCAGCGCGGTTTTCGCATCGCCCTGTTTCGCCAGCGTCAACAGCCGGTTGCCGAGCAGGGTCAAAAACGCTTCCGGCAGCTGACCGCTCGTGGCGGCATCGCCACCGGTAGCGCCAGCGCTGATGCCGGCAGAAAGATCGTTAGCGCTCTCGACGCTGACGGTATTGACTGATGTGGGCAACTTAATCATTAGCCTTCCTCAAAGATGCCCGCTGGGCATACTCATCCATCCGTTTCTGATCGAGACGGTTTTCCTGTAGTAATTCATTAGCCTGCGAACGCGCCTGCAGCGTTTCCCAGGCGTGCAGCCGCTGCTGTTTGTTGCGCCAGACGTTAAGCGCCTGCTCCACTTTCTGTGTGCATTGCGACAGCTGGTGGCGGTGCTGCTCAATGGCTTTTTCCAGCGTCTGGATAAACTGGTGATAATTGGTCCAGCGCGAACTGGCGATCCCCGCTGACATGTTGTTATTCAGCTTGTTGCGATATTCATCCTGATAGTTGAGCAGCATATTCAGCTGCTCATCCGCCTGCTGTTGGGCGCGGCGCATCACGCCCAGCCGGATCGCCGCGTCTTCTACCTCTTTCTGCGCCAGGTCGCGCAGGGTTTCCATCGCACTGTTGGGTTTCGCCATCGTCAGGTGACCTCATTCCGTACGTCGAATATCAACCAAAAATCGCCTGCAGATGCAGGCAGGCATCGTCATAGCTGCTGCGCTCGAAAATGCCCTGCTGCAGAAAAGATTCCAGCATCGGCCAGAGCTTAATCGCCTTATCCAGCATCGGATCGCTACCGGCGGCGTAGGCGCCGACGCTAATCAGATCGCGGTTGCGCTGATAGCTGGAGAGCAACTGCTTAAACTGGCGCACGCGCGCATAGTGCGTTTCATCGATCAGCGCGGTCATTGCGCGGCTGATGGATGCTTCAATATCAATGGCCGGATAGTGGCCCGCTTCCGCCAGCCGACGCGACAGCACCACGTGGCCGTCAAGAATGGCGCGCGCGGAGTCGGCGATCGGGTCCTGCTGATCGTCGCCTTCGGTCAGAACGGTATAAAACGCGGTAATGGAACCGCCGCCGTCGATGCCGTTACCGGCGCGTTCCACCAGTGCCGGCAGCTTGGCGAAGACCGAAGGTGGATAGCCTTTGGTCGCTGGCGGCTCGCCGATCGCCAGCGCGATCTCACGCTGCGCCATCGCATAGCGCGTTAACGAATCCATAATCAGCAGCACATGCTGCCCGCGATCGCGAAAATCTTCGGCGATGCGCGTGGCGTAGGCCGCACCCTGCATACGCAGCAGGGGAGAAACATCCGCCGGGGCGGCAATCACCACCGAGCGCGCGCGGCCTTCGGTGCCCAGAATATTTTCAATAAAGTCTTTTACTTCGCGTCCGCGCTCACCAATCAGCCCGACCACGATAACGTCCGCTTTGGTGTAGCGCGCCATCATGCCGAGCAGTACCGATTTGCCGACGCCGGAACCCGCGAACAATCCCATACGCTGGCCGCGACCAACCGTCAGCAGCGCGTTAATGGCGCGCACGCCGGTATCCAGCACATCGGTAATCGGTGTACGTTGCAGCGGGTTAAAGGGCGGGGTGATCAGCGGAGCGCGATAGCCGGTTTCCGGCGCGGGCAGGCCATCCAGCGGACGACCGCTGCCATCCAGCACGCGGCCCAGCAGCTGCGGGCCCAGCATCAACTGTTTACCGCTCTGCGCACTGTCGCCGTTGCCGCGCGCAAACACGCGCGCGCCAGGCAAAATGCCTTCTACTTCTTCCAGGGGCATTAAAAAGAGTTTCTGACCGTTAAACCCGACCACTTCGCTTTCCACTTCCGCGATCTGTTTGCCGTCGTTACGTTCAATAACGCAGGTGGCACCCAGCGGCAGCTGCAGGCCGGTCGCCTCCAGCACCAGACCGGTGGCACGTGTCAGTCGGCCATAGCGGCGCACATTTGGCACCTCCGCCAGACGCTGTTCAAAGGCGTCCAGCGATCCCAGCCAGCGTGAAAGACGGGTGGTCATCAGAGTTCTCCCGGCGCCGCCAGGCGGCACAGTTCATGCCAGCGCGTCGCCACGCTGGCGTCCAGATCGCCATCTTCGGCGCTCAGCTTACAGCCGCCGGGATGCAGCGAGCTGTCGGCCAGCAAACGCCAGCCGTGCAGATCGAGCGTCGGGCCGAGCGTTTGTTCAATGCGTTGCAGATCGTCAGGATGGACGCGCAGCTGCGGCTTGCCGCTGAACATGGGCTCCTGTTGGATCATCTGCTGAATCTGACGCAGCAGGGCAGAGCCATCGACCGCCGTCGCCTGGCCGATGACCTGACGCGCCGCTTCCAGCGCCAGCTGCAGCAGCCGCGAAGCGATAACGCTATCCAGCGCCTCCAGCGTGTGCTGAAACTCAGTCACCAACTGCTGCATACGCGCCTGCAACGGCGCCTGCTGCTGCTGTGCTTCCGCCAGCCCCTGCTGAAAACCGGCATCGAAACCTGCCTGTTTACCTTCGTTAAAACCTTTCTGCTGACCTTCGGCGTAACCCTGCGCGTGAGCATCAAGGCGCGCCTGCATCTGCATCTGCTCCAGCTGCGATTGCTGGATTGCCTCTTCTGACATCTCGCTTTCATCAAAGCTGAAGTCAGGCTCGGCGGCAGGCTTCGGCTCAGGCTGATCGAAGCGCGCTAAATCGTCAGGCTGCCAGAGCTGCCACGGACGAGAAGAAAAGGCATCAGACATAGGTTTCCTCGCCGCCGCCAATGACCATTTCGCCGCTCTCCGCCAGACGACGGACAATCAGCAGGATCGCTTTCTGTTCGTTCTCTACCATCGACATACGTACCGGGCCACGGTTGGCAAGGTCGTCGCGCAGAATATCGGCCGCACGCTGCGACATGTTTTTGAGGAACTTCTCGCGCAGCGGCTGATCGGCGCCTTTCAGCGCAACCAGCAGCGACTCGGATTCCACTTCCTGCAGCAGACGCTGGATACTGCGGTCGTCCACATCCACCAGGTTTTCGAACAGGAACATCTCGTCGATAATTTTCTGTGCCAGCTCGCCGTCGAACTCGCGAACCGCTTCCATAACCGCTTCTTCCTGCTGCGTTTTCATCAGGTTGATGATTTCCGCCGCGGTTCTTACGCCGCCCATCTTCGCGCGCTTGAGGTTCTGACCGTCGAGCAGCGAGTTGAGGACTTCGGTCAGTTCCGCCAGCGCCGCCGGCTGGACGCCGCCGAAGGTGGCGATACGCAGCATCACGTCGTGACGCAGACGATCGTCGAACTGGGCCAGAATATCCGCCGCCTGAGAACGCTTCAGATGCACCAGGATAGTGGCGATGATCTGCGGATGTTCGTCGCGGATCAGATCGGCCGCCGCTTGCGGCTCCATAAAGTTGAGCGTTTCCATACCGGTAGTGGTTTCGCGCGTTTCCAGAATATCTTCCAGCAGCGTCGAGGCGCGCTCTTCGCCCAGCGCCTTGACCAGCACCGAACGCAGATACTCGTTGGAGTTCAGGCTCAGCGCAGCAAACTGCTCGGCATCCGCTTCAAACTCGCGCAGGACTTCCGCCAGCTGCTGGTGGGAGACCTGGCGCATATTGGCCATCGCCGCGCTGAGGTGCTGCACTTCGCGTGTGCTGAGGTGCTTGAACACCTCGGCGGCGCGGTCTTCACCAATCGTCATCAGCAGGACGGCGCTTTTTTCAGTACCGGTCAGACTCATAGTTCGTTACTCATCCATTGGCGGATAACCAGCGCCACAACGCGCGGATCGTTTTCAGACATATCGCGGATGCGCTGGCTCATCACTTCGGCGCTCACGCGATGTTTAGATTTACGTTCCTGCTCCAGCTCATCTTTGCTGAGCGAAACAGAGTAGGCTTCTTCTTCCTGGCGCTCTTTGGTCTGCTGAGCCGCCTGTTCGGTCGCCAGTTTGGCGATTTCCTGCTTACGTACCAGCTGCGGACGAACCAGCTTGCGGTAGAGGATGAAGGCGACCAGCGCGACCAGCAGCCAGCGTCCGGCATTCATCATCTGCTCGAAGAAGGACTGCTGCTGCCAGAACGGAAGGTCGCCGCCGGTTTCATCAGTCTGGGTAAACTGCGAGTTCACCACGTTCACGCTGTCGCCGCGATCGCTGGAGTAGCCCATCGCTTCACGTGTTAAATCTTCAATCTGCTTCAGCTGTTTCTCATTCAGCGCCACCGCTTTGCCTTTATCATCGGCGCGATAGTTCACCACCACCGCCACCGACAGACGCTTCACGCTTCCCACATTCATTTTGGTATGACGAATGGTGCGATCCAGCTCGTAGTTGGTCGTGTCGTCGTGATGCGTATTGGACGGCACCGGACGCGCGTTGTTGGTGCTGGCCGTCGTCGCGTTCGCGGCTGCGTTCGCGTTGTTACCGTTCGCCGCGTTCGCTTTCGGCTGTTCAATCGGCGCGTTATTGGCAGGGGCAGGCTGGTTAGAGAGCGCGCCCGGAACGCCGCCCGGATACTGGCCGCCCAGTTGCTCGCTGCTGCTGCTCTGACGTGAACGTACGGCGGCGTTAGCCGGGTCGCTGTTCGGTTTGTACTGTTCTTCAGTCTGTTCACGGGCGTCGAAATCGATCTGCGCGGTCACCTGCGCATGTACGTTGCCGTTTCCGACAATCGGCCCGAGGATCGCTTCAATACGCTGCTGATAGCGGCTTTCCACTTCGGTAGCGTATTTCAGCTGTGCGTCATTCAGATCGCGACCGGCAGCGTCGGAACGGGTCAGCAGGCGGCCGCTCTGATCGACCACGGTTACGTTGCCTGGCGGCAAACCGGCCACGCTGCTGGAAACCATATGCACGATGGCGCTGATTTGGCCTTCATCCAGCGCGCGTCCCGGTTGCAGGTTCAGCGTGACGGAAGCGGAAGGGGATTTTTGCTCGCGCACAAACAGCGTCGGTTTTGGCATCGCCAGGTGGATGCGCGCGCTTTTTACCGGACCGAGGGTTTCGATGGTACGTGACAGCTCGCCTTCCAGCGCGCGCTGGTAGTTAACCTGTTCGCTGAACTGGCTGATGCCGAACTTCTCTTTATCCAGCAGCTCAAAGCCGACGGCGCCGCCTTTCGGCAGCCCCTGCTGAGCGAGGCGCAGGCGCAGCTCATGCACCTTTTCTGCGGGCACCATCAGCGCGCCGCCGTTTTCCTCGAAGCGGTAGGGGATGTTCATCTGAGTCAGCTGCGTCACGATCGCGCCGCCATCCTCATTTGAAAGGTTGTTATAAAGGACGCGATAATCCGGTGCTTTCGCCCACAGCACCATCGCCACAATGATGGCGGTGGCGGCGGCTGCAGCGATGATCAGCGGGATCCGCGGATTGGCGCGCAGGCGAGCAACAAGGTCATTTAAGCCTTTCTTATTTGTTGTTTCCTGAGTTGCGGTAGCATTCATGACCATTTCCTGCCTGACAGTTGACCGGACTGTGTGTTAAGTGGTGACAAAACTGACTCCCTGATACGGCTTAGAAAAGTTCCACTTCTAATGGCTGCCATTATTTTCTGAATCCCAAATTTCGATGGGTGAATAAGCCATGTTTTTTGCTGTCATTTACACCCTTTGTCCTATTGACTTTGTGTTAAGTTTTACTCCGTCAACTAAGCGAGCCGCCAATAAAGAGGGTAAACATGGCAATCCAGGGGATAGAAAGCGTGATTCAACAGCTGCAGCTGGGTTCGCTGCAGGCCAGCAACAGAAGCACCGATAACGTTGCGCAGGCTGACTTCGCCGCGCAGATGAAAGCCGCGCTGAATAAAATCAGCGATACGCAAAACCATGCGCGCGCACAGGCACAAGATTTCGCGATGGGCAAACCGGGCATCCAGCTGAACGATGTGATGGTCGATCTGCAGAAATCGTCGATTTCGATGCAGATGGGCATTCAGGTACGTAATAAGCTGGTATCGGCCTATCAGGAAATCATGAATATGCAGGTGTAGTGGGGTAGGTTACTGAAAAATATTAAATAACTTGATCTGCTGTTCTCCTGTAGGGCATATGTAGGACAAATTCGTTCAACTTGGCGTTGAGAAGATTAACTTGCTCGTTATTATTCTCCGGCATCCACGCCCTGTACCTGGTAAACCATCTGGGAATTTGAGTGGCCCATTTGGTTTGCTGTAAGGTTCAGGTTAGCGCCTGGGCGACAAACCAATTATCCCATCGGCCAGCTGAGCAACGCGCCATCCTGCATCAGGGCAATTTTTAAATTTGCGACGCCAGACACATTTGACTGCTTAATGGTAAAAAGCCTTCCACTCCTCTCCATCATGAACAGAAAACGCAGTATTACATGCTGCAAAACTGCTAATGCCCGGGATTGTTGTTATGTTGCGTTGAGGTGTATCGGTCATGACAAAATTGATAAACAACTATTTAAATTCATGACATTTGCGCCGTGAATATATGATGCGTCTCTCTTTTTACGTTGAGCCAGCCACTTTTTTATTTTTCTATTTTAAAAATTACAAAAAACGGTAATTAAAATATTGGTTATTTATTCAACGTTAATTGCCTGAAATATAGCCGCTGGTAATGTTTATTGAGTCGAAAAGAACGACAGAATTATCGCCACAAAGTTAATTCATCTTCACTTCTTTTATTGATTTAAATCAGTAACACATTGGTCATTATTTTCCTACCTCTATGAATTTTCTGTTTCTATTGATGTATTCTTATTAGTGGTCAGCGTAAAAAGGTAATTTGTGAGTAATAGCACATCTCCCTTTAAATAATGTTGAGTAGAATCCGAACTGTCTTAGGGAATAGGCGAAGAATATTATGCACACGATTATTCTACCGAAAACGCAGCATCTCGTTATATTTCAGCAAGGCATTACAAGTAGTTCTGGCGCCCGACAGCCAGACTTGACGCAAGCGGCCATGAACAAAATCATTCAGGCTAATGAATGGCCTGACGTAGAGCAGGCTTTACGTAAGAAGCCGGGCATCACGCTTACCAGCGCAGAGCAAAACCTGCACATTCACGCTAATAAAAACCCGCCTCAATATATGTCGTTCTGGCGCAGCACTATGCCGCGCAAAATGCCAGTAGATGAAAGACGCTGGCATCGTTGAATAAATAAACAGAACGTTGCGGTTTTAACTTACCCGGCGGTTTTAATAACGCGCCGACGTTCAGGCTTTGTTTTAACAAAATGATGTTTAATGCTTAAAAGAGGAATTTATGCATATTACTTACGATCTCCCGATAACGATTGAAGATATTCAGGCCGCCCGTCAACGTCTGGCTGGCAAGATTTATAAAACCGGTATGCCGCGTTCGAATTATCTCAGCGAATGCTGCAAAGGCGAAATTTTCCTCAAGTTTGAAAATATGCAGCGCACCGGTTCGTTTAAAATTCGCGGCGCCTTTAATAAATTAAGCTCGCTGACGGACGCTGAAAAACGCAAGGGCGTGGTGGCCTGTTCCGCGGGCAACCACGCTCAGGGCGTCTCTCTCTCCTGCGCCATGCTGGGCATTGACGGCAAAGTGGTAATGCCGGTGGGCGCGCCGAAATCCAAGGTTGCCGCCACGCGCGACTACTCCGCTGAGGTGGTGCTGCACGGCGATAACTTCAACGATACCCTGACCAAAGCGAGCGAAATCGTTGAGATGGAGGGGCGCATCTTTATTCCACCTTATGACGATCCTTACGTGATCGCCGGGCAAGGCACTATCGGACTGGAAATACTGGAAGACCTGTATGACGTCGATAACGTGATTGTTCCGATCGGCGGCGGCGGCCTGATTGCCGGTATCGCCACGGCGATTAAATCCATTAACCCCACCATCAAAATTATTGGCGTGCAGTCGCAGAACGTTCACGGCATGGCTGCCTCATATTACGCCGGAGAAATTTTAAGCCACCGTACTACCGGTACTTTAGCCGACGGCTGTGACGTTTCCCGCCCGGGCATTTTAACCTTTGAAATCGTGCGTGAGCTGGTTGATGACATCGTACTGGTCAGCGAAGAGGAGATCCGCAACAGCATGGTTGCGCTGATTCAGCGAAATAAGGTCATTACCGAGGGCGCAGGCGCGCTGGCAACCGCCGCGCTGTTAAGCGGCAAGCTCGATCAATATATTCAGGGCCGAAAAACCGTCAGCATTATCTCTGGCGGCAATATCGATCTCACCCGCGTTTCACAAATTACTGGCTTCGTTAATGCATAAAAGGATCGCTTATGAGTAACTCAGAAAGCATCGCCGTCAGTCAGACGAAAGAGTCGTCCTGGCGCAAATTCGATACTACCTGGACACTTGGGCTGTTTGGGACGGCCATCGGCGCCGGGGTATTGTTTTTCCCCATACGTGCAGGCTTCGGCGGGTTAATCCCCATTTTGCTGATGCTGCTGCTTGCCTACCCAATCGCCTTTTACTGCCACCGCGCGCTGGCGCGTCTCTGTTTGTCCGGAAGCAATCCGTCGGGCAACATTACCGAAACGGTAGAAGAACACTTCGGCAAAACGGGCGGAGTGGTGATTACTTTCCTTTACTTCTTCGCCATTTGTCCGCTGCTGTGGATTTACGGCGTAACCATCACCAATACCTTTATGACTTTCTGGGAAAACCAGCTTCATCTGCCAGCGCTCAACCGCGGCTTCGTTGCGCTGTTCCTGCTGCTGCTGATGGCGTTCGTCATCTGGTTTGGTAAGGACCTGATGGTGAAAGTGATGAGCTTTCTGGTATTCCCGTTTATTGCCAGCCTGGTGATTATCTCATTGTCGCTGATCCCCTACTGGAACTCCGCGGTCATCGATCAGGTAAACCTGAGCGACATTTCGTTTATCGGGCACGACGGGATCCTGGTTACCGTCTGGCTGGGCATCTCCATCATGGTCTTCTCCTTCAACTTCTCGCCTATCGTCTCTTCTTTCGTGGTGTCACAACGTGAAGAATATGAAGGCGAATTTGGTAAAGCCTTTACCGAGCAGAAATGTGCCAAAATTATCAGCCGCGCCAGCATACTGATGGTGGCAGTCGTTATGTTCTTCGCCTTCAGCTGCCTGTTTACGCTCTCCCCGCAAAACATGGCGGATGCCAAAGCGCAGAATATTCCGGTACTTTCTTACCTGGCTAACCATTTTGCCTCGCTCTCCGGTACGAAATCGACCTTTGCCACCACGCTGGAATATGGCGCCTCGGTTATTGCGCTGGTCGCCATTTTTAAATCCTTCTTCGGCCACTATCTGGGCACGCTGGAAGGGCTGAACGGCCTGATCCTGAAGTTCGGCTACAAAGGCGATAAGCAGAAAGTCTCCGTTGGCAAACTTAATACCATCAGCATGATCTTCATCATGGGATCGACCTGGGTCGTGGCCTATGTCAATCCCAACATTCTCGATCTGATCGAAGCCATGGGCGCGCCAATCATCGCTTCTCTGCTGTGTCTGCTGCCAATGTATGCCATTCGCAAGGTGCCCGCGCTGGCGAAATACAAAGGCCGGCTGGATAACCTGTTCGTAACGGCGGTTGGCCTGCTGACCATTCTGAACATCGTCTACAAACTGTTCTGATTTAACGCTCAGGAAGAGTGGAGTCACGATATGACTGAATTTCCGGTTGTACTGGTAATTAACTGCGGATCGTCATCGGTGAAGTTTTCCGTACTGGATGTGGCAGACGGTGAGGAGCTGGTGACGGGCATGGCGGACGGTGTTAACACTGAAAATGCCTTTATCATCTTGAATGGAAGCGAGCCAGTCCCCCTGGCCCGCCGGGATTACGAGGGGGCGCTGGCCGCCATCGCCCTGGAATTGGAAAAGCGTGACCTGATGAGCAGCGTGGCCTTAATTGGCCACCGTATCGCTCACGGAGGGACGCTTTTCAGCGAGTCCACCCTGATTACTGCAGAAGTGATCGAGCAAATTCGTCAGGTTTCCCCGCTGGCACCGTTGCACAACTACGCCAATCTCAACGGCGTGGAGGCGGCCCAGCAGCGATTCCCGGGCGTGCGGCAGGTGGCCGTATTTGATACCAGCTTCCACCAGACCTTGCCGCCCGAAGCCTATCTGTACGGTTTGCCGTACCGTTATTACGAAGAGCTGGGCGTGCGTCGTTACGGTTTTCACGGCACCTCGCATCGCTACGTTTCACAACAGGCCCACAGGCTGCTGAGCCTTACACCGGACGACAGCGGTCTGGTGATTGCTCATCTCGGCAATGGCGCATCGGTCTGCGCGGTGCGCAACGGTAAAAGTGCGGATACCTCGATGGGAATGACGCCGCTGGAAGGGCTGATTATGGGCACCCGCTGCGGAGATATTGATTTTGGCGCTATGGTATGGCTTGCGCGGCAGACCGGTCAGTCGCTGGACGAACTGGAGCGAGTCGTTAACAAGGAATCCGGTTTACTCGGTATCTCGGGCCTCTCTTCCGATCTGCGTACGCTGGATAAAGCCTGGCATAGCGGCCACGGGCGCGCGCAACTGGCAATTAAGACTTTTGCGTACCGTATCGCAAGGCATATTGCCGGACATGTGGCCTCACTGCATCGGCTGGACGGCGTAATCTTTACCGGCGGCATCGGCGAGAACTCCGCATTGGTTCGCAAACTTGTGACGGATCGCCTGAAGGTGTTCGGCATTGAGTTGGACTACGCTAAAAATAATCTGCCGAACAGCGAAGGTGAACATGTCATTACCCCTTCTGCGTCGCGTACAGCCTGTGCGGTGATCCCTACCAACGAAGAAAAAATGATTGCGCTGGACGCCCTCCGGCTTGAGGAGGTGTGTCTGGCTGCGATCTGCTGATACGCAGGAATAATCATGAAGGCTGAGATCAATAGCCGCAGCGCACCTGATAAAACAAGCGAGCGGCTGGCGAATATATCGACAATGTGCAGCCTGATGATGGGCGGGCTACGGTGGCAAGGTGCGTGTGAAAGCTGTTAAGTTGCCTATACATTAGCAACGCCGGGCAGGAAATTTCTGCCCGGCATTATGGCGGTGCGAAGGCAGCTAAGGAAATAAAAGTTGTTAATATACTTAACCTGAAAAGTACATTGGGCATGAATTTAGATCATTTCATTAACAAGAGAAACCATATAAAAACTTATTGTAGACATGATGTTTTTAAAATTAATGCGCAGCCTTTAAGTTTTATCGGGCCGGATTCGCCCATTCATCGGTGTCGCGCTAATGCCACTTCGTTTCGGTGGGATTTTTATATTATTTAATAAAGCCTTATAAAAGGTGTCGGTAAATTTGGCGAGTTTAAGTGCAAGTGAATAAAATTAATTTCCTTAGAAACTAATAGCATGATTTTAATTTTAGCTGGGCGTTTTATTTTTAAATTAAAAATAAACTGCGTAACAGTGCCAATTAAAAATAAAGTATTAATTTTGATGTTTTTTTACAGCACTTTAAAATAGATTGGTACTTTTTTATTGATTTTACATTCTGCGCTACAAATTTTTTCTCTTTGAAACCCATCTGCTTTCTTTCTGTTGATCAAATTTCACGCTAAAAACGCATTCATATCAGGGGTTTTGGCTAATTATTAATGATTTTTGTTCAATGAATCGCCAGTATTTATTCAGGCCAGGGAAAATCTGAATTTATAAAAAATAGCCTGACAGGAAGAATTAGGGCCAATAGTGTCCTTTTATTCTTGATTTTGATCATGTTAAAAGTTGCAGCCATTCGTTAATAATAGCGGCCTTCTAAATTCAACAGATTAGAATTTATATATTGTTTTAATTACACAGCATATTACCAGGGGTATTTATGAACAGATTTAACTCAGACTGGTCACCGGAACGGATAAGCGCATTACTTAGCTGGATTGAAAAAAGGACGCCTGAAACCGTAACGCTGAATGCCAACGATTTTTCTTCTTTAATGCTTTATTGCGAACAGCTGCAAAAAAGCGAAGGTACCACGCTGCTAATGGAAAATGAAAAACTAAAACAAACTATTGCCGTGCAGGCTAAAAAAATAAGAATGATTAGTCAGGCACCGGGAAAAGCGAAGCGTCTTGCCGTGGCGATAGCGCGCATTCACAGCTATGCCGATGAAGCATTAAAAACCAGTGAGCCTAAAGTTTCTCTTTAGGCCAGAACTGCACCGGCGTGTATATTTTTGCCCGGCGCAAAGCCTGTACTGGAAAATCGAACTCAGCCAATGGTCACGCAAGCTGGCCATACAGAAACGAGCCTGGCCGAAATATTCAAAAATCCGGGAGCCAGGCCCATCGTTTTAACAGGATTGCGTTTTATTATAGGCTCACCGTTCAACAGCATGAAGACCTTTTCAGGAGGGCATAATGGATAAACGTTATATTGCGGTTGCGATAGCCGCTGCGGTACTGACCGGATGCAGCTCATCTTTTTCAGTTCCGGGCAGAGGCAACACGGAAACGTCGCAGCTTGTATATCAGTGCGAAGATGGTCAGCGGCTGGATATTACCTACTATAACAACGATCCCAACCGCCTTGCGGTAATAAAAAAAGCAGGTGAACCGGCAATCGTTATGGCAAATGTTATTTCAGGCAGCGGAGCCAAATATAACGGCAATGTATATCAATGGTGGAGTAAAGGGCGCAGCGGCAGCTTTAGCGATCTAATGAAAGACAAAACTACCGAATGTCAGGCGGTTAATTAAGTATTGACTATCGCAGCCGCAAAGCCGGATCTTTTCCTTTGTGGCTGCGTTAATATCTGTTGAGAGCCGCGCGCAACAACTTATCATTCAGCGCAGAGGTAATTCCATTGATCTTCTGCCTGTTTACTATTTTATTGCGTCTGATTTTTATCCATTAAACCGCTGCGGCTATTTGTTTGATCCTGTTTTACAGCCTAACGGCTCACGCCTGTTAAATCCCTGCTAATCTTTATTAAGCTAAGAGAAAAGGGGGAGACAATGAACAAACGCATCCTTTTTGCCATTCTGGCCGTTGCATTTTTGGCTGGCGCCGTTTTGCGACTAATGTCAGGCGCAACCGCTTTTGGGTTAATGTTATTATTCCTGGCCGGGGCTGCCGCCTGGTTTAGCCTCAAATCGAAACGGCAGTAATGCTTTTTGGACAAGACGTTCTGAAACGGTTTTATGCCAGCGCGGGAAACAAACATTATCGCCTGTGCCTATACGTTTCTTTACATATATAGCTGTCGGACCGCTTAGTTAGCGCTGCGTTTTTAATTTTCCCGCTATCAGAAAATAATTATAAAATAACGCTTGCGCTCAATGTGGTTCCATGAGTAAATAGCGCATCGGTTTGGAAGACAGACCTTATGAAAGCAGTTTTAGTAAAGCAGTCCTCATTTAAAGCGTTATCTCAGATACCCCTTCTTCTTGAGTCTTTTCTAAGTGCCCAGTAAGTATTCTCTGCAATACAGACCTTGTACGCCACAACAGCTGGCTCTCTACTATTAAGAAGGAAGTATCATGTCTAACAAAATGACTGGTTTAGTAAAATGGTTTAACGCTGAGAAAGGTTTTGGCTTTATCTCTCCTGAAGACGGCAGCAAAGATGTATTCGTACACTTCTCTGCTATCCAGAGCAACGATTTCAAAACCCTTGATGAAGGTCAGAAAGTGGAGTTCTCCGTTGAGAACGGCGCTAAAGGCCCTTCAGCAACTAACGTTGTTGCGCTGTAAGTCACTTTAGCCTGCATCAAGCCTTACGATAGCGATGACGGTAACAACCTGAGCAGTGAAGGCGTAATGATAAAGGTTATGGCTACAGGCAATCTTTCAGGCGACAGCTAATGTCGACTGAATAAAAAGGCTCACTTCGGTGAGCCTTTTTTTATGACTGCAATGTGAGAAAAATCCCGAGTCGAGCGGCTTCCAGCGTGATAACGGCGCGCAACTGTGACGGCGTAGACAAGAGAACAATTTGTACAGGGTCGGGCAATGTGGGTCACCTACACTTACTAAGCCCCTGTTGGGTTACTGGAGGTTAATATGTCAGAACGTCCTGATGTAAACGATCCGCTGGAAGATGATGAGCCTGTACCGCAAACGCCGGATGAGATCGCTGATGACGACGGTATCGATCCGCTGGAGGATGAAGATGATGCCGAGCCGCTGGATGATGATGACACCGGATCAAATTCCGGCACGGTGATTTAACCTAAAAAGAAACCGCCCGAAAGGGCGGTTTTGTCGTCTGGCAGAGCAGTTATTCGGCGACCAGCCACATATCCGCTTCGTCAAACATCTCTTCGACGATACGGATAATAATCGATTTGTCGCTTTTGCTGGCGTCGCTCTCAATAGCGTTACGCTGCATCGCTTTCGCTTTCACCTCAGCATCCGGAAAGGTGCGGTGGATACGTTTTTGCAGCTCTTCCAGAATAATTTCGTGCGCGCCAGGTAACCCGGCAACGTTGCGCTTGTCATAAATCAGTTCAACAAACATGGGTAGCAATCCTCTTGATTCCGCACCGCTCGAAGCGCTGGTTATCATACTGGATATGCAAACAGTATCAAATGCATTTTTGATGCCTGGCCATAAAATGTTTATAAGGTCTGGTCTTATAGAAAGAAGATATTTCGGCTGCTATTTTCAGCGTCCAAACAAACAGGGGATAACCATGAAGCATCTGGTCATTGATATATTGATGAAGCTGGCAAAAATGGATGTAGAGGCGAAAGAGATTACTGCGCAGGTAGAAGCGCAATCGCTGCTGCTGGCTGCGCTACTGTTAACCGCCGGGAAAGAGGGGTCGGACAGTATCGAAAAGAATATTAACCACGCCATTCTTGCCGCTACGCAGGCCACGCCCGATGTGGTTCAGTCCGATATTGATTTATTGCTGACTCATATTAACCGGCTGCTGGCGGTGACGCGCTACGTTGACGAGATGACAATCGCGCAGGGGAACAAAGAGTAAAATTAGCCTCTGGAGGTGGAAATCCAGCGACACTTCCAGAGGCAGTGCAAAGCACCATTCGTTCAAGGATAGTAGCGACTCGCGCCGCACCGGGAAAGTTATACAAAACTAAGCATCTTGTACAACTTTATTTCTGTCTGACGGACTGGTTGGAGCAGTCGGTCGGCGCGAGCGTGTAACTTTAGCCGCTTAAAGCTCATTCTTCTGACAAAATTCTTCCCACGTCATGCCCAGCGCGGCGGCATGTTCTTTGAGATAGGCTTCAATCGCCTGAATCGCCACTTCCTTATCCGGCTCCGCCAGCTGGATAGAAAACAGAATCGCATCCTGATTTTTAGCGCGCAAAAACGCAGCATAAAGCCGATCTGCCTGCATGCTGCGATATTGCGCCAGCGTCATTTTAAAACCGTCCGCCTCTTCCTGTGTCAGGCTATCCAGCGCAGCCTGAAAATCGGGATGCGCGGATAAAAACATGGAGCGGGCGATGGCGTAATACTCTTGAGGCGTTTTCATAGGGTTAACCTGTAAATAAAGATGGCTTTAAGTTTAACCCGCCGCCGCCTGGCTGTCAGGGCGGGGCGGCTTAACCGTCGTAAAGTTAATCATTCTGCGAGCCAGGCGCGCTGCATTACCGCTCCGGCGCCTAAGTATCTTGCGTTGACGGGGGAAAAAATTATAACGTAGCCGCCATCAAACGAAGGTTAGGGAGCCAGAATGAAAAAGTGGATGCTGTTAGGCGCATTGGCGCTGGCGGGTTGTGCGCAAATCACTCAATACCAGCAGGCGGTAAAAACGCCAGCGCCAGCCAATCTGCAGGGTTACTGGCAAACTAGCGGGCCGCAGCGCGGGCTGATTAACCCGCAGGCCATCGGCAGCCTGATTATTACCGCCGAAGGCGATACGCTGGACTGCCGTCAATGGCAACGCGTCATTGCCAAGCCAGGCAAGCTTACGCTGCTGAACGGTCAGTATGTGAATGTGAATAAGCAGATGCGCGTAATGCCGCTGGAGCTGGAAGGCAGCGAGCTGCACTACGATAAGCTAACGCTGAAAAAAGTTGACCAGCCGACGCTTGAATGCCAGCAGGCGCTGGAGCAGGTGAGCCAGCAGCCCGATGCGGCGGTTATCCAGAATATCGAGCCGCAAACGATGCGCGCCGTTTTTGCCGAGCCGGCGGCGCAAAGCCAGCCATAAACGCCATGATGACGCGCGTGCGCGTCATCACTGTTCTGGCGTTATCCGCGATCGGAAGGGTAGAGAATGTTGCCGGAAAGGCCGCTATAGGCGGAGGTAATATTTTTCTGCTGATTGCCCTGATTAACCAGCGTACGCAGCTCAACCATGCGATGGGTGAGCAGGTTTTTAATCAGGGTTTCGTTATCTAACAGCTGCCGGAGCAGCGGCCGAATCTGCGCCTGTAGCGCAGCGGACAAGTTACAACTCTCCGCCGCCTGCTTAACGCCTTCCACCGCCTGCAAATAGCCCATTTCATGGCCGATTAGTTCATCCCACTGGCTCTGCTTCGCCAGCGTCAACATGGTATTACTGAGCATCAGCAGTTGCTGATAGCGACGAAGCAAATCAATGTTGGATGACATCATCAGGCGTCCTGCGTAGCGTGCGCGTTCGGCCCGATCTCTTTCCAGGCGTCGGCAATATTGCTTAACAATCTTTCCACTTCGTCAATGGCAGCCACATCATTATGCAGATTGGCGTGCAGCAGACGACGCGTCATATAGTCATACAGGCCGTCAAGATTGGCGGCGATTTCTCCGCCCGCCTCATGATTCAGACCGGCGCGCAGGCCGTTGGTAATAATGTTGATCGCCTTAGAGAGCGCCTGGCCTTTGCCGGGAATATCGCCCTGTTCCATCAAAATGGCGGCTTTTTTCATGGCGCTTAGCGCGCCATCAAACAGCAGAACCACCAGCTGATGCGGGCTGGCGCTCATTACGGCACTTTCAACGCCGACCTGGGCGTAGGCCTGGATCCCCGATTTTCCGTACATGTTATTCCTCGAATTAACTCATCGCTGAGAACTGTTGGGTCAGGTAGTTGCCGGTTTGCGTCAGCGAAGAGACCAGGGTACTCAGGCTGGTAAACTGGCTTTTATAGCGTGCCATCGTCGCTTCGATCTGAGTAGTAACCTGATCGTACTGATCGGACAGACGCTTCAGCGTGGTATTGATGCCGTCTTCCGCACGCTGGATCGAACCGTCGGAAGCGAGCATCGATTCCAGCAGGTTACTGGCCTGCGTCGCGAAGCCGGTCGTTTTGCCGTCGCCCGACAGGAAGGTCACCACGCTGGCGGATTTTTCATCCAGCGCTTTATTCAGCTTATCGCTGTCGACCGTCAGCTTACCGTCAGTGCCTTGCGTCACGCCGATCTGCGACAGCAGCGAGTAGTCGCCGCCGGACTGTGACGTCGAGAGCATAGAACGCAGGCGCGTCTGGATATTGCGCAGCGTACCGTCGCCCAGCAGATCGCCGTTGCTGGTGTCCTGCGCGCCACTGCCCTGATCGACCGCGGTATATTTGGTCTGGTTAGCGATGGTAGTCTGCAGTGAGTTATAGGCATCGACATAGGCCTGCACCGCATCAACCATCGGCTGATTATCTTTGGCTACCGTCAGAGTTTCCGGGCTGCCGACGTTGGTTTTCGTCAGGGCCAGGGTCACGCCTTCCGGCGCATCGGTAATGGTATTGCTGCTACGCGTAATCGCGACGCCATTAAGCGTTAATTTGGCGTCCGCGGCGGCAACCTTTTCGCTCATCGCGTTGGTGGCTGACGATTTGTCATAGCCGATATACTGCGCCAGCGCGCTGTCGTTAGTGGTTACCGTCATTTCATTAGCGGTGCCGGTATCGCGCGAAGTCAGCGACAGATAATAGGTATTATCATCAGACTTAATAATGCTGGCGGTAACGCTGCCTTGTTGCTTGTTAATCGCATCGCGAATATCGGCCAGGCTGGTTTGATCCTGCGTCAGCGTTACGGTCATTGGATTTTCCTGACCGCTCTGCGCGATGGTAATGGTGCGCGAGGCCAGCGAGCTGTCGCCTAAGTCGGTATCTTTGCTGGTGGCCGCTTTAGAGAGCAGAGACTGCGCTGTCGCCAGCTGGCTGACTTCAACGGAGTAATTACCGGCCGCAGCATCATTTGCCAGCGTTGCGGTAAAGGCCGTGTTGGTGCTGGAGACCTTGGTCGAGGCGATTTTAGAGGTATCTTTTAACGCGTCGGATGCCGTCTGTAATTTTTCCAGCGAGGTTTGTACGATACCCCAGGCGGTCAGCTTCGCTTTATAGGAAGTCTGCTGCGTGGTGATCGGCGTCAAACGTGTATTTTCTGATGTCTCCAGGCTTTCATACAACGTTTGTAAATCGAGACTCGTACCCGCACCGAGGGAACTAATAGTTGCCATGTTGTAATCCTTGGTTGTTGACAATCACTGGGGAGGGTATCGGCAGCGTTTGGTAAAAGATTAGCCCCGGATAAAAAAATCAATGGGCAGATAAACAGCCCTTCTTTATTGCAGTTCCGGCTTTTGCCGTTTTGCTGGTTTTTCGCAAAAATTTTCTAAAGGTTGGTTTAGGGCTGTCGATAATGAGGTTGACGGTGATGAAGCCGTATAACAGATGCCTGAATCTGAACCAATTTTTAAAGGAAAACCATCATGGCAGTTATTAATACTAACACCCTGTCGCTGACCACTCAGAACAACCTGAGCAAATCTCAGTCTTCTCTGGGCACCGCGATTGAACGTCTGTCTTCTGGCCTGCGTATCAACAGCGCAAAAGATGACGCAGCAGGTCAGGCGATCGCTAACCGCTTCACCTCTAACATCAACGGTATGACCGTAGCGGCGCGTAACGCCAACGACGGTATCTCTCTGGCGCAGACCGCTGAAGGCGCGCTGAGCGAAATCAACAACAACCTGCAGCGCGTACGTGACCTGACCGTTCAGGCGCAGAACAGCACCAACTCTGCCTCTGACATCGACTCCATCCAGGCTGAAGTTAACCAGCGTATGGAAGAGATCAACCGCGTCACCAAGCAGACCGACTTTAACGGCACCAAAATTCTGGATAACGCGTCCAGCAAAGCGTTTTCTTTCCAGGTTGGCGCAAAAGATGGTGAGACCATCTCTATTACCATGAACGCCAGCAGCGGCTGGAACCTGTACGCTTCAGGCGAAACCGCTGGCGTGAGCGGTGCTAATATCGCTGCCAGCGATCGTACTGTGAAAACTCACGGCTTTGACGTACTGGCTAACTCCGGCGCGTCAGGCAGCACCGGCCCGATGGCGGTGATTGACGCAGCAATCAAAAACGTTGATACCCAGCGCAGCACCCTGGGTGCGTCCCAGAACCGTTTCGAATCAACGGTAACCAACCTGAACAACACGGTCAGCAACCTGTCCGCAGCGCGCAGCCGTATTCAGGATTCTGATTACGCAACGGAAGTGTCCAACATGTCCCGCGCGCAGATCCTGCAGCAGGCTGGCAGCTCCGTACTGGCACAGGCCAACCAGGTTCCGCAGACCATGCTGTCTCTGCTGCGTTAATCGCAAGCTCTACAATAAAGCGCCTTCGGGCGCTTTTTTTATGGCAAAAAAAGCACTGAAACAGCATCGCTGTTTAACGCTTTGATTAAGCGAAACTATCGGAAAATAGTAAGGAGAGCATTCATATCGCATTCAACGTCAGCGCTATTACAGGGCAGAGTAGATGAAAAAAATATTATTCAGCGTCGATGCGCTGGATCGTTTTGACGAACAGTCCACCTATATCATCAACCTTATTGATGAATTCATTACGGCAGGGCATTGGGTCGAACTCAATACCTGGCGCTGCAGCTGGAAAATACAGAAAGTACTCGTCAGCTGGCGTGATTCGGGCCGGCTGCAACTGACACAGGGCGACGAAGCGTTGGCGGAGCAGGTGTATGATGCCACGCTGATCTTTAAAGGCTACCTGTCCACTCCGGTTATTGAACGACTGGAGAAACAATCCTTTACCAGCCGTTTTTTCTTCCATCACTTCGATTTCAGTCGATTGAATGAAACCGAGTTGGATATGGCGCTGGAAAACAAGCTTGCCGCCGCGATTTTAGCCTTTAATCCATTAACGGAAGAACAGTTAAAAGCGGAAGGCGCAGCGTCGGATAAAGTACAGCAGCGGGCTTTTCTGCGTAATATTAGCGAACTTCCCGCTGCCTCGCAGCGCGAGAGCCTGGAGCGCGTATTAAGCCTGACGCCCAAATTTGATGAAAAACTACGAGCTGCCTGTCTACGGCAAGGTATTACGCTCAGCTGGATTAACAGCGATGAGCTGGCGGAGCGCATCACCGTTGCCGAGCTACTGGAATATGATGCCGTCATGACCAGTAGTCATTATGCGCAGCTGGCGTTTAGTAGCGGTATTCCGGTATTTATTTCCGATGGCGATCGTTTTCCTGGCTACCTTACTCAGCAAAATTATACGTTGCTGCATAAGGCTGGTTTTAAATGTCGCGCCGATCTTCCGGTGTTGACGGCAGAACAGTGCGCCAGCGCTCTGGTTTCCGACTGGGCGAAAGCGCATAAATGGTCACAAACGCAGCAGACTCTCTTTTCCTCATTTTCCTTTACGACAGAAGAATTTTTTCAGCCGCCGCTGCAACAGCCTCTTCTCAGCAGGAGCGAGCTGCGCCAGTTAAAGTTGCATAGTCGCATTTGCATCGGCAACCTCGCCGATAATTATAATATTGCCACGTGGCTGGAACAGCGCAGTAGCAGTACCGCACGCGAAACGATTATAAAAACTTTTCTCTCGTCGCTACCGGAAGAAGCCGATATTGGCGTCCTGATTCTGACCGACAATCATAAGCCAGCCGACGTGACTGATAGCTTGGCTTCGATCGCAGCGCAGCGCCTGCAGCCGGGCGTCATTTGTGTAGCCGACGCCACTGAACAATTTAAGCAAGCGCTGCCTGCGGAACAGGTTAATTTTCTGCCTTACGATAATTCCACTTGCCTGAATTTGCTGGCTGAAAGCGGCGCGATTAAACGGCTGATTGTTATACCTGCTGGCTGGAAATTATTGCCGCATGCTGTTCTGAAAATGGCGGAATATCATCTGCGTATGCCGCAGTGTCGCGCCTTTTATTGTGATGAAATCTGGTATAAAACGCCGGAAGAGCAGCAGGTCACCCTGCGTCCCAATGGTAACTTCGATCTGTTGCGCAGTTTCCCCTATATCGGTGCGGTGCTGTCGCTGGATATGCCCACAGCACGGGCAGTAGGCGGCTGTAGCGTGGGAGCGCGGCAGTTACCGCATTACGAACTGCTATGGAAGTCTATCGAACGTGAAGGGCTGGCTGCTTTTTCTGGGATCCCTGAAGTATTGGTGGAAGCGCCTGTTGATTTTTCCCAGTGGAAGGTTGAAGAGGCTATTCAGGCAGAAGCGGAGCTGCAACTCGTTGAACACTATAAGCGTTTTGGTATTAACGCAACGGTTGAACGCAACCCGGTAAAAGGCCTGCTGAAAAGTCGCTATGCCTGCGCTTATAACGAGTCGGTGACCGTTATTATCCCTGGACGTAACAAAGCGGCGCTGCTTAAAAACTGTATTAATAGCCTGATTGAGAAAACCCGCTGGCAAAATCTGGAAATCATTGTCGTAGATAACGGCTCTGACGAAGCAGAGATGCTGACGTATCTGGCTCAGCTTCGGGCGCTTGGACTGAATACGCTGCGCGTACTTGACTATCCTGGCGCATTTAATTACGCCGCGATGGTTAATTCGGCAGCGTCGGTAGCGCAGGGCAATTATTTGCTAATGCTCGATAATGACTGTGAAATTCATGATGCCGACTGGCTGGCCACGCTAATGAGCATTGCCCAGCGGCCTGAAGTCGGAGCCGTTGGCCCAAAATTGATCTTCCGGGACGGCAAGATCCAGCATGCTGGCTATCTTACCGGGATCCAGCAGGGCGCAATCAATCCTTTTGAATTTGCGCCAGCCGACAGTGATGGCTATCTGCATTATCTTAGCGCGACGCACAATGTCGCCGCGCTTTCCGGTTCCTGCCTGCTGACGCCTAAGTCACTTTTTTTACAGCAGGGCGGTTTAGATGAAAATGAATTCGCTATTTTCCTCGCTGATGTCGATTACTGTTTAAAACTGCGCGAAAGCGGTTACTTAGTCACCTGGACTCCCGATTGCGAAGTGATGCATATGGGCGGCGCAACGTTGTTGCTGTCGCAGGACAAAGATAGCGCGGCGGACATACAACATGGATCCCAGCTGGCGCTGTTGCGTAAGTGGCGGCAAAAGTTAACGCAGGACAGCCGCTACCATCCGCTGATGACTAAATATGGCAAGCCGTTTACGCTTTCCGAACAGATGGCGCGTATCCAGCCGCCGCTGCCACAGCAACCGCTGCCACGTATTCTTGCCACGCATTCAGGTTGGTATGGTTGCGGTAATCATCGGGTGATCCAGCCTTATAAGGCGCTGGAGGAAAATATTTTTACCGACGGTGGGCTGTACTTTGGCGTGCCTGGCCTGATGGAAGTGGCTGAAATGCAGCCGGACGCCATTCTGCTACAGCTGCCATCCGGTACGGGCTTTCCCGATCTGATAAAAAAATACCGCAGTCTGTGTTCAGCGAAAATCATTGTCGAATATGATGATTTTTTGCCCAATCTGCCGTTAAAAAATGCAGTCAGACACCATTTCCCTCAGCACATTATAAAAGCGTTGCGGCGGGTGATGGAGCAGGCGGATCGGGTGGTGGTGTCAACGCAGCCGCTTGCTGAGGCGTACGCGCCTTATCATCATGATATACGCGTGGCCCATAACCGGCTGGCCGTTAGCCAGTGGGGACATCTGTTCAGCCAGCGCCGCACAGGTAAGAAAGTGCGTGTCGGCTGGGCTGGCGGCGGCAGTCATACCGGCGATCTGGAAATTATCCAGCCGGTGATTAAAGAGCTGCAGGATAACGTGGAGTGGGTTTTCATGGGCATGAAGCCGGAAGGGATTAACTGCGAGTTTCATGCGGGCGTGCCTTTCGATCTTTACCCGGAAAAACTGGCCAGCCTCAATCTGGATTTAGCGCTGGTACCGCTGGAAATTAACCATTTTAACGAGTGTAAAAGTAATCTGCGGCTGCTGGAAATCGGAGCCTGCGGCGTGCCAATTATCGCCACCCGAATTGAACCCTATCAGGGAAGCCTGCCCGTCACGCTCGTAGACAACCGCTTTAAAGACTGGATGTCGGCGATCAAAATGCATCTCGCGGATATGGACGCTACCTCAAAAATGGGCGATGCGCTGCGTGCGGCAGTGCATCAGGACTGGATGCTACGTGAAAACGGCCTTGATGAATGGCGCACGGCCTGGTTGGACGCATAAATCTTTTTTGAGCAGAGGTAAGTATGCTTTTTAATAAAAAAGTAGGCATAGGAATTGTTACCTATAATCGCCCGGCAGGATTACGCAAGTTACTCGATTCACTTGCTGGTGCGCCGGTTGATGAAATCATTGTGGTTAACGATGGAAAAATTTACCAGGAGTTTGCCGATCTTGATGCCAATATTATTCATAATGAAAAAAACCTCGGTGTAGGAAAGAGTAAAAATATTGCGTTGCGTTATTTACAACAACGCAAGGTTGAGTACTTTTTCCTGATCGAAGACGATATTTATATAAAAAATATCGATGTCTTTCAGGAATATATTAAAGCGGCGCGCGTTTCCGGTATTCAGCACTTTAACTACAGCCAGCACGGCCCTAATAACCGCGATGAATATGGCGCAGCCGCACCCGCCACCACCATTAACTATGAAAAATTGTCGGTTCCTTTATATGGTTTTTGTGTGGGCGCGTTTTCTTTTTATACCCGTAAATGCCTGGATAAGGTCGGCCTTATGGATGAGGCTTATTACAATGCGATGGAACATGTGGATCATACTTATGAAATTATTAAAGCAGGTATGCATCCACCTTTTTGTTATTTTGCGGATATTGCTGACTCCGAAAAATACCTTGGCGATGAAGAGTGGAGCGAGGCACAGTCGACTATTTGCCGGAATGAGGGTTATAACCAGGTAAAAGCTACAGCAATCAATTACTTTATTGAAAAGCATGGCGAACATCCGGTTGATCTTGTTCGGAATATTACCCATGATCAGGTAGCGAAAATGGTAATCAAAATACGCAGTTTATATGGGGCGCCCGTGTTCAGGCTGCGTTGATAAAATTCAAATGATGATGATATATCATATGGAAAAATGAGAACCGGCTCTTGTCACAGCTAAGCTAATTAAAAGGCTGGGCGATACATACGGCAGCAAATGCTGCCGTATCCGTCAGCCAACCTTAATTTAAACCTCCCACATCGCCATCCATGGCGATGGTCCACATTTACGGCCTTCTGAACAGCACAATGCTGCGGCCTTCCAGTTCAAAATCCTTCTCGCGGGTAATCACCAGACCGCGTCGAGCGGTATCGGAAGTACTCAGCTCCAGCACCCAGCCGCCTTCGCCAAACTGTGGAATGCGGAACGGCACATTGCCTTCGAACGGGTTGATCAGCATCAACACATCATGCCAGATGCCTTCTTCTGCCTGCAGGTCCGGGCGGCCAAGGTAAACGCCGAGCGTAGAGCCTTCATCCCACTGTTCCGGCTGCTGAAAGCCGCCGCCCGCGTTGAACCACTTAATATCCATCCCGTCGCGCCAGCTTTCACGACGTAGCAGCGGCTGCTGCGCGCGCAGTTTGATGACCTGACGGGTGAACTCGCGTAGCGCATCGGCGCTTTCCGGCAGATTATCCCAGTGAACCCAGGAGATCTCGCTGTCCTGACAGTAGCCATTATTGTTACCCATCTGGCTGCGGCCAAATTCGTCGCCCGCCAGCAGCATCGGCGTGCCGTGCGAGAAGAACAGGGTGGCGAGGAAGTTACGTTTCTGGCGCTCGCGCACCGCATTAATACCGGCGTCGTCGGTGGGGCCTTCCGCACCGTAGTTGTAAGAACGGTTATCGTTGTGGCCGTCGTTGTTATCCTCGCCGTTGTCGTCGTTATGCTTCTCGTTGTAGGAGACCAGATCGTTCAGCGTAAAGCCGTCATGGGCGGTAATAAAGTTAACGCTGGACCACGGACGACGGCCGCGCAGGTCGTAGAGATCGCCGGAACCGAGCAGACGGGCGGCGAAATCAGTCGAAACGTTCACCCCTTTCCAGTATTCGCGCACCGTATCGCGATACTTATCGTTCCACTCCGCCCAACCCGGCGGGAAGCCGCCAACCTGATAACCGCCGGGGCCGATATCCCAGGGTTCGCCAATCAGCTTCAGCTTAGACAGCACCGGATCCTGCATGACCGCGTCGAAAAAGCCGCCGCGCTGGTCGAAGCCTTCCGGCTCGCGGCCCAGAATGGTGCCGAGATCGAAGCGGAAGCCGTCGATATGCATCGATTCGGCCCAGTAGCGCAGCGAATCCATCACCATTTGCAGCACGCGTGGATGCGAAGTGTTCACGGTATTGCCGGTGCCGGTATCGTTGATGTAGTAGCGATGCTGGTCGGGCAGGGTGCGATAGTAAGAAAAGTTATCGATGCCTTTAAAGGAGAGCGTTGGGCCAAGTTCGTTGCCTTCCGCCGTGTGGTTGTACACCACATCCAGGATCACTTCGATACCAGCATCGTGGAACGACCGCACCATATCGCGGAAGCCCTGAATGCCGTTCGGGCCGTAGTAGCGTGATGCGGGCGCGAAAAAACCCAGCGAGTTATAACCCCAGAAATTTTTCAGTCCTTTATCGAGCAGATGCTGGTCGTCCGGGAACCAGTGAACCGGCAGCAGCTCGACTGAGGTAATGCCGAGGCTCTTAATGTAATCCACCGTCGCCTTGTGGCCCATGCCTTCGAAGTTGCCGCGCAGCTCAGGCGGCAGGGCGGAATTCAGCTGGGTGAAGCCTTTTACGTGGGTTTCATAAACCACCGTCTGCGGCCAGCCAATGGTCGGACGGTTATCATCCTGCCAGTCAAAGTCGCGTGGATCGATCACCCGGCATTTTGGCGTAAACGGCCCGCTGTCGCGGGTATCGAAAGTCAGATCTTTATCTTCATGCAGCAGATCGTAGGCGAAATGCGCTTCATTCCACTCAATATCGCCCACCAGCTCGCGCGCATAGGGATCGATCAGCAGTTTATTGGGGTTAAAGCGATGGCCGTTTTCCGGATCGTAAGGCCCGTAAACGCGATAGCCGTAAAGCGCGCCCGGTTGCAGGCCTGGTACATAACCGTGCCAGATCTCATGGGTGTACTCCGGCAGATCCAGACGTGCAATCTCCGTTTGGCCGTCCGCATCGTATAAGCAAAGCTCAACGCGCTCCGCATGTGCCGAGAAGATAGCGAAGTTGACGCCTTCGCCATCAAAGTTAGCGCCAAGCTGGTGGGCAGAGCCTGCCGTGATTTCAAAAGCCTTACCGTTTGACATTCATATCTCTCCATCGAATAGCGTTTTTACGCACAACAGCGATTCATGATATTTTTATTTAATTAAAATCATGCGCTTACCAATATGACAAACGAACAGCAATCTGTTGATTCCAGACTGAACCTGTCAGTCAGCTGTTTTTCTTCTCCACTCAGAATGTCGCGATAACGGCGGTTAGCCAGCGGTGCTGGCAGCGGAATGTCGGTCTCTTCCCAGCGTGCGTTATTGGGCTGAGCCAGGCCCTGCAGCGCGCTGAAGACCAGGCGTGGCGCGATAATGATTAACGCTTTATCGTTGTCCGCCCTGGCAAAGGCGATAACGTTCTCTGCATGTTTGCCGTTGGCCGTCAACGCCAGGTAGTCGCCCCGGCGAAATAGCGACGGCATCTGTTGGCGCAGATGTAGCAGTTTGGCGGTCAGATGCTGTTTCAGTTTGCCGCTAAGCCAGCTCTCTTCGGTGGCGGATTCCGGTGTTTCATGGCCGTTCAGCATCGCTTCAAGGGCGCTGAAGTCGGGTTCACGACGGTTATCAGGATCGACCAGGCTGAAGTTCAGCGCTTCGCTGCCCTGATAAATATCCGGCACGCCGGGCGCCGTTAGCTTGATCACGCTTTGCGTCAGGCTGTTGACCAGGCCTGCCTGAATAAAAGGCCGCAGCGCAGCGGCGAAATCCTGCAAAAAGGTCTGGTTAGCGGGTGAGAGCAGATGCGCGGCGTAATCCTGCACCGCCTTTTCATAGGCATCATTGCTGTCGGCCCAGTCGGTACGCAGCTTCGCTTCGCGCAGTGCCTTTTCCACAAAGGCGAGGAAACGTTCCTCCAGCGCCTTCAGGCCCGCTTCATCCTGCGGCTGAAGCGTGGTGGGCCAGACACCCGCCAGCGCCTGATAGAGCATCCATTCCACCGCCGGTTTTGGTGCCGGGCCATCTTCCAGCACGGTGACTTTGGCGTGGTTCATCTGACGCCAGCGCGTCACGCATTCGGCCCACTGCTCCGGCGCTTCGGTCAGTGTATAGAGGCGGGCACGGGCATCTTCGCCGCGTTTGGTATCGTGGGTTGAGGTGCCGGAAAGTGCGTCGGGCTGACGTTCCAGCCGCGTTTTCATCTCCGCGTGGAAACGATCGACCGAGAAGGCGCGCGGGATCGGTTCGGCGCCCACTTCATTCAGCGCCAGCTCCATGTTCTGACGGAAAAAGAGCGTATCCTCTACCGATTTCGCCATCAGCGGGCCGGTCAGCTGCTGGAAACGGGTGCGGAAATGCGTCGCCTCGTCGCTGGCGGAGACCTCACCTGCCAGAATACGCGTAAGGAAATCGAGCGCGGTGGGATCGGGCGCGTTGGCGCTGGTTCTGACCTTTTCGGCCACCCGCTGCAGCATCTCGCTGCTTTCCGCTGGCATCCCCTGCGCATTGCCGTAGGTACGGTAAACCGGAAACGCGATAAGCAGCTCGCGCAGCGCCGTCTGCACCACCTCTTTTTCCAGCGCGATGCCATCGC
>NZ_CALNWY010000029.1 GCF_940807255.1 Mixta sp. Marseille-Q2659 | reverse complement strand
GCTGGTGCTGATATCGGTGGCCGCCGCCTACTATATGGCTTTCTTTAACGTGGTGATCGGCTACGGCATTGTGGCTTCGGTGATGACCACCGATACCGATCTCTCTAAAGAGGTGGTGGGCTACCGCTTTATCCTGTGGATGGTAGTGGTCAGCACGCTGCCGCTGCTGATGATTTGGCGTAACCGTCTGCGTCTGACATTAATCGAACAGCTGAAAACTCCAGGTCAGCGCCTGAAACCGATAGGGATTATGCTGCTGGCGGTTGCGCTGGTCTGGCTGCCGATCCGCTATTTCGACAAGCTGCAAAAAACCAACGAAGAAGTGACCAATATCGATCTGCCAAGCTATGGCGGCGTAGTGGCGCACTCTTATCTGCCGTCCAACTGGCTGGCCGCGCTGGGCCTGTTCGCCTGGACGCGCATTGATGAAACCGTTGACGGCCAGGAACTGCTCGATCCGGCGAAGAAATTCACTTACGTGGCGCCGCCGGGCATTGATGATACCTACGTGGTGTTTGTGATTGGCGAAACCACCCGCTGGGATCATATGGGGCTGCTGGGTTACGAGCGCGATACCACACCGAAGCTCTCGCATGAGAAAAACCTGGTCGCTTTTCGCGGCGAATCCTGTGATACCGCAACCAAACTTTCGCTGCGCTGCATGTTTGTTCGCGAAGGCGGCACCGAAGATAACCCTGGCCGCACGCTGAAAGAAGATAACATCTTTTCCGTTCTGAAATCGTTGGGCTTCAGTTCTGAGCTGTTCGCTATGCAGAGCGAGGTCTGGTTTTACGATAATACCCATGCTGATAATTTCGCCTTCCGCGAGCAGATTGGCTCGGAGCCGCGTAACCAGGGCAAGGCGGTAGACGATATGCTGCTGATCCCGGAACTGAAGGCCTCGCTTGACCGACATCCAAAGGGCAAGCATCTGGTGGTTTTGCATACTAAAGGCTCACACTATCTCTATTCCCAGCGCTATCCGCGTAGCTATGCGCGTTACACGCCGGAATGTATGGGCGTGGATGACGAGTGCAGTAAAGATCAGCTGATCAACGCGTTTGATAACTCAGTGCTGTATACCGATACTGTGCTGGACAGCGTTTATGACCAGCTGCGCGATAAGAAAGCGATTGTGTTTTACGCCTCCGATCACGGCGAATCCATTAGCGACAATATGCACTTCCACGGTACGCCGCGTGAAATGGCGCCACCGGAGCAGTTCCGCGTGCCGATGATTGTCTGGGCCTCCGATAAATATTTGGCGGACTCGCATAATAAAGAGGCGTTTGAGCGCTTACAGGCCCAGCAGCGCATCGGGAAAACCCATCGTCACGTTGAGTTTTTCGATACCATTCTGGGTTGCCTGGGATATACCTCGCCGGACGGTGGTATAAAGGCGGCCAACAACTGGTGCCAGGCGCCGGAAGCGAAAGTCGCCGGCAAAAGCTGACGGAGAGGCGCGTGCCGCCTGAGTGAATGCTTTTCATGCAGTTGACCCGTGCGACGTGAAAAAGTCATTGACGCACGGCGGCGACCTCAGTAAGATGCGCCCCCATCGGCGAGTAGCGCAGCCTGGTAGCGCAACACGTTCGGGACGTGTGGGTCGGAGGTTCAAATCCTCTCTCGCCGACCAAATCCCAAGCCCCAGTCAGTAATGACTGGGGTTTTTACGTTTTAGCACGCCAGATTTTCATGCTTTTCGTCTTATCCCGCATGCTTTTTGCTGCTCAGACATTACTTACGGTTATGACCTGCTCGCCAGACATATCTTCTTCTTTTATCCCACTCGCCTGCACCAACGTTGTTAATCGTTATTATTTGCAATCTCAGTGAGATAGAGCGCGCCGTCGCTGGCTTTGCTGCTTATTTTGTAGCGCATCACTCTGGTGACCGATTGTGGTGCGCCGATGATTTCTTATTCTCTTAATGCAGCATTTTTAGCTAGCTCTCAGCCTGAACAGCTATCAAATCGTTCAGTTATGCAGCGTTCGACGATAAATTTTAAACGTTTTTTTGCGGTTGAACCTGCTGGGCGGTTGCTTTTTCACCCGTTAATTATCGGGTTATTTAGCAATGTAACCAATTATTCCGCTGGTTTTGTTAGTGGAAGGTTTTTTTTATGTTTGCTTGCTGTTTCTCACACTCTGTGTAAATACCTCATATCCGTATTGACCTTCTTTCATTCTGTTGACAAATTGATGTTTCACTGGAGTAAGGGAAGCGGATTCTTCTGATAGCTTTCACGTCGTCAGAATGAGCCGCCTCCTCTTAACTTACAGCCCGCACCGGTCGCACAAAAAAAACACAGGCCGGGCACACGCGCACAACACACATCACACATTGGAGCATAAGCATGAGTATTTCCTTGGCTAAATCAGGGGTGCTAAAGGTCGGCCTGAGCCTGATTGCAATGACCGTTGCCGTCAGCGTTCAGGCGAAGACCCTGGTTTATTGTTCAGAAGGCTCACCGGAAGGCTTTAACCCACAGCTGTTTACCTCCGGCACGACCTACGATGCCAGCTCCCGCCAGGTTTATAACCGTCTGGTGGAGTTCACAATCGGTACCACCGAACTGCATCCTGGCCTGGCCGAAAAATGGGACGTCAGCGCCGATGGCAAAACCTATACTTTCCATCTGCGTAAAGGCGTGAAGTGGCACACCACTAAAGATTTCAAACCGACGCGCGATTTTAACGCCGACGACGTGGTCTTTACCTTTGAGCGCCAGCTCGATAAGAACAACAAATATCACGGGGTTTCCGGCGGAAACTACGAATACTTTGAAGGCATGGATATGCCCAACCTGATCAGCAAAATCGAGAAGGTTGACGACTACACCGTGCGCTTTACGCTGACCCGCCAGGAAGCGCCGTTCCTTGCCGACTTAGGCATGGATTTCGCTTCTATTCTCTCCGCGGAATATGCTGACAAGATGCTGCAGGCGGGCACGCCGGAAAAAGTAGACCTGAACCCGGTCGGCACCGGCCCGTTCCAGCTGCTGCAATACCAAAAAGACTCGCGCATCCTGTATAAAGCCAATGCTGATTACTGGGGCACCAAGCCGAAAATCGATCGTTTAGTCTTCTCCATCACGCCGGATGCCTCGGTGCGCTACGCCAAACTGCAAAAAGGCGAGTGCCAGGTAATGCCTTATCCGAACCCGGCGGACATTGCCCGCATGAAGCAGGATAAAAACATCAACCTGATGGAGCAGCCTGGCCTGAACGTTGGCTATCTCTCATTCAACGTTGAGAAAAAGCCGCTGGATAACCTGAAGGTACGTCAGGCGCTGACCATGGCCGTGAATAAAAAGGCGATTATCGACGCCGTTTATCAGGGCGCCGGTCAGTCTGCGAAAAACCTGATCCCGCCGACCATGTGGGGCTATAACGATGAAGTGCAGGATTATCCTTACGATCCGGCCAAAGCTAAAGAACTGCTGAAAGAAGCGGGCATGGCTGACGGCTTCGCTATCGATCTGTGGGCAATGCCAGTTCAGCGTCCTTACAACCCGAACGCCCGCCGCATGGCGGAGATGATTCAGGCTGACTGGGCAAAAATCGGCGTGAAAGCCAAAATCGTGACCTACGAGTGGGGCGAATATCTGAAGCGCGCCAAAGATGGCGAACATCAGACGGTGATGATGGGCTGGACCGGCGACAATGGGGATCCAGATAACTTCTTCGCTACGCTGTTCAGCTGTGCGGCAGCCAAAGATGGCTCCAACTATTCGCGCTGGTGCGACAAATCTTTTGAAGATTTAATCCAGCCTGCGCGCGCCACGGACGACCACCAAAAACGCATTCAGCTTTACAAGCAGGCTCAGGTGGTAATGCACGATCAGGCGCCCGCGCTGATCATCGCGCACTCCACGGTCTATGAGCCGGTAAGTAAAAAAGTATCTAACTACGTGGTCGATCCGCTGGGCGGGCACTACTTCGTTAACGTCGATATCGCTGAATAATCAACGGGGCCGGTAACGTCTGGCCCGATTAATCACGTCACTGTCGCTGCCGGTAAGTTTTACCAGTAGCGACAGCCCGACGGCGTTGTCTGCGGCTGAAACAGCTTTTACCCGAACGAAAAATGGCGAAGGCGCAAATCTTTGCGTCGCGTCTGGCTTCACGCCAGCGCAGGATGTGAGCAAAACCTGCCCTTAGCGGCGGGATAAAAATAGAGAAACCGGATTATGTTGCAGTTCATATTCCGACGTTTGGGTCTGGTGATCCCAACGTTTATCGGTATTACCCTATTAACGTTCGCTTTTGTCCATCTGATCCCTGGCGATCCGGTGCTGATCATGGCGGGCGAGCGCGGGATCTCCCCGGAGCGTCACGCACAGCTTATGGCCCAGCTTGGGCTGGATCAGCCGCTGTGGAAACAATATTTCTCCTATATCAACGGCGTCCTGCATGGCGACCTTGGCATCTCCCTGAAAAGCCGCACGCCGGTGTGGGATGAGTTTGTGCCGCGTTTTAAAGCGACGCTGGAGCTGGGCATCTGCGCCATGCTGTTTGCCGTGATCGTTGGTATTCCGGTCGGCGTACTGGCGGCGGTAAAACGCGGCTCCATCTTCGACCATACCGCGGTTGGCATCTCCCTGACCGGCTACTCAATGCCGATTTTCTGGTGGGGCATCATGCTGATCATGCTGGTCTCGGTACAGCTGAACCTGACGCCGGTTTCCGGGCGGCTGGGTGACGCGGTGTTCCTCGACGATACGCAGCCGCTGACCGGCTTCGTGCTGATCGATACGCTGATCTGGGGCGAGCCGGGCGATTTCAAAGATGCCGTGATGCATATGATTCTGCCCGCTATTGTGCTGGGCACCATTCCGCTGGCGGTGATTGTACGTATGACGCGTTCATCAATGCTGGAAGTGCTGGGTGAGGACTATATCCGCACCGCGCGCGCGAAAGGGTTGACGCGTATGCGCGTCATCATCGTTCATGCGCTGCGCAACGCCATGCTGCCGGTAGTGACGGTGATTGGTCTGCAGATCGGTACGCTGCTGGCCGGCGCGATTCTGACCGAAACCATCTTCTCCTGGCCTGGCCTGGGCCGCTGGCTGATTGAAGCCTTACAGCGCCGCGACTATCCGGTGGTGCAGGGCGGCGTACTGATGGTCGCCACGCTGATCATTCTGGTTAACCTGCTGGTTGATCTGCTTTACGGCGTGGTTAACCCGCGCATTCGACATAAAAAATAAGGGGGCGCTATGTCTGTTGTTGATCCGGGCAGCGTCAGCGCTGCACCCAAGCCCATGACGCCGTTTCAGGAGTTCTGGCACTACTTTAAACGTAATAAAGGCGCAGTCGTCGGTCTGGGCTATATCGTCATTATGGTGACGGTGGCGATTTTTGCTGGCCTGCTGGCGCCGCACGGCCCGGCGGAGCAGTTCCGTGACGCGCTGCTGCGTCCGCCTGTCTGGCAGGATGGCGGTAGCTGGCAATATATTCTCGGCACCGATGACGTGGGCCGCGACGTGCTGTCGCGTCTGATGTATGGCGCGCGCCTGTCGCTGCTGGTCGGCTGTCTGGTGGTGTTGCTGTCGCTGATTCTCGGCGTCATTTTCGGCCTGCTGGCGGGTTACGTCGGCGGCGCGGTCGATGCCGCTATTATGCGTCTGGTCGATATTATGCTGGCGCTGCCGAGTCTGCTGCTGGCCCTGGTGCTGGTTGCGATATTCGGCCCTTCCATCGTCAATGCGTCGCTGGCGCTGACTTTCGTGGCGTTGCCGCACTATATCCGTCTGACGCGCGCGGCGGTGCTGGTCGAGGTGAATCGCGATTACGTCACCGCGTCCAACGTGGCGGGCGCGGGTGCGGTGCGTCAGATGTTCGTCAATATTCTGCCTAACTGTCTGGCGCCGTTGATCGTGCAGGCATCGCTGGGCTTCTCCAACGCGATCCTCGATATGGCCGCGCTGGGCTTTCTCGGAATGGGCGCGCAGCCGCCAACGCCGGAGTGGGGCACCATGCTCTCCGACGTATTGCAGTATGCGCAAAGTGCCTGGTGGGTGGTCACGTTCCCTGGACTGGTGATCCTGCTGACCGTTCTGGCATTTAACCTGATGGGCGATGGTTTGCGTGATGCGCTCGACCCGAAACTCAAGCAGTAAAGAGGCACCGAGATGGCGTTATTAAATATAGAAAAACTGTCGGTGCATTTCGGCGATGAAAAAGCACCGTTCCGTGCGGTTGACCGCATCAGTTACCAGGTAGAACAGGGGCAGGTTGTCGGCATCGTCGGCGAATCCGGCTCCGGCAAATCGGTCAGTTCGCTGGCGATTATGGGCCTGATTGATTATCCAGGCCGCGTAATGGCGGACAAGCTGGAGTTTAACCAGCGCGATCTGAAGCGTATCTCTGAGAAAGAGCGGCGTCAGCTGGTCGGCTCGGAAGTGGCGATGATTTTCCAGGATCCGATGACCAGCCTGAATCCGTGCTACACCGTCGGCTATCAGATTATGGAAGCGATTAAAGTTCACCAGGGCGGCAACCGCCGCACCCGGCGGCAGCGCGCTATCGATCTGCTGAATCAGGTGGGCATTCCCGATCCTGAATCGCGGCTGGATGTTTATCCGCACCAGCTTTCCGGTGGTATGAGCCAGCGCGTGATGATTGCTATGGCGATCGCCTGCCGTCCGCGCCTGTTGATTGCCGATGAGCCGACCACTGCGCTCGACGTGACCATTCAGGCGCAGATTATTGAGCTGCTGCTGGAGCTGCAAAAGCAGGAGAACATGGCGCTGATCCTGATTACGCACGATCTGGCGCTGGTGGCGGAAGCGGCGCAACACATCATTGTGATGTACGCCGGACAGGTGGTGGAGACCGGCAAGGCGAGCGACATTTTTAAAGCGCCGCGCCATCCTTATACCCAGGCGCTGCTGCGCGCGCTGCCGGAATTTGCGGCGGATAAAGCGCGGCTGGCCTCGCTGCCGGGCGTGGTGCCGGGTAAATACGATCGACCGACGGGCTGCCTGCTTAATCCGCGCTGCCCCTACGCCACCGACCATTGCCGTGTGGAAGAACCTGAACTCCGTGATATTCCGGGGCGTCAGTCCAAGTGTCACTATCCGCTGGATGATGCCGGGAGACCAACCTATGCGTCCTGAAACTCAAGAGCAGCAATATCTGCTGCAGGCTATCGATCTGAAAAAGCATTACCCGGTGCGGAAAGGGCTGTTCGGCCAGCCGCGACTGGTGAAGGCGCTGGACGGCGTCTCGTTTAACCTGGAGCGAGGAAAAACGCTGGCAGTGGTAGGCGAGTCGGGCTGTGGCAAATCCACGCTGGGCCGCCTGCTGACAATGATTGAAACGCCGACCGAAGGGCAGCTGTTCTGGCATGGCCAGGATTTGCTGAAACACGATCCGCAGGCGCAAAAGCTGCGTCGGCAGAAAATCCAGATTGTGTTTCAAAACCCCTACGGCTCGCTCAATCCGCGTAAAAAAGTGAGCCAGATTCTGGAAGAGCCGCTGCTGATCAACACCACGCTCAGCAAGGCGGAGCGCCGGGAAAAAACGCTGGAGATGATGGCGAAGGTTGGGTTGAAAACCGAACATTACGATCGCTATCCGCATATGTTTTCCGGCGGCCAGCGCCAGCGTATCGCTATCGCGCGTGGCCTGATGCTCGATCCAGACGTGCTGATCGCCGATGAGCCGGTTTCGGCGCTTGACGTGTCGGTGCGCGCTCAGGTATTGAACCTGATGATGGATTTGCAGCAGGATATGGGCCTTTCCTACGTCTTTATCTCGCACGATCTGTCGGTGGTAGAGCATATCGCTGATGAAGTGATGGTGATGTATCTGGGCCGCTGCGTGGAGAAGGGCAGTAAAGAGGCGATTTTCTCCAACCCGCGCCATCCTTATACGCAGGCGCTGCTTTCGGCGACGCCGCGCCTGAACCCGGACGATCGACGCGAGCGCATCAAGCTGACAGGCGAACTGCCCAGCCCGCTTAGTCCGCCGCCCGGCTGCGCCTTTAACGCGCGCTGCCGCCGCCGCTTCGGTACCTGTGTTCAGCTACAGCCGCAGCTGAAACAGTATGGCGAGCAGCAGATCGCCTGCTTCGCCGTTGACCAGGATGAGCAACAGAAAGTCAGTTAATACAACCATGAGCGGAGGACTTAACGCCTCCGCTCAATCAATAAAGAAAAATACTCTACAAATCAGGCGCTGTTATGGGCTTTAATTTACCGGTGCTAATCCCCTAATAACCGGCCATTAAATAATGTAATTCTCGTGTCTCACAGTATATCTCTTCGTGGCTTAAGCTTTTTTATCCCTGACGATATAGTCAATAATATTTCTTTATTATCGCCTGGCTATGTTTTGCAATAAAAACATTTTATCAATACGTGACGAGCTTCTGAATTGCATATTCCCCTTGCGGCCTGGTTGATGCCTGATTAATAAAAAGTTATTTTTCTGTTTGATTAATTCGCATTCCCCGATCGTTATTCTGTGCTTTTAAAAATTAGCGAGCATCCCAACAATTATCTTCATTATTATTAATTCAATTTATACGGCTGCGTCACAATTTGCTTCGCTTTGCACTTTTTTATTAAGCTGTTATGCAGAAAATCAACAATTATCCTAACGGGAGAAGAAAGAGCTTAAAGCTTTTTCTTTTAGTATAATTAATTTTCTATACATAACAGCCAATATACTTGCCGCATTTGCGGCATCGCTGTTATGGTAATGACTCCAACTTACTGATAGTGTTTTATGTTCAGATAATGCCCGATGACCTTGTCATGCAGCTCCACCGATTTTGAGAACGACAGTGACTTCCGTCCCAGCCTTGCCAGATGTTGTCTCAGATTCAGGTTATGTCGCTCAATGCGCTGAGTGTAACGCTTGCTGATAACGTGCAGCTTTCCCTTCAGGTGTGATTCGTACAGCGGCCAGCCATCCGTCATCCATACCACGACCTCAAAGGCCGACAGCAGGCTCAGAAGACGCTCCAGTGTGGCCAGAGTGCGTTCCCCGAAGACGTGCGCCACACCCGTCCTCCGTATCCTGTCATACGCGTAAAACAGCCAGCGCTGACGTGATTTAGCACCGACGTAGCCCCACTGTTCGTCCATTTCAGCGCAGACAATCACATCACTGCCCGGTTGTATGCGCGAGGTTACCGACTGCGGCCTGAGTTTTTTAAGTGACGTAAAACCGTGTTGAGGCCAACGCCCATAATGCGTGCACTGGCGCGACATCCGACGCCATTCATGGCCATATCAATGATTTTCTGGTGCGTACCGGGCTGAGAGGCGGTGTAAGTGAACTGTAGTTGCCATGTTTTACGGCAATGAGAGCAGAGATAGCGCTGATGTCCGGCAGTGCTTTTGCCGTTACGCACCACGCCTTCAGTAGCGGAGCAGGAAGGACATCTGATGGAAATGGAAGCCACGCAAGCACCTTAAAATCACCATCATACACTAAATCAGTAAGTTGGCAGCATTACCAGCTTGCTGAAGCCTTTTCTTTTTCTGCATTTCGCTATGTCGATATTGCTCGTGAAGAAAGGCTGGCGGCTATTCTGGCGCGCTGGCCATTGCTGAATGAATTATCTGTAGAGCAAAAGGAAAAGGCATGCCGGTCTTAGCGTTACAGGGCGTGCGGGGCGGCACGGGAACCACCTCGGTTACGGCGGCTTTGGCATGGGCTTTACAGCAGTTAGGAGAATCGACGATTGTTATCGACTGGTCGCCGAGCAATCAGCTACGCCTGCACTTTAATACGCCGCACAATGAAGGGCGCGGCTGGATGCGCGCGACGCTGGACGGCGACGATCCGCAGCATGTCGCGCTACGTTACCCGGACGGCCCCGATTTTATTCCTTTTGGTCAGCTCGACGGCGCCGAGCGGGCGCGTTTTTATCGCGATCCGGCGTCGTTCACTGCCGCCTGGCTGCCCAGGCTTGCCGGATTGAAAACACAGTACCGCTGGGTGTTGCTCGATCTGCCCGGCGGCGAACAGCCCTGGCTGCAACCGATTTACGCCGAGGCCGATCGGGTTATTCAGCTGCTGGTGGCCGACGGCAACTGTCATCTGCGGCTGCATCAGCCTTCCGCCGATTTCACGCCGCTCTATCTGCTTAACCTGTTTAATGCCAACAGCAAGGTACAGCAGGATTTACATCAGCTCTGGCTCAGCTCGCTGCGCAATCTGATTCCGCTGATGATCCATCGCGACGAGGCGATGTTCGAAGCGCTACTCAACAAACAGCCGCTGGGCGAGTATCGTCCGCTGGCGCTGGCCAGCGAAGAGATCACCACGCTGGCGAACTGGCTGATTATGAATATTCGCGAGGCGAGCGCATGAACCCGTTACGCTGGCTGATTGCGGCGCCCGCCTGGCAGGCATTGAGCGCGCGCTATGACGGCTATCGTCAGGCGGGCGCTTCCACGCTGGCGGCGGGCATCCATTGCTTCTGGCTGGTGCTGGGCTGGTCGCTGTTGCGTTTTGAATCCGCAGGCTGGCAGCGCATTATTGCGCAGCGCCGTACGCTTTATCCGCATATTTCGCCGGAACATCCGCGCCCGCTGGACATTATCCGTTTCCTTTCCCAAAGCCTGTGGCTGCTGCTGTTTCTGCCGCAGGATGGCAGCACCGTCAGTCAGCGTAAACGGTTTAACGCCTTTCATTCGCTGTTTGGCTGGCGTCAGCGGCTCTATGGCTGGCTGGATCGGTTGCCACAGCGCATTCAGCACGGCGACCGGCTGGAGCAGCGCGTGCGCCGCCTGCCGCCGACGCTACGTAAGCTGCTGTTTATCGGCTGCAGTATCGCCGCCGCGCTGCTGGCGCTGCTCTGTATTTCTCAGCCGCTGGATATGTTCACACAGTTTATTTTTGTGGTGATGCTCTGGGGACTGGCGATGATCGTGCGTCGCGTGCCGGGCAGGCTGGCGACCATGATGCTGATTGTGCTGTCGCTGACCGTCTCCTGCCGCTATCTCTGGTGGCGTTACACCTCGACGCTGAACTGGGACGATCCGCTGAGCCTCACTTTCGGCCTGCTGCTGATTGCGGCGGAAACCTACGCCTGGGTGGTACTGGTGCTGGGCTATTTCCAGACGCTGTGGCCGCTGCATCGTCAGCCGGTTTCGTTACCGGAAGATGTGAACCAGTGGCCTACGGTAGATTTGTTAGTACCCACTTACAATGAGCCGATGAGTGTGGTGAAACCGACCATTTACGCCGCGCTGGGTATCGACTGGCCGAAAGAGAAGCTCAATATTTATATTCTCGATGATGGCAACCGTCAGGAGTTCCGTGATTTCGCCGCCAGCGTTGGCGTTAAATATGTGGCGCGGCCGACCCATGAACATGCCAAAGCGGGCAATATCAACAATGCGCTGCGTACCGAATGCCAAAGCGAATTTGTCTCCATTTTCGATTGCGACCACGTGCCGACGCGCTCTTTCCTGCAGATGACGCTGGGCTGGTTTGTGAAAGATCCGAAGCTGGCAATGCTGCAAACGCCGCATCACTTCTTTTCGCCCGATCCCTTTGAGCGCAACCTGGGCCGTTTCCGCCGCACGCCGAACGAGGGCACGCTGTTTTACGGTCTGGTGCAGGATGGCAACGATACCTGGGACGCCACCTTCTTCTGCGGCTCCTGTGCGGTGCTGCGCCGCAGCGCGCTGGATGAGATCGGTGGCATCGCCGTTGAAACCGTGACCGAAGATGCGCATACGTCGCTGCGTCTGCACCGGCGCGGCCATACCTCCGCCTATATTCGCATACCGCAGGCGGTAGGGCTGGCAACGGAAAGCCTGTCGGCGCATATCGGCCAGCGTATTCGCTGGGCGCGCGGCATGGTGCAGATTTTCCGCCTCGATAACCCGCTGATGGGGCGCGGCCTGAAGCTGGTGCAGCGCTTATGCTATGCCAACGCCATGCTGCACTTTCTTTCTGGCATTCCGCGGCTGATCTTCCTGCTGGCGCCGCTCGCCTTTCTGTTAACCCATGCCTACATCATATTCGCGCCTGCGCTGGCGATTGCGATTTATGTGCTGCCGCACATGCTGCATACCAGCCTGACCAACTCGCGTATCCAGGGGCGCTATCGCCACTCGTTCTGGAGCGAAGTCTATGAAACGGTGCTGGCCTGGTACATCGCCCGACCTACCACGGTGGCGCTGTTTAATCCGCATAAAGGCAAGTTTAACGTGACGGCGAAAGGCGGCCTGGTGGAGGAGCAGCATCTCGACTGGGTGATCACCAAGCCCTATATGTTCCTGGTGCTGCTCAATCTGGCGGGCGTCTTTATGGCGGGCTGGCGTATCGCCTATGGTCCGCAGAACGAGGTGCTGACGGTGTTGGTCAGCCTGCTGTGGGTGTTCTACAACATGATTATCCTGGGCGGCGCGGTAGCGGTGTCGGTTGAGGCGCGCCAGATTCGCGAAGCGCATCGCGTCGAGATGGCGATGCCCGCCGCGATTGCGCGCCAGGATGGCCATATGCTGCCCTGCACGTTGCGCGACTATTCCGACGGCGGCGTCGGCGTCGAGCTGCGCGAGGCTGATGCGTTAAAAGATGGCGAGGATATTTATCTGCTGCTGCGGCGCGGTCAGCAGGAGTTCAGCTTCCCGGCGAAAGTGCAGCGCGTCTTTGGCCGACGCGCCGGTATTCGCCTGAACAACCTCACCACCGAAGAACATATTGAATTTATTCAGTGTACCTTTGCCCGTGCCGATACCTGGGCGCTGTGGCAGGACGGTTTCCCGGAAGATAAACCGGTTCAGAGCCTGGCCGACATCATGATCCTGGGCTTTAAAGGCTATATCCGCCTGGCGGAATATGGGCCAGTGCGGGTACGCCGAATGTTCTTAATGCTGACGACCTTCCTTTCGTGGCTGGCGTCGTTTTTTCCCAAAAGCGTGGGAAGCGCAGCGGCAGGCGTTGCCGCTGCAAAACAATGACTTAACTGATGATGCGACAATGACGAGAAAAATAAGCTGGATTACCGCAATGCTGATGGGGCTGCTGCCGCTAGCCCATGCCGCACCTGAATCGACGTCCGCCGCACAGCCGCCGGGTATCGCCCAGCCGGCAGAAGCCGCGGCAGGCGCTGACGCCGCCGCGCCTGCCGGTACGCAACCCGCCGTTGCTGGTGAGGTGGAAGCTGCCGCATCAGCCAATACGCCGCCCGCCGCGCCGGTACGCAGCAGCGAACTGCTGTTCAGCAACGTCGCGCCCGCGCCGGGAAGCTTTAAGCTGCAGGGTACGCGCCCGGACGGACAGATTGAGTTCGGCGTGCGCAGCGACGAGCTGGTCACCCAGGCGGTACTGCACCTGAGCTATCGTCCATCGCCCGCGCTGTTGCCGACGATGTCGCATCTCAAAGTCTATTTGAACGAGGAGCTGGCAGGGCTGGTCACCATAACGCCGGAACAGCTGGGCAAAGAGAATCAGGCCACGGTGAATATCGATCCGCGGTTTATTACCGATTTCAACCGCGTACGTTTCGAGCTGGTCGGCCATTACACCAACATCTGCGAAAACCCGGCCAACAGCAGCATCTGGGTCGATATTGGCAAAGAGAGTAAGCTGGATTTAACGCTGCAAAAGCTGCCGCTGAAAAACGACCTTTCCGACTTCCCGGAACCGTTCTTCGATAGCCGCGATAATCGTCCGCTGCAGCTGCCGATGGTCTTTGCCAGCTCGCCGGATTTGGGCGAACAGCACGCGGCGGCGCTGCTCGCCTCCTGGTTTGGCGTACAGGCGCAGTGGCGCGGGCAGTCATTCCCGGTGCTGTATAACCAGCTGCCGCAACAGCAGCACGCGGTGGTATTCGCCACTAACGATCGCCGTCCCGCTTTCCTGCAGGATTATCCGCCGGTAGATAAGCCGACGGTAGAAATCATCAGTCAGCCGGATAACCCTTATCAGAAAATGTTGCTGGTGCTGGGACGCAACGATGCGGATTTGCTGACGGCGGTGAAAGGCATTGCGCAGGGCGATGTGCTGTTGCGCGGCCAGTCTTCCACCATTGAGCAGGTGAAACAGCTGATGGCGCGTCAGCCTTACGACGCGCCGAACTGGGTGCGTACCGACCGCGAGACCAAATTCTCCGAGCTGCAACAGTATGAAAACCAGCTGCAGGCGGACGGCGTCCAGCCTTATCCGATCAGCCTGACGCTGAACCTGCCGCCGGATCTCTATCTGGTGCGCGCGCGCGGCATCAAAATGGACCTTGCCTACCGCTACACGTCGCCGCTGCAAAACGACGGTTCGCGCCTGGCGGTCAATCTGAATAACCAGTTTATGCAGGATTATCCGCTGCAGGTGAAAAGCGAAAGCGGCAAACAGCTGCTGCATATTCCGCTGGTGCAGGGATTACAGGATACCAGCGCCTCGCTGACCATTCCGGCGCTGCGCCTTGGCGTGGTTAACCAGCTGCGTTTCGACTTTGATTACTCCACCACCATTATCGGCGGTACCAGCCAGGATCGCTGTGAAACGGTGACGCCGGTGACCAATCATGTGGTGATTGACGGCAACTCCACCATCGATTTCTCCGGCTATCGTCACTACATGGAAATGCCCTCGCTGCGTGCGTTCGCCAATGCCGGTTTCCCGTTCAGTCGGCTGGCCGATCTGGCGCAAACGCTGGTGCTGGTTAACACCCGTCCGCAGCCCGATCAGGTGAGCGCGCTGCTGAATGCGCTGGGCAATATTGGCGCGCAAACCGGCTACCCGGCGCTCAACGTGCAGATCACCGATGACTGGACAAAAGCCAAATCGGCGGATGCCGATCTGTTAATGATCGGTCGTATTCCTGCCGATCTGCGCGAAGACAGCCGCATCAACCTGCTGGTAGAGCGGGCGAAAAGCTGGGTGAATAAGCCGGTGCGTCAGCCGGTGCTGGATAATGTCGATACGCCGCCTGGTGACCGCACGGCGGCCAGCCAGACCACCATTATTTCCGATGGCCCAATGGCGGCGATTATCGGCTTCCAGTCGCCGTTTCATGAACAGCGCAGTGTGGTGGCGCTGCTGGCGGACAGCCCGCACGCTTATCAGCTGCTTAATAACGCGCTGCTCGACACCGGCAAGCGCGCCGCGATCTACGGCTCTGCCGCCATTATTCGTGAATCGGGCGTGAACAGCCTGCGCGTCGGCGATCGCTACTTTGTCGGCCATCTGCCCTGGTGGGAACGCCTGTGGCATGGACTGGCAACCCATCCGGTGCTGATGGCGCTGTTTGCGGTCATCGTGGTGGTGCTGGTGGCGCTGATGGTCTGGCGGCTGATGCGGCTGGTGACGCGTCGTCGTCTCGGCAATGAGGATGACGAGTAATGATGCGGCGGCTGGGAATATTACTGCTGATGTTACTGGTCGCTGGGCGCGTCGGCGCGCAATGCGTTGACTGGCCAGACTGGGAACACTTTAAGCAAGACTACATCAGCGAAGAGGGGCGGGTGATCGATCCTTATGAAGGGAAAAATATTACCACCTCCGAAGGGCAGAGCTACGGGCTGTTCTTCGCGCTGGTAGCGAACGATCGACCCATGTTTGATCGGCTGCTGGGCTGGACGGAGAACAACCTGGCCGCCGGAGATTTGACGCAGCGCCTGCCCGCCTGGCTGTGGGGCAAAGAGGAAAAAAGCGGCAAGTGGCAGGTGCTGGATGAGAATTCCGCGTCCGATGCCGATCTCTGGATCGGCTGGACGCTGCTGGAGGCGAGCCGTTTATGGCAGAGCCGCAGCTACCAGGTAACCGGCACGCTGCTGTTGAACCGGGTTGCGAAAGAGGAAGTGGCTAATCTGAAAGGCTTCGGCCTGATGCTGCTGCCGGGTAAAACCGGCTTTAGCCAGCCCGACAGCTGGATGGTTAATCCCAGCTATTTGCCGTTGCAGTTGTTGACCCGCGTCAGCCAGCTTAAAGGGCCGTGGCCGGAAATTAACCGCAACGCGCTGCGCCTGCTGCAGGATACCGCGCCGAAAGGCTTCGCGCCGGACTGGTCTATTTGGCAGAACGGCAGCTGGCGTCCCGATAAAACCAAAGGGCCGACAGGCGGCTACGATGCGATTCGCGTCTATCTCTGGGCCGGTATGCTTAGCGATGAGGATCCGCGTAAAGCGACGCTGTTGGCGCACTTTGCCCCGATGGCGCGTCTGACGGAAGAGTCCGGCAATCCGCCGGAGCGGGTCAATATCGAAACCGGTCAGATGACTAACCACGGCAACGTCGGCTTTTCCGCCGCGCTGCTGCCGTTCCTGCAAGGCTCTTATGCGCTGACCGCACAGCAGCAGCGCGTAGAGCAGGAGCCGCCCGGCAGCGACGCCTATTACAGCAGCGTGCTGAATCTGTTTGGCAGCGGCTGGAACGATAACCGCTACCGCTTTACTGCCCAGGGCGACCTGTTACCGGCATGGGATTCTCAATGCGTAACTTCAGATTAAGCTGCCTGAGCCTTGTGCTGCCGGGCATGATCGGCCTTGGTAGCTTGCCCGCGCTGGCCGCTACGGAAAATGCGCGCGAAGTGGCGCCGGTTGAGTGGCTGCTGGAGCAGGTGCGCACCGGCGAAGCGACCAACAAATACGACCTAGTCGCGCAGGCGCTTTACCGGCTGGAAAAAATCGATCCCGATAACCCGGACGTTATCGCGGCGCGTCTGCGACTGGCGCTGCATCAGGGCGATCAGGCGAAGGCGCAGCAGTATATGGCGCAGTTAAAAAAGGTGGCGCCAGAATCACGTGCGACGCGTGAATCGCAGGCCAGCATGTTGTTGATTAGCCAGGAAGGGCGTCAGCAGTTACAGCAGGCGCGTCTGCTGGCGACCTCCGGCCATCTGCCGGAGGCGCGCGCCGCCTGGGATAAGCTGTTTAATGGCACCTTTCCTTCCGTGGATATTGCGCTGGAATACTGGAGCCTGGTGGCGCGCATTGAAGGCCAGCAGCCGGAAGCGCTGGCTAACCTGCAGGCGCTGGATCGGCGCTATCCGGGCAATATCGGCGTGCGTATGCAGCTGGCGCGGCTGCAGTTCCAGAATGACAACGCCGCGCAGGCGACCAACGAGCTGAAAACGCTGGCGGATAATCCGGCCGGACGCGATCAGGCCGCCGAACTCTGGCTCAGCCGTATTCAGGCGCAGCCGGTCAGCAATCAGACCGTGGCGCAGCTGCAAGAATATCTTCAGACGTTTACCAGCGGCGATGCGCGCAGCAATGGCGAGCAGGAGCTGGCGCGTCAGCAGAAAATGCTGGCCGATCCCGCTTTCCAGCAGCGTTCTCGTGGGCTGGCGCTGGTGGATAACGGCGCGGGCGCGGAGGCGATCCCGACGCTGGCGTCGGCGCTGAAACTCAATCCCGGCGATGCCGATCTGCTGGGTGCCATGGGACAGGCGCAGGCGCGCGCCAATCATCGCGCCGCGGCGGCTGATTACTTTGAACAGGCGATCAAGGCCGGACAGCAAAGCACCAATATCGGCATGTGGCAGAGCCTGTTGCAAACTAACCGTTACTGGCTGGCGATCGAAAATGGTGATAACGCGCTGGCGAAAGGCGATATTGCCGCCGCTGAGCAGCAATATCAGCAGGCGCGCACGCTGGATAACAGTGACAGCTATGCCTTAATCGGGCTGGGCGACGTGGCGCTGGCGCGTAAAAACACGGCGGAAGCGGAGCAATTGTTCCGCCAGGCGTGGCGGATGGATGCCACCAATACCACGGCGGTCAGACGGCTGGCGGGCCTGTATCAGCAACAGTCGCCGCAGAAAGCGATCGCCTTTATCAACGGGTTGAGCGGCGAGCAACAGCGTGTACTCGGCAGTACGCTGAACAGCTTGCGCAGCGATGTGCTGCGCGCCGAGGCGGATACGCTGGCGCAACAGGGAAGCTGGGCGCAGGCGGCGGAAAAGTATCGCGAGGCGCAGCAGAACGCGCCGGACGATATCTGGCTCAACTATCGATTAGCCGGTGCGCTGCGTAATGCGGGAGATCCACAGCAGGCTGACAGCCTGATGACGGCGATGGCGCGCCGTCAGCCGACCGATCCGACGCAGGTTTATGCTTACAGTCTTTACCTCTCCGGCAGCGATCGCGCCGATGAGGCGCTGCGTCAGTTGAACAGCCTGCCGCAGGCTCGCTGGGACCAAAACATGCGCGAGCTGGCCGAACGGCTGCAGCAGGATAAAGTTTACGCCGCAGCGGATGCGCAGCGGCTGGCGGGTAATAACAGCGCGGCGATTGCGCTGTTAAATCAACAGCCCGTGTCGCCGCGCCGCGATATTACGCTGGCTGACTGGGCGCTGGCGGACGGCTATCCGCAACAAGCGCTGGACGGTTACCGGCGCGTGCTGGCGCAGGATGCGAATAATCAGGACGCGGCGCTGGGGCAGATTGAAGCGCTGGTGGCGTTGAATCGTAAGACGGAGGCGCGCGATGCGCTGAACGCACTGCCCGCTGGCGCCGCAGAAGCAAGCCTTAACACCGGGCGCCGTCTGGCGAACGCCTGGCAGAGCGTTGACGATAGCGCGCACGCCCGTCAGCTTTATCAGCAGCTGAAGCCGCGCGCCCAACAGGAAGCGCCATCACAGGGCAGCGCGCTGGTATTCCGTGATGCGGCCCGGCTGGAGGCGCAGCAGCAGCCCGATCTGGCGCTGACGGATTATCGCCGGGCGATGGTCGCCAGCGGTATCACTTCCGCCCAGCCGAGCGATAACGCTACCTTTACCCGCCTGATGCGTAATAATCCGGCCGATGACTGGCTGAAACGCGGTATCCGCAGCGACGCCGCCGAGCTTTATCAGCGTCAGGACACTACCTTGATGCTGGAGCAGGATTACTCACGTAATAAAGGCACCGGCGGCATCTCCGATTTCACTGCGCATACCACCATGCTGCAGCTGAATACGCCACTCGCCAGCGGTAAAAGCTTTGTGCGCGTCGATCGCGTCGAGGTGTCGGCAGGCACCTTTGCCACTGAAAACGGCAGCCATACCGAAGTATTTGGCACCTGTGCCGATAACGGCAACGACGGCTGTAGCCGCGATCTGAAACAGCGCGCGGAAGGGGTCGCCGTTGGGGCGGGCTGGCAAAACGATCGCTGGTCGGCGGATATTGGCACCTCGCCGATGGGCTTTGAGGTAGTGAACTGGGTAGGCGGCGTCAGCTGGAACACCGATGTCAAAGATGTCGGCCTGACCTTTACCGCCTCGCGTCGTCCCATTTCCAGTTCGTTGCTGGCCTGGGCGGGCGCGCGCGATCCCAGCCCGCAGGGCGGACGCAGCTGGGGCGGCGTGGTCGCTACCGGCGGCTCCGTCGGGCTGAGTTACGATCGGGGCGGAGCGCATGGCGTCTGGGCCGATCTTAGCGCGCATCAGATTACCGGCAAAAACGTCGCCGATAACAGCCGCGAACGTCTGATGGCAGGCTATTATTACAAGTTAATAAATGAGGATAACCGGCGCGCCACCATTGGCTTAAACAGCATGCTGTGGCACTACCAAAAAGACCTCAGCGATTACGCCTTCGGGCAGGGCGGCTATTACAGTCCGCAGCAATACTTTTCGCTGGCGGTGCCGCTGGCCTATCGCCAGCGTACTGAAAACTGGTCATTTGATGTGGGCGGCTCGCTCTCCTGGTCGCGCTCAAAAACCCGTTCGCAGCAGCGCTATCCGGTCTATCCTGGTTTTGAGACGACAGCAAACCCTTCTTCAGAAGGGAGTTCCGGCAGCGGCTTCGGCTATACGCTGCGCGCAGCGGTGGAACGCCGGTTAACGGCGCACTGGACGCTGGGACTGGCGGTGGATATTCAACAGGCGAAAGATTACACGCCGAGCCACGGCCTGATTTATGCGCGCTATTCGCTGGCGGGCTGGGAAGGCGATCTCGATCTGCCGCCGCAGCCGTTAACGCCTTACGCTGATTTTAAATAGCCCCTGCCTGGAAAAACCTTAAACAGTTTCCTGCCGTCACTATCTTTACTTAAAAAACAGCAACCATGAGATATACTCCTGGTTGCTTTTATCGTTATTGCCCGCTTTCCAGGGCCTGGAGAATAGCTTTGCGCGTTAGTCGGTCACTTACGATCAAGCAGATGGCAACGGTTTCTGGCGTTGCGGTAGTGACTATCTGTATTTTTATCGTTATTCAGCTTTTCCATTTTGTGCAGCAGCGCAGGATAGATTATGCCCAGCAGATGGAAAACGTCGCGCATACGGTGCGTCAGCCGCTCTCTGAAGCGGTGCTGCGCGCCGATATTCCGCAGGCCGAACGCATTCTCAACTCATTAAAACCCGCCGGGATTCTTTCCCGCGCCGACGTGGTTTTGCCCAACGCTTTTCAGGCGCTGCATACCGATTTTGAAAATGAACGGGCGGTGCCGCGCCTGATTGCGCGGCTGTTTGAGCTACCGGTACAGATTACCGTGCCGCTCTATTCGGCCGAAAGCGCCGCCTCGCCGAAGCCGCTGGCCTACCTGGTGCTACAGGCCGATTCCTGGCGCGTTTACCAGTTTATCCTCAGCACCATGTCCACCATGCTGACTACTTATCTGCTGCTGGCGCTGATCCTCTCGGTCGCCATTAGCTGGTGTATTAATCGGCTGGTGATCCATCCGCTGCGTGATATGGCACGTGAGCTGCACGATCTGCCGCCACAGGATATTCTGACCCATAAGCTGTCCCTGCCGAAGCTGCATCAGGATGATGAAATCGGCATGTTAATCCGCAGCTATAACCGTAATCAGCAGGTGCTGGAGTCGGTGCATGACGAGATGAGCCGCCTGACCACGCACTATAAGCTGACCGATTTGCCCAATCGCACGCTGTTTCTGGCGCTGCTGGAGCAGCATCTGAAGGCCGCCGTCTATAGCGGGCCGTTTACCGTGATGATCGTGCGCGTGGAAACGCTGCTGGAAGCCAACGGCGTACTGACGGAAGAGCAGCGCGATACGTTGACCTTAACGCTGCTGGAGAAAATCCGCGCCACGATTGAAGATCGCACCGTGCTGGCTCAGCTGGGCGTTAGTGATTTCGCGCTGCTGGTGAAAACGGCGAAAAATCCATTTCGCGCCTATCGCCTGGCGCGTAATCTGATGAATCGCCTTAATCAGCCGGTCAGCCTGCAACAGGTGCAGTTGCGCCCGACGCTGAGTATCGGCATTGCTCAACGCGACGCCAGCAACCTGACCGCGCCGGAACTGCTGGGCCGGGCGATTTCCGCCATGATGTCCGCCCGTCACCAGGGCAAAAACCAGATTCTGTTTTTCGATCCGCTGCTGACCGAGCGCGCGCAGCGGCGGCTGACGCAGGAACACGATATTTTGCAGGGGCTGGAGCAGGAGCAGTTTGCGCTCTTTTTGCAGCCGCAGATTAATATGGCGACCGGCGAACTGGTAGGGGCCGAAGCGCTGCTGCGTATGCGCCAGCCTGACGGCAGTTACAACCTGCCGGAGGAGCTGATTACCAGCGCGGAAGAGATCGGCGTGATCGGCGCGTTAGGACGCTGGGCGCTGGAGGAGGCGTGCCGGGTGCTGGCCGCCTGGCAAAAACGCGGCATTGAATTGCCGCTAAACGTAAATATTTCCGCCGTACAGCTACGCGAGCCGGGCACCGTCTGGCATCTGCAGGAATTGCTGGAGCGGCATCGCATCCGCCCCGGCAGCCTGGTGCTGGAGCTGACGGAAACCGCCCAGATTGGCGATCCGGCCCAGGCGAAAATGCTGCTTGGCGGGCTGCAGGAAGCGGGCGTGGCGGTAGCGCTGGATGATTTCGGTACCGGCTATGCCAATCTCAGCTATCTCCATCAGTTCCGATCGTTACCGATCAGCAAGCTGAAGATGGATCGCAGCTTTGTCTCTGCGCTGCCCGATGACGACACCATGGTCAGAATTGTGGCGGCCATTTCCGAGATTACCGATTTGGACGTGGTGGCTGAAGGGGTGGAAACCGTGTCGCAGCGCGACTGGCTGTTGGCGCGCGGTATTACTATCGGCCAGGGCTATCTGTTTGACGGCCCGCTTTCGCTGAGCGATTTTGAAAAGTGGCTGGCGACGCTGCCGCGCACTCTGCCTGTCGAATAATTTTCTTAACCCGGAAATCGCCTTCCGGGTTCTTCCCCCATCAGCTGGCGCTTCCCTGCCAGCCGTTTAACCAGTATTTAATTCTGAATATTTGGTTATGGTTCTTTCTGCTGAAGCGTTTCAGTTCATAAATCCTGATTATGACCAGTTCGGCTGGTAACAGATTATATCAATCTTGTTAATGCGGTGTTATTTTTTCGCCCTGTTCCCTGATGATAAAAACCGCTAAATACTCGTTCCCCACGCCGTCAACGGATACGCTTTTTATGAAAACTTCCCTGTTTAAAAGCCTGTATTTTCAAGTACTAACTGCGATTGCCATCGGTATATTGCTCGGCCACTTTTACCCGGAGCTGGGCGCGCAAATGAAGCCGCTGGGCGATGCGTTTGTAAAACTGATCAAGATGATTATCGCCCCGGTGATCTTTTGTACGGTCGTTACCGGCATCGCTGGTATGGAAAGTATGAAGGCGGTCGGGCGTACCGGCGCGGTAGCGCTGCTCTATTTTGAGGTTGTCAGCACCATTGCGCTGATTATCGGGCTGGTGGTGGTTAACGTTATTCAGCCGGGCGCAGGGATGAATGTCGATCCCTCGACGCTGGACGCGAAAGCGGTAGCGGTTTATGCGCAGCAGGCGGAACAGCAGGGCGTCGTGGCTTTCCTGTTGGATGTAATCCCTGGCAGCGTCATCGGCGCCTTTGCCAGCGGCAACATTCTGCAGGTCTTGTTGTTCGCTATTCTGTTTGGCTTCGCGCTGCATCGTCTGGGCGATAAAGGCACGCTGATTTTTAACGTGATCGAAAGCTTCTCGAAAGTGATTTTCGGCATCATCAATATGATTATGCGTCTGGCGCCCATTGGCGCGTTTGGCGCGATGGCCTTTACGATCGGGAAATATGGCGTCGGTTCGCTGGTACAGCTGGGCCAGCTGATTATCTGTTTCTATATCACCTGTATTCTGTTTGTGGTGCTGGTGTTAGGCACCATTGCCCGCATTACCGGCTTTAACATCTTCAAATTTATCGCCTATATCAAAGAAGAACTGCTGATTGTGCTGGGCACCTCCTCGTCGGAATCTGCCCTGCCGCGCATGCTGGATAAAATGGAGAAGCTGGGCTGTAAAAAATCGGTCGTCGGGCTGGTTATTCCAACCGGCTATTCCTTTAACCTCGACGGCACCTCAATTTACCTGACGATGGCGGCAGTATTTATCGCGCAGGCCACTAACAGCCATATGGATATTCTGCACCAGATTACGCTGCTGGTGGTGCTACTGCTCTCGTCGAAGGGCGCGGCGGGCGTCACCGGTAGTGGTTTCATCGTGCTGGCGGCGACACTGTCTGCGGTGGGCCATCTGCCAGTGGCAGGGCTGGCGCTGATTCTGGGCATCGACCGCTTTATGTCCGAAGCGCGTGCGCTGACGAACCTGGTCGGTAACGGCGTGGCGACGGTGGTGGTCGCCAAGTGGGTCGATCAGCTGGATGAAAAACAGCTGCGTGATACGCTCTCCTCATCGAAAAAAGCGAAAAAGCTGCCGGACGCCTCCGTCTGATTATCGATGTAACGCGAAGCTGATAACCGTCGCGCTCAAGGGACGCTGCCTGCATAAGGCCGCGTCCTTTTTTATTGTTGGAATGCTTATCGAATCGGCCAGAGCCGGACGCTGGCTTTACTGATAAAAACATTAACCCGACAGCTTCTGAGCGGAATCAGTGGGGAAAAAAGCATTAAAGTTACAAAAGTTTGCAAAAAAAGTTTTTCTTCGTCCGTTGCCGCTTGCCCTTGTAGCAGGCATTTGCATAATAAAGCCCACACAGACTGTGTAAGGTCACTGCGCCCGGCACCGTTCCCGGCGTAACAGCACGTTTCACATTCATTTTTATAATAATTCGCTTCGTTGTGTGACAACCTCGCATTTGCGTGGTCAAACTAGCGGTGCGTCTGCTGAGCTATGCTCGTGGACGCCTTGCCCGACCATCGCACGTCATCAATGAGTTTAAGTTGGTAATTGAGTAGGGGTTCACATGCAGGGCACCAGAATTCGTTTGTTAGTTGGTGGGTTGTTGCTGGCGGCCGTCAGTGGCACATTGCAGGCTGAAACACTACAACCCGATCCTGCCTGGCAGCAGGGAAAATTAGATAACGGCTTTAAATGGCAGTTGCTTAGCACGCCGCAGCGCCCCAGCGACCGCGTGGAAATTCGCCTGATGGTGAATACCGGCTCGCTCATGGAAAATGCCCAGCAAACCGGCTTTAGCCATCTGCTGCCGCGCCTGGCAATGGTGCATAATACCGCGCTCGATCCGGCGCAACAGCGCGCGCTCTGGCAGCAGGCTATGGATCCCGGTCGCCCTTTGCCGCCCGCCGTCACCTCATATGAATTTACGCTGTACAATCTTAGCCTGCCCAATAACCGTCCTGAGCTGTTAAAAGATGCGCTAAGCTGGCTCTCCGCCACGGCAGGAAAAATGGCGATTAACGATCAGGTGGTCAATACCGCCATCGGCGCTGACGATCCCATCGCTAGCTGGCCGCCAAACCCGCGTGACGTCTGGTGGCGTTACCGGCTGAAAGGTTCCACCCTGCTGGGACACGATCCCGCCGAACAGCCGAAAGCGCCAATTGATGTCAATCAGCTCAGCAGCTTCTATAAACAGTGGTATACGCCCGATGCGATGACGCTGTTTGTGGTAGGCAACGTTGATAGCCGCTCCCTTAGCGAACAGATCAATAAAGCTTTTTCCTCGCTGGAAGGCCGACGCGAAACGCCTGCGCCGGTGCCGACGCTTTCTCCTTTGCCGCCGCAGCCGGTTACCCTGGTGAATCCCAGCCTGAAACAGGATCGGCTGTCGCTGATCTGGGATATGCCGTGGCAGCCAATTCGCGATTCGCAAAACCTGATTCGTTACTGGCAGAGCGATTTAGCGCGTGAGGCGCTGTTCTGGCACGTGCAGCGCGTCTTAAGCGACAGCAAAGCGCAGGGCGTACAGGTTGGGTTTGATTGTCGGGTACTTTATCAGCGCGCGCAGTGCGCGATCAGCATGGATTCCAGCGCCGAGACGCTGGAAAAGAATATGAACCTGATTGCGCGTGAGTTAGCCAGCGTACGCGATCACGGCCTGCCGCAGTCGGAGTTTGACGCGCTGATGGCGCAAAAAACCGTCGAGCTGAATAAGCTGTTTGCCACTTACGCGCGCACTGATACCGATGTGCTGATGAGTCAGCGCTTACGTTCGCAGCAAAACGCGGTCGTGGATATTGCGCCGGAGCAGTATCAGAAATATCGCCAGGATTTTCTTAACAGCCTGACGCTGGCGGCACTGAATCAGGAACTGCGTCAACAGCTCTCGCAGGAACTGACGATGGCGCTGATGCAGCCGCAGGGCGAGCCGGAAGCGAATATGAAAGCGCTGCATGAAAGCTGGCAAAAAATTATGGCGCCGCCGCCTGCGGTGATCGCGCCGGAAGAGGGCAAAGTCGAGGTATCGGATATACCGGCGCCGCAGTCGTAACTCTGCGCCGGAAAGATTATTGCCCTCGTTGCGGTTATAAACGCTGTATCAGAGCCGCTGTTGCCGGTGCCGTAGTCGTAAACCCGGCACCGATAATCTCTCTTGCTGGCGATTCGACAGCACGGCAAACGGATGGTCTTCAGCGCCTCTGTGGCGCTATCGACAGTTCCAGAGAATGTTTCTTAGCGTGCCTTGCTTTCTCCCCAGGCTGCCGTCAGGCAGCCTTTTGCTTGTCTGCTTTAAACTACCGACTTTGCCGGGGGAAATGGCTTGTTGCCCGGTAGTATCGCAGGCTAAAGAAAGTTGCCGTCAGGCCGCCGTGACAGCGGTTTTCTTCGCCCGCAGCCATTCCGTTACCAGCATCGGCCAGCTGGCCAGCGGTGAATCGGCGAGGTTGCGCATGCCGAAACCGTGGCCGCCGCGCTCATAAAAATGCAGCTCTACCGGCACCTTCTGTTCACGCAGCGCGCTGAAAAAAGCCATGCTGTGAGTGACTGGCACGCTCTCATCATCGACCGCATGAATTAACAGTACCGGCGGCGTTTCAGGCGTTACGCGCGTTTCCAGCGAGTAAGCCTCAAGCGTTTTATCATCCGGCCACTCTCCCAGCAGGCGCTGGCGTGATTCCGCATGCGCCATGCCGTCGCGCATGGTAATCACCGGATAGACCAGCACCAGCGCGTCCGGGCGTGCCGAAAGCTTGTCGGCATTATCCTGCGGCGGATAAAGCTTTTCACTAAAGCGGGTGCCAACGCTGGCGGCAACGTAGCCGCCGGCAGAGAAGCCCATCATCACGATGCGTTTACCGTTGAGACCACGGGCGGCACGGTCGCGCAGCACGCGCACCGCACGTTGTGCATCGGCTAACGGCGCATCGGCGCCTTCATGATGTCCATCGGTGGGCAGACGATAGGTCATCACTGCCAGCGTATAACCCATGGCGGTGAAAAACGTCGCCAGCGAGCTGCCTTCGGTATCGATCATAATGCGCGCAAAGCTGCCGCCGGGCGCCACCAGCAGCGTAGTGCCGTTGGATTCTTCTGGATACCAGATCGCCAGTTCAGGACAGCGCACACCGGAGGCCGCGCGGTTATAGGGTTCAAACTCTTTGGCTAAGTCGATGATTTGCGGTTTTGCCGTTGACTGGCTGGCTCCGGGCGCGTCGCCGTGCGGCCAGAGATTGAAAATTTCTGCTTTCATAACCTGTCCTGATGAGCGTGTGATTTGAGTGCCGGAGCCGTATCGCAATGGATAAAAGCCAGGCGGGCGTTATTAATGATTGGCGTTGGGAGGCATTCGCGTCCAGTGTTTACTGTGCGCTAACCGACAGAATCAGAATTAGCCTGGCGGCGGAAAAATGATTTGCCTTAGTGGTTAATAATCAATTGTTTTGATGTAAATGGCGGGGGATTTTGCGGGCGTGCAATCGGAGTGAGAACGGCTGGTTTTATTGAAAACAGTGGCACCTTGCCTGACTGTTTATCAGGCAATGCCTGATGGCGAGTTATACAAAGTCATGAAGTGCGGATCTAAAAACCGCCCCGGTTGGCGGAGCGGTTCAGGGAATAATAGTTCGTGGTTACCAGTTACGCAGCTCGTCGTAAGGCACCATCACATGCTCCTGATAGGCCGGACGCTGCGTTAGCCGCTGATAATATTTTTCCAGCGCGGGCAGGGATGGACGGGTAATCTCCAGCGTGTAATAGCGATAGAGCAGCGTACCAAACATAATATCCGCCACCGTCAGCCGGTCACCCGCCAGATAATCGTGCTGCGCCAGCCGATCGTCGGCAATTTTCAGCAGCTTCGTCAGATTTTCCAGCGCTTGCGCAATCGCCTGCTGATCACGATCCTGCGGCGCGACAACAAATACTGGCCAGAAAATCGGACGGATAAAGCTGACGTAAACGCTCGACTTCGCCCATTCAGCCCAGACATCGATCGCGGCCCGCTCCAGCGGCGCTTGCGGCCAGAAGGCGTCGCCGCCGTAGCGAGCCGCCAGATAGCGGACAATGGCGGCAGACTCAAACAGCGGCGGGCTGTCATCATCGCGCAGTACCGGCACCAGCCCGTTGGGGTTCATCGCCAGGAATTCCGGCGTATGGTTACCGCCATACTTATGACCGATGTCGATGCGCTGATAAGGCAGCCCCAGCTCGCCAATACACCACATGACGGCCTGTACATTTGACGACGTTTTACGACCCCAAACCTTAAGCATTGCTTTACTCTCCTGAGCGATAGCGGAGCGTACAGCATAAACCCGACTTTTAGCGCGGCATAGCGCTGAGCGGAATAATTGCGCCGCGATGCTGAATCACCGTGCTGGCGGTCAGATGTCCGCGCGCCGCCGCCTCTTCCGGGCTGCCGCCGCATAACCGCACCGCCAGATAACCGGCGCTGAAAGAATCCCCGGCGGCGGTAGTATCGACAATCTTCTCTTTTTCCAGCCGGACAGCCGGCACTTCCAGCAGCGATTCATCACTCAGCGCCACCAGACAGGCGTCCGCGCCGCGCTTAATCACAATCTCGCTAACGCCTGCGGCGCGCGTGCGGGCAATGACCTGCTCCGTCGGCGCGTCGCCCCACAGGACGGTTTCATCATCCAGCGTCAGGAAAGCAATATCGGTGCAGGCGAGCATCGCCTGATAAGCCTGTTGGGCTTCTTCGCGGCTCGACCAGAGACGCGGACGATAGTTGTTATCAAAGATCACTTTGCCGCCGTTGGCGCGGCAGGCGGTCAGCAAGTTCATCAGCTTTTGACGATCTTCCGCCGTCAGAATGGCCAGGCTGATCCCGCTCAGATAGAGATAGTCGAACTGCATCAGCTGCTGGCAGATCGCCTCCGCCTGCGGGCTTTGCAGCCAGAAGCGCGCGGCGGCCTCGTTGCGCCAGTAGCTAAAGGTGCGTTCGCCGTGCGCGTCGGTTTCAATCACGTACAGGCCGGGCAGGCGATTTTCCAGACGTTGTACCAGATCGGTGCGTACGCCTTCCTGCTGCCAGGCGGCGAGCATGTCATTGCTGAAGCTGTCGTTGCCCAGTGCAGTGACATATTCCACCGTCAGCTGCTCGGCTGACGTTTGTCGCGCAATATAGACGGCGGTATTCAGCGTATCGCCCCCGAAGCCGCGCTTCAGCGCTTCGCCCTGCTGGGAAAGCTCGATCATACATTCGCCGATTACCGCAATTTTTTTCCCTGCCATCCTGTTGACCCTCCTGTAATAAAAGACCTTAGTCTCCACCGAGCGCGACGGTGAGTCAATATTTTAAAACGGTGTTTTAATTTAGGTTAAGGCGCTAATTTGCTGATATAAGCGGCGATAAAACGATAAATCACCACGTTATTATTACGATTGAAAAGAATACCGGCTGATAAAGTGAAGGGCTTCAGCGTGGCGGCAGGCATCGAAAAACTCTTTTAGCACGCCGCGCCAGGCTAAGGAACAGAGCCTGACCACCAGGATACTAATAATGATGATGAATAAAATTAGTCATCGGCTTCCTTCCTCAATTGTCATGCAGCAACGTCAGGAACAGCGGCACTACTGGCTGTCATGCCAGCGTATTTACACCTTTCAACCGATTTATCAGGTTACGGGCCGCCTGATGGCAATTGAGCTGCTGACTGCGGTAACGCATCCTTCCGCGCCGGGTCAGCGTCTGTCGCCGGAGCGCTATTTTGCCGCATTAGAAACTTCCCAACGTTTACATGTCATTCGGGAACAGCTGGAGCTGCTAAGCCGCTGGACGCATTTTTTTGCCGATTCCGATATCGTCGCCTCGGTCAATATTGACGGGCCGACGCTGCTGGCGCTTCAGCATCATGCGCCGCTGCGCGCGCTCATTGCGCGTCTGCCCTGGGTGCGTTTTGAACTGGTCGAGCATCAGGTGCTGCCGCAGGAAGAAATGGTGGCGCAAATGCCGGAGCTGGGCGCGCTGTGGCTGGATGATTTCGGCGCAGGTATGGCGAACTTTTCGGCGCTGACGGAGCTGAGCTACGATTATATTAAGCTGGCGCGTGAGCTGTTTGTTTTGCTGCGCAACAGCGAAGAAGGACGCAATCTGTTTACCATGTTGCTGGCGCTGATTAACCGCTACTGCAAAGGCGTGATTGTCGAAGGCATCGAAACCGCCGAAGAGTGGGAGCAGGTGCGTAATTCGCCCGCATTCGCCGCTCAGGGCTATTTCTTCGCCCGCCCGCAGCCGTTCAACCAGCTGGAAACCCTGCCGTTTCAGCTTCCCTGACACCGTTTTTCTGCCGCTCTACTATCTTTACCAAATAGATTGCAGGTAAGGAGACGAAGATGTCACGTGCAGGAAAAATTACCAGCTGGGTGATTGGGATTTTTTGCTTGCTGGTTGTCGTGTTGGTGGTGATTATCGCCACCTTCGATTGGAATCGCCTGAAGCCAACCATCAATCAGAAAGTCTCAACGGAGCTGAATCGACCCTTTGCGATTCGCGGCGACCTGGGCGTGGACTGGGTACGCAACCGTGAAGAACCAGGCTGGCGCCGCTGGGTGCCCTGGCCGCAAATCCATGCTGAAGATATTGTGCTGGGCAACCCGCCCGATATTCCTGAGGTCACTATGGTGCATTTGCAGCGCGCCGACGCCACGATTTCTCCGCTGGCGCTGCTGCATAAAGAGATTTTTATTCCGTGGATTAAGCTACAGCGGCCGGACGCCAGGCTGATCCAAACCGCCGATAAAAAGAACAACTGGACCTTTAACCTCGCCAACAGCGACCAGCCCGAAGAGGCGAATCAGCAGCCTTCCGCCTGGTCATTCCGTCTGGATAATATCCTGTTTGACCAGGGCCATATCGCCTACCGCGATGCGGTGAACAAAGCGAACGTCAAAATGGAAGTAGATCCGCTGGGCAAGCCGGTGCCGTACGGTCAGGTAGCCGGCGGTGACGATAAACAGAAGGGCGCGGCGGATTTCGTTTTCGGCTGGCGTGCCAGCGGCACTTATAACAATCAGCAGCTCGAAGGAAGCGGCAAACTGGGCGGCATGCTGTCGCTGCGCAGTAAAACCACGCCGTTCCCGGTGCAGGCCGATGTGCGTAACGGCACCACGCGGGTGGGCATTACCGGCAGCCTGCAGGATCCGTTAAACCTTGGCGGACTTGATCTGCGCGTGCGTTTTTCCGGCGATACGCTGGCGAATCTCTACGAGCTGACCGGCGTGCTGTTGCCGGATACGCCGCCGTATGAAACCGACGGCCATCTGAAGGTGAAATTCGGTGAAAAAGATAATGCCGTTTACCGCTATGAAAACTTTAACGGTCATATCGGCGACAGCGATATTCACGGCACGCTGACCTATACGCAGGGCAAACCACGTCCGAAGCTGAGCGGCGAAGTGGTATCGCGCCAGCTACGCATGGCCGATTTAGGCCCGCTAATCGGCGTCGATTCCGGTAAGGGCAGCGAAAAAACTAAAAGCGGCGAAGCGAAACGCGGTGAAACGACCAACCAGCCAGCCGATCGCGTACTGCCTCACGACCGTTTTGATACCAAAAACTGGGACGTGATGGATGCTGACGTGAAGTTTAGCGGTAAGCGTATTGAACACAGCAGTTCGCTGCCGTTAAGCGATCTGTATACCCACCTGGAGCTGAAAAATGGCGATCTGCTGTTGGATCCGCTGCGTTTCGGCGTGGCGGGCGGCAACATTAACTCGACGATTCGCCTGGAAGGAAGCAAAACGCCGATGCGTGGCCGCGCCGATCTGCATGCGCGTCGGCTGCATTTGCGTCAGCTGTTCCCCGACGTTGAGGCGATGCGCAGCAGCATGGGCCAGCTGAACGGCGATGCGAAGCTGAGCGGCACCGGCAACTCGGTCGCCGATCTGCTGGCGACCAGCAACGGTGATATGAAACTGCTGATGAACGATGGCGTAATCAGCCGCAGCCTGATGGAGATTGTCGGTCTGAACGTGGGTAACTACGTGGTCGGCAAGCTGTTCGGCGATGACGAAGTGCGTATCAACTGTGCAGCGGCCAATCTGGATGTGCGCAACGGACTGGCGACGTCACGGCTGTTTGTGTTTGATACCACCAACGCGGTGGTAAACCTGACCGGCAACGTTAACTTCGCCAACGAACGTATGGATCTCTCCATTAACCCGGAAAGTAAAGGCGTGCGTATCGTTACCCTGCGTTCACCGCTTTACGTGCGCGGCACCTTTAAAAACCCGGATGCGGGCGTGAAAGCAGGGCCGTTGCTGGCTCGCGGCGCGGCCGCCGTCGCGCTGGGCACGGTGCTGACGCCAGCCGCCGCGCTGCTGGCGCTGATTTCACCCAGCGATAACGAAGATAACCAGTGCGTTAATGTGCTGCAGCAGATGAAAAACCAGAAGTAAACGACGGCTATTGCGGCTTAATGGCGTGACGGTGGAAAAGGCCAGCCGCCTTTTCCACCCTGCTGTCAGCTAACGGCCTGAAGAGTACGAAGAGATTTTATCGGGCTGAAGTGAATAAAAAAGGCGTCCTCAGGACGCCTTTTTACCATCAGTAAAATGTGGGTTGCCGTATCAGGCTTCATACAGCGTCTGATGGCGCGTCTCTTTACAGGCGATCAGCGCAATCAGCGTTAGCAGCGCCATGGAGGCCAGATAGAGTCCGACAGCAAACAGCCCGTAGTGCGCATTAAGCCAGGCGGCGATATAAGGCGCTACCGATGCGCCGAGAATCGACGACAGGTTGTAAGAGAAAGAGGCGCCGGTATAACGCACTTCAGTCGGGAACAGCTCCGGCAACAGCGCGCCCATCGGCCCGAAAGTCAGGCCCATAATGCTCAGGCCGAGCAGCAGGAACAGCATCATCATGGTCTGGCTGCCGCTTGCCATCAGCGTGGGGAACAGCAGGCCGAAAACCAGAATGCCGAGCGTAATGACAATCATGGTTTTACGGCGGCCAAAGCGATCGGCCAGCACGCCAGCAATCGGCACCATCACGCCAAAACCGATTACCGCCACCATCAGCATCCACAGCAGGCTGTTACGTGAGAAGCCGAGGCCCGCCGGAACCGGCGCGGTGCCGTAGCTCATGGAATAAACGGTCATAATGTAAAACAGCGTGTAGGTTGCCAGCATAATAAAAGTGCCGAGAACGGTCGCGCCCAGGTGTTTGGTCAGCAGCGTACCAATCGGGATGCGCACCTGTTTTTTCTCTTTTTGCACTTTGGCAAACACCGGACTTTCATGCAGCGAAACGCGTACGTACAGGCCGATAATCACCAGCACCGCCGACAGCACGAAAGGGACGCGCCAGCCCCAGTTCATAAACTGGTCGTCGGTCAGCAGCCAGGAGAGCAGCAGGAAGGTGCCGTTGGCAAAGAAAAAACCGATCGGCGCGCCGAGCTGCGGGAAAGAGCCGTACAGCGCGCGTTTTTTCGCGGGCGCGTTTTCCGTCGCCAGCAGCGCCGCGCCGCCCCATTCACCGCCGAGGCCCAGCCCCTGGCCGAAACGCGCCAGCGCCAGCAGCAGCGGGGCGAAAACGCCGATGGTGTCGTAGCTGGGCAGCAAGCCGATCACCACGGTAGAGATGCCCATCGTCAGCAGCGAGGCGACCAGCGTTGCCTTACGTCCCACGCGATCGCCGAAGTGGCCAAAGAGCGCAGAGCCGATAGGACGCGCGACAAAGGCGATAGCAAAGGTTGCCAGCGACTGTAGCGTTGCGACGGTCGCATCGCCCTGCGGGAAGAAAATATGAGGAAAGACGATAACCGCGGCGGTGGCGTAAATATAGAAATCAAAGAATTCAATGGCGGTACCCACCAGCGATGCAATGACCACCTTACTGCGCGAGTTAACCTGAGCGTTGTCGTTTTCACTGTCGAGTGTTGGAGCGATGGATGCTTGCATAATTGTTTCTTATTTGTAAACCGTGACAAAGAATCTTACGCACTGCATCAGGCGGGTTCAATGGTGAAAAGCCGCGCCGTAGCTGGCTTCAGCGGGCGAAAAGAGGATAATTTTTAACATTAAAGCTTTATCGGCGAATGGCAGGGCGAACGGACATTTTTCTGGCGAGAATCACTGCAAAACGGGGAAATAAAAGTGAGGCGTTAGTTATTCATGCTGGCTTCTGGTTAAATTTTGCGCACGGCGCGGCATTTTCCTCTACTATGCCGCGCCGTGCTTGTTCTACTTGTGGGACTTACGGCGTAAATCCAGCTGCGGATCGTTTTTATAATTGGCGGTGGCGATCCATGCGGCGCAAAACAGAATCAGGCGCGCAAAGAAGTAGAAGAACGCCATCAGCCCCAGCACCGAGCCAAAGGCGGCGCCGGAGGGCGAGGCGGCCAGTTTCGGCAGCGTCATGGTCATAATAAATTTAATAATTTCAAAGCCGATCGCGGCGAGCAGCGTACCGCGCAGCAGCGCTTTCTTATGAGGGCGATGGCGCGGCAGAATCCACAGGATCCACAGAAACAGCAGGTAGTTGGCGCAAATAGAAATTGAGATCGCAATCAGCGTCCACACCGGACGCAGCCATTCAATTCCATCCAGTCCCAGCGCCCGAACAATCGCATCCTGGGCGGAACCGGCAATGGAGGTGAGGGAGAGCGTAATAATCAGCGCCAGTACCAGGCCGGTCAGCGAGATAAAGTCGCGGGTGTATTTAAAATAGATTTTCTCCTTGTCCTCTTTGCTGCGCTCAAACTCATCCCGCGACTGGGCGCGAATCGCCTCGCGCAGGTTGCCCATCCAGCTGATCCCGGAATAGAGCGCCACCAGCAGACCGGTAATGCCGACGGTGGTGCGTTGCTCAACAGCGGTTTTCACCGTATTTTTCAGCGTGCTGGCTAAGGTCGGATCGCTGATGCTGTTGGCAATACGCTCAATCAGCTCATTCAGCAGCGTAGGATGCGAGGCCAGTACAAAGCCGACCGCCGCAAAAGAGACCATCAGAATTGGAATCAGCGACAGAAAAGAGAAATAGGTAATGGCGGCGCCAAACTGGCTGCCGAGGCGATCGTTAAAACGCTCCCCGGCGCGAATAAAGTGCGCCACCGCCGGAATCGCCTGAAACCAGCTGACAAAGCGCGACACGCGACTAATAGAGCGATCGACCGTATGGTTGCCGGTTTTAATATTAATCAGCGGTTTATCTTCTTTCTGCCGCTCAGGAGGCGGGTTATTGTTGTCCGTCATCAACCGGGATCATCCTTCTGTTTTAAGCTTCAGATTGTCATTATAGCTGCGCTGTTAAGCGGCGTAGCCTTTCATCACCTGCGTCAGCCATTCCATAAATACGCGTACCCGCTGGGCCAGATTGCGGCGATGCGGCCATAGCAGCGACAGCGGCATCGGGCGCGCATGAAAACCGGGCAGCACTTCCACCAGTTGTTGGTTCTCCAGCAGCGGCTGAATACCGTGGCGCGGCGCCTGAATAATGCCCAGCCCCGCCAGACAGGCGCTGCGATAAGCCTGCGTCGAATTTACCGTTAGCGTGCCGCCGGTCTGGATAAAGCGGCTATGCTGCCCGTCGTAATGCTCAAATCCGGCGGGTGCGCTGCCAAACTGCTGGCTGTAATGCACCATTGCATGCTGAGAAAGATCTTCCAGCCTGAGCGGCATGCCAAAGCGCATCAGATAGTCAGGACTGGCGCAGTTCACCATCGGCAGATAACCGAGCGTACGGCACATCAGGCCGGAGTCCTGCAGCTGGCCTACACGCACCACACAGTCGAAACCTTCACGAATCACATCTACCTGGCGATCGCTGCTGCTTAACTCCAGCTCCAGGCCGGGATAGTGCTGCAAAAACTGCGGCAGCTTTGGGATCACCACATCGGTTGCCATCGCTACCGGCATATCCACGCGCAAGCGTCCGCTAAGCGTAGCGGGTTCATTCTGAAACAGAGAATCCATCTCTTCCAGCGTGGCCAGCACATCGCGGCAGCGCTCGTAATAGACCAGTCCGTCCTGCGTAAGCTGTACGCGCCGCGTAGTGCGGTGCAACAGGCGTGTTCCCATGGCATCCTCCAGCGCCTGAATCTGGCGTGACAGGCTGCCTTTTGGCTGGCCCAGGCTGGCGGCGGCATGGGTAAAGCTTTCCATCTCGGCGACGGTCACAAACACCTTCATTGCGTGAATTTTATCCATTTATGCACCGTTTGTTATCAAAAATGAAACAATGAAGCGTTATCAGCATAGTTTATCGAATATTATGTTTGCAATATGCTGCTTTTATGTTCACTAAACAGACAGGGCACATAAAATGAGCGAGAAAATTGTACTGATTACCGGTGGAAGCCGTGGTTTAGGGCGTAACGCCGCCATGAAACTGGTAGAAAAGGGTGTTGATGTCATTATTACCTGGCGCCAACGGCAGGATGAAGCGGATAACGTGGTGGAGGAGATCCGCGCTCTCGGACGCCAGGCCGCTGCGCTTCAGCTGGATGTGGCAGAGGTATCAGGCTTTGCGCATTTTATCGAACAGTTGCAAGCGACGCTGCGAAGCCACTGGCAAAGAGAACGCTTCGATTATCTGTTTAATAACGCAGGCGTCGGCATGTATGGATCTTTTGCCGAAACCACCGAAGAACAGTTCGATACGCTGATGCTTACCCATTTCAAAGGGCCGTTTTTCCTGACCCAGAAGCTGCTGCCGTTGATTAACGATGGCGGACGCATTCTGAACGTCTCCAGTGGCCTGGCGCGCTTTAGTCCTCCAGGCTATGCCGCTTATGCATCGATGAAAGGCGCGATGGAAGTGCTGACGCGCTATCAGGCGCGCGAGCTGGGGCCGCGCGGCATCGCGGTAAATATTCTGGCGCCTGGCGCCATCGCTACCGATTTTGGCGGCGGCTCCGTGCGCGATAACCCGGAGGTTAACGCCTGGGTTGCCGCGCAAACTGCAATGGGACGCGCCGGAGAGCCGGATGATATTGGTCGCGCCGTGGCGGCGCTGCTCAGTGAAGATACCGGCTGGATTACCGCGCAGCGCATTGAAGCGTCCGGCGGCATGTTTTTGTAATCCGCACGTCGACAGGAGGCAGGCGTCGTGTTCCGGCAGCCCGCGCTGCCCGATTAACACAGGCGGCTGCCTTTGCTGACGTGGGTTTATGCCGTTAACGCGGGCGGCTGCCTTTGTCCTCCAGCCTTATGCTGTCAGCGTAGCCAGCAGCGACGGCGTAATTAAACGGCGAGCGTGCCGTCGATAACGGTCAGCGTTTTACCGCCTATCCAGATACCGTCGTCGCGGAACTGCACGCTTACCCGGCCGTTACGCTGAATCGCAGTGCCCTGGCGGGCAAGGTAATCATGAGATTGTCCCTGCGCTGCCAGGTAGCGCGCCAGGCAGGCGTTGGCGCTGCCGGTAATGGGATCTTCCGTCAGCGCGCCCTGTTCCACCAGCAGGCCGCGCACTTCATACTGCACATCGTCGTCGCTGGTCGGGCCAAACGGCATTACGCCGGTAACCTCAGCATCCTTCAGCAGCTGCGCCAGACGCGGCACATCAGGGCAAATATCCAGCACCGCCTGCGCCGACGCCATCGGCACCAGCAGCCAGCGAATCCCCATATCCACAATGGTCATCGTCTGCTGCATGTCGAAGGCTTCGCTGTTCAGCGCGGCAGCGGCGCCGGGATGTGCCCAGGCTTTCAGCGTGGCTTCCGGCGCGGCAAAAGCCAGTTCGCCGTTGGCGCTGACCCTGATATTTACCAGCCCGACGCCGCACTCCTGCACCATGCGGCCCGGCGTTTTACTCTGATGACCCGCCTCCAGCAGCGCATGCGCCGTACCTAAGGTGGGATGACCCGCAAAGGGCAGCTCGCCTTGCACGGTAAAAATGCGCACCCGATAATCCGCGTCAGGATGCTGTGGCGGCAGCACAAAGGTGGTTTCTGAAAGGTTGGTCCAGCGGGCGATAGTCTGCATTTGCGCATCGCTCAGCGCGCTGCCGTCAAGAATTACCGCCAGCGGATTGCCGCTGAACGGCGTGGTGCTGAATACATCGACCTGTTTAAACTGAATCGTCTGCGCCATCACTGCTCATCCCATGATGATGAAATTAAAGGCTGATACTGGCGCGTTTACGTTGCTAACGTCAATTGCGGCAACTATGAATAAGAGTATCTGGATAAAAATTCATGGCCGAAGATATGTTGAAAATTTTAGGACGCGCTTCTTCGATTAACGTGCGCAAGGTGCTGTGGCTGTGCGATGAGCTGGCGCTGCCGTACCAGCGGGAAGAGTGGGGCGAAGGTTTTAAATCGACGCACGATGCGCGTTTCCTGGCGCTGAATCCCAACGCGATGGTGCCGGTGATCAAGGATGACGATTTCGTGCTGTGGGAATCGAACACCATTATTCGCTATCTGGCGAACGCCTATGCCGGGGAATGGCTTTATCCCACGGCGCCGCGCCCACGTGCGCAGGTGGATCGCTGGATCGACTGGCAGGCGACCGAACTGAACACCGCCTGGCGCTATGCGTTTATGGCGCTGGTTCGCCAGTCGCCCGCGCACCAGAACGAACGGCTGCTGGCCGCCGCCTGCAAAGGCTGGACGTACACTATGGGCATTTTAAATCAGCAGCTGGAGAAAACCGGCCGCTATATCGCTGGCGACCACTTCAGCCTGGCGGATATTCCCATCGGCTTGTCAGTCAACCGCTGGTATGAAACGCCGCTGGAACACACTGATTATACGGCGATTCGCGCCTACTATGAGCGGCTAACCGCCAGAGAAGGCTATGTCCGCTGGGGACGCAACGGCACGCCGTAATCTACGCTGGCGGCGGTTCAACCGCGCCAGCGAGGCCGTTCATCGCAGGCCAGCGCGCCCGCGCGACTGATGGCGTAACGATAGCGATCGTCAAACGGATAGCAGCAGGAGAGACGCAGCGCATGGTTGGCGCGATCGCTTAAGGTGTAAAGCGCGCCGGGCGTCAGGCAAATCTTTTCCTGTAGCAGCCGATGAAACAGCGCCTCGCTATCAATGCCTTCCGGCAGCGTTATCCAGAAGACAAATCCGCCCTGCGGCCTGGTGGCGCGCGTGCCAGCCGGAAAATGGCGGGCGATCAGGGCGCGCGCCTCGTCGAGATTAGCCGCATAGCGACGGCGCAGCGTGCGAAGATGGCGATCGTAGCCGCCGGTCGCCAGAAACTGCGCCAGCGTTTCGCAGAGCAGCGCCGATTCCGCCATTGAGGAAAAGGCCTTCAGCCGGGCAATTTGCTGGCTGTAACGTCCCGCCGCCATCCAGCCGATGCGAAAATCGGGCGCCACGGTTTTGGTAAAGCTGGTGCAATAAATCACCCAGCCGTCGTGGTCGAAGGCTTTCACCGTCGGCGGTTGCGGCTCATGAAACTGCAGCTCGTCATACAGACCATCTTCAATCAGCGGAACGCGCCAGCGATTCATTAACGCCGCCAACCGCTTTTTGTTCTCCGGCGACATGCTGCAGCCCAACGGATTTTGCAGGCCGGGCATGGCGATCAACGCCTGAATCCGTCCTTCCTGCAACACCATTTCCAGCGCATCCAGCGACAGGCCGCTTTGCGGATCGGTCGGGATTTCCAGCGCCTTCAGACCAAGGCTGGCGAGTAGCGGAAACAGGAAAAAGTAGGTGGGCGTTTCCAGACCGACGCAGTCGCCTGGCCGCGTAGTAGCGCGCAGCGCCAGCTGAAGCGCCTCCATACAGCCGTGCGTCAGGGTAATATTGTCGGCGGTCAGCTTCATGCCCATATAGCTGGCGCGCCGCGCAATCTCTTTGCGCAGGGCTTCGCTGCCCGGCGGCAGCGCGTAGCGTCCAATCATTTGCGGATGGCGGCGCAATAGCGAGGCGGTAATACGCGCCAGCTTCGCCGCAGGATAAAACTCGCCGTCGCGCGGGCAGGCCAGGGAAATATTGATGTAGTCGGGATGATTCTGCGCGGCGAACACTGTATCGATCAGATCCAGCTTCGCCTGGCCCGGCGTGCTGACGGTAGCCTGATGGCCCGGCGTTTTTTCCGGCGCGGGCAGCACGCTGCGCACGTAATAGCCTGACTGCGGGCGCGACTCAATCAGGCCGCGATCTTCCAGCACCCGCCAGGCGCTGAGAACGGTATTAATGCTGACCTGCTGCGCCATTGCCACGCGCCGGATCGCCGGTAAACGGCTGCCGGGCAGCCAGGTGCCATCGTGAATGGCGCTGGCAAAATGATCGGCAAGCTGCTGGTAACGTCGGGTTTCAAGGGTATCTGTGGACACAGTTGCTCCGCGAATCGATGGGTACAATATCGCCCGGCCTGATTTGTACCCATGACAATACCCGTTTGCTGTCTCTGTTACCATTCGTAACCTCTGCATAACATAAAGCTTCTGTTTACCGGCCGGAGCTTGTCATGATCGATCCCACTTTTTTCAGCTATGTCACCGTAATGTCGATAACCCCAGGGCCCAACAATCTGTTGCTGGCGACGTCGGGCGTTAACTTTGGGCTGCGGCGCACGCTGCCGATGGTCGGCGGATTTGTGCTGGGATGCGTTATCCAGCTGTTATTGCTGGCGATGGCGCTGGAGTTGCTGCTGGGCTGGATGGCAGAGATCCGCAAGCCGTTGACGCTGCTCGGCTGCGGCTGGCTTAATTTATATAAAATAATTCCACTTTATGAAGATTAAATAATCTTGAGAGAGGCAAGGAAGCTGTTCAGGTAATGACTCCAACTTACTGATAGTGTTTTATGTTCAGATAATGCCCGATGACCTTGTCATGCAGCTCCACCGATTTTGAGAACGACAGTGACTTCCGTCCCAGCCTTGCCAGATGTTGTCTCAGATTCAGGTTATGTCGCTCAATGCGCTGAGTGTAACGCTTGCTGATAACGTGCAGCTTTCCCTTCAGGCGTGATTCGTACAGCGGCCAGCCATCCGTCATCCATACCACGACCTCAAAGGCCGACAGCAGGCTCAGAAGACGCTCCAGTGTGGCCAGAGTGCGTTCACCGAAGACGTGCGCCACAACCGTCCTCCGTATCCTGTCATACGCGTAAAACAGCCAGCGCTGACGTGATTTAGCACCGACGTAGCCCCACTGTTCGTCCATTTCAGCGCAGACAATCACATCACTGCCCGGTTGTATGCGCGAGGTTACCGACTGCGGCCTGAGTTTTTTAAGTGACGTAAAACCGTGTTGAGGCCAACGCCCATAATGCGTGCACTGGCGCGACATCCGACGCCATTCATGGCCATATCAATGATTTTCTGGTGCGTACCGGGCTGAGAGGCGGTGTAAGTGAACTGTAGTTGCCATGTTTTACGGCAATGAGAGCAGAGATAGCGCTGATGTCCGGCAGTGCTTTTGCCGTTACGCACCACGCCTTCAGTAGCGGAGCAGGAAGGACATCTGATGGAAATGGAAGCCACGCAAGCACCTTAAAATCACCATCATACACTAAATCAGTAAGTTGGCAGCATTACCCTCATTTGACTGGCATCGCTTTTTTCTTAATGATCTTCAGGCCTCTTTTTTAGGTGAAGTGGCTGTCAGGGTACTTATCGCCTACGTCATCGTATTCAGCTTTTTGAAAATATCTGGCCGACGCGGCATACGCCAGCTGTCACTGTTTGAACTGGTCATTATTCTGACGCTGGGTTCTGCTTCAGGCGATGTCACCTTTTACGATGATGTACCGGTTCTGCCGGTGTTGATGGTTTTTCTTGTCCTGCTGTTCCTGTACCGGTTTACCACCTTTCTGACGGCGCGCAGCCCTCGTTTTTCGCGATTGATAGAAGGCGATGTGGTCACGTTGATTAAAGACGGCCTCTATGAACTGGAGAGCCTGAACCGACATAACATCTCTGAAGACGAATTTTTTATGGAACTCCGCCTGAATGGCGTGGAGCATCTTGGTCAGGTTCGGCTGGCTATTCTGGAAATTGATGGTCAGCTAAGCATCTATTTCTTTGACCGTGACGACGTTCGACCCGGCCTCTCTGTGCTGCCACCCGCGCATCGTCAAGACTTTACGCGCGTACCTGCAGCAGGGCTTTATGCCTGCTGTCACTGCGGATTAACGCAGCACATTGCAGCACAGCGCGGCCTGCAATGCCCAAGATGCAACAACGACCTCTGGTCAGCGGCGCTGCGTACATATCGGGCTGGCGTTTAAGCCAGCCGGATTCGGCCCCGTCGGTTTAACTGGCCGCTTTTCTGGCTTTCTTCCCGCGCCAGTATTCTTCAAGGTAAGGCAGCATCTCCAGAACAAAAATGCCGGTAAGAACAGCAATGATGTAACCCGTCGGCAACGGATCCGCGCGCAGCTTCAGCTCAAAACGGGCTGGCTCGTCGCCGAAACCAAACAGCGCCAGGAACTGCGGCCAGTGTCGAGAAATAACCAGCAGGAGCGCCATCAGGGGAACCATCTCCAGGAAGCTGTGTACGTGCTGCTCAATCGGGGAAACCCGCCTTGCGGTGACGGCATAGCTGACATCCCATAAGGCGGTAGCTTCATGGCAGAAAAACAGCACCATCATAAATGCGATAACCAGCGCATTCACGTCCAGAAAAAGGGCCGAGAGTAAAGGCAGCCCCATCTCCAGAAACATCAGAATATGAATGTAGGTTTCTTTAAGGCCCGTTGTTGTTTCTATATCCGTTGCCCGGTGGCAAAGCCAGTCGGCGAAACCGGCAATAAGCCAGACCGGCAGTACAAAGTAGAGCAGCAACAACATTTGTGGATCGGAAGGATGCATAATCCTGTACCTCCAGGTCTGAAATAAAGAAGCATAGACTTATAGCGGTTATGTGTGCAGAAAAAGCAGGGAGCCAATGGAGAAATACCGTTTTTTGCGAGGAAAGTCATGCAAATATAATTAATCCCTCGAAAAAAATAAGATATCCGCCTCAGACAAGCAGCACCTTTCTCCTATCGCATTTGCAGCAATCCCTATTTTGTTCCAGGCTTATAACTTCTTTGCATTTAACGTCGGAGAGAAAATGATGTCTGAACAATATCGCAACTGCATTGAGGCCTGTTATATCTGTGCCGCTACCTGTGACTACTGCGCCACTTCATGCCTGAAAGAAGAAAATCTGGAGATGATGCGCGAATGTATCCGCACGGATATGCAGTGCGCCAGCATCTGTCGCCTGGCGGCAGAGTTAATGTCAATGGATAGCGAATTTGCAGTTCAAATTTGTAAAGTTTGCGCAGAAGTCTGCCAGCAATGTGGGGATGAATGCGCCAGACATGAACACGACCACTGTAAGAAGTGCGCTGAAGCCTGTTATCGCTGCGCTGAAGAATGTCGAAAAATGGCAGCCTGATATATAACAAAATTTATTTAGCTGCAGTTTACGGTAACGTTGTAGCCAGGCGTATGTTAATCGATGATTTTATATTCATCAGCCTGGCTGATAAAGGTTATTTTCTATATAAACTCCCGTTTTAAAGCCAGCAGAAAAACATCCTGTTGCTGAACAGGATATTTTCGCTGCTTTGCACCCGCTCTATTTGCTGTAAATATACCGTTCTGTTTTTCGAAGCAATAAAATCGTCTTTCAGCTTAACCATAAAAATACAGCTTAATAATATTGAACAGCGGTAATGCTGCCAACTTACTGATTTAGTGTATGATGGTGATTTTAAGGTGCTTGCGTGGCTTCCATTTCCATCAGATGTCCTTCCTGCTCCGCTACTGAAGGCGTGGTGCGTAACGGCAAAAGCACTGCCGGACATCAGCGCTATCTCTGCTCTCATTGCCGTAAAACATGGCAACTACAGTTCACTTACACCGCCTCTCAGCCCGGTACGCACCAGAAAATCATTGATATGGCCATGAATGGCGTCGGATGTCGCGCCAGTGCACGCATTATGGGCGTTGGCCTCAACACGGTTTTACGTCACTTAAAAAACTCAGGCCGCAGTCGGTAACCTCGCGCATACAACCGGGCAGTGATGTGATTGTCTGCGCTGAAATGGACGAACAGTGGGGCTACGTCGGTGCTAAATCACGTCAGCGCTGGCTGTTTTACGCGTATGACAGGATACGGAGGACGGTTGTGGCGCACGTCTTCGGTGAACGCACTCTGGCCACACTGGAGCGTCTTCTGAGCCTGCTGTCGGCCTTTGAGGTCGTGGTATGGATGACGGATGGCTGGCCGCTGTACGAATCACGCCTGAAGGGAAAGCTGCACGTTATCAGCAAGCGTTACACTCAGCGCATTGAGCGACATAACCTGAATCTGAGACAACATCTGGCAAGGCTGGGACGGAAGTCACTGTCGTTCTCAAAATCGGTGGAGCTGCATGACAAGGTCATCGGGCATTATCTGAACATAAAACACTATCAGTAAGTTGGAGTCATTACCTGATGTATTCCTCCCCCGTAGCCGCAACATTAGCTATGAGCTTAGAAAGATTTGTTTTTGTATCATAGAGATTCAGCTTTTGCATAAATCCTCCCTGCCCTGTTGGGTTGGTTTAATTTACTGCTCATTTTTCCTGCAAAGTTACACTAAGCGTACATTGGCAGTTATTCAACCTAATAGGTCCCAGGAATGATTAAGCTTTTGCTTAAGGCAATCATCCTGGGCGCGCTCCCTGTCAGGTGAATGATTAATATGCCGTCATCAATGCTGACGCCTGGCCATTCATATCCCCCACATTATTTGTGAGTCCCGTCACCGATTCCGGTTACGCGCCTTTACTTCACTGCAAGGCAAAACCATATTGCCTGTAAATGTGAGCGCATCGCAAAAACACAAGGAATCGGATATGATTGTAAAAGCAGGCACGCCCGCCGCCACTCCTGGCGCCATCCTCGCACGACGCGACTGGGAAAACCCGGCGATAACGCAGATAAATCAGCTTCCCGCCCATCCACCATTTTGCAGCTGGCGATCGCCGGAAGCCGCGCGCGACGACGCGCCCTCTTCCAGCCTGCGCAGCCTGAATGGACGTTGGGCCTTTAGCTATTTCACCCAACCGGAAGCGGTACCGGAAAGCTGGGTTCAGCACGATCTGCCTGACGCCGACGAAATTCAGGTGCCTTCTAACTGGCAGATGGCGGGTTACGATGCACCAATTTATACCAACGTTAACTATCCCATTCCGGTCAACCCGCCGTTTGTACCGGTAGAAAACCCGACCGGATGTTACTCGCTCACATTTGAGATAGATGAAAGCTGGCTGGCGTCCGGCCAGACGCGTATCATTTTTGACGGCGTTAACTCCGCTTTCCATCTGTGGTGCAACGGCCACTGGATCGGCTACGCCCAGGACAGTCGTCTGCCGTCGGAATTCGACCTGAGCGCCGTCTTGCAGCCGGGCGCGAACCGTTTGGCGGTAATGGTGCTGCGCTGGAGCGACGGCAGTTATCTGGAAGATCAGGATATGTGGCGCATGAGCGGAATTTTCCGCGATGTGTCGCTGCTGCATAAGCCGAAGACATCCATCAGCGATCTGCAGGTGGTTACCCATCTGAACGAAAACTTTAGCTATGCCGATCTCAACGCGCTGGTTGTGGTAAAAGACGCAACCCCGGATGTGCAGGTCACGATGCAACTCTGGTTCGGCGACGAGAAACTGGGTGAGCGTCAGCAACCGCTCGGCAGCGAGATTGTCGATGAACGCGGCGCCTGGAAAGATCGCACCACGCTGCGCCTGCCGGTTACCGCACCAAAACTCTGGAGCGCCGAAACGCCGACGCTTTATCGCCTGGTGGTGCTGCTGCACGACGGCAACGGCACACTGCTGGAGGCGGAAGCCTGCGATATCGGTTTCCGTAAGGTAGAAATCTCGCAGGGCCTGCTGAAGCTGAACGGCAAACCGCTGCTGATTCGCGGCACCAACCGGCATGAACATCATCCTGAAAACGGCCAGGTGATGGATGAAGAGACGATGCGCCGCGATATTCTGCTGATGAAACAGCATAACTTTAACGCTGTGCGCTGCTCTCACTATCCCAACCATCCGCTCTGGTATCGCCTGTGCGATCGCTACGGGCTGTACGTGGTGGACGAGGCGAATATTGAAACCCACGGCATGGAGCCGATGAACCGTCTCTCCAGCGATCCGGTCTGGTTGCCGGCAATGACCGAGCGCGTGACGCGCATGGTGCAGCGCGACCGCAACCATCCATCGATCATCATCTGGTCGCTGGGCAACGAATCGGGCCACGGCGACAATCACGATGCGCTTTACCGCTGGATTAAATCCAACGATCCGACACGACCGGTGCAGTACGAAGGCGGCGGCGCCAACAGCGCGGCGACCGATATCATCTGCCCGATGTATGCGCGCGTCGATCAGGATCAGCCGTTCCCGCAGGTGCCGAAGTGGTCGATTAAGAAATGGATCGGCATGCCGGACGAGCATCGTCCGCTGATCCTGTGCGAATACGCCCATGCGATGGGCAACAGCTTCGGCGGCTTCCATAAATACTGGCAGGCGTTCCGCCAGCATCCGCGTCTGCAGGGCGGCTTCGTCTGGGACTGGGTCGATCAGTCGCTGACTCGCTATGACGAAAACGGTCAGCCGTATGCCGCCTACGGCGGCGATTTTGGCGATAAGCCCAACGATCGCCAGTTCTGTATGAACGGCCTGGTGTTTGCCGACCGCACGCCGCAGCCGGCGCTGTTTGAAGCGCAGCAGGCACAGCAGTTCTTCCGCTTTACGCTGAAAAGCGAAGCGCCGGTTCAGCTGGAGGTCGCCAGCGAATACCTGTTCCGCCGCTGCGATAACGAACAGCTGCTCTGGACGCTGGCGCAGGAAGGCCGCACGCTGGCCAGCGGTAAAGTGGAGCTGGATATCGCGCCGGAAGGTACTCAGCTAATTACGCTGAACGATCTGCCCGCCATTACCGCCAGCGGTCAGGTCTGGCTGACGGTACAGGTCGCACAAATCAACGCCACCAGCTGGTCAGAAGCGGGACATATCTGCGCCTGGCAGCAGTGGCGGCTGGCCTCTCCGCTCACCCTGCCCGCAGCGCCAGACGCCAAAGGCGAAGCGCCGAAGCTGACCGTCAGCGATCGCGCTTTTGATATTCAGCTGGGCGAGCAACGCTGGCAGTTCAGCCGCGAAACCGGCCTGCTGACGCAGTGGTGGAAAGCCGGTGAAGCGGCGCTGCTTCAGCCGTTGCAGGATCAGTTCACCCGCGCGCCGCTGGATAATGATATTGGCGTCAGCGAAGCGGCGCGTATCGATCCCAACGCCTGGGTTGAGCGCTGGAAAGCGGCGGGCTTTTATCAGATGGAGCCGCAGCTGGAGCAGTGCGAAGCGGAGCGCCTGAGCGGTGGAGTTCAGCTGCGCACCCTGCACAGCTGGCGTTATCAGAATCAAATCCTGTTTATCAGCCGCAAAACTTACCGTATCGACAGTGCTGGCGAACTGCATATTAGCGTGGATGTGGATGTCGCTTCCGGCATTCCGGCACCGGCGCGCATCGGCCTGACCTGTCAGCTGGCGCAGACGCATGCCGGGGCAAGCTGGCTTGGTCTCGGCCCCCATGAAAACTACCCGGATCGCAAACAGTCCGCCCGTTACGACCGCTGGCAGCTGCCGCTGGACGCGCTCTACACGCCCTATGTTTTCCCCAGCGAAAACGGGCTGCGCTGCGATAGCGAGTGGTTACAGTATGGCGACAGCGAATGGCGCGGCCGCTTCCACTTTAATCTCAGCCGCTACAGTCAGGCGCAGTTGCGCGACGTCTCGCATCGCCATCTGTTACAGGAGGAGCCGGGCAGCTGGCTGAATCTGGACGGTTTCCACATGGGCATCGGCGGCGATGACTCCTGGAGCCCCAGCGTCTCACCGGAATATCTGTTACAGGACAGCCATTATCACTATGAAGTGAGCTGGATGCGTCGTTAACGCGCGGATTGTTAGTCGGGGCAGGTCTGGCCAGTCTGCCCCGCGACCCTTAAGGAAAACACCATGTATTACTTAAAAAATACCAATTTCTGGATGTTCGGGCTGTTCTTCTTCTTTTACTTTTTCATCATGGGCGCCTACTTCCCGTTCTTCCCGATTTGGCTGCATGATATAAACCACCTCACGAAAAGCGACACCGGCATCGTTTTCGCCTGTATCTCCCTGTTCTCGCTGTTGTTCCAGCCGATTTTCGGCCTGCTTTCCGATAAGCTCGGCCTGAGAAAGCATCTGCTGTGGATCATTACCGGTATGCTGGTGATGTTCGCGCCCTTCTTTATCTATGTGCTTGGCCCGTTGTTACAGGCCAATATCTGGCTCGGCGCGATTGTCGGCGGTATTTACCTCGGCTTTATCTATAACGGCGGCGCGCCAGCGATCGAAGCCTATATCGAAAAAGTGAGCCGTCGCAGCCAGTTTGAGTTTGGCCGCGCGCGTATGTTCGGCTGCGTGGGCTGGGCGCTATGTGCCTCGATTGTCGGCATTATGTTCACCATCAATAACCAGTTTGTCTTCTGGCTCGGCTCCGGCTGTGCGGTGATCCTCGCTATTCTGCTGTTTATCGCCAAACCGCAGGCGCAGCCTTCCGCTGAGGTGGCCGACTCGCTGGGCGCTAACCACTCGCCCTTCAGCCTGCGCCTGGCGCTGGAACTGTTTAAAAACCGCAAGCTGTGGTTCCTGTCGCTGTATGTGGTCGGCGTTTCCTGTACCTATGACGTGTTCGACCAACAGTTCGCTAACTTCTTTACCTCATTCTTTACCACCGGCGAACAGGGAACCCGCGTCTTTGGCTATGTCACCACGATGGGCGAACTGCTGAACGCCAGCATCATGTTTTTTGCGCCGCTGATTGTGAACCGCATCGGCGGGAAAAATGCACTGCTGCTGGCAGGCGCCATTATGTCAGTGCGCATTATCGGCTCTTCTTTCGCCACGTCGGCGCTGGAAGTGATTGTGTTGAAAACGCTGCATATGTTTGAGGTGCCATTCCTGATTGTCGGCTGCTTTAAATACATTACCAGCCAGTTCGAGGTGCGCTTCTCGGCCACGATTTATCTGGTCTGCTTCTGTTTCTTTAAACAGCTGTCGATGATCTTTATGTCGCTGTTCGCAGGCTATATGTATGACAGCATGGGCTTCCACGGCGCTTACCTGGTGCTGGGTCTGGTGGCGTTGACCTTCACGCTGATCTCGGTGTTTACGCTCAGCGGCGACGGCCCGTTAAGCGTGCTGCGCGCGCGCGGTAAGAAAGAGGTGAAAGCGGCCTGATTGATGTAACGCGGAAGCTGAATGTCGGTTGCCTGTGGCGACCGGCATTTTCGCGCGACGCTCAGAAGGCGAAGTCGTGTACGGTAAGCCTGTTTTTGAATGGGCTTTACTCTTGCAGCAGAACGCATATTCTGGCGAAGACTGAAACGGTTCGCTTCTGGCTGAAAAACGCATCAGCCAGTGCAACGATCATTCCATGTATCGCGGTAAATAATATTGCTCTCCGTATATTTCCAGGTAATCGCCTCATAACGTAATTCAAGCGTTTCCAGATGCGTGCTGCTCAGCCCGTTGGGAGAGAGGTAAGGTGAAACCGTCGTGATTTTGACGTTCTCCAGAATGATATTGAAATACTTAGATTCCATACCAGCGAGCCATTATGGATTTTCGCTGGCTATTTTTTTATATAGCTCGCTATTATTTTAAATCGCCTGGTATTTCATAAAATATGGCTGCCATTTTTATATTATGCCAATAGCCCGTGCCTGAACTTTAGTGGCAGCTATTAATTAAGCGCGTAAAAAGTTTATTGATTCAGACAGAAAAGGAGAAAAGTAGATCAGGAAGGATCATTGAGATCTAAAAAGCAGGATTTGTTGTCTGTTTTGCCCGAATTTATCTGCCGTTATGGCCGTTAAGCGAAGGGTTACTGGAACAGCAGCATAATCTGCGACAGGCGGGCAAAGATCAGTTCCATCAGGTGGGTAATGACTCCAACTTACTGATAGTGTTTTATGTTCAGATAATGCCCGATGACCTTGTCATGCAGCTCCACCGATTTTGAGAACGACAGTGACTTCCGTCCCAGCCTTGCCAGATGTTGTCTCAGATTCAGGTTATGTCGCTCAATGCGCTGAGTGTAACGCTTGCTGATAACGTGCAGCTTTCCCTTCAGGCGTGATTCGTACAGCGGCCAGCCATCCGTCATCCATACCACGACCTCAAAGGCCGACAGCAGGCTCAGAAGACGCTCCAGTGTGGCCAGAGTGCGTTCACCGAAGACGTGCGCCACAACCGTCCTCCGTATCCTGTCATACGCGTAAAACAGCCAGCGCTGACGTGATTTAGCACCGACGTAGCCCCACTGTTCGTCCATTTCAGCGCAGACAATCACATCACTGCCCGGTTGTATGCGCGAGGTTACCGACTGCGGCCTGAGTTTTTTAAGTGACGTAAAACCGTGTTGAGGCCAACGCCCATAATGCGTGCACTGGCGCGACATCCGACGCCATTCATGGCCATATCAATGATTTTCTGGTGCGTACCGGGCTGAGAGGCGGTGTAAGTGAACTGTAGTTGCCATGTTTTACGGCAATGAGAGCAGAGATAGCGCTGATGTCCGGCAGTGCTTTTGCCGTTACGCACCACGCCTTCAGTAGCGGAGCAGGAAGGACATCTGATGGAAATGGAAGCCACGCAAGCACCTTAAAATCACCATCATACACCAAATCAGTAAGTTGGCAGCATTACCAACTTTAGTTATCCCCAAAGGCACCGATATTATTATTAGCGTTAGACGTCAACATACAGGTTTCGGAGAATAAAACATGAGCATTAATCATACGCTGAAAACGCAGCCTGTTTCGCCAGCCCATATTCAGCAGGAAGTGAAGCTCAATCAACGGAACCTGGCGAACAGCGCGAAAAGCAGTACGGCCACGGCGGAAAAAGGCACCGATGTTAAACTCAGCGCCTTAACGCAGCAGATTAAAACTGACACGTCCCGCGATGTGGATATGGAACGGGTGCAGCAAATTAAAGCGGCGATCCGCAACGGCGATCTGAAGATGGATTATGAAAAAATCGCCCAGGCGCTGCTGCAAAATATCCTTGACGATCGATAACAGAAGCCACAATGGAAACCTTACGGACTACGTTACATAAATTGCAGGAGACCCTTACCGAGCTGGAAGCGGTCATCGCTGAAGAGATCAAACAGCTCAGCTATGCGCAGGTAAATCCGGTTGCGTTGCAGCAGCTCTCCGATACTAAAAGCCGCCTGTTATCCACCGTGGCCTATTACGACGAGCAGCGCAAACAGGAAGAAACGCGCCTGCAGCTGCTCGCGCCCTACAGCCAGCAGGCGGCGCTGGCGGCGCTCTGGGAACGACTGCAACAGTCCACCCAGAAAGCGAGCGAAATGAATCTGCAAACCAGCCATTTGCTGAATATGCATATGCAGAAAGTGCGCAATCTCAATCAGGTGATGGATAAAGCTGTCGCCTCACCTACGCTGTATACCGCTGGCGGCCAATCCGACGATAAAGGAAAGGCACGTGCGTACAACATTACAATCTAAAAAAAAGCAGTACGACTCTTCTTGTGTGACTTTGCCGGCTTTCTTAACAGAAAGCTTTTTTTTTGCTTCAATCGTACAGGCAGCGGCAATGATACGGCTGCCCGCATTGGCTCCAGCACCAGCACCAACACCAACACCAACACCAACAGCTAGCACCAACACCATTACCTGCATCAACACTTAGCGCTTGATAGTTGGCTCTTAGCCGTCAGGTAACAGCCCGCCGCTCCCTTTCTTTCCCTGCTTTCTTTCTGCCTCACAAAATTGGTCCTACCAAAACAATCTGTTTGTGATCACTCTTCCAGCCTTAAATGAAAGCGTTACGCAAAGATTGCATTCCGTTCACCGCCAGATAAACAATAATTTAACATCTGCGCGCCTTTTGGTCTGACCAGAATCGACATCGCCGTTAACCGACGGCGGGTCGGTACTGCGCGTTCAGGCTTAAGGCGTAACGTTCTGGAGAACAGGCCCCATGCAAAACTGGCAGCAACTCTACGATCCGCTCGATAACATTTGGCTGTCGAGCCTGATCGCCGCGCTCCCCATTCTGTTTTTCTTTTTCGCTCTGACGCGACTGCGTCTGAAAGGCTATATCGCTGGCACCATTACGGTGCTGATCGCGCTGGCCGTCGCGCTGTTGTTTTACCGGATGCCGATCGATCAGGCGCTGGCCTCTGCCGTTTATGGCTTTCTGTACGGGCTCTGGCCTATCGCCTGGATTATTATCGCTGCGGTTTTTGTTTATAAAATCACCGTAAAAACCGGACAGTTTGAAATCATCCGCAACTCCATTCTCTCCATTACCGAAGATCAGCGTTTGCAAATGCTGATCGTCGGCTTTGCCTTTGGTTCCTTCCTGGAAGGCGCTGCCGGCTTCGGCGCGCCGGTTGCGATTACCGCCGCGCTGCTGGTTGGCCTGGGCTTTAAGCCGGTATACGCTGCCGGACTCTGCCTGATCGTGAACACCGCGCCGGTTGCCTTTGGCGCGATGGGGATTCCGATTATCGTTGCCGGACAGGTCACCGGTCTGGACGCGATGGCCATCAGTCAGATGGCGGGACGCCAGCTGCCGTTCCTGACGATGATCGTACTGTTCTGGGTGATGGCGATTATGGATGGCTGGCGCGGCGTGAAAGAGACCTGGCCCGCAGTGCTGGTTTCCGGCGGCTCCTTTGCTATTGCCCAGTATCTCACCTCCAACTTCCTCGGCCCGGAACTGCCGGATGTCATTTCCGCGCTGGTTTCGCTGCTGTGCCTGACGCTGTTTCTGCGCGTCTGGAAGCCGGTACGTATTTTCCGTTTCGATAATCAGGATAATGCCGCCGCGCGCAGCCCCACGCGCTATAGCGCGAGGCAGATTATCCGCGCCTGGATGCCGTTTCTGTTTTTAACCATCACCGTCACGCTGTGGAGCATCCCGCCGTTTAAAGCGTTGTTCGCGCCCGGCGGCGCGCTTTACGACTGGGTGTTCAGCGTTAACGTCCCTTTCCTGCATCAGCAGGTAGTAAAAATGCCGCCGGTGGTGGCTACCGCGACGCCTTACGCCGCTATTTACAAGCTCGACTGGTTTTCCGCTACCGGCACTGCGATTTTTATCGCCGCGCTGTTGTCGATTGTCTGGCTGCGGATGCGCCCGGCACAGGCGGTCAGCGCTTTTGGCGAAACGCTGCGTGAGCTGGCGTTGCCGATCTATTCCATCGGCGCGGTGCTGGCCTTCGCCTTTATTTCTAACTACTCCGGCCTTTCCGCCACGCTGGCGCTGGCGTTAGCGCATACCGGCAACGCCTTCACCTTCTTTTCCCCGTTCCTGGGCTGGCTGGGTGTTTTCCTTACCGGTTCGGATACCTCCTCTAACGCGCTGTTCGCCGCGCTCCAGGCAACCACCGCGCAGCAAATCGGCGTGCCGGAGGTGCTGCTGGTCGCCGCGAATACCACCGGCGGCGTGACCGGCAAAATGATCTCGCCGCAGTCAATCGCCATCGCCTGCGCTGCGGTTGGGCTGGTGGGCAAAGAGGCCGACCTGTTCCGCTTCACCGTAAAACACAGCCTGATTTTCACCTGTATTGTCGGGGTGATCACCTCGCTGCAGGCCTGGGTTTTCCCGTGGATGATTCCATGATGTCGATGGAAAAACCGCTTATCGATCGGCTGCGTCAGTTTATTGCCGACCAGCAGCTTCAGCCCGGCGCACGGTTGCCGGCAGAGCGTCAGCTGGCGCAGCAGCTTACCGTTTCACGCTCGTCGCTACGTGAAGCGATTCAGACATTGATTAGCGAAGGGGTGCTGATCAGCCGACGCGGCGGCGGCAACTTTATTGCCGAACAGCGCACTGCCGACTGGTCGGCCAATCGGCTGGTAATGCCGCTCAGCACGCTGCTGGCGGACGATCCCGGCTACCGTTATGACGTGCTGGAAGCACGCATCGCCATCGAGTCCAGCACCGCCTGGCATGCAGCACGGCGCGCCACGCCGGAAGACAAAGCGCACATTCAGCGCTGCTATCAGATGCTGCTGCAGGTCAGCGATCGGGATGACCCCGATCTCGCAGCCCATTCCGATGTGCGTTTTCATCTGGCGATTGCCGAGGCGGCGCACAATCTGGTGCTGTTGCAGGCGATGCGCGGGCTGTTCGATCTGCTGCAATCCTCGGTGATGCAGAGCCGCCAGCGCATGTACACCGCGCCGGAGATCTTCCGCCAGCTGGCGGTGCAGCATGAAGCCATCTGTCAGGCGATTGTGGCGGGCGATGCCGATCGCGCGCGCAGCGCAACCATCCATCATCTTGAATTTGTCGATGCCACCATGCGCAACCTGCATGAAGAAGAGGCGCGACGGGCGCGCAGTATGCGCATTCCGAACAGTAAAGCGTAAGGAAGGACAATCGTGATTATCTCATCAGCAAAAGA
>NZ_CALNWY010000028.1 GCF_940807255.1 Mixta sp. Marseille-Q2659 | reverse complement strand
AGCACCTTAAAATCACCATCATACACTAAATCAGTAAGTTGGCAGCATTACCCAATTACTCTACAGAAAAAATATATTTTAAATAACAATGACGGGCGTGAAGGAAATAAATCTTTATTTCCCGCTGTGTTATCTCAACCTTGCCGCCTGGCGTGCCAGCTGCATTAATGCTTCCGACAGCGCCTGCGGGGAAAGGTTTTTTCCTCCCGGCGCCGCGGTGGTTTTACGCTCCACCAGGCTGACCGACAATAGTTCAGAGCGCGTCGGCGCATCGGGCTGATAAATCATCTCAACCAGCCGCTCGACACTATCTTTGCCTAACATTTTGAAGTCCTGCTTAATGGTGGTTAACGGCGGAATAAAACAGGCGCTGTCGGCGGTGTCGTCATAGCCGATAACCGAAACATCGCCCGGCACCTGCAGGCCAGCTTCCGACAGCGCCCGCAGTGCGCCCAGCGCCATCTGATCGTTCGCCACCAGAATTGCGCCGGGCTGCGCGCCATCATTCAGCAGGCGAGAAACTTGCTGATAACCGGAAAGGGCGCTCCAGTCGCCTTCCATTATCGCCGCCGGCTGAAGCTGCTGCTGTGCCAGTGCCTGTTGCCAGCCTTCAAAGCGCAGGCGCGCCGAAACGGAGCTTTGCGGCCCCGCAAGCAGCGCAATGTTGCGATGCCCCAGCGTTAACAGATGCTCAACGCCCAGACGCGCGCCTGCGGCAGGATCAAAAATCACGCTATTCGCCCTGAGCTGCGGCGAAACATCCAGAAAAAGCACCGGCACATCCTGACAGAGCGCCGCCAGATTTTGTGCGTCCTCATCTTCCAGTGGAATATTGACAATCAACCCGTCCACACGCTGCGCCAGCAGATTATTAATCGCGGCTCTGGCGGCCTCGACGCCGCTTTGCTCGGTCATTGAGATAACCACGTTAAAGCGTTTTTCCCCGGCGCGGGATTTAATAGCGGCAGCAATTTGCGAAGGGGCATGCAGGGAAAGGTCGGAGGTAGCGAGGCCGATGGTATGGCCGATTTTTCCGGCCAGCTGTTGCGCCACGCGATTAGGCACATAATTCAGGGCGGCCATCGCCGCCTCCACTTTCTGCCGGGTTTTGGGAGAGACGTTCTCCGCCTGATTGATCACGCGTGAAACGGTTTGATAAGAGACGCCGGCACGCTGCGCCACATCATAGAGAGTTATCGACTTCGCTTTCATCCCGGCTTCCTTATTACATTCACGTGAATCACTGGTGGCAAATAGTATGTCGAGAGGTGAATAAAGTAAAAGCAGGAAAGGGTGCGCTTGTTAACGAGGCGCTATCTGCCGAGCAGCAAAGCAAGAGTATCTCCGTCTTGCCGCCGTCTGGCGTTTTATCTTGATGAATAATGACTATTTCATGAGGCAAAGCAAGGAAGTTAAGTTGATGCCAGGTAAGGTGTAACGCTTTAGTTTCTTATTCTTCATTCGTGAAAAGTATTTAAAAATGAAGCTTTTTCCCGGCGCTTTAACCATTGCTGCACTGCTAACGTTTTCGTCTGCGATTCAGGCGGAGAGTTTGCCGGTTAAGACCGATAATCTTTATCGAAGCCGCGGCCTGGCCATCTTTAATAATCAAAATGACAATATAAGGCCTTCACAAGATTTTAATGAAGATACATTAAGAGAAATGCAGCGCACCCTTAAGCAACTCGAGACGGCGCAAAACTCGAGTGTTAATGGATCCTATAATCAGGAGCGTGAATTTTCTGAGATGAAAAGTAAAATTTCTCAATATGAGCGTGAAATTGCTGACCAAAGCAGCAGGATAAATAAACTGGAGCAGGAAAACAGCCGTCTCGCCAGAAAGATTAATGAACTGGCAAATAAAATTAAATAAGCTTCTGAAGGCGTTTGAGCGGCGAATTGGCGGAAGATCACAGGAGTCGAACCTGCCCGGGACCGCTGGCGGCCCCAACCGGATTTGAAGTCCGGCCGCCTCACCGGAGACGACGATCTTCCATTCCATTCCATTCGATGAGGCGCAAAGTATACCACCGGAAACGTCGTGATACAGCCAGCCTTTACGCCTCAATAATCGGCTAATTATTCTACAAACGTTCTCTTATCATTGTCGGGTCGGTAACTGACCGGCCCGTGCCCTTTGCTAACTCATCACCTCGCCATTCTGCTGCCGATACTCCTTTGGCGTACTGGCGTAGCTCTTTTTAAACACCGAATAAAAATATTGCAGCGAAGGGTAGCCGCACATTTGCGAAATCTCGTTAATCGGTATAGACGAGGAGATCAGCAGCGTACGTGCGCGCTCCAGCTTCTCGCTGTGAATAATGGTGTGAATTGTCTCGCCGGTTTCATCCTTAAAGCGCTTTTCCAGGTTCGAGCGCGACATGCCTACCGCATCCAGCACCTGCTCAACCTTAATCCCTTTGCAGGCGTTGAAGCGGATATAGTGCATCGCCTGAATCACTGCCGGATCGTGCAGGGAACGAAAGTCGGTGGAGCGGCGGGCGATCACCTTAACCGGCGGCACCAGAATGCGCTGCAGCGGCATCGCTTGTTGATCCAGCAAGCGATGCAGCAGCTTGGCCGCCTGATAGCCCATCTGGCGGGTGCCCTGCGCCACCGATGAAAGCGCGACGCGCGACAGATAGCGCGTCAGCTCTTCATTATCGATACCGATCACGCAGAGCTTCTCCGGCACCGGAATTTTCAGATGTTCGCAAACCTGCAGCAGATGGCGGGCGCGCGCATCGGTAACGGCGATAATGCCGGTCTGCGGCGGCAACGTTTGCAGCCAGTCGGCAAGCCGGTTTTGTGCATGCTGCCAGTTGGCGGGCGCCGTCTCCATTCCCTGATAGATCACGCCCTGGTAACGCTCTTTCGCCATCCGCTGGCGAAACGCATGCTCGCGCTCCTGCGCCCAGCGTTTGCCGCAGGAGGCGGGTAGGCCATAAAAGGCAAAACGGTTAATGCCTTTCTCTTTCAGGTGCGAAAAGGCGCTTTCTACCAGCGCGGCGTTATCGGTCGCAATATAGTGAACCGGCGGATAATCCTCTGGCCGATGATAAGAGCCGCCGACGCCGACAATGGGCACCTCGACATTACGCAGCAGCGCCTCGATCTCTTTATCGTCGAAGTCGGCGATCACGCCGTCGCCGAGACACTCGCGCATATTGTCGATACGGCAGCGAAAATCCTCCTCAATAAAAATATCCCAGTCGGTCTGTGATGCCTGGAGATATTCGCCAACGCCCTCGACAACCTGTCGGTCATACACTTTGTTGGCGTTAAACAGCAGGCTAATGCGGAATCGTTTTTCAAACATGATCACTCCCGTTTTTTCTTCTGCATCTTGATTACCACAGCGAAACCAGACGCAGAAAAAAATTGGTGAGCCCTGTGATCTGCTTCGACGATTACACACGCCGCCGGGTGGCGGAGTCCATCCAGACCGCCAGCAGCAGGATGGCGCCCTTCACGATGTACTGCCAAAACGTGGGGACATCCATCATGCTCATACCGTTATCCAGCGAGGCCATAATAAAGGCGCCCATCACCGCGCCAGCGACCGATCCGATCCCGCCCGCCAGGCTGGTGCCGCCGATTACGCAGGCAGCGATGGCGTCCAGTTCGGCAATGTTCCCGGCGGAAGGTGAACCGGCGCCGAGGCGCGAGCTGAGGATCAAGCCTGCCACCGCAACCAGCAGACCGTTAATGGCAAATACCGCCATTTTGGTGCGCGCCACGTTAATCCCGGAGAGGCGGGCGGCGTCGAGGTTGCCGCCAATGGCGTAGATGCGACGGCCAAACGCGGTGCGCGTAGCCATAAACATACCGGCCAGCATCAGCAGCGCCAGCAGCAGCACCGGCGTCGGCACGCCGCGATAATCATTCAGCAGCCAGATAGCGCCCAGCACCAGCAGCGCGGTAATGGTCTGACGCGTTACCGCGTTGCGGGCAGGCTGTTGCGCCAGCCCCATCTGCTGACGTCGCAGCCGAAGCCGCCACTGCCAGGCGACAAACAGCCCCAGGCCGATAATGCCAAACCCGAAGCCGATGCCGTCGGGCAGATAGCTCTGGCCGATTTGCGACATCGCCGGACTGGTAGGCGCCACCGTGGTGCCGTTGGTTATGCCGACCAGCACGCCGCGAAAGGCGAGCATCCCGGCCAGCGTCACAATAAAGGAGGGGACTTTGCGATAGGCGACCCACCAGCCGTTCCAGGCGCCCAGCAGCAGGCCGAGCGCCAGCGTAACGATGATAGTTAACGGCAGCGGCCAGCCCAGCCATACATCGAAAATGGCCGCTGCGCCGCCCAGCAGGCCCATCATCGAGCCAACCGAGAGATCGATTTCCGCGGAGATAATCACAAACACCATGCCTACCGCCAGGATGCCGGTAATGGCGGTCTGGCGCAGCAGGTTGGAGACGTTACGCGCGCTCAGATAAGCGCCGTCGGTCATCCAGGTGAAAAACAGCATAATCAGCAGAATCGCGGCCAGCATCACTAGCACCTGGAGATTGAGCAGGCGCAGTTTGCCCGGCGCGCCGCCGCCGCTGGCGGGCAGCATAGCAGTATTGGTTTTAAGCATAGTGTCCACTCCGCAACGCCGCTTCCATCACCTGCTCCTGCGTCAGGTTGAGGTTCGGCAGGTCAGCTTTGATTTGTCCTTCGTGCATCACCAGCACGCGATCGCTCAGCCCCAGCACTTCCGGCAGCTCAGAGGAGATCACGATAATGGCGATGCCCTGTTGCACCAGCTGATGGATCAGCTTGTAGATTTCGACGCGGGCGCCAATATCGATGCCGCGCGTAGGCTCGTCGAGAATTAATATTTGTGGATTGAGCAGCAGGCATTTGGCGATCACCGCTTTTTGCTGGTTGCCGCCGCTGAGTCGGCCTACCGCCAGCTCCGGCGAGGAGGTTTTCACCCGGAGCTGGCGGATAGACTCGTTAATGGCAACCTGTTCGCGCGCCTCGTCCAGCACCGAAAGCGGGCCGCTAAACTGACCGAGCGCGGCCAGCGTGATATTTTTCCCCACGCCCAGCAGCGGCACGATGCCATCTTTTTTGCGGTCTTCTGGCACCATCGCAATGCCATGGTGAATGGCCTGCTGGCAATCCCAGCGTTTGGGATTCACCCGATGCGCGCCGATCGTCACTTCGCCCTCCCAGCGCCCTGGCCACAGGCCGGTAAGACACTGAACGGTTTCGGTGCGCCCGGCGCCCACCAGACCGGCGATGCCGAGAATCTCTCCGCGCCGCAGCGTGAAAGAGACATTATTTACACACCGCAGATGACGATTAACCGGATGCCAGGCGGTCAGGTTTTCCACCCGCAAAATCTCCGCGCCCTGTTCATGCGGCTCGCGCGGATAAAGCGCGGTGAGTTCACGCCCGACCATCATGGTAATGATGTCATCCTCGCTCAGGCCGGCAGCCGGACAGGTAGCGATATGCTTGCCGTCGCGGATAACGCAGATGGTGTCGGAAATCGCTTTGACTTCATTCAGCTTATGCGAGATATAGACGCAGGCGATGCCGTGATCGCGCAGATCCTTGACGATCTCCAGCAGTACGCCGGTTTCCTGCTCAGTCAGGGAAGAGGTCGGTTCATCCAGAATCAGCAGGCGCACCTGCTTGTTCAGCGCGCGGGCGATCTCCACCAGCTGCTGTTGGCCGATGCCCAGCTCACCGACGCGCGTATGCGGCGAGATATCCAGCTTCACCTGTTTCAGCAGCCGCTGACAGCGTAGCGCCATCGTCTCGTCATCCACCACGCCGCCCCGGCTGATTTCGCTGCCGAGGAAGATGTTTTCCAGCACCGTCAGCTGCCTGACCAGCGCCAGCTCCTGATGAATAATGACAATGCCTTTGCGCTCGGTATCGCGGATGGTGGTTGGACGCAGCGGCTCGCCGGCAAAGCGGATCTCGCCTTCGTAGTCGCCTGCCGGATAAAGCCCGCACAGCACCTTCATCAGCGTTGATTTTCCAGAGCCGTTTTCGCCGCACAGCGACACCACTTCGCCCGGCTCAAGGCGCAAAGAAATATCGTCCACGGCCTTCACGGCGCCGAAGCGCTTGGTAATGTTTTTCATTTCCAGCAGCGTCGTCATGACATTCTCCAGCGGTTGATTTGCCGCCAAAAGGCGGCAGCGGGCTCAGAGGTCGCTCTTTTTGTGAAAGCCGTCGGCAACGACGGTGCTGTCGATATTGCTTTTATCAACTGGAATCGGCGTCAGCAGCCAGGCAGGCACCGCTTTTTTGCCGTTGTTGAGCGTGGCGTTGGACTGCGGCTGTTTGCCGTCGCCCAGCTGAACGGCGATTTTCGCCGCCTCATCGGCCAGCTTGCTGATCGGTTTATAGACAGTCATGGTTTGGGTGCCGTTCATAATGCGCTTAATCGCCGCAAGGTCCGCATCCTGCCCGGAAATCGCCACTTTGCCCGCCAGCCCCTGCGCGGAAAGGGCCTGAATCGCGCCGCCAGCGGTCGCATCGTTTGATGCCACCACCGCATCGATATGGTTGTTGTTGGCGGTCAGGGCGTTTTCCATAATTTTCAGCGCGTTTTCCGGCAGCCAGGCGTCAACCCACTGGTCGCCGACCACCTTGATTTTGCCGGAGTCGATCAGCGGCTTCAGCACTTTCATTTGGCCGTCGCGGAACAGGCGGGCGTTATTATCCACCGGCGATCCGCCCATTAAGAAATAATTCCCCTGCGGCACCTGCTTCACAATACTTTGGGCCTGAAGTTCGCCCACTTTTTCATTATCAAACGAGATATAGAAATCAATATCGGCATTATTAATCATGCGATCGTAAGCCAGCACTTTAATTCCTTCCTGCTTCGCTTCGGCGATCACATTACTTAATACCTGGCCGTTATAGGGAATAATCACCAGCACATCGACGCCGCGGTTAATCATATTTTCTATTTGCGCCATCTGGGTTTCTTCGCTGCCGTTAGCGGACTGCACAAATACGCTGGCGCCCAGCGCCTCGGCTTTTTTGACGAAAATATCGCGATCTTTTTGCCAGCGCTCAAGGCGCAGGTCATCAATCGCCATGCCGATCTTAACCTCTTTTGCGGAGCCAGCCTGACTAAACAGAGCCAGCGCAGCGCAGATGGCCAGTAATCCGTGTTTCATTTTCATCGTTATTACCCTGTAGGTTGAGGTGTTTTTATCGGAACGATCCTGAACGGGCTGATGAATTCTTGACCTGAGCGCGGACTTTCTTCAATTACAGATTTTAATCCCGGCGTTACGATTTTTGGTTTATTGCTGGTTTTATGATGGCGATCTGTTTTTTAAGTAAACCAACTTTGATCGGAAATATTTTTTGCGTGTTTTCGCGAAGAAACAGACAACCATTCACCTTATTTTGCGAGCTGACGCACAGTTAATAATTATCTCAATTGCGGTGTGAAATAACGTAATTGAGCGTGGCTCGGGCGCTTACCAGAATAGAAGCCTGGTTGCTGACCATTTCCGGTCAACTTGTTAAGGAGTCAACGATGCAGGCTTATTTCGATCAGATTGAACGCATTAGTTATCAGGGGCCGGACAGCAGCGATCCGCTGGCATTTCGTCACTATAATCCCGACGAGATCGTGCTGGGTAAACGTATGGCGGATCACCTGCGCTTTGCCGCCTGCTACTGGCATACCTTCTGCTGGACTGGCGTGGATATGTTCGGCGTCGGCGCGTTCGATCGTCCCTGGCAAAAGGCGGGCGACGCGCTGGAAATGGCGAAGCGGAAAGCGGATGTCGCCTTTGAATTTTTCTATAAGCTGAACGTGCCTTTTTACTGTTTCCACGATGTGGATGTGTCGCCGGAAGGAGATTCGCTGCAAAGCTATCAGCGCAACCTGGCGCTGATGACCGAGGTGCTGCAGGAGAAACAGCAGCAGACCGGCGTTAAGTTACTGTGGGGCACCGCCAACTGTTTTACCCATCCGCGCTACGGCGCCGGCGCCGCCTCGAATCCTGACCCTGAAGTGTTCGCCTGGGCGGCCAGCCAGGTGTGCAGCGCCATGCAGGCGACGCATCAGTTAGGCGGCGAAAACTATGTGCTGTGGGGCGGGCGCGAAGGCTATGAAACCCTGCTGAATACCGACCTGCGCCAGGAGCGCGAGCAGCTTGGCCGCTTTATGCAGATGGTGGTGGAGCATAAACATAAAACCGGCTTCCAGGGCACGCTGTTAATCGAGCCGAAACCGCAGGAGCCGACCAAGCATCAGTATGATTACGATGTGGGAACGGTGTACGGCTTCCTGAAGCAGTTCGGCCTGGAAAAAGAGATTAAGGTTAACGTCGAGGCGAACCATGCGACGCTGGCGGGTCACAGTTTCCATCATGAAATCGCCACCGCTATCGCGCTGGGTATCTTCGGTTCGGTAGATGCTAACCGGGGCGATCCGCAGCTGGGCTGGGATACTGACCAGTTCCCTAACAGCGTGGAAGAGAACGCGCTGGTGATGTATGAGATTATCAAGGCGGGCGGCTTTACCACCGGCGGCCTGAACTTTGATGCCAAAGTCAGGCGTCAAAGCACCGATAAATACGATCTGTTCTATGGTCATATCGGCGCGATGGATACCATGGCGCTGGCGCTGAAAGTGGCGGCACGCATGATCGAAGCGGGAGAGCTGGATCGCCGCGTGGCGCAGCGCTACAGCGGCTGGAACGGCGAGCTGGGCCAGCAGATTTTGCAGGGCGAAATGTCACTGTCGGCGCTGGCCGCGCATGCCGCGCAGCATCAGTTTAATCCGCAGCACCAGAGCGGCCGCCAGGAGCAGCTGGAAAACCTGGTCAACAGCTGGCTGTATCGTTAATTAAATAAAGGGAGCCGCAGCATGGTGATCGGCATCGATTTAGGTACCTCCGGCGTCAAGGTGGTGTTACTGAGCGAGGCGGGCGAGGTTATCGCCAGCCAGACGGAAAAGCTGACGGTTTCACGCCCGCAGCCGTTGTGGAGCGAACAGGATGCCGAAAGCTGGTGGCAGGCGACCGATAACGCCATGCAGGCGCTGCGTCAGCAGCACGATCTCAGCCAGGTTAAGGCGATTGGACTGAGCGGGCAGATGCATGGCGCAACGCTGTTGGATGCGCAAAACCAACCGCTGCGTCCGGCGATCTTATGGAACGATGGCCGCAGCCAGGCACAGTGTCAGCAGCTGGAAGCGGCGGTGCCGGAAGCGCGCCGGATTACCGGCAACCTGATGATGCCGGGCTTTACCGCGCCAAAGCTGCTGTGGGTAAAGCAGCATGAGCCAGAGATCTTTGCCCGAATTGCGAAGGTGCTGTTGCCAAAAGATTATCTGCGCTGGCGGCTGACCGGCGAGTTCGCCAGCGATATGTCCGATGCGGCGGGCACGCTGTGGCTGGATGTGGCGCAACGCTGCTGGAGCGATACGCTGCTGCAGGCCTGCGGCCTGACTCAGGCACAGATGCCCCGGCTGTTTGAAGGCAATCAGATTACCGGTTTCCTGCATCCTGAACTGGCGCAGCGCTGGGGCATGGATTCGGTGCCGGTCGCGGCGGGTGGCGGCGATAACGCCGCCGGCGCGGTGGGAACCGGCATGATTAACGCCGGGCAGGGCATGCTGTCGCTGGGCACCTCCGGCGTTTATTTCGTGGTCAGCGACGGCTTTCTGGCGAACCCGGAAAGCGCGGTACACAGCTTCTGTCACGCGCTGCCGAATCGCTGGCACCTGATGTCGGTAATGCTCAGCGCCGCCTCCTGCCTGGACTGGGCCGCCACGCTGACCGGCTGCGCTGATGTGCCTGCGCTGTTGGCGGAAGCGGAACGGGCGCGAACGGATCTGCCGCCGCTCTTTTTCCTTCCCTATCTTTCCGGCGAACGCACGCCGCACAACAATCCGCAGGCCAAAGGGGTTTTCTTTGGGCTGACGCATCAGCACGGCAGGCCGGAGCTGGCTTTGGCGGTGCTGGAAGGCGTTGGCTATGCGCTGGCGGCGGGGATGGATGCGGTGCATGCCTGCGGTATCCGTCCTTCCAGCATTATGCTGATCGGCGGCGGCGCGCGCAGCCCTTTCTGGCGGCAGATGCTGGCAGATATTAGCGGGCAGACACTTGATTATTGTCGCGGCGGCGATGTTGGGCCTGCGCTCGGCGCCGCCCGTCTGGCGCAGCTGGCGCTGCATCCTGAAACGCCGCCGGAAACCTTCCTGCCCACGCTGCCGTTAGAGCAGCGTCACCAGCCGGATAGCGCCCGCCATCAGCACTATCAGGCGCGGCGCACACACTTTGCCCGCCTTTATCAGCAGCTTGCGCCGTTAATGGATACGGAATCATTATCATAGCGAGCGGTTACGGAGGCTTAATGGCAGACTACGTAGTCAGTCAATAACGCCTCCGCGTGGCTCCTCTTACTTTCATTTATCGTGCCAGCTCACATTTCAGGAATTTAGCGTTCTCACTGCAGGTCAGTGACGTGGTCTTTAACCCGCCAAAAAACAGTGAATGATAATAAAGTGTTAAATATATGTTTAATTAAGTGCGTTATTTAACAAATAAAGTCAGCCATCCTGAGACGCCAATCTTTTATTTAACCTTTATTTAACTAAATAAATGACAAAATTTCACAATAATAAACATTGATCACATTTCAATCAATTGCCATTCATCCTCTCTTCCCTTCGTTGTTAATCTCCTTTCCGTGACATGCCTCGGTCCCTAAAAAAGGTAGAACTATGAAATTCAAACTCGCCCTGCTCAGCGCTGCCCTGATTTCTGCATGCATGTTGTCCGGTACCTCCGTTGCGGCGGAAAAATATGAAATTGCCGTGGTCGCTAAGGTCACTGGTATTCCGTGGTTTAACCGCATGGAAACCGGTGTTAACGAAGCGGCTAAAAAACTGGATGTTAACGCTTATCAAACCGGCCCTTCTACGCCCGATCCGGCGCAGCAGGTGAAGGTGATTGAAGATCTTATCGCCAAGAATGTTAACGCAATTATCGTGGTGCCCAACGACGCCAAAGTGCTGGAGCCGGTGCTGAAAAAAGCACGTGATAAAGGCATTGTCGTGCTGACTCATGAGTCGCCCGACCAGCAAATTGGTCAGTGGGATATCGAAACCATCGACAGTGAAAAATATGCGCAGGCCAACGTGGATGAGCTGGCGAAAGATATGGGCGGCAAAGGCGGCTACGCCATTTACGTCGGCTCATTAACCGTGCCGCTGCACAATGCCTGGGCCGATTACGCCATTAAATACCAGAAAGAAAAATACCCGGACATGTTTGAGGTGACCTCACGCCTGCCGGTGGCGGAAAGTATCGATAAGTCTTACTCCACCACGCTGGATCTGATGAAAACCTATCCGCAGATGAAAGGCATTATCGGCTTTGGCTCGCTCGGCCCGATCGGCGCAGGCCAGGCGGTACAGAAGAAGCGTGCCAAAGAGAAAGTGGCTGTGGTGGGTATCGCGATGCCGGGACAGGCGGCGCCTTATCTGATGCGCGGCGACATTAAAAAAGCGCTGCTGTGGGATCCGAAAGACGCGGGTTACGCGCTGGTTACCGTCGCCGATCAACTATTGCAGGGCAAAGAGGTGACGCCCGATCTGACCATCGACGGTTTAGGGAAAGCCGATGTCGATATGGATAAAAAAGTGATTCGCTTTAACAAGATTCTCGAAGTCACCAAAGATAACGCTCAATCGCTCGGTTTCTAAGACCCTCAGCCAAACACCAGGGAACCGCAACGCCGGCCGTCTGGCCGGCAATATCACAAAAACGCACTTTAGCGCCCGGCTGGGCGCTACCAGGGGTATTGTCTATGGCAGACACCACCGCATTTATCACGCTTGAGAATATCAGCAAGCAATTTCCAGGCGTGCTGGCGCTGGATAATGTAAATCTGACGCTGCAAAAAGGCGAAGTCCATTGCGTGGCGGGGCAGAACGGCTGCGGCAAAAGCACCATCATTAAGGTGATCTCCGGGGTTTATCATCCCGAAAAAGGGGCGCAGATTCTGCTGGATGGCAAACTGTTCCATCATCTTACGCCACAGCTTTCTTCCCATTACGGCATTCAGGTAATTTACCAGGATCTCTCGCTGTTTCCCAACTTTAGCGTGGCGGAAAATATTGCGGTTAATCGCTATCTACCGGGCGGCGATATTTGGGTTCGCCGTGGCGCCATGAAGCAGCAGGCGCTGGCGGCAATGAAACGCATCGGCGTCACGCTCGATCCCGACAAAAAAGTAGAAAAACTCTCCATTGCCGATCGCCAGCTGGTTGCCATTTGCCGCGCCATCGCCGCCGACGCCCGTCTGGTGATTATGGATGAGCCGACCGCTTCCCTGACGCGCCAGGAGGTTAACGGCCTGCTGCGGGTGGTGAAAGAGCTGAAAGCGGCGGGGATTTGCGTGGTGTTTGTCAGCCACCGTCTGGATGAAGTAATGGAAGTGGCGGATCGCATCAGCGTGATGCGCGACGGCAAGCTGGTCGGCACCTTTCCGGCACAGGAACTCAACAGTCACGAACTGGCGTTCCTGATGACGGGACAACGCTTTCACTACAGCCCGCTCCCTGAAAAGCCACCGGTTGAACAGGCACCGATGCTGGAAGTACGTGGCTTAAGCCGTAAAGGTAAATATCACCATATCGATCTGTCGCTGCGCAGCGGGGAAATCGTCTCGATAGTTGGCCTGCTGGGGGCCGGACGCACCGAACTCTGTCTGAGCCTGTTTGGCATGACGCAGCCGGAAAGCGGTGAAATCCGCATTAACGGACAGCCGGTTACGCTACGCAGTAACCACGATGCGATAAAGCACGGGATCGGTTACGTCTCGGAAGATCGTATGACGCAGGGATTGATCATGGAGCAGTCGATCCATGACAACACCATCGTGACGGTCTTCGATCGTCTTCATACCCGCAGCGGCCTGCTCGATCGCCCCAAAGCGCACCGGCTGGTGGCCGATCTGATTCGCAATCTCAATATCAAAGTGTCAGACCCGCAGCTGCCGGTAAAAACCCTCTCCGGCGGTAACGCGCAGAGGATAGCGATCGCTAAATGGGTGGCGACTAACCCGCGCATCCTGATCCTCGATTCGCCAACGGTCGGCGTGGATATCGCGAATAAAGAGGGCATCTACCAGATCGCCCGCGACCTGGCGGAGCAGGGCATGGCGGTGCTGATGATTTGCGATGAAATCCCGGAAGCGTATTACAACAGCCATCGCGTGCTGGTAATGCGGCGCGGCGAACTGGTGGCGGAATTTAATCCCCATCGCTGCACGGAACAGGAGATTGCTAAAGAGGTTGAGGTGATCAATGAATAACGCACTTTCCCGCTTAGTAGGGCAACATGAGTTCTGGCTTGGGCTGCTGGTGATTGCGCTGGCCGTTGGGCTGAGCGTCAGCACCGATGAATTCCTCTCGCTGGGTAACCTGACGGATGTCGCCACCAGCTACGCCATTCTCGGCATTCTCGCCTGCGGGCTGTTTGTGGTGCTGATCTCCGGCGGCATCGATATCTCTTTTCCTTCCATTACCGCCATCGCCCAGTACGCGATGGCGAGCTGGGTGATCGCCCACGGCGGCAACTTCGCGCTGGCGCTGCTGATTTCCGTCGCGGTTGGGCTGCTGCTGGGGCTGCTCAACGGCTTTCTGGTGTACTGGCTGCGCGTGCCGGCGATTATCATCACCATCGCCACGCTGAACGTCTATTACGGGCTGCTGGTCTACGCCACCAAAGGCACCTGGCTGTATGGCTTCCCGGACTGGTTTATGAACGGCATCAACTGGTTCTCCTTTACCGCCGCCGACGGCTATGACTACGGCCTGACCCTGCCGCTGCTCTGTCTGGCCGCCACCATTATCTTCACCGCTATTTTGATGAACTACACCCGCCTTGGCCGCCAGATCTATGCGATGGGCGGCAACCGCGACGCGGCGTCGCGCCTGGGGCTGAACCTGCTGAAGCTGCACTTTTACGTCTACGGCTATATGGGCATTCTCGCCGGGATTGCCGCCGTGGTGCAGGCACAGATTACGCAGTCCGTGGCACCGAACTCGCTACTCGGCTTTGAGCTGACGGTACTGGCGGCGGTGGTGCTGGGCGGCACCAGCATGACCGGCGGTCGCGGCACCCTGACCGGCACGCTACTCGGCGTGATCCTGCTGGCCTTTCTGCAAAACGGCCTGACGCTGCTCAGCATCTCCTCCTACTGGCACACCGTCTTCAGCGGCACCATCATCCTGATCAGCATCAGCGCGACCGCCTGGAATGAAAAACGCAAACTTGCAAGGGAGCTTTGAGATGAAAACGTTCGCCAGATTTTTGCCCGGTGATGCCATCATCCGCTTACAGTGCGTGATTATCATCGTGGTGGCATTGGCCTTCTCGGCGCTGCTGGGCGGCCGTTTTTTTAGCGTCGCCAATTTTCAATCCATCGGCTCGCAGCTGCCGATCCTGGGAATGCTGGCGTTAGGCATGGGCATCACCATGCTGACCGGCGGCATTAATCTGTCAATTATTGCGGGCGCCAATGCCTGCTCGCTGGTGATGGCCTCAATTATCGTCAGCCACCCCGATAGCACGCTCTTTCTGCTGCTGGCGCTGCTGGCGGGCATCGCCGTGGCGGTCGCCATCGGCACGCTGAACGGGGCGCTAATCGCCTGGGTTGGCGTTTCGCCGATTCTCGCCACGCTGGGCACCATGACGCTGATTACCGGCCTGAATATTCTGCTCTCCAACGGGGCGGTCATTTCAGGCTTTCCGGCGGCGATCCAGTTTCTCGGCAATGCGACGATCGCCGGGATTCCGGTGGCCTTGCTGCTCTTTCTGCTGGTGGCGGTGTTGCTGTGGGTGCTGCTGGAGCATACAACGCTGGGCCGCAGCCTCTATCTGGTCGGCTCCAATGAGCAGGCGACGCGCTACAGCGGCGTGAATACCGTGCGCGTACAGATTGCGGTGTATGTGATTTCCGCGCTGCTCGGCTGGGTCGCCGCCATTTTGATGATGGCGAAATTCAACTCCGCCAAAGCCGGATATGGCGAATCCTATTTGCTGGTGACCATCCTCGCGTCGGTTCTCGGCGGCATCAATCCCGATGGCGGTTTTGGCCGCATCCTCGGCCTGGTGCTGGCGCTTATTGTGCTGCAGATGCTGGAAAGCGGCTTTAACCTGCTGGGGATCAGCAGCTATTTGACGATGGCGCTCTGGGGCACCGTGCTGATCCTCTTTATCGCATTACAGAATCGTAAAGCCTGATTTCAGGAGAAAGAGTATGGCGAGTTACTTTATTGGTGTGGATGTGGGAACCGGCAGCGCCCGCGCTGGGGTGTTTGATCTGAACGGCAGAATGGTCGGCCAGGCCAGCCGGGCGATTGAAATCTATCGTCCGCAGGCGGATTTCGTTGAGCAGTCCTCCGACAATATCTGGCAGGCGGTGTGTAATGCGGTGCGCGATGCGGTCAACCAGGCGGATATCAATCCGATTCAGGTGAAAGGGCTGGGTTTCGACGCTACCTGTTCGCTGGTGGTGCTGGATAAAGAGGGCAAGCCGCTGAGCATCAGTCCTTCCGGGCGCAGCGAGCAGAATATTATCGTCTGGATGGATCACCGCGCCATCACGCAGGCCGATCGTATTAACGCCTTGCATCATCGGGTGCTGGATTATGTTGGCGGCATTATCTCGCCGGAAATGCAGACGCCAAAACTGCTGTGGCTGAAACAGCATATGCCGAACACCTGGGCCAACGCCGGTTACTATTTTGATCTGCCGGACTTCCTCACCTGGCGCGCCACGGGCGACGATACGCGCTCGCTTTGTTCCACCGTCTGTAAGTGGACCTATATGGGCCATGAGGATAAATGGGACGCCAGCTATTTTCGCCAGATTGGGCTGGACGATCTGCTGGAACACGATGCGGAAAAGATTGGCCGCTACGTGAAAACCATGGGTGAACCGCTCGGTTACGGCCTGACGCAGCGCGCCGCCAGCGAAATGGGTTTGATTCCCGGCACGGCGGTCAGCGTCTCGATTATCGATGCCCATGCTGGCACGCTCGGCACGCTGGGCGCTTGCGGCGTCTCCGGTGAGGTGGCGGATTTCGACCGCCGCGTCGCGCTGATCGGCGGCACCTCGACGGGCCATATGGCGATCTCGCAGCAGCCGCGCTTTATCAACGGCGTCTGGGGGCCGTACTATTCGGCGGTGCTGCCGGATTACTGGCTCAACGAGGGCGGACAGTCAGCCACCGGCGCGTTAATCGATCATATTATCCAGTCGCATCCCTGCTATGACACGCTGCTGGCGCAGGCAAAAACCCAGGGGCAAACCATTTATGAGCAGCTTAACGCGCTGCTGCGCAAGATGGCCGGCGAGCCGGAAAACATCGCCTTCCTGACGCGCGATATTCATATCCTGCCGTACTTCCACGGCAACCGTTCGCCGCGCGCCAATCCTACGCTGACCGGCGTTATCAGCGGTCTTAAGCTGTCGCGCACGCCGGAAGATATGGCATTGCACTATCTGGCGACCATTCAGGCCATCGCGTTGGGTACGCGCCATATTATTGAGACCATGAACCAAAGCGGCTATGCCATCGATACCATTATGGCTAGCGGCGGCGGTACCAAAAATCCGGTATTCGTGCAGGAACATGCCAACGCAACCGGCTGTGCCATGCTGCTGCCGGAAGAGAGCGAAGCGATGCTGCTGGGCAGCGCGATGATGGGCACCGTGGCGGCGGGCGTGTTCGATACGATCCCGGAGGCGATGTCGGTGATGAGCCGTATCGGTAAAACGGTCACGCCGCAGACGAACCGCATCAAGCAATATTACGATCGCAAATATCAGGTGTTTCATGAGATGTACCACGATCATATGAAATACCGTCAGCTGATGCAGGAGGGCGCATGAGCAACGCATGGCAGCAGGCCGCCGACGTATGGCAAATCTACAGCGACGCGCTGACTTCGCTGGGCGCGCATCTCAGCGAATCGCATTGGGCGGCCTTGCTGGCGGAACTGCGCGGCTGCAAAGGTAAGATTGTGGTAACGGGCGTGGGCACGTCCGGCATCGCGGCGCGCAAGATTGCGCATATGCTGGCCTGCGTCGAGCGCCCGGCGATTTACCTTAACGCCACCGACGCCGCGCATGGCGATCTCGGTTTTTTACGCGCCGACGATTTAATGATTATGATTTCCCGCGGCGGCAATTCCGACGAGTTGACCCGGCTGCTGCCAGGGCTGGCGGCGAAAAATGTGCCGCTACTCAGCGTTACTGAAAATCCCAATTCAGCCATTGCCAGTGCCGCCAGACTGGTAATTTCAACCGGCGTACAGCGCGAAGCCGATCCGCTAAATATGCTGGCTACCACCTCGATTATTCTGGTGCTGGCGATTTTCGATGCGGCCTGCGCCTGCCTGATGAGCGAAAGCGGCTATTCAAAAGAGACGCTGCTGGCGGTACATCCGGGCGGCGATGTGGGATTAACGCTGCGTCAGCAGCCGTAGCGATATTCGTTCACCTGATGTTGCCTGAGGCGACGCCGCGCGCGTTTTACTGTTCTGTTACTGCTATTAGGGGTCAGTTTGGATATAGGGAATTATTGTAGGGTAAGCCTGTTTTTTGAACAGGCTTACCCTACAATGGGAAGTACTCTTGCGTCGCGCTATACGGTGTTTTCAGGGGATTTGACCCTTAATCGGATAACCTAAATGCGAGACCAAAAGAGCGACAACTTAAAAGCGATAGCTGCTGACCCAAAATCAATCCGTCATGCAACTCGATGGGTTAAATAATGTGCTTAACGTACAAAAATTTCCGTTCCCAAATTGACCCCTGTATGCACGAATCCCCCCGTTCAGCCCGACTGCTGCGCCCCTTCCGGTAACTATCGTCTTGAGTCCAACTCGGACGGACACGTAAAAACGCCACTGGCAGCAGCCATTGGTAACTGGAAAGGTGGATTTAGATATGAGAGTTCTTAAAGTGGTGGTCTGACAGCGGCTACACTGAAAGGACAGTATTTGGTATCTGCGCTCCGTGAAAGCCAGTTACCATCGGAACAAAGAGTCGGTAGCTCTGAATTCCGGCAAACGAACCACCGTTGGTAGCGGTGGTTTTTTTGTTTACAGGGCGAGAGATTACGCTCGAAAAAAAGATCTCAAGAAGATCCTTTTTGATTTAACGTTCAGCCGTTAACAATTACGTTAATACGACTCATATTTAAGCCCGTAATTCCTACTCCACCTAACGTCAAAAAGCGGCTTTCTATCAATACACCGAACCTCTGTCGGGAGGTCGTTAAAACAATAAACCTCATCTGTAGAAAACAGCAGGCTTTCATCCGGTTCCGTGCGATACCCATTCCCAAAATCAATAATCCATACATGGTAAAAGCCATCTTTCCCCTTGTGAGGTATCCCGTATTTCGCCTGAATCATGTCCTTATTGCCTTCCCACCAGGCTATCTGACGACTTTTCAGGTACGGAAAATGTCTGACCAGAATCGTATTGCCATCATGAACCGCCACAATCTCAACCGGTGTCAGATACTGCCAGAGCAGATAACCACCGACCGCAGCCGCCACAACCCCCGCTATCAGTCGCTTATTCACCCCGCCTCCCGCTGATTTCTACAGTGGCATTCATCTCGGTGATAAATGGCCTGTAGCCGTATTTCACATAGCGCTGCAGCACAAACCAGATCCGGAAAAGTCGCCCCTCACGGTAAACAGAGTTCAGGATATCCGCGTCATCAAGCCCGAAGTGATCCTGTACCCGGTAATGCACTTTCGCCCGGAAACTGCCGCCCGTCACCTCCAGTGATTTGAGCGTGATATGCGTCGACCAGGTATCATGAACGGTAATCACCAGCCCGTTAGTTTTATCGATCTGACGGTCAAATTTAGGCAGGACAGCTTTATTAACTTCCTTAAGGTTGCCCTTTTCGTCGAATAAATCGTCCTTTTTATCGAGCGGAATAAAGCCATATTCGTAGCTAACAGCATCATCCAGAGCCCTTTTAATCCCCAACAACGAGCTATCACTCGAACGGTCATTCAGGATCTGCTCCTGCAGCGCCCTGTCCAGTAGCGGGCTGCTGAACGGTGTGCCGCTATTCTCCTGCATGTGGCTGATCATCTCAGTAATGATGTTTTTGTACGGACCGTGGAATGAGAACACCCTGGCCAGCGTCCGGAACTCATCAAACATCAGCCGTGCGCTTTCCTCCCGGCTGACCACGACCGGCGCACTCTCCGTCAGGCTGCCCGGATAAAATCCGCCATACGGACTGGCGGGCGTTGACGGGACAAGGGTCAGCGTATACGGGTTCACTTTCGCCGAGACGTCCGTCAGACCAAAGCGCTCTTTCAGCGCTTCCTCGCTCAGATCACCGTGGTGCATGTCCTTCGCGCCGTAGTCATCCATTGTCCGCTTCGTGGCATAAATCAGCGCCGGAATGGGCATGGGTTCGAGCCCCTTTTCCTTCGCCTCGGCCAGTTTCTTCTTGCGGGCAGTCTCCTCCCGCTCTGCCACCCTGCCAGCATTACAGGTACTTTCGTAGGTGTCCGTCTCGACTGCGGGAATGAACCGGGCGCAACACGGGCAGGAACTGTAGCTGTCCAGCGAACCCGCCCACTCTTTCAGCTCTCCACCGACCTCGTAAGTATCACCCATGCCGCCACACACGCGAAACCTCCCCGCATGCTTACCGCAGCTCACCGGGTCGCCCGCTCTGACCTTTTGCCGCTCAATGCCGCCGATTTCGTAGGTATCATCGGATGCGCCAGCAAGAATGCGTCCGCCACAGGTCGTTTTATCCAGGTGATACAGAAAGAATCCCGTTGCCATAATCCCTCACGACATAAATGGTTATAAAACCAGCATCATACAGGAACCAAGACCCAACCTAAATCAACACACTGATTTACCATAACATCCCTTGCCCGTGTAAGTATCACTGACAGTCAGCGTAATCGGGGATTTGGCCTGTGTTTTCTGTATCTGCGTAACGTAAAAGGTTTCCGGTTTAACCATAAAAGGGTGTACCGGATTTTTTGCGGGTTGTCGCTTAACATGCGGATCAAACCGGAAAAACGACAGAAACGGGATAAACCGGAGCCACTGGCGGTGCCTGAAAGTGGCAACGAATGCTGGTCGATGGATTTCATGCCTGCTCAGCTATCGGATGGACGTTCTGTTCGTTTACTGAATGTTATCGATGACTTTAACCGGGAAGCGCTGGCGATTGAGGTGTATTTTTCCCTGCCAGCGAGTCGGATGGTCAGAACACGGGAGCAACTCTTTGAATGAAAGGGAAAACCAGCAGCTATCCGGTGCGATAACGGGCCAGAATATACAGGCAGGATACTAATGTCATGGGCGGCCCGACAGAATATACCCCTGCGTTTTATTCAGCCCGGTAAACCTCAGCAGAATGCTTATATTGAGCGATATAATCGTACAGTACGCTATGACTGGCTGGGGCAGTACCAGTTTTCCTCGCTGGATGAATTGCAGGACTGTGCCACACGCTGGCAATGGTTTTATAATCACCGGCGTCCGAATATGGCATTGAATGGCTACACGCCGATGCAGCATATTCAACGCATGTCCTGATTCTACTTATCACCTCCGTTAAAAATGGGAGGATTACCTTAACGCCGTTGTTTTTCCCTTCAGATCTGGGATGTCTTTACGGAAACGGTCTGGAACGTTATCAGCTCACCAGATGATGCCGGTCGAGACGGCGCAGCCCTAGCGCCAGCAGCAGGCTGCCCGCCAGCGTCACGCTAAAGACCAGTGCAATATCCAGCAGCGGCCATTGTTTGTGATCGAGATAATGCGTACGCATAAAGTGAATAAACAGCGCGTGAAAGCCGTAAATCGGCAGGGAATTGCGCGAGATAAGCGCCAGGCCTGGCAGCGTGCGCTGACTAAGCGTGTTCTTAAACAGCACAAACAGGCTCAGCGCGCCGATAAACACCAGCGGCCCGCAGTAGAGATACCATAAATCGGAAAACGCGCCGTTAATATGCAGCTCTTTTTTCGTGCCGATGGCGATACCGACGACGCACAGGATAAACAGCAGGCCCGCCAGCCAACTCACGCCGCGCTTTCCGGTATCCATGGTGCCGATGGCCCGACCCAATAAGGCGTACAGCAGATAATAGATGCTGTCTCCGCTGATATAGAGATTGATGGGCAGCCAGTGAAAGCGGCCTGCGGTTTGATCGGCCGTATTGGGATTCGCCAGCACCGCGACCACCAGAACCAGCGCGGCAACGTAGCGCGCGCTTACCGCCTTGACCTGAATCAGCGGGGAAAAAAGGTAAATAGTGATGATGGCAAAGAAAAACCACAGGTGATAGAAGATCGGCTTTTGCAGCAGGTGCAGTAACGAAAGGGATTCGCTAATCGGCGTCAGAACGCTGATATAAATCAGCGCTACGGCGCTGTAGAACAGCAAGCACAGCACAATCCGCAGAAAATGGCGCGACTGCGCGCTGCGCTCGCCAAAAAACAGGTAGCCGGAAATCATAAAGAACAGCGGTACGCAGACGCGTGAAGCAGAGTTCAGCAGATTCGCGCTATCCCAGGCTGATTCCGCCACCCGATCGCTGTTGGTGATATACCAGGTCGTGGTATGAATCATGATGACCATCAGGCAGGCCACCGCACGTAAGTTATCTAGCCAGCTAATCTTTTGCGAAGACATTTTTCCCTCATAAAGCTTGCACTTGCGTTTATGAGGTTAGTCCGGCGTTAGCGCTTCAACAACTCTCCGCCGTCAGGAAGCGGTTTTCATCCCGCCAGCCGCCATTGTTTCAACCTTAGCGATACAAAGCGCCAGCCAGACGAGATCACAAGCTGCACAACGCCCGGTCAGAGGGTATACTGACGCACACTTTTTAACTGACCCGTATCGCGTGCGAACTCAACATGCAAAAGTTTGATACCAAGACCTTTCAGGGCCTGATCCTGACCTTGCAGGATTACTGGGCGCGTCAGGGCTGCACCATTGTCCAACCGCTGGACATGGAAGTGGGCGCTGGCACTTCTCACCCGATGACCTGCCTGCGAGCGCTGGGGCCGGAGCCGATCGCTGCTGCCTATGTGCAGCCTTCTCGTCGTCCTACCGACGGCCGCTACGGGGAAAACCCGAACCGCCTGCAGCACTATTACCAGTTCCAGGTAATTATTAAGCCTTCGCCGGAGAACATTCAGGAGCTGTATCTCGGCTCGCTGAAAGAGCTGGGCCTCGATCCTGGCATTCACGATATTCGCTTCGTAGAAGATAACTGGGAAAACCCGACGCTGGGTGCCTGGGGCCTCGGCTGGGAAGTCTGGCTGAACGGCATGGAAGTCACGCAGTTCACCTACTTCCAGCAGGTCGGCGGCCTGGAGTGCAAACCGGTCACCGGCGAGATCACCTACGGCCTGGAGCGTCTGGCGATGTATATCCAGGGCGTTGACAGCGTATACGATCTGGTCTGGAGCGACGGCCCGCTGGGTAAAACCACCTATGGCGACGTGTTCCACCAGAACGAAGTCGAGCAGTCCACCTACAACTTTGAATATGCCGACGTCGATTTCCTTTTCACCTGCTTCGAGCAGTATGAAAAAGAAGCGCAGCAGCTGCTGGCGCTGGAAAAACCGCTGCCGCTGCCGGCCTATGAACGCATTCTGAAAGCGGCACACAGCTTCAACCTGCTGGATGCGCGCAAGGCGATCTCAGTGACTGAACGTCAGCGTTATATTCTGCGTATTCGCACCCTGACCAAAGCTGTGGCGGAAGCCTACTACGCTTCCCGCGAAGCGCTGGGCTTCCCGTTGTGCAATAACAACAAATAAGAGGCAGCCATGACAGATAAAACTTTTCTGGTGGAAATCGGCACCGAAGAGCTGCCGCCGAAAGCCCTGCGTAACCTGGCGGAATCTTTTGCCGCTAACCTGACCGCCGAGCTGGATAGCGCGGGCCTCGCCCACGGCGACGTGAACTGGTATGCCGCGCCGCGCCGTCTGGCGTTGAAAGTGGCGAACCTGAGCGCCTCGCAGCCGGATCGCGTGGTGGAAAAACGCGGCCCGGCTATCGCGGCGGCCTTTGACGCCAGCGGCGCGCCGACTAAAGCGGCCGAAGGCTGGGCGCGCGGCTGCGGCATCACCGTCGATCAGGCGGAGCGCCTGAAAACGGATAAAGGCGAGTGGCTGGTCTATCGCGCCCAGCTGCAGGGCGAAAGCGCGCAGCAGCTGCTGCCGAACATGATCGCCACAGCGCTGGCGAAGCTGCCGGTGCCGAAACTGATGCGTTGGGGCGACAGCGACGTGCAGTTTGTGCGTCCGGTGCATACCGTTACGCTGCTGCTGGGCGACGAGCTGATCCCGGCGACCATTCTGGGCATTGAATCAGGTCGTACCCTGCGCGGACATCGCTTTATGGGCGAGCCGGAATTCACCATCGACCATGCCGACCAGTATCCTGAAATTCTGGAAACGCGCGGCAAAGTGATGGCGGATTACGAAGCGCGTAAAGCCAAAATCAAAGCGGACGCCGAGGCGGCGGCGCGTCAGATCGGCGGCAACCCGGATCTGAGCGACAGCCTGCTGGAAGAGGTGACCTCGCTGGTTGAGTGGCCGGTGGTGCTGACGGCGACCTTCGAGGAAAAATTCCTCGCGGTGCCGGCGGAAGCGCTGGTCTATACCATGAAAGGCGACCAGAAATATTTCCCGGTTTACGGTAACGACGGCAAACTGCTGCCGCACTTTATTTTCGTTGCCAATATCGAATCGCGCGATCCGCAGCAGATTATTGCCGGTAACGAAAAAGTGGTGCGTCCGCGTCTGGCCGACGCCGAATTCTTCTTCAATACCGACCGTAAAAAACGTCTGGAAGATCATCTGCCGCGTCTGGAAACCGTACTGTTCCAGCAACAGCTCGGTACGCTGCGCGACAAGACCGATCGTATTCAGGCGCTGGCGGGCTGGATTGCCGCCCAGATTGGCGCCGACGTCAACCTGGCGACCCGCGCTGGCCTGCTTTCCAAGTGCGACCTGATGACCAATATGGTGTTTGAGTTTACCGACACCCAGGGCGTGATGGGCATGCACTACGCGCGCCACGACGGCGAAGCGGAAGAGGTGGCGGTTGCTCTGAACGAGCAGTATCAGCCGCGCTATGCCGGTGACGATCTGCCGTCCAGTCCGATTGCCTGCGCGCTGGCGATCGCCGATAAGATGGATACGCTGGCCGGTATTTTCGGCATTGGCCAGCATCCGAAAGGCGATAAAGACCCGTTCGCGCTGCGCCGCGCCGCGCTGGGCGTGCTGCGCATTATCGTTGAGAAGCATCTGCCGCTCGATCTGCAAACCCTGACCGAAGAGGCGGTGCGTCTGTACGGCAGCAAGCTGAGCAACGCGAATGTGGTGGATGACGTTATCGACTTTATGCTGGGCCGTTTCCGCGCCTGGTATCAGGAAGAGGGCCACAGCGTCGATACCATTCAGGCGGTGCTGGCGCGTCGTCCAACCCGTCCGGCCGATTTCGATGCGCGCATGAAGGCGGTTTCGCACTTCCGCACGCTGGATGAAGCCGCCGCGCTGGCCGCCGCCAACAAGCGCGTCTCCAATATTCTGGCCAAAGCGACCGAGCCGCTGAATGACCGTGTGCAGGCTTCGCTGCTGAAAGAAAATGAAGAGATCAAGCTGGCGACCTTTGTGACCGCGCTGGAAAGCAAGCTGCAACCCTGGTTTGCCGAAGGCCGCTATCAGGATGCGCTGATTGAGCTGGCGCAGCTGCGTGAAGCGGTAGATAACTTCTTCGATAAAGTGATGGTTAACGCCGAAGATCGCGAGGTGCGCATTATTCGCCTGACGCTGCTGGCGAAACTGCGTGAGCTGTTCCTGCAGGTTGCGGATATTTCGCTGCTGCAGTAATCCCGTTCGGTTACCGCCAATAAATCACGCCGGATAATCACCAGGTTATCCGGCGTGATTATTTTCCGCGTCTTGTCGCAGTGACGCCGTGAATTTTTTCTGCCTCCTTGCCAACAGTACGGCCAGCAACGCTTCGCCGCAGCTTTTCAGCCTCCTTTCCACTTAAGCAACGTTATTGTTTCCGCTCTGTTAAAGCTCAGGTTTTAATGTTAACCGGGCGCTAACTTAATAAATTTCCTGCCATTAACGATAAGCTACCCGGATCACAGTTATCAAGAAACGTAATTTGATAACCAGAAAACAGAATACAAGCGTGCCAGCCAATCGCTTACAACCTTTGCTATCAATTAGTGACTGCCGCAAGGTGGAGGATAACCGTAATGAGCGATGGGCGCCTTTCCGTAAAGGAAAAGATTGGCTATGGGCTGGGCGATGCCGCCAGCCATATCGTGTTCGATAACGTCATGCTGTACATGATGTTTTTTTATACGGATATATTTGGGATTCCCGCTGGCTTTGTCGGCACCTTATTCTTGCTGGCGCGCGTGCTGGACGCGGTTTCCGATCCCTGCATGGGATTGATTGCCGACCGTACTCGCAGCCGCTGGGGCAAATTCCGTCCCTAGATCCTGTTTGGCGCGGTGCCGTTCGGCATTACCTGCGTTTTTGCCTACAGCACGCCGGATCTCAGCCTCAACGGCAAAATGATTTACGCGGCGGTAACCTATACGCTGCTGACCCTCATGTATACCGTAGTCAATATTCCTTACTGCGCGTTGGGCGGCGTGATCACCAACGACCCGGAACAGCGTATTTCCCTGCAGTCCTGGCGTTTTGTGCTGGCGACGGCGGGCGGCATGCTCTCGACCGTGCTGATGATGCCGCTGGTTACGCTGATTGGCGGCGAAGATAAGGCATTCGGCTTCCAGTGGGGCATTGCGCTGCTGGCTGGCGTCGCCTTTATCATGCTGGCGGTTTGCTTCGCGACCACCAAAGAACGCGTCCAGGCGCCGCCGAATACCACGCCCATTCGTGAAGATTTACGCGACATCTGGCAGAACGATCAGTGGCGCGTGGTTGGCGTGCTGACCATCCTGAATATTATGGCGGTCTCCATCCGCGGCGGCGCCATGATGTATTACGTCACCTGGATTATGGGCTCGCCCCTCTTATTTACCGCCTTCCTGACCACCTACTGCGTCGGCAACCTGATCGGCAGCGCGCTGGCAAAACCGCTGACCGACTGGAAATGCAAAGTCAGCATCTTCTGGTGGACCAACGCCGCGCTGGCGGTTCTCAGTTTCGCCATGTTCTTTGTGCCGCTGCAGGCCAGTATCACCATGTTTATATTCATCTTTGTAATTGGCGTGCTGCATCAGCTGGTAACGCCGATTCAGTGGGTGATGATGTCCGATACGGTGGATTACGGCGAATGGCGCAACGGCAAGCGTCTGACCGGCATCAGCTTTGCCGGCACGCTGTTTGTCCTGAAACTGGGCCTGGCGATCGGCGGCGCGCTGATCGGCTGGATGCTGGCGGGCGGCGGCTATCAGGCTGGCGCCGCTACGCAAAACGGCAGCACTATCAGCATTATTATCGCGCTGTTCACGCTGCTGCCTGGCCTCTGCTATCTGCTGAGCGCGCTGGTGGCGAAGCGCTTCTACACCCTGAAAACGCCGCTGCTGAAAACGATTCTGGCGCAGCTGGCACAAAATGCCACGCAGCCGCAAAGTGCGCCTGATCAGCCGGCTCGATTCGAAAAAGCCCCGATTTCAAAATGAGTTACGCAGTAAGAGGATAAAAAATGAAGATTAGCGATGGTAACTGGCTGATTCAGCCTGGCCTCTCCCTGATTCACCCGCTGCAGGTATTTGAGGTGGCGCAACAGGGTAATGAAATGGTGCTGTATGCCGGGACAAAAGATGTCAGCGCGCGCGCCGCCCAGCTGGATACACCGTTGTTCACGCTGCACTTTTTCTCACCGCAGGAGGGCATTATCGGCGTGCGGCTGGCGCATTTTCAGGGCGGGCTGGATAAGGGGCCGCACTATCCGCTGAATCAGAGGAGCGATGTACCGGTCAGCATGGAAAACAACGCTGAGTTCGCCAGCCTGACCAGCGGCAGCCTGACTGTCAAAGTGACCAAAGGCGACGGCTGGGCGCTCGATTTTCTGCGTAACGGTGAACGCATTACCGGCAGCGCTTTTAAAAACAGCGGCTACGTGCAGGACAGCAATACGCAGCGCACGCACGTTTTCGAGCGGCTGGATCTGAGCGTCGGCGAAACCGTTTATGGCCTGGGCGAACGCTTTACCGCGCTGGTGAAAAACGGCCAGACGGTGGAAACCTGGAACCGGGACGGCGGCACCAGCACCGAACAGGCATATAAAAACATTCCGTTCTATCTGACCAACCGCGGCTACGGCGTGCTGGTGAATCACCCGGAGTGCGTCTCCTTTGAAGTTGGCTCAGAAAAAGTCTCTAAGGTGCAGTTCAGCGTCGAAGGGGAATATCTCGAATATTTTGTGATTGACGGCCCGACGCCGAAAGCGGTGCTGGATCGCTATACACGCTTAACCGGACGCCCGGCGCTGCCGCCCGCATGGTCATTCGGCCTGTGGCTGACCACCTCTTTCACCACCAATTATGATGAGGCGACGGTTAACCGCTTTATCGACGGCATGGCGGAGCGCCAGCTGCCGCTGCACGTATTCCACTTCGACTGTTTCTGGATGAAAGCCTTTCAGTGGTGCGATTTCGAATGGGACCCGGAAACCTTTCCCGATCCGGAAGGGATGCTGCGGCGGCTGAAGGCGCGCGGCCTGAAAATCTGCGTCTGGATTAATCCCTATATCGGTCAAAAATCACCGCTGTTTCAGGAAGGCAAAGCGCAGGGCTATTTGCTGAAGCGAGGCGACGGCGCGGTCTGGCAGTGGGATAAATGGCAGCCGGGGCAGGCAATCGTGGATTTTACCAACCCGGAAGCCTGCGAATGGTATGCCGGTCACCTCAGACGCCTGGTGCGGATGGGCGTGGACTGCTTTAAAACGGATTTCGGCGAGCGTATTCCTGTCGATGTGGTTTGGCATGACGGCGCCGATCCGCAGAAAATGCACAATCACTACGCCTTTATCTATAACCAGCTGGTGTGGCAGGTGCTGAAAGAGGAACTGGGTGAGGAAGAGGCGGTACTGTTTGCCCGCTCGGCCTCCGTCGGCGCGCAGCAATTTCCGGTGCATTGGGGCGGCGACTGCTACGCCAACTATGAATCGATGGCGGAAAGCTTGCGCGGCGGCCTGTCGCTCGGCATGTCCGGCTTTGGTTTCTGGAGTCACGATATTGGCGGCTTTGAAAATACCGCGCCAGCGGAAGTCTACAAGCGCTGGTGCGCCTTCGGTCTGCTGTCGAGCCACAGCCGACTGCACGGCAGCAAATCCTACCGTGTGCCCTGGGCCTACGATGATGAGGCCTGCGACGTGGTGCGCTATTTTACCCAGCTCAAATGTCGACTGATGCCTTATCTCTATCGTCAGGCGGCGCTGGCGCATGAAACCGGCACGCCGATGATGCGCGCCATGATGCTGGAGTTTCCTGACGATCCGGGCTGCGATTATCTTGACCGCCAGTATATGCTCGGCGATGCGCTGCTGGTGGCACCGGTGTTCAGCGATGCGGGCGACGTGACGTTCTGGCTGCCGGAGGGCCGCTGGACGCACCTGCTTGATAACAGCGAGGCGCAGGGCAGCCGCTGGCATAAACAGCGACATGGCTTTTTAAGTCTGCCGCTCTACGTGCGTGACAATACGCTGCTGGCGCTGGGCGCTAACGATCAAAAACCGGATTACGCCTGGCATGAAGGCACCGCGTTTCAGCTGTTTAATCTGGACGATGGACGCGAGGCGCTATGCGAAGTGCCCGCCGCCGATGGCGCCACGCTGTTTACGTTACGGATACGCCGAGAAGGAAAACAGCTGACGGTGCAGAGCGAAGGCAGCGCTTCGGGTTGGACGCTCTGCCTGCGTAATATCAGCGAGGTCAGCGGCGTGCAGCAGGGCGCGTACCGCGCCGGTGAACAGGGCGTGGTGATCACGCCTGCCAGCGCGGAATCAACGCTGGTGATCACGCTGTAGCGGACCGTTAAAAAGGCCGGAAAGAGGTTTTCCGGCCTTACCTTCCGGGTTACGAACAGGCTGCTATTTTATGTTTCGCGATGCCCATCAAATCAGACCGTGATCTTTCCCTACCGCAAATCGGCCAGACCGTAACCTGTTGCTGCCGTAAAACCGCGGACATTATTGTTGCGCACCGGCCAGGCGTTATGGTCCGCCTCAACCGGTGCGCTATTGCGAATGACTAAATAGCGCGCTGTCGCGCAGCAGGTGATCGTTGCCGCGGCGGCGGGTAAAACCGCTGCGATCAAAAAACTCCAGCAGCTGAATCGCGATTTTGCGTCCGGTGCCAAGCTGATTACGAAAATCAGCGGCGCTGGTCGCGCCCCCGGTAGCGGCGCGCTGGCGGATCAGATCGGCGAAGATCAGGATCTTATCGCTGCGGTAGTAGCGATCGCGCACGATCGCCGTAACGTGACCAAGCTGCGCTGCGGTCAGTAGCAGCTGACGGATACGCTCTTCATCTTCGCCCAATTGATTGGCGATATCGCGCACCCAGAGCGGATCGTCAAGGAATAACGGCGCCACGCGCTGCCAAAGCTGCGCCTCTTCAGCGCTAAATGCCGGTTCAAAAGCGGGCAGATGCAGCCAGCCTTGACGATTGATCAGTTCACCGTGCGCGATTAATTCATCGATTAACGCTCTGCCTATCTCCGGCTCAACGTCCGGCAACGCCATGCGTCGCAGGCGCTCCCGGCCCACGCCGGGCTGGTCGCTGTGCTGCTGATGAAAATGCGCCAGCGCTTCCAGCATTTGCCGCTGCCAGCGCTGCGCCATTTCCGGTGACAGTAGCCAGCCGCCTGCGACAACTGGCTGTAACGTATCCAGCACCTGCTGAAGCGCCTCAGGCTGTAGCTGACGTGCCCAGCTTAATGTATCCGGCAGGCAGGGCTGCTGCTGTAAATAAACGCGTATCGCTGCGCGGTCGTCCTGCGCCGCCGCCAGCTGATGCAGCCATTGCAAATAGTCAGGCTGCCGCTTACCGCGTCGCTTGCTGTTAAGCACGATCACGCGCGCGGCGGCCAGCGTCTGGCGCGCGCTGATATCACGTAAAATCAGCCGATCGTTATCTGCCAGCCACAGCGGCGTATCCAACACCAGCTCAGCCAGATTGTTCTCCAGCAGCGAAACGCGCCCGGTAATATGGCTGGCGGCGTGATAAATATGTACCGGCTGCCATTGCTGTAACGGCTGCAACGCATCCAGCGCCACAATCAACCGGCTTACGCCTTCCTTCTGCTGCGTGGCCAGCAGCCAGTCGCCGCGATGGATCTGCGCCTTTTCCACGTCGCCGCTGATATTCAGGGCGATGCGCTGTCCACCGCCCGCCTGTTCTGTCGGTTGGTTTTGCGCATGCAGGCTGCGCACCCGCACCGGCTGATTGATGCTGGTCAGCCACAGGCGATCGCCAGTGCGCACCTGGCCGGCGTGCGCGGTGCCGGTAACCACCAGCCCCGTGCCCTTAATGGTAAACGCGCGATCGATCGCCAGTCGGAAAGGGCGCGTTAGCTCCGTTTCGCGCTGCTGCAGGCTGCCCAGATGCTGGCGCAAGGCATCCAGACCGTCGCCGGTCAGGCTGCTGACTGGAAACAGGCTGCAGTTTATCCAGCCGAGCTGCTGCGTCAGCGCCTTTGTCTGCTGCGCCACTTCGGCGATACGCGCTTCGTCGACGCGATCGGTTTTGGTGAGCGCGACGGTAATCGGCGGCTGGCCGGCCAGCTTCAATAGCGTCAAATGTTCCCAGGTTTGCGGCATCACGCCATCGTCGCAGGCCACGACCAGCAGCGCATGGTTGATGCCGCCGATGCCGCTCAGCATATTAGCGAGGAATTTTTCATGGCCGGGAACGTCGATAAAACCTAATACGCGCCCGTCGGGCTGCGGCCAGTAAGCGTAGCCCAGGTCGACGGTCATGCCGCGCTTTTTCTCTTCCGGCAGGCGATCGGCGTCAGTGCCGGTAAGCGCCTGGAGCAGGGCGGTTTTGCCATGATCGACATGGCCAGCAGTGGCGATAATCATGAGGTCAGCGTCCGCAAAAACAGAGGTTCATTTTCAAGACAGCGTAAATCGAGCCATAAACGGCCTTCCTGTAACCGGCCAATAACCGGTATCTCCAGCTGACGCCAGCGCTGCGCCAGCGCCTCCAGCCCACTGCCGCGCCCCGCTTTATCAGCGAAGGTAATGGCATAGCTTGGCAGACGGTCAACTGGCAGCGATCCGCTGCCGATTTGGGAAGAGCAGGGCGCGATTTCCAGGGTGAAGGCTTCGCCCCAGGCGGCCTGCAACGGCGGCAGTAGCCGCTGCGCCTGCTGAAGAATCTCCTCCCGGTCGCGCGTCAGAAGACGCAGCGTCGGCAGTTCAGCGCGCAACCGATCCGGCTGGCGATAGAGCTGCAGCGTGGCTTCCAGCGCCGCCAGCGTCAGCTTGTCCACCCGCAGGGCGCGCTTTAACGGATGCTGCTGCAAGCGGTCGATCAGCGCCTTTTTGCCGACGATAATGCCCGCCTGCGGCCCACCCAGCAGCTTGTCGCCGGAAAAGCTCACCAGGCTGACACCGCTGGCGATCAGCCGCTGCGGCATCGGCTCGGCAGGCAGCCCGTACTGACTGAGATCGATAAGCGAACCGCTGCCGAGATCGGTAATCACTGGCAGCCCCAGCTCCGCACCCAGCGCGGCCAGCTCCGCTTCACCAACCGCTTTGGTAAAACCCTGCACCTGATAGTTGCTGGTATGTACCTTCATCAGCAGCGCGGTCTGTTCATTGACGGCGGCGCGATAATCCTTCAGGTGCGTGCGATTGGTGGTACCGACTTCGCGTAGCTGGCAGCCCGCCTGCAGCATCACATCGGGAATGCGAAAGGCGCCGCCGATCTCCACCAGCTCGCCGCGTGAAACAATCACTTCTTTACCGGGCGCCAGCGCCGCCAGCATCAGCAGCACCGCCGCTGCGTTGTTATTCACGATGCAGGCGTCTTCCGCGCCGGTCAGCTCGCACAATAAATTTGCCAGCGCCCGATCGCGGTGACCGCGCTCCGCTTCATCTAATGCATATTCCAGCGTTACCGCCTGACGTGCGGTCTGGCTGACCGCGCCGATGGCGCGTTCCGCCAGCAGCGCGCGTCCGAGATTGGTGTGCAGCACCGTACCGGTGAGGTTGAATACCGGGCGCAGCGCGCTGCGATGATGACGGGCCAGCCGTGCGGCCGCTTCCTGTGCCCAGTCGTTGTGCCAGGAAGGTAAACAGTGCTGTTGGCGGATGGTGTCGCGCGCTTCCTGCTGCATGTCGCGCAGAATGCGGGTAAGAAAGGATTGGCCGTATTGCTCGTTCAAAGCCTGAAGCGCCGGGGTGCGCAACAGGCGGTCGATAGCCGGAAGCTGGCTGTAAAGTGTACTCATAGCATCCTTGTTCTCAGGCGGCTGGCGGCACCGTGCGGGCAAAGCTTTCCCGCTGAAACAGCTTTTCTACCATTTTCACCAGCGCCGGACGGTTGACGCACCAGTTGGGCGCCACATGCCGAAAATTAAGATAGCCGATGGCGCAGGCGGCGGCGATATCAGCAAGGTTCAGCTGTTCGCCGTTCAGCCATGTTCCGTCGGCCGCCTCGCGTTCCAGCGCATCCAGCCCGCGCTGAATTTTATGGCGCTGGCGCAGCATCTCGTCCTGCGACTGCTGCTCCGTCGGGCGCAACTGCTCGCGCACGATAAACAGCGCCGCATCGCAGACGCCGTCGGCCAGCGCCTCCAGCTGCCGCACCTTGACCGCCTGAAACGCATCATCAGGCAGCAGCTTTGGCGACTGCGGCAGGGCTTCCAGTCGGGCGGCGATAATCGGCGAGTTATAACACTCGTCGTTGTCATCGACCAGCGCCGGCACTTTGCCTAAGGGATTGTATTGCGGAACGCGGCTTTCTTCAGACCAGGGGGATTCGTTCATGAATTCGAACGTAATGCCTTTTTCCAGCAGGATGACGGAAATCTTACGTACATAGGGACTGGTATAGCTGCCGATCAGTTTCATGACTTTTTCTCCCTGCTATCAAAGAGTAGGCGCGACCAGACGCGACTTGGTCTGGCCGTGTGAAATTAGTCGCTTCCGGGAAACAAAAATGGGTTAAGGCTGCTGCGGGCGAAACCTTCCTGCTCCATACGCGCATCCAGAATCAGCGAGGCGAGATCGTCGGCAACCGGTTCGACTGCCGGATCTTTCTCCTGCCACAGCATCTTCAGGTAGGTGCCGCAGTCGCCGCAGCTTTCCGCTTTGACCGCCGCCTGCTCGCTTTCCAGCGACCAGTAGTGGAGATCGCGCGTCTGTTCGCAGTTGGTGCATTTGGCGCGCACCACATACCATTCGCTTTCGCACAGGTTACAGTGCAGGTAGCGCAGGCCGCCGTTTTGCGTTCCCATATGCACCACGCTGGCGACAGGCACGCTGCCGCATACCGGACAGAATTGCCGCTGCTCGCCATATTCGGCGCGCGCCTTGCCGGGAATTAACGCCGCCATTTGCGCCCAGTAGATCGAGAGCGCCGCCCAGATAAAGGGCGCTTTATCGCTGCTGACCTGGGCAAAATCGCTTTCCAGCAGGGCGGAAGCCAGCGCTTCCAGCTCCGGCGCGGAGGTTTTTTCCAGGTTTTCCAGCACCGCCAGCGCCTGGCCGGTCATCTCCGGCTTCAGTTCTGCAATCAGCGAATGCAGCAGGCGCTGCCAGTGGGGATCGCGCGGCAGAATATGAATATCCAGCGGCGGCTTGCCGCTGGCGGCAGCTTCCACCAGGCGTGCATGGAGATCCATATGCAGCGGATGATCGTAGAGAACAATTTCCTGCGCTTCGGCAATAAACGCGGCAAAACGCAGATAGTCGCCCAGCGGATTTTTCTCCGCCAGCTGACGCAGACGCGCGGCGCGGCGGCTGTATAAATGCTTCAGCCTGGGGAAAAGTAACGGCGGAATCATATCCGCCGTTGTTTTGTCGCTCTTCTCCAGCTGTTCTTGCGGGATGATGCGAATAGTCATCAGGGACGTTTTTCCTGTTTTATCGGTTGGCCCTGCTGCGCGCGTACGGCGCGATACCAGCGCGGGTGGTGCTTCTTCGCCCAAATCGGCGTAACCCAGCCTTCCACCATAGCAGTCAGCGTGCCTTTTACCCACAGCGCGGCGTAGATATGCACCATAATCACGATGATCAGGCCCACCGCCGCGACCGAGTGCAACAGTAATGCCAGCCGAATCAGCGGAATGGGAAAGGCAGCGGCGAACCAGGGTCGCCAGATGACAATGCCACTCGCTAACAACAGCAGCAGACTGATAATAGCAGCCCAGAATACACACTTCTGCCCGAAATTATAGCGGCCGGTATCGCCGACCTCCTCATTCATGGCAATTTTGTGGATATTCTTCGCCCACAGGATATCGTCGCGGTTAATCAGGTTGTGCTTCCAGTAACGGAAGAACATCAACATGAAGGCTAGGAACATCGCCACGCCGACAAAAGGATGCAGGATGCGCGCCAGCTGCGGCGTGCCCAGCACATTCATCAACCAGTTAAACGATGGGAAGAAAAAGCCCAGCCCGCTGAGGGCGGCAAACACGAAGCAGAACGCCACAATCCAGTGATTGATGCGTTCTGGCGCGCTGTAGCGCACGATCAGGTCGCGCTTCTTCATGATTTCCGCTCCTCTTTTTCCTGCTGATCTTCATCTTCGTCCTCGCTGACGCGGTTCGGGCCGATGCCGACGTAGTGGAACACCGAGGCGGCAAAGGTCGCTGCGAAGCCGATAGCGGCCAGCGGTTTCCAGATGCCTTTCCAGAACGTTACCGTCGGGCTGATGGACGGGTTGTCCGGCAGACCGTGGTAAAGCTGCGGCTTGTTGGCGTGGTGCAGCACGTACATCACGTGCGTGCCGCCGACGCCCGCCGGATCGTACAGACCGGCGTTTTCATAGCCGCGCGTTTTCAGCTCCTCGACGCGGCCTGCCGCCACCTGCTGCATATCCGCTTTGCTGCCAAAATGGATAGCGCCGGTAGGACAGGTTTTCACGCAGGCGGGTTCCTGACCGACGGTAATGCGATCGACGCACAGCGTACATTTATAGACGCGGTTGTCGTCTTTATTCAGGCGCGGCACGTCGAACGGACAGCCAGCAATGCAATAGCCGCAGCCAATGCAGTGTTCCGACTGAAAATCGACGATGCCGTTGGCATACTGAATAATCGCGCCTTCCGACGGACAGGCTTTCAGGCAGCCCGGATCGGCGCAGTGCATGCAGCCGTCCTTGCGGATTAGCCACTCCAGCTTGCCGTTCTCTTCCACCTCCGAGAAGCGCATCACTGTCCAGGATTTGGCGGTCAAATCGGCGGGGTTATCGTACACCCCGACGTTATGTCCAACCTCATCACGAATGTCGTTCCACTCCGAACAGGCTACCTGACACGCCTTGCAGCCAATACAGGTGGTGACGTCAATCAGCTTCGCCACCTCCTGTTGATGGTCACGCGTTTGCGGCGGCGGCGTTAAGCCGTTGGTCGCGGAGCGACGAATAATGTCTTGCGACTGATAAGCCATAATCGTTCTCCGTTACACCTTTTCCACGTTAACCAAAAACGCCTTGAACTCCGGCGTCTGCGTATTGGCGTCGCCAACGAACGGCGTCAGCGTATTGGCGATAAAGCCTTTTTTCGCCACGCCCTGATAGCCCCAGTGAATCGGGATGCCGATGGTATCAACCTGCCTGCCGTCGACGTCCAGCGTGCGGATACGTTTGGTGACCACCGCTTTGGCTTTGATATAGCCGCGGTTGGAACTCACCTTAACCGTATCGCCGTGCGCGATGCCGAGCTTGCCGGCCAGCTTCTCGCCGATCTCCACGAACTGTTCCGGCTGGGCGATGGCGTTCAGCCGTGCATGCTTGGTCCAGTAGTGGAAATGCTCGGTCAGACGATAGGTCGTGCCGACGTAGGGGAACTGCTCCGCTTTGCCCATCCTCGCCAGATCGTCTTTAAACACGCGTGCCGCCGGGTTGGAGATCACGTTCGGATGCAGCGGGTTGGTGCCGATCGGCGTTTCAAACGGCTCGTAGTGTTCCGGGAACGGTCCTTCCGCCATTTTATCGATAGCAAACAGGCGGCCCATGCCTTCCGGCTGCATGATAAACGGCCCGACATCGCTGCCCGGCGCGGCAGTGCTGTAATCCGGCACATCGACGCCAGTCCACTTCGCGCCATCCCAATGCAGCAGCGCGCGCTTCGGATCCCAGGGTTTGCCCTGCGGGTCGGCGGAGGCGCGGTTGTAGAGGATGCGGCGGTTAAGCGGCCATGCCCAGCTCCAGTTCGGCGTATTGCCGAGGCCGGACGGATCGCTGTTGTCGCAGCGCGCCATCTGGTTGCCTTCCGGCGTCCAGCTGCCCGCAAAAATCCAGCAGCCGCTGGCGGTAGTGCCATCATCGCGCAGGTGCGCGAAAGTGCTGAGCAGCTGACCTTTTTTCACCAGCAGCTGACCTTTATCGTCATAAATATCGGCCAGCGCGCGTCCGTTGCTCTCCTGCGCCACTTCTTCCGGCGCCGGATTTTCCGGGGTGAGGTAATTCCAGGTCATGTTCAGCACCGGCTCCGGCGCGACGCCGCCTTCTTTGGCGTACATTTCACGCAGACGCAGGTAGATGCCGGAGAGGATCTCGCCGTCATTCAGCGCTTCGCCCGGCGCATCGGCGCCTTTGTAGTGCCATTGCAGCCAGCGCGCGGAGTTGACGATCGAGCCGTTCTCTTCCGCAAAGCAGGTGGAAGGCAGACGGAACACTTCGGTCTGAATCTGCGACGGATCGACGTCGTTGAATTCGCCGTGATTTTCCCAGAAGGTGGCGGTTTCAGTGTTCAGCGGGTCGATGGTGACCAGGAACTTCAGCTTCGACAGCGATTCAATCACTTTGCGCTTATTCGGGAAGGAGGCGACCGGGTTAAAGCCCTGGCAGAAATAGCCGTTGACCTTGCCCTGGCTCATCATCTCGAAATATTGCAGCACGTCGTAGCCTTTATCCCACTTCGGCAGCCAGTCAAAGCCCCAGCTGTTTTCACGCTGTGCTTTGTCGCCAAAGAACGCCTTCATCATGCTGACAAAGAATTTGGGATAGTTGCTCCAGTAGTTCACCTGGCCAGGCAGCGTCGCCTTCGGCGTATTGGCGCTGAGATAGCTTGCCAGATCGGTCTGTTTCTCCGACGGCAGGTTCATATAGCCGGTCAGGCTCTGCGACAGCAGGCCGAGATCGGTTAAGCCCTGAATGTTGGAGTGACCGCGCAGCGCGTTAATGCCGCCGCCCGCCATGCCCATATTGCCCAGCAGCAGCTGAATCATCGCCATGGTGCGGATGTTCTGCGCGCCCACGGAGTGCTGCGTCCAGCCGAGCGCATAGAGGAACGAGGCTGTGCGATCGTGCGCGCTGGTTTCCGCCAGCAGTTCGCAGACGTGCAGGAAATCTTTTTGCGGCGTGCCGCAGATTTTCTCCACCATTTCCGGCGTATAGCGGCTGACGTGCGTTTTCAGCAGGTTCCAGACGCAGCGCGGATGGCTCAGCGTTGTGTCACGTTTTGCGAAGCCGTTTTCGTCCAGCTCGTAATTCCAGCTGGTTTTGTCATATTTACGGGTAGCTTCGTCGTAGCCGCTGAACAGGCCATCTTCGAAGTGGAAATCTTCCCGTACGATCAGGCTGGCGTTGGTGTACGCCTCGACATATTCACGGTTGATTTTGTTATGGGTAATCAGGTAGAGCAGTACGCCCGACAGGAAAGTAATGTCAGTGCCGGAACGAATTGGGGTATAGAAATCCGCCACCGATGCGGTGCGCGTAAAGCGCGGATCGATGACAATCAGTTTGGCTTTGTTATGGATTTTGGCTTCCATCGCCCAGCGGAAACCCACCGGATGCGCTTCTGCCGCATTGCCGCCCATCACCACAACCAGATTCGCATTTCGGATGTCAACCCAGTGGTTGGTCATCGCACCGCGACCAAATGTTGGAGCAAGACTTGCTACCGTTGGTCCGTGTCAGACGCGCGCCTGGTTATCGACAGCCAGCATGCCGAGCGATCGGGTAAATTTCTGGGTTAAATAGCCGGTTTCATTACTGGAAGCAGAAGCACAGAGCATGCCGGTGCTGAGCCAGCGGTTCACCGTCACGCCCGCTTCATTTTTTTCAATAAAGTTAGCGTCGCGATCGGCTTTCATCAGCTTAGCGATACGGGTAAAGGCTTCATCCCAGCTGATGCGCTGCCATTTATCGGAGCCCGGCGCACGGTATTCCGGGTATTTCAGACGGCTTTCACTGTGTACGAAATCGAGCAGACCCGCGCCTTTCGGGCAGAGCGCGCCGCGGCTTACCGGATGATCCGGGTCACCTTCAATGTGGAAAATGGTTTCTTTGGCGTTTTTTGCGCCATCGCCGAGGCTGTACATCAATAGCCCACAGCCGACTGAACAGTAGGTACAGGTATTACGGGTTTCACGGGCGCGCAACAGTTTATATTGCCGCGTTTCCGCCAGAGCGACGTGCGGCATAAAGCCAAGCGCAGCTGCCGTAGTACCTGCCATACCGCCAGCGCAGATCTTGAAGAACTTTCTTCTGCTGACTTGCATGGTTTTTCCTTGTGGAACGACTTTGCTGTTTAATGGTTATCGGTAGCCCGCACTTTTTGTGCAGTGATTTTTTTGCGATGTGCGGGTCACAGGTTCAGAATTGCGAGGCAAATCCCGAATTGATAAGCGGGCTAAGATTACCACCTATTTTGTGTGGTTGTTATAACCAGGTAGACGTAAATTGAAATCTGATGATCAAAAAAATGCCTATGCTGTGAATAACCTCACAGGCCTCAGCGAAACGCAGGTGTGGCAACGTGATGCGCTGACGGACTCCCGTAGCGACTGGCTGGCCGATGAAGTGCCGGTAGCGCTGGTTTATAACGGTATTTCCCATGTGGTAATGATGAGTACGCCGAAAGATCTGGAGGCGTTCGCACTCGGCTTTTCGCTGTCGGAAGGCATTATCGTCGCGCCGGAAGAGATTTACGGTATGGATGTGGTGCCGGGCTGCAACGGCATTGAAGTGCAAATCGAGCTGTCCAGCCGCCGCTTTATGGCACTGAAAGCGCAGCGTCGGGCAATGGCCGGACGTACCGGCTGCGGCGTGTGCGGCGTCGAACAGCTTAATGACATCGGCAAGCCGATTCAGCCGCTGCCGTTCACCCAGACATTTGATTTAAGCCGGCTGGATAGCGCCCTGCATCAGCTGAAAGATTATCAACCGGTCGGGCAGCTTACCGGCTGTACGCATGCCGCGGCGTGGATATCCGAAAGCGGCGAACTGGCAGGCGGCTGCGAAGATGTAGGCCGTCACGTAGCGCTGGATAAGCTGTTGGGCTATCGCAGCCGTCGCGGCTGGGTGCGCGGCGCGGCGCTGGTTTCCAGTCGCGCCAGCTATGAAATGGTACAGAAGTCAGCGATGTGCGGCGTCGAAATCCTGTTTGCCGTCTCTGCCGCAACCCGGCTGGCAGTTGAAGTAGCCGAACGCAGTAACTTGACGCTGGTGGGCTTTAGTAAGCCTGGCCGCGCTACGGTTTATACCCATCCGCAGCGGCTGATTTCATCCTGAAACGTTAGCTGATTTAGTAATGAAGCATTTATAAAGAAGTTATTGCTGCGTCGCCTCGTTGTCTTTTTAGAAAGGTTAATGTTGAATCTCGCTGCTTTACCGTAATTCCTTTAGAAAATTTTGTCGTTTCTCCATAAATAAAAGGACTTACTATGAGAGTGCTAACTTCAACAGAAATAAGCTCGGTTTCTGGCGGTTTCTTTTTTTCAGCTCCGTTTATCGGCGCTGGCCTGGCTTACAATATTAGCGGCGGCAATACGGCCGCTACGCTGGCTGGAGCGGGCCTCGCCTCTATTGCTTTAGTGCCTTATTGCCCGCTGCATTGGTTATTAGGCTTAGGTTTGGGCGCTGCGGCAGTCATTTCGGCCGTAAGCGGCATGTTTAATAACGCAGGCAACGGCACAGAAACGCCGCCGGTACCGCTGCCGGCGCCTGTCGCGTTATAAATAATGCATACTGATTGAATTAAGTAGCCTTGTAATATACAAGGCTGCTTTTATTATTATCGCCTACGTTATTTGGCATAATATTAATTTATAAACGCCTTATCAGTAGCCTGTGAAACAGGCTTATTATTTTCAGGGAAATATTAAGAGTGCGTTTTTTCCTGCCTGACATTCAGCATCATGTTGGCACAGGCGCAGAACATCGTGGTGACGCGCGCGCTGTCCGCTACTTTCCTGCCATACCAGGCTTCGCGCTTGCCGCCCGCAGTTTTTTGCTTACCCAGATTGAGCGATCATCAGACAAATCTGTTATATCCTTATAAAGAGAAGGGCATTGATAATCCTTTTCCCGATCATTAATTTAACTATAATGATCCGACTGCTTACGCGGTGCTTACAACTAAAAGTGCCGCTCCTACAATAAATGGAGATGATGAACATGAGTTATTCACTGCCATCCCTGCCTTACGCATACGACGCACTGGAACCGCATTTCGACAAGCAGACGATGGAAATCCATCACACCAAACATCACCAGACCTACGTTAACAACGCCAACGCGGCGCTGGAAGGCACCGAATTCGCCGACCTGCCGGTAGACGAGCTGATCACCAAACTGGATCTGGTTCCGGCTGAGAAAAAAACCGTACTGCGCAACAACGCAGGCGGCCACTACAACCACAGCCTGTTCTGGAAAGGTCTGAAAACCGGCACCACTCTGCAGGGCGAACTGAAGGCCGCCATCGAAAAAGATTTCGGCAGCGTGGAAAAATTCCAGGAAGAGTTTGAGAAAGCCGCCGCTACCCGCTTCGGTTCAGGCTGGGCGTGGCTGGTGAAAAAAGGCGACAAACTGGCAGTGGTCTCTACCGCTAACCAGGATAGCCCGCTGATGGGCGAAGCAATTTCTGGCGCTTCCGGCTACCCAATTCTGGGCCTGGACGTGTGGGAACACGCTTACTACCTGAAATACCAGAACAAACGTCCTGACTATATTAAAGCGTTCTGGAACGTGGTTAACTGGGACGAAGCTGCAGCACGTTTCGCTAACGCAAAATAAGCGAATAAGCTGAGCGATAAATTTTACCGGCGGGGAAATAACCCGCCGGTTTTATTTTGAAATAGTGTTCCATTTAACCTTTGTTTAATAAGACCATAAATGCGGCTTTATTAATAAATGAAATTCGCTCTTTCACCACGTTTATTAGCGCAATATTAACTTTCTGTTGATATTCGCTGGCGTAATATCAGCGCATTATTTTCTATGGCTGATAAATATTATGTCTATTATTACTGAAAGTCCTGTACCCGAACTTTCAACGGGTTCACTCTTTTTCCAGTTAAGCCGCGGTAAATTTAAGCCAAATAAATTATGGGAATGCCGCCGTTTTCGGCTGAAATTCCTGCTGCGCTCGCTGGCCTATCCGGTTACCACCTTTTCTTATATGGAACGGATGTCGGAATTACCGGCAATGCGCCAGGCGTTGCTGATTCAGGGCCTGCTGCCAGCCAAAATTCATCGCCCTTATCTTTGCGCTAACTTTAGCGTGAAACAGCGCGCGCAGGCGCTGCTGGCCCATTACGACACCGTGCAGCGGCTTCCGCGCTCGCTGTATAAGCTTTTCCTGTCGCCGGTCGATCAGGTCATGGCGCGGCTGAGCGGCAAAAATGACGATCGGTTTGAGGTGGTTTGCAGCACCGGACGCTACGATCGTGAAGGCGAAATTACGCTGGTGTTGTTATATAACGCGGTAACCATTGCCTCGCTCTCTTTCTCTTTTATTGAGCAGGCTGGGGAGCTGGCGCTGTTAATTGGCGGCCTGCAGGGACCGCGCAAAACGGTAAATGCTGATATTATTCGTGACGCAACCAAATCGGCTCATGGCTTATTCCCAAAACGAGTGCTGATGGAAACGCTGTTTTATCTTGCCGGACGCTGCCAGGTTAAACAGATTCAGGCGGTGGGTGATGAAACGCACGTGTTCCGCAGCCTGCGTTACCGTCACAGCAAAAAAGAGGTGTTCCATGCCAGCTACAGCGAATTCTGGCTTTCACTGACCGGGGAAGCGCTGCCGAATGGGTTATATCAACTGCCGTTAGCGATGCCGCGTAAACCGCTGGAGGAGATCGCCAGTAAAAAACGCGCCGAGTATCGTCGTCGCTATGAGTTTATGGATACGCTGGAACAGCAGCTGTCGGATATTGTGGCGGGGAAGGGGACTGACCGGGTTTAATCAACCCGGCCTGGGATCAAAACGCTTTTGGCGCGAAGCCGGTCATCTCTTTCAGGCCCATCTCTTTGCCCAACGCGGTCATCGGGTGAACCACGATCAGGCCGCGCACGCTTTTCTTTAACGCGCCCAGGTTCGCCTGCTCTTTTTTAGTGATGGCTCGGCTGAAGGGCAGTTTCTGTAGCTTCTGCGCTTCTTTGCTCAGCTTCTGCTCGCGTACGTTGCGTAAGCGCTCGATCTCTTTGACCAGCGTCTCTTTTTCTTTCAGCAGCGCGCCGAGTTTCTCCGCATCGCCCGATTCCAGCAACATCGGCTCTTTACGATTGAGCGCGTCCAGCTGGTCGCTGAGGCGCTTGATTTCGGCTTTTTCCTGCTCTTTCATGGCTATTACCTGTACTGATGACTGGCCGCTATGATACACGAAAAGCGGCAGGGCGCGGGGCTACTTTTTAAAGGCCTGCTTCATGCTAATGCGGGAAATCAGCTCGGTCAGCGAGAGAACCATGGTGGAGCGTAGCACCTGCTGATAACGCTGCTGCTGCATCGCCCGCAGCTGTTCATCGTCAGCTGAAAAATCGGGACGCGGCGGCCAGGCGGTGACGCAGTGCAGCTCGCCGAACGGCCCCAGGATCTCATCGTCGCTGAAGCGATATTCCGTATCGTCGTGATCGAGTTCTTCACGCAGCGCCATCAGCAGTTCGCAGTCTTCATATTCATGGCGACTAATCACGCCGAGGCCGTAAATCAGCTTCAGCCTGACCGACATTTCGCCCAGCGGCCCGTCGCCCAGCAACAGCGGTTCGACGGCATATTTCACCGCATAATCATCCTTGCGAAACACTTGCAGCACCAGCCGATTGACCGCTTCGGTCAACAGCTCTACGGCGGCAATCAGGAAGCTTCTTACCGAGCGTCCGGCATTCAGACGCTCCAGCACCCGATTTTCAAAAGCCTGCTTCTCTTCCATTGTTGCCTGTACATTTATCATGCTGCGCGGGGGCACAGGCTGGCTGTGCCCTTGTTGCTCGCCGCTAAACCGCATCGGGAGCGTGCGCATTATGGCATTGCGGCATAGGCCTTAACCACTGCGGCAACGACTTCGCTGTTGGCATCGAGGCCGGAAACCTGCGCCAGCGCGGCCTGCGGGCCCACTTTTTCCAGTAATGCTTCAAGCTCCTGCGCTTGCGGATCCTGCGTGCTGCGATAATGCATGGCGGCGGCGATGCCTGTCACCAGGTTATTGTGCGGCAGCTGATACTCCAGCGTGCCCAGCGTCGGCTTGATCAGGCGATCGCCCGCGCTCAGCTTGCGCAGCGGCTGGCGGCCAACGCGCTCAACGTCATCTTTCAGGTAAGGGTTTTCAAAGCGGCCCAAAATCTTTTCGATGTAGGCGGCATGTTTTTCCGCATCAAAGCCGTAGCGCTTGATCAGCACCGCGCCGCTTTCCTGCATCGCGCCTTTCACCACCGCACGTATCGCCGGATCGAGAATCGCGTCGCGAATGGTTTGATGGCCCGCCAACTGACCGAGATAAGCGGTGATCGCGTGGCCGGTGTTCAGCGTAAACAGCTTGCGCTCAACAAACGCCATCAGGTTGTCGGTCAGTTCCATGCCGGGAATATCAGGCAGCGTGCCTTTGAACTGCGTTTTATCAACGATCCATTCGCTGAAGGTTTCGACCGTTACTTCCAGCGGATCGCTGCTGCCCGCTTCGCTGGGCGGCACGATACGATCCACGGCGGAATCGACAAAGCCGACATGCTGTTCAACCCAGGCGTGATAATTTTCCGGCAGGGCAGCCAGTACATGCTGTTTCAGCTGGCTGGTGCCGCGCACCATATTTTCACAGGCGATAATATTCAGCGGACGGGAGTTAGCGCTATCACTGCGTTTGGCCAGGCCGCGCGCGATGCTGCCTGCGATGCGTTCCAGAATCTGTGGGCCAACCGCCGTGGTAACAATATCTACCTCGGCAACCAGGTCAATGATGTCGTCGCTGGTGCTGTTTACCGCGCTGACGCCGGTCACGGTTTCGACTTGCGCCTGCTCGCCGACTACATGTACCGGATACTGATGACGGGCGTTTAACGCGTCCAGCACCGCCTGATTGACGTCAGCGAAAACCAGTTCAATACCGGCGTCCGCCAGCAGTTTGCCGATAAAACCACGACCGATATTACCGGCGCCGAAATGTAATGCTTTCATCGTTGCGATAACCTTTAAAATAAAAAAGGGGCAAGATCTGCCTTGCCCTGATAGCGGGGCCGGGCAGAGCGGCCCCTCCATATAAACGATGGATTAGGCTGGCTGACCGGTAAGCAGCTCCAGCACTTCCTGGACACTATTGGTGTTGGCCAGACGCTCAATCACGCTTTCATCATCCAGCGCGTTGGTCAGGCTGGTGATGACCTGGATATGCTCGTTGTTACGGGCAGCGATACCAATCACCAGGCGAGCAATGTCATCCTCTTCTTCACCGAAGCGAACGCCCTGCGGATACTGGCAGAACACCACGCCGGTTTTCAGCACGCGATCTTTCGCGTCGACCGTTCCGTGCGGCACCGCAATGGACTCGCCCAGATAGGTCGGGGTCAGTTTCTCACGTTCCAGCATTGCATCGACATATTCTGGCTCAACATAACCGCCTTTCACCAACTGCTCGCCGGCGAAGCGGATCGCCTCTTCTTTGCTGGCGGCGTGCTGGCCGAGGAAGATGTTCTCAGCGCTGAGCTTAAACAGGTGTTCGTTGCTACTGTCGAAGCTGTCGCTCAGGGTGGCGTTGACCTTTTCGCGATGAACCGCGCTGCGCTGCGCATCCACCAGACGGGCGGTCAGATCGCTGTACAGGCCGCTGTCGAGGAAGTTATTCAGCGAAATATGCTGCGCGTGCGGCGCCTGACGCATGGCGCGCTCGGTAAGGTCACGGTGAGTGATCACCAGGTCAACATCGCCCGGCAGCGCATTGATGGCGGTATTGGTCACGGAAATCTGCGACAGCCCGGCATCCTGCACTTTCTTACGCAGCACGCCCGCGCCCATGGCGCTGGAGCCCATACCGGCATCGCAGGCCACGATGATTTTGCGCACGTGGCTCAGGTCGCCGTTCATGCCAGCGGCGGCAGGCGCGCCTGCCTGACCTTTCGACTGCGCTTTCATGTCCTGCATACGACGGGTTGCGGCTTCAATATCGTCTTCGTCTTTCACTTTGCTGGTTTTCAGCAGGATAGCGGAGACCACGAAGGAGACGGCGAAAGCGGCCACGATCGCGGCGATATTGGCGAAGTAGGCGCCTTTTGGCGTCATTGCCAGCACCGCAAGGATAGAACCCGGAGACGCCGGAGAAACCAGGCCGCCGTTCAGCAGCGTCAGGGTAAAGACGCCGGTCATACCGCCCAGGATCACTGCCAGCAGCAGGCGCGGCGACATCAGCACATACGGGAAGTAGATCTCATGGATGCCGCCCAGGAAGTGGATAATCGCTGCGCCGCCTGCGGACTGTTTCGCATTGCCACGGCCAAAGAACATATAGGCCATCAGCACACCCATGCCTGGACCCGGGTTGGCTTCAATCAGGAAGAAGATCGATTTACCGGCTTCGCTGGCCTGCTGGATACCCAGAGGCGAGAAGATGCCGTGGTTGATGGCGTTGTTGAGGAACAAGATTTTCGCCGGTTCAACAAAGATCGAGGTCAGCGGCAGCAGGTTATTCTGCACCATGATATTCACGCCAGCGGCCAGAATATGCGAGAGCCCTTCTACCAGCGGGCCAATGGCGAGGAAAGCCAGAATCGCCAGCAGCATGCCGATAATCCCGGCGGAGAAGTTGTTAACCAACATCTCGAAGCCGCTTTTAATCTTGCCGTCTACCGCGCGGTCAAAGGTTTTGATTGCCCAGCCGCCCAGCGGACCAGCAATCATCGAGCCGAGGAACATCGGCATATCCGCGCCGACGATCACGCCCATGGTAGTGATTGCGCCGACCACGCCGCCGCGATCGCCGCCAACCAGGCGTCCGCCGGTATAACCGATAAGCAGCGGCAGCAGATAGGTGATCATCGGGCCAACCAGTTTCGCTAACGTTTCGTTAGGCAACCAGCCGGTAGGAATAAATAACGCGGTGATGATACCCCAGGCGATAAACGCACCGATATTGGGCATCACCATATTACTCAGAAAGCGACCAAAGCTTTGAACCTTGACCTTGACTGATGAGGACATAAAAACACACCCCTTATTGTTACGCGCTGACAAATAAGAGAGCGCGTGATTTTGTTAAGACGTTTCGGCGGGGAACCGTCGAATTACTGTATGCAGGCGGACTCTAGCACTAGTTTATGACGCTGCGTAGTGAGGCGGCCAAAGTGAGTTAGATCACATTTAGAGGTAGGTACGCGGACCATATTTGGTGATTCAGATCACATAAAAGCGCTTATTGAAAACAACAACGCCGAAATTATCACCGCGCAACGTGGTCAATAAGTGATATTCATCACACTTTTTTGCTGTGGGTTTGTTTCGGAATTGTGATGTTGGTCACAATAAACTTTTGTATGAAAATGCGTCAGATCACACTTTCAGCTGGCCCGAAAAATGCCATTGGACTCAAGCGCAGTGGACTAAAGGTGAATGGGCGCTAAAACGCGCACGTAAAAGGGCAGGCAGGAAAAAAGTGAGGGCGGACATTCGGAAAAGAAAAGAAGTCAAAGGGAAACGGCAGATAACATTAAAGTAAAAGGGCTGACAGCGAGAATGCGATGCCCGGTAGCCAGGAGCAAAAATAAGCTAAAGGGAAGCGGCGCAAGAGGGCGAGAAGCGCGGGAAAACGGCGGGCGCGGCGGTTAAGCGCGGCGCCCGCCGCATGGTTACTGGAAGCCGCCCTGAACTGCGCTCTGCGCCTGAGTGAGCGCCTGCGCTTTCGACGACACATTGCTCATCAACGTGTTGTACTGGCTGGCCTGATCCTGAGTCGGGAACTGAACGCCGTTATCATTAAAGGAGACGCGGGTTCCCTGCTGCTGCAGAAAATCGCCCGCCTGCACCACATCCTGGCTCAGCGACTGGAGCGCCGGCAGCAGCGGTTGCAGTGAAGAAGCTGGCTGCGTGACCACTTTGGTATAAACGCGGTCGTAAACCTGCTTCAGATCGTCCGGCTGTTTCAGCGCGGCTTTGCTGTTGTCCGCCTGAGTTTTAGCATTCTGCAGCTGCTGCGCCAACACGCTCAGCGTACCGCTTGCCTGACGCAGCGCGTCGCGGCGCGTCAGATAATCCTGCGGCACCCGCAGCGCGGAAAGTTCATCCACGACCGGACGCAAGCCCTGATCGACCGCTTTATTCACCTGCTGAGAAAAATCATAAATGATGGCGTAATCGCTGGCATAGTTGCCAAAGCGCTGCTTTTGATCTTCGCTCAGCGCCGGTAAATGTTCACCGCTACGCATCACGGTATTCTGTAGAAAATCACTGAAAGCCTTACGCTGTTCGCCTTCTTTATCACCACAGCCGGTAAGCTGCAGGACAATCAGCATCGCTGCCAACGGCAGCCACAGACGCATCCAGACGCGGGAAACTCCAGTCGCCATAGCGTTTACTCCTGTAAATGAACAAAATCTCTGTTTAATAAGGCAGCGTGGCCGCCGCGTTAAGGTGCCTAAAGCATAGATCAATGCGATTAGGCTGAATATGGCTATTAATGAATTAATAGTGAATTATCGTGAAGTTAGCGTCCCGCAGTGCCGCGTTACGCCTGATAAGCCAAAAGTGGTCGCCTGTTTTAAAAATTTAATCAGAAAGCAAGATCGAAAAATATCCAAAATATGGGCGGCAAATCTGTAACGATCGTCTAATACTTAAATTCCCGATTTATGTTGCTCAGCCTTGCGCTTAAACCCTGCAACAAACCGGCATTCTGAGCCTGGGCTTCAGGCTCTTATCTCTGTCTTCCTTCACGTGGTTTCCAGTGAGTTTTAGGAGTTTGCTATGGAAGTAAAAGATCCCATGGTTGAGTTACTTAGCAGTCTTGAACAAATTGTATTAACAGGGAATGTGGTAGGGGCTTCTTTAGTGCAGCAAGAAAAAACGGCCTCGGTGCCAGAACCACAACGCCTGCGCGAAATGACCGGTATGAAAATTGATGAATTTGCCCGCGTGATGGGCGTGAGCGTCTCTTCAGTGAAAAGTTGGGAAGCGAGACGCACCCGCCCATCAGGCAGCGCCCGGAAGCTGATGCAGCTATTGCACACCAATCCTTACCTGGGTCGTCAACTGCTTGACTGAATGCGCAAATCGCATAAAAAAACCCGCCATCTGGCGGGTTTTTTTATGGAAGCAAAACCTTCCGCCAGCGCCATTACGCCAGCGAGGTTTGCTGCGCAAGCAACTCGTGCAGATCGGACTGATGCAGCGGAGCATAGGATGAGGTGTCGACTTCGCTGCGGCTGGCGATGCTGGCCCATATTTCACTGGCGGGCGTCAGCGCTACGCGGCTTTCCGGCGGGTCGGTTTCGGCTGCGTCTGGCGTTGTTAAATCTTTCGCCGACACGCTTTCCACCTGCTTATCATCTGTTGATGCCAGCATCGCGGCAATCGCTTCCTTGCCGCCGCTCAGACCCAAATCATCCGGGGTTGAGAGCGGCGTCTTCTCGTCCGTCGCAGCGAGATCCAACTCGCTCATATCGCTGTAATTATCGATGCTGCTCATGGCCAGCAGAGGAAGCGTTTCCAGCTCGCCCGCGGCAGCCTGATCGGTATCGAAAGTTAAGGTGCGCCAGTCTTCAAAGGTGTATTCCAGATCGCTGCCATCTTCTCCGAGCGTGAACGCAGCGTTTAAGGTGTAGCTACCGTCGGCGATACCTTCCAGCGCGCTGGCCGGGATCTCCACCTGCCAGCGACCGTCATTATCGTTAGTAGTTTGCCAGTGCATACCGTTCAGCGTGATGTCTATCTCAAGGCCCGGCGAGACATAGCGCGTGTTGCCGCTAATCAGCAGCGGCGCATCGATTTCGCTTTGATCGATAAGGTCATCGCCGACGGCATAAAGCGCAATTTGCGGCATATACTGGCTTTGGCTATCTTCATCGGTAAATTCCACCAGCCGCGATGCGGGAATCGTTTGCTGGCCCGTTTCGCCCAGCATCACCGTAATGATTTGATCGCCCCATGTCGGAAGCTGGTCGGTCACCTCAGCAGGGATCACCAGGCTCCAGCGCGGATTACTCGCCTCGCCCGTTAAGACGGTGTGATACTGCTTGCCATAAAACTCCACCGTTACCGGCGTGCCTAAAGCAGCGGCGCTGGCGTCCAGCACGCTGCCGCTTAGCATCAGGCCGCCAATCATTTCATGCGCGGCGACCAGATTATCACCGGCTACCACATCCAGCGTCGCGCCAAACGGGTGTGACACCGTGTCCGGCTTCACCGTTAGCGTGGTTTCGATAACCGCGGCCGGTTCATCGTAGTAAGAAGCCCACTCCAGCCTGAGCGGCAGCGTGCCGGCGGGCAGGGCGTTAATATCCGCGCCGGGAATATAGAGCATCCAGTCGCCTTCGGTAACGCTCGCCTGATAGCTTTTGCCGTTAAGCGTGGCGGTTACCATACCGGGGTAAAAATAAGTGGTGTTGCCGGTCAGATAGTGCGCGTAAGGCTCGTCGTAGTGGGCAAGCGTGGCGTTGCCAAATGCCGGATCGAGCGTAAAGCCCGGATCCTGCGGGTTATAACGAACATCCACGCTATCGCTGGCAATCGTGTCGTAGTACTGATTCATCACGCTGGCGGTGACCAAAAACCAGCCTTTTTCCAGCCTGGCCAGCTCGTCCGCCGTCAGGGTGATTTGCCAGCGCTGATCCTGCACGTAGGCGCTGCGATAAAGGTGCAGTCCTTCACCAATTTCAATGTCGATATCGACCCGTCTGCCGTTGGCAAAGTTAATGGCCGCGCCGCTAAGCGTCACGTCTGCGGCAACTTCCTCTGCCGTCAGGAAATTATCGCCGGTGACGGCATCGACAGTAACGCTTTGCGCGGCGGTATTGCCGGTATTAAAGGAGATGGGGCGATAATCCTCGCTAACTGAAATAGTGGGATCAAAATCTTGCGGAATGCGCGCCTTTATCTCGTAATCACCGTCCGGTATCGTCGCCAGATCGCTGGCCGGAAAGGCGACCTGCCAGCGTCCATCATCATCAACGGTGGTTTGATGCGGAATTTCATTAATTTCAACAATCACGGTGCTGCCGACGGCGTAATAACGCGTCGAGCCGGTGATAATCAGCGTGTCGTCCACTTCGCTTTGATCGATAGCGTTATCGGACAGCGTGTCGATAACAATCCGCGGCTGGTAGTCGCTGGGATTGGCGTCCCGGTTGAATTCCAGAACGCGCGCCGTCACCACGCTCGGCTGATCAAAATCATCCAGCGTGACGGTTATCAGGCGCGAGCCGTTCATGGGCAGCAGCTTTGTTTCTTCTAACGGGATCACGAAACTCCAACGCAGCTCGCCATCAACCTTGGCCAGCGCGGTTTTATAATGTGAGCCGTTCAGTTCCACATCCACGACGGTGCCCGCCGCTACGCCGGCGCCAGACACGCCGCCGCTTAAATAGAGGCCGCCGCGCGGGCCCATCTCCTCGTAGGTAATCAGATTATCGTCACTGACCGCATCCAGCGTTGCCCTGACCGGCAAGGTTTGCGTTTCGTCATTGACCGTCAGCGTGATGCCGGTGGTGAAATTGCCGGTTTTCACGTTAAGCGGCACGCTGCCAGCAGGCAGGGCGTTAATATCTTCGCCCGGTATGCGCACCATCCATTCGTTAGCAACGACGACGGCCTGATAGCTTTTCCCGTTCAGTGTCAGGGTAACCGGACTGCCCTCATTTCTGATGGTGCCGGTAATGATGTGATCCCAGGGCGTGTCATAATGCATTACCGTGTCACCGCCGGGCAGCAGATCGATCTTCAGCGGAATGCGATCCACTATGTTGACCGGCAATATCGCGCTGGCGGTATCTTCGCCATCGCGCACCGTAACGTTAATTGTCGTTGGGCCGTTTTTCAGCTCGGTCTCATAGGGAACGGTTAGCGTCCATTTACCGTCCCTCACGGTGGTCATAAAGAGGGAGTGGCCCAGCTGTATCCGAACTTCGCTGTTGTTCGCCACGTTTTCGGCGCTGCCGCTGATAACCAGCCGGTAACCCGCCACATCTTCCTGAGAAATCGCGCTGCCTGGGCGCAGCGAGTCGATGGTGATAACCGCCGTGTCTTCTGGATCGCCGCCCGTAAAGATTTCAATAGATCGGCTATCCGTTAAGGTGCCGCCGCCCGTTTCCGCGTTGACGGTGAACTTATCAGCGGCCAGGTTCTGTAACATCTCCGCCGGAATCGTTACGCTCCAGTCGCCATAGGTGCCAATCTTGCCGGTAAACGTCTGGCCAGGCAGCGCGCCCGGTAAGGTAATGGTGACCGTTTCTCCCGCTGGCAGATTCAGACTGGAACCGGAAATAATGAGGTCGTTCTGGCTTTCCTGCGCGTTGATAATGTCATCCGTCGAAATCGGCGCGATCGCCAGGCGCGGCTCGGGCGAAGAAAAAATATCTTCCAGCGTGACCGTTTGCTCCAGACACGCCGTTTCAGGAGGGTAATTTCTGGAGACCTGGATTTCCAGCCGAATCTCGCCGGGCTCCAGCGTCATCAGGTCGGCGACAGGAATGGGCTGATGCCATTTGCCTTCCGCGTCAACGCGCGGCTGATAAATGGTATTGCCAAAAAGGAGATGTAGCTGGGCGCCTGGCTGCACATTTTTTACCGTACCGGATAGCTCCTCCGCGAACATCGCCCATTGCGTATCGTCGATCACAAAGTTGTTATAGGGCGGAGTCAGTATAATCTGCGGCGACATGAAATTTTCAAATACACGCACGTCGGTGGCGGTTTCATGCAGATCTTTTACCCAGGCGATAACCGTGGCGTCGCCCTGCTTCAGCTGCGCCAGATCGTCAACGGGCACCTGCGTTTCCCAGAGATTGTTTTTCACCGTCGCCGCATAAATTTCATCGCCCAGCTGCACCCAGACCTGGCTGCCGTTGGCGACGTTCACCGTGGTGCCGCTGATGGTCAGGCTGCTTGCGCGTTCGCCCGTGGTAAGCATATCGTCGCCGCTGATGGGATTAATGGTTATTTCTGCGGCGCAGCGGGTGGCGTTGCCTTTTACGACGGTAAAGGCGCGCGTATCGCTGCTGATGCCGTCGCCGGAGATGCTCTCCACGCTGACGGAAAGAGTATGTTCGCCGGGCGACAGGGTTTTCATCATCTCCGGCGTCAGCACCGTACTCCAGGCGCCGTTAGCGTCCACCGGCACCTGCCAGCTATGGCCTTCCAGCGTGACGGTAACCATCGCGCCTTCCGCCACCCGCTCCGTCAGGCCAGAGATCACCTGACCGTGCGCTTTTTCCCGGCCAATCACTTCATCGTTCCCGGCAATAGCGCCGATGGCGATGCCCGCAGCGCGGCCATCCAACATATCCATCACCAGGACTTCGCGGGTTTGCGTGGCGCTTTTGCCATGGTTATTCGTCACGCTGATAACCAGATCGTGTGTGTCATTGGTATCGTCAGTTTTCAGGCTGGTAATGGCTGACGGCGGAAGAGGGATTGACCATTCGCCGTTTTTATCGACCAGGCCTTGCCAGGTTTCGCCATTGAGCGTGACGCTGACATAGTTGCCGCTTTCTACATGGCGCGCGGTGCCGGACAGCAGTGCGGGTGCGTAATAGTCGGCGGGCGAGGTGGCGGAGAAGCCGTCGTCAAACAGCGGATTGATGGTGAGGGACGGCGTTTTTACCCCACCTTGCCCACAGCCATAATGTTTACCGGAAGCTTTTTTGCTCATGATTATCGTCTCGTATGCAGGGTTGAGGTAGGACGAGCAGTACCAGATATAATCAAGCGTGTGTTCGCAGGCACGCCTTTTTTTTGTACAGAATTTGGCTTAAGCGGCAGAGCGGAAGGAAAACAAGTCCGCCGTTAAGCGGAGAGCGTTATCTACGATTATTGTTTTTTCATCTGAAAAGGAGGCGGACTTGGTTCATGGCTGGAATTACCCAGCGGCAGCAATTATGAGATTTTTCTGAGGCTGGTTTTGCGCTGCCGCGCCGCGGTTAAACGGGCCCGGCACGCTTTAATTGTTAAAGCAAATACTTCGCAGCCTGACGGGTAAACCAGGCCTCTGGTACGTTATAGGGGCGTTGACGCAGCTGCGCGATGCCCTGCGCAATGGTCACCTGCGCCTGTTGCCAGAGCGTGGCGTCGCCCTGCTGGAGTAAACCAATCTGCACTTGCTTCTCTACCAGGTAAATGCGCGCAAAGTGTGGATCGTACTGCACAATCGCGCGGGTATTATCGATAATATCCGCCAGCTTAATGGTTTGCGCCTGCGGCGACGCGTCTGCGGTATGGCGAAAGTGCGCCACTTTTCGCGCCGCCCGGTTTTTGGCCTGTGGTTGCGCGCTGTCGGTTAACATGCCCACCAGCGCGCCAACCTCGGCGCCAAACTGCTGCGTAATATCCGCCAGCGTGGTGCCGGTATCTTCTACGGTGTCATGCAGCCAGGCAGCGGCCAGCATGTTTTCATCGTCCGTTACGCTGCGCACCAGCTCCACCACCGCGGCGGGATGAACAATATAAGGCTCATCGGTATATTTACGGCGCTGGCCGGCAGCGGCATGTACTTCAGTAGCGTAACGTCTTGCGCGTTCTTCCAGTGACTGCATCGGTACCTCCCCTGGTCGTGATTAAATGTCGCTTGCAATTATGTAGCGCGCTATCTATATTGTCACGCATGAGTACACACCAAAATGACAAAAAAGTGCCAGATGCGCTACTGCTGGATAGCCAGCTCTGTTTCGCGCTCTATTCGGCGAATCTGGCAATGAATAAGCTTTATCGTCAGCTGCTGACGCGGCTCGGCATTACCTATCCGCAATATCTGGTGATGCTGGTGTTGTGGGAGCGGGACGATGTCACGGTGTCAGATATTGGCGAACGCCTGTTTCTCGATTCCGCCACCTTAACGCCGCTGCTGAAAAGGCTGGAGGCGGCGGGATTGTTATTACGCCAGCGTTCGCGTCGGGATGAACGTCAGGTGGTGGTGACGCTGACTGCCGAAGGCCGCGCGCTGCGGGAAAAAGCTTTAAGCATTCCTGAATCGGTACTTTGCGCATCAGATTGCGATTTGACGGCGCTGAAAAACCTTAAAGGGCAGCTGGAGCAGCTGCGCGACAACCTTAATCGTTAAGTTTCCCGCCGCTGGCGGCGGGACAGGCTAGAATTTATTATGCAGCATCCATTGAATAGTGCGCGATTTAATTGCGTATAAAACATCGAAGGAGTTTACTATGTCATTAGAAAAAGTGATCTACCGTGCAAAAGCGAAAGCAACTGGCGGACGTGATGGCCGCGCGACTTCTTCAGACGGCGTGCTGGACGTTAAGCTCGGCGTACCGAAAGAGATGGGCGGCGCAGGCGGCGATGCCACTAACCCTGAGCAGCTGTTTGCTGCGGGTTATTCGGCCTGTTTCCTCGGCGCAATGAAGTTTGTTTCTTCACGCGATAAAATTGCGATGCCGAAAGAGGCGTTTATTGAAGGTGAAGTCGGTATCGGTCCGTTGCCGACCGGTTTTGGTATTGAAGCCACGCTGAATATTCATCTGCCGGGCATGGACCAGGCAGAAGCGCAAAAGCTGGTAGACGCTGCGCATATTGTTTGTCCTTATTCTAACGCCACCCGCAATAATATCGACGTCACCTTAAATATCATCAGCTAACGCTATTGGCGAACGCGTCTGACCACGCGTTCGCAGCCTTTCCTCTCTTTTTCGTGCATTAACAAACTGCGCGCTTTCTCGTAACGATGGCGAAAATTCGCTGATCCTGGTGGCTAACTGTGTTTAACTAGCCGCGCTTCTCCGGAAAAGGCTCCTTTTTCCGCTCAGAATCCTCTTGTTCATCACGTTGTATGAATATTGCGATTACCGGTAAGAACTCTGGCGCAACGAAGCGGTCTGAATAGCGTTTGTAAAGTATATGTTGCGCCGGGAAAATAGAAGGTCGAATGAATTATATAAAATCACTCACTCAGCAAAAACTCTCGCTTTTGCTGTCGCTCTACATTGGCATTTTGCTGAATCTACCCATATTTTATCGCCGTTTTGATCCTTTCCTCAGTAAGTCATCTTTTTCTGACTGGCTGTCAGCCGTGGCGGAAGTGGTAGCTATCGTATTGCTTACTTTCTTCCTGATGCGTCTGCTGTCGCTGGGCGGAAAGCTCTTTTACCGCGTTCTCGCTACGCTGCTGG
>NZ_CALNWY010000027.1 GCF_940807255.1 Mixta sp. Marseille-Q2659 | reverse complement strand
GCGGACGTGGTGGTTTACGATCGGCTGGTCAGCGAAGCGGTGCTGGCACTGATCCCCGCCGCGACGCTGGCGCTGGACGTCGGCAAAACGCCCGGCTTTCACGGCATGAAGCAGAATCAGATAAGCCAGCTGCTGGTGGATCTGGCGCGCAGCGGACGGCAGGTGGTGCGGCTGAAGGGGGGCGATCCCTTTATTTTCGGGCGCGGCGGCGAGGAGATGCAGCAACTGCAGGCCGCCGGCATCGATTGCCATATCGTGCCCGGCATTACCGCCGCCACCGGCTGCGCGGCTGCCTGCGGCATTCCGCTAACCCATCGGGAGATGGCGCAGTCAGTGCGCTTTATTACCGGCCATGGCAAAGAGGGCAAGCCGCAGCTGGCGTGGGAAAGCCTGCGCGACGCCAGCCAGACGCTGGTGTTTTATATGGGGCTGACCTGGAGCGCTGAACTGAGCCGCCAGCTTTGCCAACACGGACGCGACGCTGCGACGCCGGTGGCGATTGTGGAGCGCGGTACGCGCCGCGATCAGCGCGTGCTGATCGCCACGCTGGCGACGCTGGAGGCGACAATTGCGCGCCACCAGCCGCAGTCGCCGTCGCTGATTATCGTTGGCGAGGTGGTGAGGCTTTATCGCCCGCAGGCGTACAGCACGCCGAACATGCAAGCAGCGCATTCGTCGCGCTAAGCCACGGCGATTGCCGACGCTCACTACCGAAAAAGTTGGCGCTTATGACCGCTTAAGCAGCGCATTCGTCGCGTTAGGCCGCTGTGATTGCCGACGATGACTACCGAAAAAGCGGGCGCTTGATGACCGTATAAGCGGGACTTCCGTCGCGTTAAGCCGCAGCGATCGCAGGCGCCGATCACATCCATCGTTGGCGCTTTATATCAGCAACAGCCAGCATGTGTACCTTATCGAAATAGCGATGCGCCTGCTTCGGTAGTGGGATAAGCATGATCCGTATCACATTTATGCTAAGATCAGGGTTACTTTTCCTTTCCGGACCGCCGGTTATGACAGGCTAAACTAACCCTGACGCAGCTATGGTATTAATGCATCGACTCACCTTATCCGCCTTTTCACTGCTGTTATTCAGCAGCCCGCTTCTGATCCCTGACGTCCACGCTTTCCAGACGGAAAATCACGTGCCCGCCGCGCCTTTTGAGGATCCGGCGCGTTTCAGCGCAATGGAACAGCAGCTTCCCAGCCTGGGAATAGAGGATTCACAGGAAAACGCCTTTTCCACCCGGCTGGCGCAAATGGCTAAAAGCATTGGTGAGGCGAGCAATAGCGACAGCGACGCTTCTTTTGGTCAGCAGGCAGGCGTTTGGGCGTTTAACCATTTTCGCGATGAGGTCGCCGATCGGCTGATTGATGAAGGGCAGTCGCTGCTTTCGCCCTATGGCACGGCGCAGCTGGCGCTGCAGGTGGATATGGACGGCAATTTTGTCGGCAGCGGCGGCCAGTTATTGACGCCCTGGCAGGATAATTACCAATACCTGACCTTTTCCCAGCTTGGCGTAACGCAAACCGATGACGGGCTGGTGGGCAATGCCGGGCTGGGCCAGCGCTGGGTCGCCGGCAACTGGCTGCTGGGCTATAACGCGCTGGTCGATCGCCAGTTTGATTCCGGTCTTCAGCGCGCTTCGCTCGGCACCGAGGCCTGGAGCGATTTTCTGCGCCTCTCCGCCAACTACTACGCGCCGCTGGGCGGCTGGCGTAACAGCAGCAGCAGCCAGCAAAACCGCATGGCGCGCGGTTACGACATCACCACTCAGGGCTATCTGCCGTTTTATCGTCAGCTGGGCGTTTCGGTAACCTGGGAGCAATATCTGGGCGATGAGGTCGATTTGTTTAATAACGGCAGCCTGGAGAAAAATCCGGTGGCGGTAAAAGTCGGCGTTAACTATACGCCGGTGCCGCTGCTGACCTTTACCGCCTCGCACAAAGAGGGCGAAAACGGGCAGTCGCAGGATCAGCTCGGTATGCGCGTTACCTGGCGCCCCGGCGTAGCGCTGAGCAAACAGCTCTCCGCGGATAACGTGGCACAGACGCGGTCGCTGCGCGGCAGCCGTTACGATCTGGTCGAACGCAATACCACGCCGGTGCTGGAGTTCCGCCAGCGTAAAACCCTGTCGGTCTTTCTGGCGACGCCGCCGTGGCAGCTCACCGCTGGCGAAACGCTGACGTTGAAACTGCAAATCCGCGCCGCCAACCGGATTACCGCCGTCAGCTGGCAGGGCGATACGCAAGCGCTGAGCCTGACGCCGCCCGCGAACAACACCGATCCTCATGGCTGGACAATTATTATACCGCAGTGGGACAGCACGCCTGGTGCCAGCACTCAGTATCGTCTCTCCGTCACGCTGGAGGATGAGAAACAGCACCGCGTCCCCTCGAACTGGATAACGCTCCAGTTACCCCAGCGATGACGCTGCAGTCGCCCGCCACGGATCGCTTTGACGTGATGCAACCCTGATTTTGCGGTTTGACTGACGCCTGACCGGAACCATGCCTGGCGGGCAGGCAAGATATTATTGCCCATGAAAAGGCCGCCAATTTCTGGCGGCCTTTTCATGCTCATTTAGTATACTTGCTGATGAATATCATCCAGTACCGCCTGCAGAAATTCTGCCAGCGTATCGCAGGAGATAAAAAGGTTCTGGTACTGCTGTTTGTCGCGGGATTCCCATTTATTGATTCTTACGTCATAGGCATAGCCATCCAGCGAAGAACCCCCAATTTCAATGCAGTACAAATCCTCTTCAATCATCAAATTGGGTGCTTCACGAGCAATCTTTGTCAGGAAACCATTGAAGGTAAAAAGATCATTTTCATAATGAAAGTGGTTTTCTATACCGTAAATGGTGCAATCATCAATATTGATGCCGTCTATGTGTTCAACGAAATTTTTATATTGATGCCAAAGCGTACGCGGCGCCTTACCAATCTTACGCCCAAAATCATATTTATAGAGGGCATGCGGGGAAAACGACCGCTGGCGCCAGTTTTTCGTCATTTTCCAGAACAAGCTGTTTAAACTGGTTAATTATATTTTTGTTTATAGACATATTATTGACCTTCAGGGATAAACTACGCCAACAGGAACTACCCATAACACTTCTTTTATTTCGCCTGGCATCATCTGACGAGTGATGCTTCTCTGCGCTGAATTTAAAATGTAATGCTCATAATCACGCTGAATAAGCATAAGGTTACTGAAATCATTCTCGCCGCTATCGTCCAGAGGAAACTTATGATGTATTTCCCACTTTTCGTGAGGACATATTCCCCTGGCCATTTTATTCAGCTCATCCTGATTAAAGCGTTTTTTCGCTGCCGGATGTTCAGCCAACATTTTATAAAACGCAGGTTTTACGCTTTGGAACTTCCTGCGTAACCACGGCAGATAATAAAGATGCGTTCCGGGCAGGCTGAAGCTCATGATCCCTGTCCTTATGCTGGGAGGGTGCTTCTCACATTGCTGAACGATAAAGAAAATGCTATTGCTGATTTTTCAGGCTTTTATGTCTGGAGGCTCAATAAGAGCTGGCGTGGAAAGGCGGGGAAAAATGAAAGCCGCCTTCATTGAAGGCGGCTCCTGATTATTCATCTGTAGCGAAACAGGGTTAATGCGTCCTCAAACCGGCTGCGGACATCAACAGGCGGAACAGACTGGCGACTACAAACAGCGCCAGCACGCTGCCGCCCCAAATAATCACCATCCACATCAGCCGCCGCCACAGCGGCTGCTTTGTGCTTTTCTCCGTCATACGCTGCAGTTCCATCTTCGCCTCCTGTCAGTGATAGCCCTGTTCCGGGTCGATTTTGCCGCGGAACACGTAATAGCTCCAGAAGGTGTAAACCAGAATCAGCGGGATGATAAACAGCGCGCCGACCAGCATAAAGCCCTGGCTCTCCGGCGGAGACGACGCTTCACGGAACGTAATCTCCGGCGGTATCAGATTCGGCCAGATACTGATCCCCAACCCGCTAAAGCCGAGGAACACCAACGCCAGCGTCAGAATAAAAGGCGCGTAGTGCGCATCCGGCAACCAGGCGTTACGCCACAGCGCCCAGGAGACCAGCAGCACCAGAATCGGCACCGGCAGGAAAAAGTACAGATTCGGCGTGGTAAACCAACGGTCGGCAATTGCCTGATGCGACAGCGGCGTCCAGATACTGACAATCGCCATCACTACCAGCAACGCCAACAGCAACGGACGCGCCAGCTTACGCATGGTTTGCAGCAGATGGCCTTCGGTTTTAATAATCAGCCAGCTGGCGCCCAGCAGCGCATAAGCCACGACCAGCCCCAGTCCACAGAACAGGCTGAACGGCGTGATCCAGTCGAAAACGCTGCCCGCCCATTCGCGGCCCTGCACCGGAAAACCGTTCAGGAACGCGCCCAGCACCACGCCCTGCGCAAAGGTGGCGATAAAAGAACCGGCGATAAACGACTTATCCCAAAAGGCGCGATGCGACACCGTCGCCTTAAAGCGGAACTCAAAGGCGACGCCGCGGAAAATCAGCCCGATCAGCATAATCGTCAGCGGTACCGCCAGCGCGTCCAGAATCACCGAATAGGCGAGTGGGAAAGCGCCGAACAGCCCGGCGCCCCCCATTACCAGCCAGGTCTCGTTGCCGTCCCAGACCGGCGCGACGGTATTCATCATCACGTCGCGATCTTTGGTCTCGCGCACCATCGGATAAAGCAGGCCGATACCGAGGTCAAAACCATCCATCACCACATACATCAGGATGCTGAACACAATAATGACGAACCAAATCAGCGGAAGATCGATACCCATTATTTAATTCCCCCAAGCTCATCTTTCTTATGCTCATCCATCGACTCATCGGCGGCAGAGAGCGGACGCGCCGGCGTGCGCGGCGTGCCTGGGCCACCTTTTGGCGGATGATCGACAAACGGCTGCGGGCCGCGTCCCACCAGCTTCAGCAGGTAAACCAGACCCACGCCGAAGACAGAGGCGTAAACCACAATAAAGGCCAGCAGGCTTATCGACATATGCAGCGTGCCGTGATTGGACACCGCATCGCGGGTACGCAACAGGCCATACACCACCCACGGCTGACGCCCAATTTCAGTGGTAAACCAGCCCGCCAGAATCGCCAGCAGGCCCGACGGCCCCATAATCAGCACAAAGCGATGGAACAGACGTTGGTCATACAGCCGCTTACGCAGACGCAGCACCAGGCTCCAGACGCCCGCCAGAATCATCAGCATGCCCAGCCCGACCATAATGCGGAACGACCAGAAGACGATAGTGGAGTTCGGGCGATCCTCCGGCGGGAAGCTCTTCAGCGCCGGGATTTGCTTAGTCAGGCTGTGCGTCAGGATCACGCTGCCTAACACCGGAATCTCCAGCGCATATTTGGTCTCTTCCGCCTGCATATCGGGCAGACCAAACAGAATCAGCGGCGTTGGCTCGCCGGGTTTGTTTTCCCAGTGGCCTTCAATCGCCGCAATCTTGGCTGGCTGATGCTCCAGCGTATTCAGACCGTGCGCATCACCAATGCCCGCCTGAATCGGCGCGACGATCAGCGCCATCCACATTGCCATCGAGAACATACGCTTAATCGCCGGGCTTTATTGCCGCGCAGCAGATGCGGCGCCGGACGCACCGACAAAAAAGGCGGTGGACAGGAAGGAGGCGGTCGCCATATGCAACAGGCGATAAGGGAATGAAGGGTTGAACACCACTTTAAACCACTCCGCCGGGATCAGCTGACCGTTCACAATTTCATAGCCCTGCGGCGTATGCATAAAGCTGTTGGACGCGAGGATCCAGAAAGTGGACATCAGCGTACCCAACGCCACCATACAGGTGGAGAAGAAATGCAGGCCCGGACCGACGCGGTTCCAGCCAAACATCATAACGCCGAGAAAACCTGCTTCCAGGAAGAAGGCGGTCAACACTTCATAGGTCAACAGCGGGCCGGTGATACTTCCTGCAAACGCAGAGAAGCCGCTCCAGTTGGTACCGAACTGATAAGCCATGACCAGGCCCGATACCACGCCCATACCAAAATTCACTGCAAAAATTTTCAACCAGAAATGATACAGATCGCGCCAGGTGTCATTGCGGGTTTTCAACCATAACGCTTCCAGCACCATCAAAAAACTGGCGAGGCCAATGGTAATCGCAGGAAAAATTATGTGAAAAGAGACCGTGAACGCAAATTGTATCCTTGCCAGTTCGAATGCGTCTAAACCGAACATAGCCACCTCGAGATGTACATGATTAAGCTTCCAAAAAGAGACTTCCTTGCTGACAACACAACAAGTGTAGAAGAGGATGAGTGAAACACAGAAATGATGGCTATAACAGCAACAGAATTTTAATAAGCAGCTATAACAGACGCAGCGGCGGATGCACTTTTTTGATGCAGTCCGCCTTTTTATCGGGCGCATTTTGCCCCTTTTTAACAGCAAATGTTATTCCCGATCACAAAAGCAATATTTTATCTTCTTTCTGCATAATTCCGCTGTTTGATCTGCCACCAACGGCTGCGCCTCAGATATTTATTCACTATATATGCAGTTAATATGAATAGCGCTATGTTTTAAGTTATTGATTTTGTGTTGCCAACCTCGTTTTATGCACTTTTACCACTGGCTGGCACAAAGCATGCACTCTAGAGTAGAGCTGCAATGAATCATTTCATTAACATTATTTAAACTTTTGATTCACCTACGGGTGAGATACGAGGCCGCTATGCAACAGTCAGTTTCACGTCAGGATTTTGATCGCTGGATGGTTCCCGCTTATTCGCCTGCCAGCTTCGTGCCCGATCGCGCGGAAGGCTCTCGCTTATGGGATCAGAACGGCAAGGAATATATCGACTTTGCTGGCGGCATTGCCGTGAATGCGCTGGGCCATGCGCATCCTGAACTTCAGCAGGCGCTCATGCAGCAGGCGGCGAAACTCTGGCACACCGGCAACGGCTACACCAATGCGCCGATCCTGCGCCTGGCGAAGCAGCTGATTGACGCCACCTTTGCCGAGCGCGTCTTTTTCTGTAACTCCGGCGCCGAAGCGAACGAAGCGGCGCTGAAGCTGGCGCGCAAATATGCCCATGACATTTTCGGACCGGAAAAAAGCGGCATCATCGCCTTTAAAACCGCTTTTCCCGGCCGCACGCTGTTGACCGTTTCGGCGGGGGGCCAGCCTGCCTATTCAAAAGATTTTGCGCCGCTGCCGGGCGGAATTGAACATGCCGTTTTTAACGATCTCGATTCGGTCGCCGCGCTGATCAATGATCAGACCGCGGCGGTTATCGTCGAGCCGATCCAGGGCGAGGGCGGCGTAATGCCTGCCGAACCCGCTTTCCTGTGCGGCCTGCGCGAACTCTGCGACCGTCATAACGCACTGCTGATTTTTGATGAAGTGCAAAGCGGCGTTGGGCGTACCGGTTCGCTCTACGCCTATATGCACTACGGCGTGACGCCGGATGTTCTCTCGACCGCTAAGGCGCTCGGCGGCGGCTTCCCAATCGGCGCTATGCTGACCACTGAAAAGCTGGGCGCGGTACTGAATGTCGGTAGCCACGGCACCACCTATGGCGGCAATCCGCTGGCAGGCGCGGTGGGCGGCAAAGTGATGGAACTGATTAATCGTCCCGACGTGCTGGAGGGCGTGCAGCTGCGTCATCGCTGGTTCACCGACGGCCTGAACGAAATTAACCAGCGTCTGCATCTGTTTAAAGAGATTCGCGGTCTCGGTCTGCTGATTGGCTGCGTATTAAATGAGGACTTCAGCGGCAAGGCGAAGCAGTTCAGCCTGGCGGCGGCGGAAGAGGGTGTGATGGTGCTGATTGCGGGCGCCAACGTGGTGCGTTTTGCGCCCGCGTTGATTATCAGCGAGCAGGATGTGCAGGAAGGCCTGGCGCGCTTTGCACGCGCCTGCGAGTCGGTGATTAAAGGAGGCTCGTGATGATGTATATACGCCCGTAGAGCGTGACGATCTGCCGCAGCTGCTGGCGCTGGCGGGTAAAACCGGCGGCGGCCTGACCTCGCTGCCCGCCGACAGCAAAACGCTGGCAGCGCGCATCGAACGCTCAATTCAGACCCGGCAGGATACGCTGCCGCGCGCCCAGCAGGGCTACGTCTTTGTTATGGCCGACAGTGAAACCCATCAGGCCTGCGGCATCTGCGCCATTGAGGTGGCGGTCGGCCTGCAGGATCCCTGGTATAACTTTCGCGTCGGCACCCAGGTTCACGCCTCGAAAGAGCTGGAGGTCTACAACAATCTGGCTACGCTGTCGCTCAGCAACGATCACACCGGCAGCAGCGAACTTTGCACGCTGTTCCTCGATCCTGCGCGGCGCGACGGCAAAAACGGCTATCTGCTCTCTAAGTCGCGCTTTCTGTTTATTGCCGCCTTTCGCGATCGCTTTATGGACAAAGTGGTGGCTGAGATGCGCGGCGTCAGCGATGAGCAGGGCCGTTCACCGTTCTGGGAAAGCGTCGGCAGCCACTTCTTTTCGATGGATTTTACCCAGGCCGATTTCCTCAGTGGCACCGGGCAGAAGGCGTTTATCGCCGAACTGATGCCCAAGCATCCTTTATATGTTCACTATCTGTCGCCGGAGGCGCAGGCGGTCATTGGACAGGTGCATCCGCAAACCGCGCCGGCGCGCGCGGTGCTGGAGGCCGAAGGGTTCCGCTATCAGAACTATGTCGATATTTTTGACGGCGGCCCTACGCTGGAGTGCGACATCGATCGTATTCGGGCGGTGCGCAAAAGCCGTCTGCTGACCGTTGAAGCGGGCGAGCCGCAAAGCGACGACCTGCCGCTCTGCCTGGTCAGTAACGATAACTATCACCATTTCCGCGTGCTGCTGCTGCGTGCCGATCCGCAAAGCGATCGTCTGCGCGTGCCTGCGGAGGTCGCTGAGATTTTACGCTGTCAGCCCGGCGACACCCTGCGCGTGGTGCCGCTGTGCAGCGAGGAGAAAAAAGCATGACGCACTATATCAATGGGCAATGGCTGGATGGCCAGGGCGAAAGCTTCAGCAAAACCGATCCGGTTGACGGCGCGCGCCTCTGGCAGGGCAACAGCGCCGATGAGCGTCAGGTGGCCGATGCCTGCGCCGCCGCGCGCGCGGCTTTTTCCGCCTGGGCGCGACGTCCGTTCGCCGAACGACAGGCGATTGCGGAAAATTTTGCCGTCCAGCTGGAGCAGCATAAAGTCGAACTGAGCGAAACCATTTCTCGTGAAACCGGCAAGCCGCGCTGGGAGACGCTGACCGAAGTGCAGGCGATGATCAATAAAGTCGCGATTTCGGTAAAGGCTTACCATGCGCGTACCGGTACGGAACAGCAGGCAGAAAGCGCGCTACGCCATCGTCCGCACGGCGTGCTGGCGGTTTTCGGCCCTTACAACTTCCCCGGTCATCTGCCTAACGGACACATCGTTCCGGCGCTGCTGGCGGGCAACAGCGTGGTCTTTAAACCCAGTGAGCTGACGCCGCTGACCGCCGAAAAAACCGTGCGTCTGTGGATTGAAGCGGGTCTGCCGGCGGGCGTGCTGAATCTGGTGCAGGGCGCACGCGCCACCGGCCAGGCGCTGGCGCAGCAGCCGCAAATTGATGGCGTACTGTTTACCGGCAGCGCCAGTACTGGCTACCAGCTGCACCGGCAGTTCGCCGGTCAGCCAGAAAAAATGCTGGCGCTGGAAATGGGCGGCAACAATGCGCTGATCGTTGAGGACATTACGGATATTGATGCGGCGGTGCATATCACCGTGCAGTCCGCCTTTATCACCGCCGGACAGCGCTGCACCTGCGCGCGCCGCCTGCTGGTGAAGCGCGGGGCGGAAGGTGACGCCTTTTTACAGCGGCTGGTGGAGGTCACGCAGCGGCTGCGCATCGGGCGCTGGAACGACGAGCCGCAGCCGTTTATGGGCAGCGTGATCTCGCCGCAGGCCGCCGAACATATTTATCAGGAGTGGCAAAAACGCATTGCTCTCGGCGGTAAGGTGTTGTTGAAAATGCGCTGGCCAGCGCGTGACAGCGCGCTGCTGACGCCCGGCATTATCGACCTCACCGATGTAAAAAACGTGGCGGACGAAGAAGTTTTTGGCCCGCTGCTGGCGGTGGTGCGCTATGACAATTTTGAGCAGGCGATTGCGCTGGCAAACGCCACCCGTTACGGCCTGTCATGCGGGCTGATTTCGCCGCAGCGCGAGAAGTTCGATCGGCTACTTATCGATGCTCGTGCGGGCATCGTCAACTGGAATAAACCGCTGACCGGCGCGGCCAGCACCGCGCCCTTTGGTGGCATCGGCGCATCGGGCAACCATCGCGCCAGCGCCTGGTACGCCGCTGACTATTGCGCCTGGCCGCTTGCCTCGCTGGAGTCGCCCGATCTTACTCTGCCTGCGACGCTGTCGCCCGGCCTCGATTTCAGTCACCCGGAGACGCGCTGATGAAAGCCAGAGAAGTGAACTTTGATGGTCTGGTGGGCTTAACGCATCACTATGCCGGACTGTCGTTTGGTAATGAGGCGTCGACGCGCCATCAGCACCAGCTGTCGAATCCAAAGCTGGCGGCAAAGCAGGGCTGCTGAAAATGAAGGCGCTGGCGGATGCCGGTTTCGCCCAGGGCGTGATCCCGCCGCACGAGCGTCCCAATCTGCCGCTGTTGCGTCAGCTCGGCTTTGACGGCAGCGACGCCCAGATACTGGCGAAGGCGGCGCGTCAGGCGCCGCAGCTGCTCTCCGCCGTCAGCTCCGCGTCGGCGATGTGGGTAGCGAATGCCGCAACGGTTTCGCCCTCCGCCGACAGCGCCGACGGCAAAACGCACTTTACCGTCGCCAACCTGAACAATAAATTCCATCGCGCCATGGAGGCGCCGACTACCGGCGCGCTGCTGCGTGCGATTTTCCGCGACGAACGCTATTTCGTTCATCATCACGCGCTGCCGCAGGTGGCGATGTTTGGCGATGAAGGCGCGGCCAACCATAACCGCTTTGGCGGCGACTATGGCGAGCCGGGCGTGCAGCTGTTTGTTTATGGCCGCGAAGAGGGGCACGGCGGGCTGGTTCCCGCACGCTATCCGGCACGGCAAACGCGCGAGGCGAGTGAGGCGGTGGCTCGATTGCATCAGCTTGACGCCGCGCGCACGCTGTTTGTGCAGCAGAACCCGGCGGTAATCGATCAGGGCGTATTTCATAATGACGTCATTGCCGTCAGCAACCAGCAGGTGCTGTTCTGTCATCAGCTGGCGTTTCTGCATCAGGAGCGGCTGCTGGCGGATCTGCGGGAAAGGGTGCCGGGTTTTACGCCGGTTGTGGTGCCCGACGCGCGCGTATCGGTAGGCGACGCGGTGGCGACCTATCTGTTTAACAGCCAGCTGCTGAGCCGCGACAATGGCGATATGCTGCTGGTGCTGCCGCAGGAGGCGCGTCAGCATGAAGGCGTCTGGCGCTATCTGTCGGAGCTGGTCGAAAGCGGCGGGCCGATCCGCGAACTGATGGTATTTGATCTGCGCGAAAGCATGAACAACGGCGGCGGGCCAGCCTGCCTGCGTTTGCGCGTGGCGCTGAGCGCGATCGAGCAGCAGGCGGTGAATCCGGCGGTAATGATGAACGATCGGCTGTTCGCCACGCTGAATCAGTGGGTCGATCGCCACTATCGCGATCGCCTTACCCAGAGCGACCTGGCCGATCCGCAATTGCTGACCGAAGGACGTGAGGCGCTGGACGAATTGACGCGTTTGCTAGACTTAGGAAGTGTTTATCCATTCCAGCAGGAATAACATCACGGCGGCATGTGTTACTGTACGCCGCCGGTTTTCCGCGTCACAGGAGATGTCATGCAGGATTTGTTACAGCAAACGCTTTCCGGCACCGCGCCGACCGATACCCACGGCACGCTGCCGCAGCTGCGCTGGCAGTGGCTGGATGAAGGGATCCTTGAACTGACGCCGTTGGCGCCAGTGCAGCATGCCGTGGCGATCTCCGCCGGTATTCACGGTAATGAAACCGCACCGGTAGAAATCGTTAATCAGCTGATTACCGAGCTGTTGCAGGGCGCACGTTCGCTGGCGGTGCGGCTGCTGGTACTGCTGGGCAATCCGCCCGCGCTACGTGCCGGAAAGCGCTATCTGCGCTGCGATTTAAACCGGCTGTTCGGCGGACGCTGGCAGCAGTTTGAGAATTGTCCGGAGGCGCAGCGCGCGTTACGGCTGGAGCAGGCGCTGGAAACTTTCTGGCAGGTCGGTGCGCATCAGGAGACGCGCTGGCATCTCGATCTGCATACCGCCATTCGCGGCTCGTACCATACCCGTTTCGGCGTGATGCCGTTCAGCTCGCGCCCTTGGCCTGATGATTTTATGCAGTGGCTGACGGCAGCGGGCATGGAGGCGCTGGTGTTCCATCGCGCGCCGGGCGGCACCTTTACACATTACAGCTGTGAACATTTTCAGGCTGCCAGCTGTACGCTGGAGCTGGGCAAGGCGCTGCCGTTTGGTCAGAACGACCTGACGCAGTTTGAGGCGACACGGCGGGCACTGGCCGCGCTGCTCTCCGGCGAGACGCTGCCGGAAATCAGCGCCGCGCCGCGCCGCTATCGTGTCGCCCAGCAGATCACCCGCAACAGCGAGCGTTTCCAGCTGCATATGAGCCCCGAGACGCTGAATTTTACCGCCTTTCCACAGGGCACATTGCTGGCGGAGGATGGCGAAACGCGCTATTTCGTGCAGCAGGCGCGGGAATATGTGCTGTTTCCCAATCCCAATGTGGCTCCCGGACTGCGTGCGGGATTAATGCTGGTAGAAGATAATGCGCATAACGCGGCGCTGAGCGGCGAGCGGTAAGCCGTGCGCGTGTGAAGAGAAGGCCCGCGCTTGCGCGGGCCGGGAAGATCGGCCGCTACGCCAGCGCGCGCAGCCGGTTCACATTGCGCTGACGGACAAACAGCGCCAGCAGCACGATGCCAGTAAGCGCCAGAATGCTGGCCAGCAAAAATGCTGATGCGTAGCCGCCGCCGTACTGGATCAAAAAACCGGTAATCGCCGGTGAGAGAATGCCCGCCAGATTCGCCAGCAGATGAACGAAACCGCCCGCCGTGCCAATACGTTCCGCCGGAACGATATCCTGTAGCAGCGACCAGCACGCCTGCGGCGTCATGTAGGCAAATACGCTGGCGACCGTGATCAGCGCCACCGCTGCCGTAACGTTCGTCGCAAAAGCGGTAAGCATAACGCTGACCGCCGCGACCGCCAGACCGAAAAAGATCACCAGCTTGCGCGACAGCAGGAAATTATCGGTGCGGCGGTAGATTGCATCCGAAACCAGCCCGCCGCCGATAAAGCCTGCCGTGGCGCCCAGCCACGGCAGAATGCCGATCAGGCTCATGCTTTTAATATCCAGATGCTGATAATCGGTAAGGTAGCTCGGCAGCCAGGAGAGAAAAAAGAATTGGATATAGTTGAAGCAGAAAAAGGCTGCCGCCACGCCTAAAACCGGCAGCGACAGCACGTAGCGCCACAGTCCGGTAGGGTGTTTGCCGGGCGCGGTGACGCGCGTGGCGGGGCGCTGGGTTTTAATCAGGAGACGCTCCTGTTCGGTAACGCGCGGATGCGTTTCCGGCTTATCGCGAAACAGCCATAACCAGAAGCCCAGCCAGACAAACCCCAGCAGCGCAATAACCACAAACGAGATGCGCCAGCCGAAATGCAGCCCGACTAACCCGACGATCGGCGCCGCTACCGCCGCGCCCAGCGGCTGTCCGGCGTTGGTAAAGCCGACAGCGCGCCCGGTCTCTTTGCGTGGAAACCAGTTGGCGATCGATTTGTTGGTGGTGGTGCCCATCGGACCTTCGCCGATCCCAAACAGCACGCGTACGATCAGCAGGTGAGCAAAATTACCCGCCAGCGCGGTGGCGCCGCAGAACAGCGACCAGATGGCTGCCGCCCAGCCAAAGACGCGGCGCGGGCCAAAGCGATCGGCGCCCCAGCCGCCAAGAAAGCAAAAGAGGCAGTAGCCGATAAAAAAGCAGCTGAAGAGGATGCCCATCTGCGCATCGTCAATATGCAGATCTTGTTTTACCAGCGGCGCCATCACGGAGAGCGCCGCACGATCGAGATAGTTCAGCACGCCGGCGAAAAACAGCAGCAGGGCGATCACGCTACGGTAATTTTTAAACATAATACGTGCCCTCCGCATCGACCCGCAGATGGCTGACGGTGTAAGTTTGCATCACCGCCGGATCGGGCGCGAAACCTAGTCCCGGCGTATCGGGCAGGGTGAGCGTTGGGGCAAAATCCAGCTGAGGATAAAGCAGCGGCGTAAAGCGGATAAACGGCACTTCCAGCCTGATGTCGTCAGGCAGGGAAGCCACAATATGCGCCGTTGCCAGCAGTCCGGCACCGTAATAAAAACAGTGGGGAACCACTTTGACGCCGTGCGCCTGCGCCTGCGCAATCACCGCCAGCAGCGCCGTAATGCCGCCCACTTTCGCCACGCTGGGCTGCGCCACATTAATGGCGTTGCCTTCGAATAAGGCAGTAAAACCCGCCACGCCGCAGGCGTTTTCACCGGAGGCAATCGGCGTGCCCGCGCGGCGTACTGCCGCCAGTCCGGCCACGTCATCTGGCGGCCAGACCGGTTCTTCCAGCCAGCCCAGCTTCAGTTCCGCCAGCTGACGTGCCCGACGGCTGGCTTCATCTGCTGGCCACGGGCAGTTGACGTCCACCATCAGCGTCGCCTGTTCCGGCAGCGCGGCACGTGCCGCCGCAATGGCGGCATAATCTGTTTCATGCAGCTTCAGCATATGGAAACCCGCCTGCCAGGCGCGCTTCACCTGGCGGGCGACCTCTTCCGGCTGGTTGTTATAGCTTACCAGGCTGGCATAAAGGCCAATCTGACGACGGCGCGCGCCAAGCAACTGCCACAGCGGCTGCCCGTGCTGCTGGCCCAGCAAATCCCACAGGGCAATATCGATGGCGGAGAGTGCGAAACAGACCGGCCCGCCGCGCCCAAAGGCATGCAGCGCTTTTTCGGCCTCCGCCATCATTGCCGCCAGCGCTTCCCGGTTTGATGGCGCCGTTTTATGCAGAAAGCAGGGGATGACCAGCTGTCGCAGCGCCTCAACGGTAACGGGATTGGACAGATGGCCGAAGGCCTCGCCCCAGCCTACCAGCCCGCTATCGGTTTCTACGCGTACCAGCAGGGTTTCCATCTGCCTGAGCGCCGGTGAAGCGGCATTCCAGGCGGTTTCCTGTGTCGCCGCCGGGCGATCGCTGTCAAACGGAATGCTGAGGCGTATCGCCTCAATGCTTTTTATTTTCATGCCATAAACCTTAAAAGTAGGGAGGTCAGAAGAAGGAATTGTTTTTGATAAGTATTCTGGCCGTTACAAAAGCGTAACCATTACCAGTATAGAAAGCGGGTCGGCGGGGAAGCATCATTCAGCCGCATAAGGATAACGGGCGGAATGGTGTCAGATTTTGGCATTTGAACAGGCGACAGTGGGACAGATCACAGATAAAGGCGCAGGGTGGCGCTTTACAGTAGCGCGTTAACTTTTTCTTTCCTCTATCCTGTCTGCAGGGTTACACTTCTCCACGATTTCCACCATTTTCCGCATACATTCATATTTTTTTGCAATTCCTCACCCTAATCTTCTTATTCTCTCCAGGATTGCTGCATTTTTATCTTCTATGCTTTCAGGGCTTTACTCACCCACTGAGTACTTGACGTTTGGTGTCGTAGACTTATTTCCGTAGCAGCGACACAGGCTGACGTCATAAAACTGATAAGTAAGGACAATATAATGCGTAAATTGACTTCCCTTTTTGTAGCAACTTCTCTGGCTTTTGGCGCGGCAAGTATCGCCCACGCAGCAGATACCCTGACGCCGCCGCCAGCGGGCAGCGAAAAACCGATGCACCATAAAGGTCCGATGCAGCATGGCCCGATGGGCATGTTTAAAAATCTGAACCTGACCGATGCGCAGAAACAGCAGATGCGCGACATCATGAAAGATGCCCGCAAAGATATGAAACGTCCGTCGCTGGAAGAGCGTCGCGCTAACCACGCTATCATCGCGGCCGACAGCTTCGACCGTACCAAAGCGGAAGCGCAGGCGGAAAAAATGACCGCGAACGCCAAAGAGAACGCGCTGGCCATGATGGAAACCCAGAACAAACTCTATAACGTGCTGACGCCGGAGCAGAAGAAGCAGTACAACGCTAACTTTGAGAAACGTCTGACTGAAAAGCCGCAGCATGACGGTAAAATGACGCCTCCGCCAGCTGACGAATAATCGTCGCGCGGGATAAATGTTGAGACCGCCGACGTTGCCCACATTGCCTGAATGGCCGTGGTCAGCGTCGGCGGTCTTTTTTATCAGAAGGTGCCGGTGCCGCCGTCAGAACACCAGACCTGACCGGAGGTAAAGCTGCTCTCCGCCGACGCCAGCGTGACGTAAAGCGGAGCGATTTCCACCGGCTGGCCCGGTCGGCCAAACGGCGCTTCTTCGCCAAACTTCATCACTTTTTCCATGGGCTGACCGCCGCTGGACTGTAACGGCGTCCAGTAAGGGCCCGGCGCGACCGCGTTGACGCGGATCCCTTTTTCCGCTACCTGCTTAGCCAGACCTTTGGTAAAGGCGACGATCGCCGCTTTGGTCTGCGCATAGTCGAGCAGGATCGGGCTCGGCTTGCCCGCCTGTACCGAACTGGTATTCACAATGGCCGAACCGGGCTTCAGATGCGCCATCGCCGCTTTGGTGATCCAGAACATCGCGTAGACATTGGTTTTAAAGGTTTTATCGAAGGATTCAGTGGTCAGTTCGGTAATCGATTCCACATACTGCTGGCGACCGGCATTGTTAACCAGAATATCCAGCCCGCCGAGCTGCGTAGCCGCCTCGTTGACCAGTTTCTGGCAGAACGCTTCATCGGTAATATCACCTGGAATCGCCACCGCTTTGCGGCCTGCCGCCTTGATCAGATCGATCACTTCTTTGGCGTCAGATTCCTCTTCCGGCAAATAGTTAATCGCCACATCGGCGCCTTCGCGTGCGTAAGCGATCGCCACCGCGCGGCCAATACCGGAATCACCGCCGGTAATCAGCGCTTTGCGTCCGGTTAAGCGACCACTGCCGCGGTAGCTCTTTTCACCGTGATCGGGACGCGGCACCATTTTACTGGCCAGGCCGGGCGGATCCTGCGGTTGACGTTCGAAAGGGGGTTTAGGAAAGGCGTCGAGCGGGTTTTTGCCGGTCAGCGGCGGCGCGGCGTTTGGCGCGCTGCTGGCGCTGCCTTCCGCTGCGCTGGCGCCGCTCACCATACCGGCAACCGCCATGCTGCCCATTAAGCCGCCCACGACCTGGCGACGCGAAAACTTACTGTGATCATGTTGAGACATGCGTTCTCCTTTTCATCAGTAAAGTGCCCAACAAACGGCGACACAACTGATCCAAAGGTAGACCTCAATCACAGTTCGCGCGAAGCGAAGCGGCAGCGCGCTTACAGCGGAATAATCGGGTACTGACCGCTCAGCATCGGACGGCAAAGATATTTGTAGCCATCGTTATCAAAGCCCTTCGGTGGGCTGGTCAGATTTTTCGCCTCGCTCAGATCGCTGACAGAGCCCAGGTAAAACCAGTTATGAATAATGTGCATCTGGGTTTCCAGCGGGCCTTCTTCCACCAGCGCGACGGCGCCCGGCCAGGGCCAGCACACCACGCGCACTTTCTCCAGCGCCTCCAGTAAACGCTGGTGGTGATCGGCAACCGGCTCTTTGCCGCAGCAGGCACCGGCGCAGCGTCTGAGGCTGGCACGAAAGCAGGCGCGATTTTTAGTGGCGCTCTCCAGCCCCAGAAGGCCATAACAGAGCTGGCGCTCATCGGCGATATTCTTCAGGGTTTCCAGTACGGCGCGGCGGCTGGAGAAGAGGCCGAACAGGTTCGGTGAGGAGGAGAAATCGAGATCGCGCGCATAGACAATTTCTGGCCGTGATACGCCGTCCCACTGGAGGGAGCAGAGCTGGCGATTGCGCCGCAGTCGCTTATTAAACAGCGGCTGTTGGTTTTTAATCATTTGCGCTTCCAGCAGCAACGCGCCCAGCTCGCCAGCGGTGGTAATCCAGCTGATACGTTGCGTCAGGCGCAGCATTTTCGCCTCGTCCGGCGTGCGGAAGTGCGACATCACCCGCGTGCGCAGGTTAATACTTTTGCCGATATAGAGCGGCATCACATCGCTTTCGCCGTGAAAAATATAGACGCCGGGCAGTTTCGGTATCTCGTCCAGGAACGAGCGCAAATGATCGGGATATTCATAAATGGCCGCCGCTTCAAATTCAAGGCGGTGGCTGGCAGCACGTCTTACCACAGGTGACTCCATCTACTGGTTGCATATCCAGTCTATCAGCCGGAGCGGAAGTTGAACAGTGCAAAAAAACAGCGCAACGGCAGGGCGAATGTGGTCATCCAACAGGCGCTGCAGCGCTCTGTAGCGATTAACCGGCGGTTTTATTTGGGTATTTTTGCCCTGTCAGCGGGATGGTCAGTTTTTGCGAAATTTCTGTATTGGCCGCGAGTGGGGATAACTTTCTGGAAGACGGAAGACGGAAGACGGAAGACGGAAGACGGAAGACGGAAGAGTACTGTTTTAACAAAAAGGAAAGCAGGCTGAACAATCAGCCTGCAAAGCAACGCTTATTTTTTCCAGTAATCGTCAAACACTGTGACCGGCAGACGACGCTTATGCTCGGTTTTGCGATACCAGCCTTCGATGGTTTTCGCCGCTGATTCATCAATCTGCTGACCTTCCAGATAGGCATCAATCAAACCGTAGGTTACGCCGAGCGCCACTTCATCCTGCAGGCCCGGACGATCGTCCTCCAGATCCGCCGTCGGATGTTTTAAATAGAGATGCTGCGGACAGCCCAGCTCTTTGAGCAGCATTTTGCCCTGGCCTTTATTCAGGCGATGAATCGGGTTGATGTCAGTGCCGCCGTCGCCATACTTGGTGAAAAAGCCGGTTACCGCTTCCGCCGCATGATCGGTGCCGACCACCAGGCCTTTGGTCATTCCGGCAACGCTGTACTGCGCTTTCATGCGCTCGCGTGCTTTCTCGTTGCCGCGCACAAAGTCGCTGAGTTCAATACCCGCATCTTTCAGCGCGCGCTCGCTGGCCAGCACCGCCTCTTTAATATTCACCACCAGCGTGCGGTCGGGCTGAATAAAATCGAGCGCGTCCTGACAATCTTTCTCATCTGCCTGCACACCATAAGGTAAACGCACGGCAATAAACTGATACTCCCGATCGCCGGTCTCTTCACGCAGTTCGCTGATAGCCAGCTGGCTCAGCTTGCCGCACAGGGTTGAGTCCTGACCGCCGCTGATGCCCAGCACCAGAGATTTTATAAAGGGATTGGCTTTCAGATAGGATTTCAGAAACTCAACGCTGGTACGGATTTCCTGTTTGGCATCGATGGTGGGTTTGACGCCCAGCGCCTCAATAATTTCCTGCTGCAATGACATAAACCTCTCCTTAAATCAGTAGTCTGATATGGCTCGTTGCGAATGCGTAACCTGTTAAAGCTAACGTGCATCAGGCAAAACGACAAGCGCGTTGCGCCTGAGAAACCCTCAGGCGCGCTGATTTCAGACAGTATGCGTTTTTCTGGCCAGCAAAAGAAACATCATGATGGCCAGCAGATAGCAGCCAAAGATGGTCAGGGTCATGGTTAAGACCGAGGTACCGCCGAGGCCGGTCACCAGCACGCTGATGGCGCCAAGGGTAAACATCGTGACGCCAATCACCGCCGATGCGCTACCGGCCCGTTTGCCCTGGCTCTGCATCGCCAGCGACGAGGCGGTAACGGAAATGACGCCGTTGCTGGCGACGGTAAAGAACAGCGCGACCAGCACCAGCGGCAGCGCCGCGCCGGACAGGCCGGTCAGTACCAGAGAGCCGGAGGCGATGAAGGCCAGCGTCAGGCCGCCTTTCAGTACGCGATATTCGCCCCACAGCGGGCAAAGGCGGGCGCTGGTCTGCGAGGCAATAATCAGGCCCAGCCCGTTCAGGGCGAAGCAGAGGCTGAACGCCTGCGGCGACAGGCCATAAATCTGTTGCAGAACAAAAGGCGAGGCGCCGATATAGGCGAACATTCCCGACATCATAAAGCCCTGCGTCAGGCAAAAGCCCATAAACGCACGGTGGGTGACGACGCTGCCCAGCGCGGCCCAGGCGGAGAACAGCGAACCCTGGCTGCGATGCTCAGGCGGTAAGGTTTCGTGTAGCTGCGTGCGCACCATAATCAGCAGCAGCAACGGGATCAACGCCAGCACCATAAACAGTCCGCGCCAGTCAAGGAAGGCCATCAGCGCACCACCCATCACCGGCGCGACAATCGGTGCCAGACCGTTCACCAGCATCAGCATGGCGAAAAAGCGCGTCAGATCGTGCCCGCTGTACATATCGCGGGCGATGGCACGCGACAGCACGGCGCCGCCAGCGCCCGCCAGACTCAAACAGGCGCGCCAGCAGCAGCTGGTGGATCGTCTGCGACCAGGCGCAGCCGACGGAAGCGATAATTAACATAACCAGCGACAGCGTAAGCGGGCGCAGACGGCCCATCTTATCGCTGAGCGGACCAAAAAGAAGCTGGCCGAAGCCAAGGCCAAGCAGACCGGCGGTCAGGCTCAGCTGAGCGGTAGAAGTAGGCGTATTTAAATCCGTCGCCAGTTCAGGCAGCGCCGGTAAATAGAGATCGATGCAGAGCGGCCCCAGTGCCGCCAGTAAACCAAGGCTAATCGCATAACCGATACGGTTATGATGGGCAGTTTTCATGAATGTCTTTTCTCCCTGTCAGGAATTAAATGGCGTGAAGCGTAAAGTGCGCAGGTTTCTTCGATCTGCGTCGCCCCTGCAGCTCGCAGGCGGCGCGATTATACGGACCAGAACCCCGTCGCCCTATGGTTTTTGTCTGTAATAGTTCCCTCTGGCAACGGCCGTCGCGCGTCGTTAAAACGGCGTCGGCTGAAAGCGGATAAATGTGCGCCATAAATTTGATAAAACAGCAGTTATGTTCCAGGCTTATTCGACATGGACAATAAATGAGGAACATAAAGATGAAAAAATTCACAGGATTTATTGGTGCGGCAGTGGCTTTGGCGGTGTTGTCTGGCTGTACCGCCTACGATCGCGCGGAAAGCTATGTTACACAGCCGGTTGTTAAGGATGTGAAAAAAGGCATGACCCGCGATCAGGTTCGTCAGGTAGCTGGTCCGGCGTCTACTGAAATTACCATGGTACATGCGCGCGGCACCTGCCAGACCTATGTGCTGGGCGAGCGTGATGGCAAGCCACAGACTTACTTTGTCAGCTATAACGATACCGGCCGCGTAATGAATTACGGCTTCCAGAGCTGTAAAGAGTACGATACCGACCCGCAGGCCAATCAGTAAGGCCTGATGAGAATTAACGGAGGCGGCCTTTTCAGGCCGCCTCCGCTGTTTTAACGCGCCGTACACCTTTTACAGACCCGGCGGACGCGGCACTTCGAGATATTCGCCGTCAATATTTCGTTCGTAGTAATGCCCATCCTGCACATAGTAGCGCCGTCCGTTGTAGTCGAGCGCGCGCATGGCGCTATCTACCCTTACCACATGTTCAACCGGCGGCTGCGCCACCACGTAAGTGTCCCCCTGGCGCTGATAATAGTTGCCGTTCAGCAGATAGTAGGTCAGGCCGCCAATCAGTACGGCCGTTGCTGCTTCCGGCAAAACGCGGAAAGGCGCAGGGCGTCCCCAGCCGTGTCCGCCGCGGTCAGGGCCGCCGTGATGCCATCCTGGCCCCGGTCCGCCGCCCGGATGGGCAAAAGCCATTAACGGCGCGGCCAGCGTCAGGGCAAGTAGCGATGCGATAACCTTTTTCATGGTAATTCTCCTGCATTAACTGACAGCAGGATTGACCTGAACACGGGAAAAAACAAGCAGGATCGCGCAGGTTTTGCGCTTACTTACCAGGCTTAACGTTTTCTTAACGCGGCGGGGGAATTATGAAGAAAAAGGGCGGACCGAACGGCCCGCCTCAGACTTATCAGGCGGGTACGCTCAGCGCTTTCTGGCTGCGCGACCAGATGCGATGGGCACCGAGCGCCGAGATAAATTCGCTCATCAGCACGCCTTCCGCCTTCACATCCTCAATCAGGCCCTCTTCCGGCTCATCGTCGCCGAGGCCAAACTGCGCCTTAAAGCGACGCGCGTCGCCGCTCAGACCGATAACCTTCAGATGCTTATAGGCTTCCAGCAGATAATAACGGGCGTCGCCGCTCAGCAGCAGCGCATCGATATTGCCGTCCGGCACGATGACCGCATCGACCGTGACCGATGGCAGACCGCTGAAGGTGCCGTCAATCGGCAGGCTGGAGCCGTCGTCGGCGCGCACCTGGCCCATATGCGCCGCCAGCAGCTTGCCGTGAACGCCGTGGGCTTTCAGCTCTTGCAGAATCGCCAGCACATCGGCCGCTTTTACGCCGTCGCTGAGCAGCAGCGCCACCTGGCGTCCTTTGATATTGCCGTTGGAGACAGCGTAAAGGCTCAGGCTGGCGTCTTTTCTCAGACCGTTGACATCTTTAGGCGGCGCGGTATGTAGCTTCTCATCGGAGAGCGCGATACCTAAGTTTTGCGCGACGCCGTGAGCCAGCGACACATCGATATGCAGCAGGTGATCGACCACACGTTCGCGAATATAGGCGCGCGCCACCTTGCCCAGCTCAAACGAGAAAGCCTCGATAATATGCTGCTGTTCAACCGGCGTCTGGCTTAGCCAGAACAGGCGCGGCTGCGAATAGTATTCGCCGAAAGAGGGGCTGCGTTCGCGTACTTTATGCCCTTCGATACGCTCCTGATAGCTTTCAAAACCGCCGCGTCGCGGTTGCGGCGGCGTTTCGCGCGGCCAGTTATCGTTAATGGAGTTCGGCTCGTAGTTCGCCGGATTGGTATCGATATCCATCCGGTGCATGCCCTGGCGCTGGAAGTTGTGGTAAGGGCAGACAGGGCGGTTAATGGGAATTTCATGGAAGTTAGGGCCGCCGAGACGGCTGATCTGCGTGTCGGTATAGGAGAACAGGCGGCCCTGCAGCAGCGGATCGTTAGTGAAATCCAGTCCGGGAACAATATGGCCCGGATGGAAAGCCACCTGTTCGGTTTCCGCAAAGAAGTTGTCTGGGTTGCGGTTCAGCACCATTTTGCCGATCAGCTCGACCGGCACCAGCTCTTCCGGGATCAGCTTGGTGGCGTCCAGCAGGTCAAAATCAAACTTAAATTCGTCGGCTTCCGGGATCAGCTGCACGCCCAGTTCATATTCCGGATAGTCACCCGCTTCGATCGCCTCCCATAAGTCACGACGGTGGAAGTCAGGATCGCGTCCGGTCAGCTTCTGCGCTTCATCCCACAGCAGCGACGCTTTGCCTGCAACCGGCTTCCAGTGGAAACGCACAAAGGTCGCTTTCCCTTCGGCATTAATCATGCGGAAGGTATGGATGCCGAAACCTTCCATCGTGCGATAGCTACGAGGAATACCGCGATCGGACATCGCCCAGATGACGTTATGCAGCGTTTCCGGCTGCAGGGAGACGTAGTCCCAGAAGGTATCATGCGCGCTTTGTCCCTGCGGTATCTCATTATGCGGCTCCGGTTTTACCGCATGGACAAAGTCAGGAAACTTATGCGCGTCCTGAATAAAGAAGACTGGTGTATTGTTGCCAACCAGGTCGAAGACGCCTTCCTGGGTATAAAATTTGGTGGCGAAGCCGCGAATGTCGCGCACGGTGTCGGCGGAGCCCGCGCCGCCCTGAACCGTAGAGAAACGTACAAAGACCGGCGTAATCTGATCGGGATCGCGCAGGAAATCCGCTTTGGTAATTTCGCTCATAGAGCGATAGGGCTGGAAGTAGCCGTGTGCTGCGGAGCCACGTGCGTGAACGATACGTTCCGGGATACGCTCGTGGTCAAAATGCGTGATTTTTTCACGCATAATAAAATCTTCCAGCAGCGTTGGGCCGCGCGTGCCTGCCTTCAGTGAGTTCTGATCGTTAGCAATGCGCGTACCCTGATTGGTGGTCAGCGGAAAGTTTTCGCCGCCTTTACGGTGCGCGTCCAGCTGATCGATTTTCGCGTTACGCGTATCGGGAGACTTCAGGCTGCCCGGCGCGGTCGGCTGTTTGCCCGGCGGCGTCGGTTCAGGGGAAGGCTTATGGGATCCATCCTCAGGGGCCAAAGAGTCCAGACCAGGTTTAGCGGATTCAGGCCCTGTAGCCGGTGCGCTGTGGCTCAGTTCCTTATTATCAGTTTCTTTCGACATTAGCATTGCTCCTGTTGATGTCGTTCAAGTCTCCATTAACTATAGAACAGCACTTTAGGTACGCCTGGATTTTACAGGGATTTGTGTTATATCGCGCAGGCGAGGAAGAAGCAGAGAGGATTAGCAGGGCGGGCAGGAAGCAAAATAAAAAGGGCTGGAATATCCAGCCCTTAATGGATTAACGATGTACCAACTCCTGCGGCTCATCGCTGTTGAACAGCGTTTTGTCCGTCTGTCTCAGCCAGTGGCTGGTCAGCGAACCGGCGGTCATCGCGCCGTTTACGTTCAGCGCGGTGCGGCCCATATCAATCAGCGGTTCGATTGAGATAAGCAGGGCAACCAGCGTTACCGGCAGACCCATAGCAGGCAGCACGATCAGCGCGGCAAAGGTTGCGCCGCCGCCAACGCCTGCCACACCGGCAGAGCTGAGGGTCACAATACCGACCAGCGTAGCAATCCATACCGGATCGAGCGGGTTAATGCCCAGTGTAGGGGCGACCATAACCGCCAGCATCGTCGGATAGAGACCGGCGCAGCCGTTCTGACCAATAGTCGCACCGAACGAGGCGGAGAAGCTGGCGATAGATTCCGGTACGCCCAGGCGCTGCGTCTGCGCTTCCACGTTTAGCGGAATGCTGGCGGCGCTGGAACGGCTGGTGAAGGCAAAGGTAATCACCGGCCAGACTTTGCGGAAAAAGCGCAGCGGATTGATGCCGTTGACCGACAGCAGCAGCGCATGGACGCCGAACATAATCGCCAGGCCCAGATAAGAAGCTACCACAAAGCCGCCGAGCTTGATGATGTCCTGCAGGTTGGAACCGGCGACCACCTTGGTCATCAGCGCCAGCACGCCATACGGCGTCAGTTTCATAATCAGGCGCACCAGCTTCATAACCCACAGCTGTAAGATGTCGATCGCTTTCAGAACGCGTTCGCCTTTCTCTTTATCATCTTTCAGCAAATGCAGCGCCGCGACGCCGAGGAAAGCGGCAAAAATGACCACGCTGATGATGGAAGTCGGGTTAGCGCCTGCCAGGTCAGCAAACGGATTTTTCGGAATAAACGACAGCAGCATCTGCGGCGCGCTGAGGTCGGCAACCTTACCGGCGTAGTTTGACTGAATCGCCGACAGGCGTGCGGTTTCCTGTGCGCCCTGCACCAGACCTTCCGCCGTCAGGCCGAACAACGTGGTAACAAACACGCCAACCAGCGCGGCAATCGCCGTGGTAAACAGCAGTACGCCAATGGTCAGAACGCTGATTTTTCCGAGGGAGGAGGCGTTATGCAGACGGGCGACCGCGCTGAGAATGGAGACGAAGACCAGCGGCATAACAATCATCTGCAGCAGCTGAACGTAACCGTTGCCCACCACATTGAACCAGCCGATCGATTCTTTCAGCACCGGCGCGCTGTCACCATAAATAAGCTGGAGTGCCAGACCGAACAGCACGCCCATAACCAGACCAACCAGTACCTTTTTCGACAGGCTCCAGCCGTTGCGGCCAAGCCTGGATAACACCACCAGCAGGACGATAAACGTCAAAATATTAAGAATAAGTGGGACCGTCATTTTTTTTCTCCATGAGGTTGCGCTACAGCAGAGGAAATTTCTGGCTGTAGGGCAGGAAGAAGAGTTTTTATCAGCGCAGCAAGGCTGCGCTACTAGCGGCATGGTATCAGGACAGAGAAGTGCGTTATTAGAACCAAATGGAATGGATTATAACTTTTTGCCGATTTTCGCCTGAAAATAGCGCATTTTGCTAGTTTATTAGGCGACTTATGCCAAATTGCACGTTGTTTATCAGTTTGGCTGGCCAGCCGTCGGCACCAAAATGGGGCATATCTGGCGGAAACCACAGTGCGCCCGCCACCAAAGCGAGGCAAAACAGCCGTTCCAGCTGGTTTCCCGCCCGTGGTGTCAGAAGCGGCAAGCGAAAGCGCCAGCGACACGGCCAGAGCAGCGGCACGCCCGCAGGCGTTAACATATCGGCGGCGATATGGCTCAGGTAACCCAGCACCATGCCATGCAGCGCATCGCCGGGTACAGGCCAGTCGTGCGGCAGGTTGAACTTAAGCAGCGCGATGCCGCCCAGCACCGCCAGCAGGCTATGCGTAAAACCGCGATGGCCGAAGGCGCGCGCAATGGGCTGCGAAATCCAGCGAAAACGCTGGCCGAGCGTGGAGCGTGGATGGTCAATATCGGGCAGCAGGCAGGTCAGCAGCACCGCCGGAATAATATGCCACCAGTCGCCGTTAGCCAGCTCTGGCGTCAGCTCAGCGCGCTTGGCAAAAATAGCGCTGGCAATGGCGAAAATAACGTGGCCTTCGGCCGTCATGGAGATAACCTGGGTACATAACTGTCAATGTATCCAGTATAGGGGATTTATCCAGTAGAATGGAAGTTGTGACGCTGTAACCAAAAGTGAATGCCGGACGGAGCCTGGCCCCGTCCGGTCAGGCTTAGCGGGCCAGCCAGCCGCCGTCAACGGCCAGCGTATAGCCGTTAACATAATCAGAAGCGGCTGATGCCAGGAACACGACGGGCCCCATCATATCGTCCGGTTTGCCCCAGCGTCCGGCCGGAATGCGGCCCAGGATCTCCTGACTGCGGCCTTCATCATTTCTGAGCTGTTCGGTATTGTTGGTCGCCATGTAGCCCGGCGCGATGGCGTTAACATTGATATTGTGCGCCGCCCACTCATTAGCCATCAGGCGCGTCAGGCCCATCACCGCGCTTTTCGATGCGGTATAAGAAGGCACGCGAATGCCGCCCTGGAAAGAGAGCATGGAGGCGATATTGATAATTTTGCCGCCGCTGCCCTGGCTAATAAACTGGCGCGCCACCGCCTGCGACAGGAAGAATACCGTCTTGCTGTTGATATTCATCACGTCGTCCCAGTTCTGCTCGCTGAATTCAATTGCATCCTGGCGACGAATGATCCCGGCGTTATTCACCAGAATATCGATACGGCCATAGGCGGCGACGGCCTGTTCCACCACATGCGGGATGCAGCTGCTGTCCATCAGATCGGCGTTAATGTTGGTAAAACGGCGGCCCGTCGCTTCGACCAGCGACGGCGTCTCATCCGCACCAGCGTGGTTGACGCCGACAATATCGCAGCCCGCCTGCGCCAGACCGACCGCCATTCCTTGGCCCAGGCCGGTATTGCAACCGGTGATCAGCGCCACTTTACCTTCGAGATTAAACGTATTGAGTATCATTGTTTGCTTCCTGTTTTCGCCGTTAACGCAGTTCACTGACCTTGACATGATCCATATCGTCGAAGACCTGGTTTTCGCCAACCATACCCCAGATAAAGGTATAGCGTTTGGTGCCAACGCCAGCGTGAATCGACCAGCTTGGCGAAATCACCGCCTGCTCGTTATGAACCAGCAGGTGACGTGTCTCCTGCGGCTGGCCCATCATATGAAACACAGCGGTTTCATCATCCATATCGAAGTAAAATAGACTTCCATCCGACGTTCATGCGTATGGCGGGGCATGGTGTTCCACAGGCTGCCCGCTTCCAGCTTGTTAAGCCCATCGTGAGCTGACAGGTCGGCAGCACGTCCGGCACGATAAATTTATTAATGGTGCGGCGAATGCTGGTGGCCGCATCGCCCAGCGTGGTAGGCGAAGCCTCTTCCAGGGTGATTTTTTTATCAGGGTAGCGCGTATGCGCCGGGGCGCTGTTGTAATAAAACTTGGCGCGCCGGCTGGCGTCGACGCTGCTAAACACCACCGACTGCGCGCCCATGCCGACGTAAAGCGCCTGCTCGTTGCCGATTTCCCAAGATTTGCCATCCACTTCAATCACGCCCGGACCGCCGATATTAATTAAGCCCAGCTCGCGTCGCTCCAGAAAGTAGCTAACGCCGAGCTGTTTGCCCACTTCGCTGCCGATGGTCACGCTCTGGCTCACAGGCATCACGCCGCCGATGATAATGCGGTCAATATGGCTGTAGGTCATGGTGTAGTTGTCAGCGGTAAAAATCTGTTCAATAAGGAACTCGCGGCGTAAGCCAGCCGTATCCAGCTGACGGGCATGGTCGCTGTGAATGCTTTGACGGACCTGCATATCTTTGCCTCTCTGATGTTAAGACCGGTTAAGGTAGGGTGCGCTTATCGTTTACAGGATGATAGGCAGGACGGCATACGAATTCAATAAAAATGAAATGCTGTTTTATTTATTTTGCATGCCGGATCATATTTGCAGAAAAAAGGGCGCTGAAAAGCGCGCGTTTTGTCAAAAGCGCGGGCGTGGTAACAGAAGCAGGAAGCGAACGGAAATGGCTGAAGGAAAAACATCTCCTGCCGATCGGGCAACGGCAGGAGAGACGGCCTTAGTAACCTTTCAGATGCTGAGGCGTTAACTGCAGCAGCGAATCGAGCTTAACGTCCGCCAGCGACCAGCGCGCATCGTCGCGGTATTCTGGCGCTGGCACCACGATTGAGCGCATACGCGCCGCTTTGGTGGCAATCATGCCGTTAAAGGAGTCTTCCAGCGTCACGCAGTTAAGTGGATCGATACCCAGGCGCGCCGCCGCATCGAGATAAACCTGCGGATGCGGTTTGCTGTAGGGCAGCGCTTCTGCCGAAACCAGCACATCGAAATAGTCGCGCAGGTTAAACAGCGCCATCACTTTTTCCAGCATATGCAGCGGCGAAGCGGAGGCCAGGCCGATTTTCAATCCCTGCGCCTGACACAGCTGCAGCGCCTGCTCGACGCCCGGCAGCAGCGGTTTTTTTTCTTCCACCAGGTTGATAGCGCGAGCGATGATACGATCGGTCACTTCCTGCTGGCTTGGGCCGTTCCACGGCAGCGTTTCATACCACATGCGCACCACCTGATCGATACGCAACCCCAGCGTATCCGGCAGTTCGCTCCGGCGCGACAAATCCACATTCAGCGTGGCGAAAATATCCAGTTCAGCCTGATCCCACAGCGGTTCAGAGTCAATCAGCAGGCCATCCATATCAAATATCGCGGCCAGTACAGGTCGGGTATAAGTCATACAACGCTCCGTTTTACATTTTGTCTTACCATAGCATGAAGGTTTTCAGCAGGCATGACTGACTTTGCAGGATAAAATATTTTGTTGCCGCTTTTTTCAGGCGCTTTTTCCTGACAGCAGGTAGACTTACTGCCGTACAACAGGTGCAAGGAGAAACCATGACTTATCAACAGGCTGGCCGTGTCGCCATTATCAAACGCGTGGCTGGCTGGATTATTTTTATACCGGCGCTGCTTTCCACGCTGGTTTCACTACTGAACTTCATGTTTAAACACAGCGAAAAGCGGCCTGGCATTGATGCGGTGCTGCTTGATTTCGTCCATGTCATGATCGATATGATCCGCTTTAATACACCGTTTCTCGGTTTTTTCTGGCGCAATTCGCCAGTGCCCGATTTTAATGGTGGCGGTAATATCGGCTTCTGGCTGATTTATATTCTGATTTTTGTCGGCCTGGCGCTGCAGGCTTCGGGCGCGCGGATGTGGCGCCAGTCGCGCCATATCAAGGAAGGTATTGAAGATATGCTGATCCTGGAGCGGGCGAAGGGAGAAGAAGGACGTAGCCGACAGCAGCTTGAAGAGAAGATTGTGGTGCCGCGCCATACTATCTTCCTGCAAATCTTCCCGCTCTATATTCTGCCGGTGATTATCGCCGTGGCGGGCTATTTTATTCTGTCGCTGCTTGGCTTAATCTGAACCCCGCATCGGGCCTGACCTTACCGTCAGGCCCGATTTTTTTCCTGCTCGTCCAGCTCAAGCAGGTTGCCCACCGCACGTTGCGCTTCAGCCAGCCAGCTGCCGCCAAACACATTGGCGCGATTTAGCAGATAATAAAGCTGATAAACCGACTGGCGCAGCGCAAAGTCTGTTGGCAACGGCCAGACCGACTGATAGCCAGCCAGAATTTTTTCCGACAACGCGGGCAAGTGCGGCAGCATTGCCAGATCGCATTCGCGATCGCCCCAGTAGCAGGCGGGATCGTAAAGCCAGGGGCCGTTTTCACTGCCGGCGCAGTTCGTCGGCCATAAATCACCGTGCAGCAGCGATGGCTGCGGGTGATGAGTGGCCAGCGCGCGCTGTACGCAGTCGATAATTAAATCGGTGTTGCCATACTGAATGCCTTTTTCTGCCGCCAGCTGGAGCTGCCAGCCGATGCGCTGTTCCGAAAAGGAGCGCGACCAGCGGCGTACCCAGCCGTTGGGCTGCGGCATAGCGGTAATATTGTTATCGAAATCGAGACCGAAATGGGGCTGTTCGCTCCACTGATGCAGCCTGGCCAGCTGCTGGCCGAGTAAAAAGGCGCTTTGTTCATCCAGCGGCCGCGGCGGAATATATTCCAGCAGCAGAAAGCTGTAATCGCGGTCGCCGCCGATGCCGTAAACTTTCGGCACGCGCACCGTCTGGCTGCGTGCCAGCAGCGCCAGCTGATCCGCTTCGGCAGTGAAAACGTCCAGCATCTCCAGACCGTTGCATTTCACAAATACCTGATGTTCGCCATAACAGAGCCGCCAGGCGGCATGAACTTCACCGGCTGGCAATTCTGTACGTTGGGTTATTTCGGCATTCCCAAACTGCTCACTCAACAGACGACTTATGGCTGACCACATGGGGCTATCCTCATTTTCGCTGTGTAATGATCGTTGCGCAAAGTTTAGGCAATATTAGCGCGATAGCACGGCTGGATAGTATGACTCAGGCATGATTTTGCTGAATAAAATCTGCCAGCGTTTGTACATCTACCTCCGGCCTGCCTTCCAGCGCGGTTTCGCCAATGCCAGCGGCCTGATCGCGGATCTCCTCAGCGCTCTTCCCACTGATAATGCCGAAACTGTTAGTGCCCAGTTCGTGCGTATGGCCTTGATCATCATGCAGCGTGGTGGTGAAACCGCTGTTGGTCATGACGCTGTTCAGCTCCAGACCGGCAGCCAGCCCTTTGTCGGCGTAACGAAAGGTAACAACATAACGGGTCAAAGCTGATGGACTCATATTCACCTCATTGTTCCCGAAAGAATTTTCAGCTTAGACCATTGTCGGGCAGGGGGCGAGCCGTTAACAAAACGGGTTTGCCAATGCAATTAATTATCATTACTATTATGCGCTAACGTTTTGATTAATAACTGAACAGGCCTGGCCTGAGACAAGGAGACGGATGTGTACTGCGCGATTAAATTTTCTGCTTCGATGGTGATGTTGGCGATCTCTGCCACCGCCGCCGCGACCACATATCCGGTGACGCTAACCGATTTTGACGGGCAGAAAATTACGCTCAGGAAAGAGCCGACGCGCATCGTGGTGCAGGACGGACGCGATATTCTGGCGCTGGCGCTGCTCGATCGGGCGAATCCTTTTCAGCGTGTGGTCGCCTGGAACAATTTGTTGAAGAAAAGCGATGGCGAAACCTGGAAGCTGATGACGAGCAAATGGCCGCAAGCCGCACGCATTATCGATATGGGCTTCAGCGATAAAGGCGAAGTGAATCTGGAGAGCGTGATTGCGCAGCAACCTGATTTAATGATTGCCCAGCTCCGCTCAAAGCCCTCCTTAACGCAAACCGGCGTGCTGGCAAAGCTGGCTCAGCTCAACATTCCGGTCATGTTTATCGATACCTTTAAAGATCCGGTAAAGGATGCGCCAGCCAGTGTAACCTTGCTCGGAACGGCGCTTAACCGTGAGCAGGAAGCGCAGCAGTATACTGCGTTCTATCAGCAACATTACCAGGCGATTCAGGATAAGGTGCGCAGCGTTTCACCAAAGCCGCGCGTCTTTATTGAGGCGAAAGCCGGCCTCGCCGGACTGGAGTCCTGTTGCTTTACTCATGGCCATGTGGGCTGGGGGGCGATGGTAGAAGCGGTGGGGGCGACGAATATCGGCTCCGGGCTGCTGCCGGGCGCAACCGGCGATGTCTCGCTGGAGAAGGTGATCGCCATGAAGCCGGACGCTTATATTGTTTCCGGCTCGCAGTGGGCGAGTAAAAATAATGCCGCCGTTCCTTTCGGTTACGGTGTCACGCCGCAGCAGGTTAACGTTGCGTTTAATAATATGAAGCAGCGTCCGGGCTTCGCCGAGCTTCAGCCGGTAAAAGCAGGGCGCTTTTACGGTGTTTACCACAATTTCTACAACCATCCGTGGAACATCGTGGGTATCGAATACCTGGCGAAATTTATTTATCCGCAGCAGTTTGCTCAACTCGATCCCGCCGAAAGCTGGCATGAAATCGTGACGCGTTTTACCACCATTCCAGAAGGTAAAGGCGTTTTGGGTTCGCAGGCACCGCGCGCCTGAGTCACTTCACAGCACGCCGTCAGGCGTGCTTATTTATTGATTTTTATAATAAATAAATATTTTTTGCGCCGTGCTGCGTTTCGCCTGAATACCCTTTATAATCCGCGCCGTTAATAAGAAAAATCCCGGTCTTAGCATTTTTTTGACAAGATGCTTAGGCATTCGCGCTATTTAACGTCTATTTACAAAATTTACGCTAAATGACGTTGCCTGACGTGGAAAACCCTTCAGACTCTCCCTTTTTTAAACTGTCGTACGGATCACAATAAATGAAATCGCTTAACAAGCTCTCTGTTGCGCTGCTGCTTTCTGCGGGCGCTTTTTGTCATCAGGCCATGGCTGATAACAATGTTTTTACCGTTATGGACGATCCTTCCACCGCCAAGAAACCTTTTGAAGGCAACGCGGCGGCGGGCTATCTGGCCCAGACCGGCAACACCAAAAGCTCTTCGTTAACCGCGCAAACCAATATGACCTGGTATCAGCCGAACACGGCCTACAGCCTGTGGGGTAACGCGGCGAACACCTCTTCTGACGATGAGCGTTCTTCAGAAACCTATCAGGTCGGCGCGCGTACCCGCTACAACATGACTGATAACGATTATCTGTTTGGTCAGGCGAGCTGGCTGAGCGATCGTTTCAACGGTTACGATTCGCGCGATATTCTGGCCATGGGTTATGGTCGCCAGATCCTGAACGGTTCGGTGCATTCGCTGCGTATAGAATTTGGTCCGGGCGTGCGCTATGACGATTTCCACGACGGCGGCTCAGAAACGCAGGGGCTGGGTTACGGCGCGCTGAGCTATCAGTGGCAGATGACCGACACCACGAAATTTATTCAGGGCGCCTCGGTGCTGAGCAGCTTTAACGATAACACCACCGTGAACTCGGAAACCGGGCTTCAGGTGGCGATTAACGCGCACTTCGCGCTGAAGGTAACCTACAACGTCACCTGGAATAACAATCCACCTGAATCTGCGCCGGAACATACCGATACCAAAACGCAGGTTCTGCTGTCCTACGCCATGTAAAAAAAAGGGCTGCCATCGGCAGCCCTTGTCATTTTCTTGCGGTTAACTGACCAGCATCGCCCACAGATAAGAGAAGGGCATTACCAGAAACAGTCCGGGCAGCATATTCGCTACCGGGAAAAGTTTGATATTACAGATGCGTAAACCGGTAGCCACCATAATCAGGCCGCCCGCACAGGAGAAATCCCCCATCATATCCGGCGTAATCATCGGTAAAATCACCACCGCCAGCATCGCCAGACCGACCTGAATCAGCACCTGCGGAATCGCAATGGTTACTACCGCATAACCCAGCATGGTAGCGAAGATGGCGGCAGTAAAGAGATCCAGCACCGTCTTGATATAGAGAATTGACGGATCGCCGGTCATCCCTTCGTGCATCGCTCCGAAAATACCAGTTCCGCTGGCGCAAAACAGCACCAGAATCGCCACGAATTTTTCGGTGAACTCTTCGGACGTTAAGCCTTTTACCGGCGGCAGCACGCGGTTAATTAAACCGCGCGTAGAGCCAGCGGCTTTGCCGATACCTTTCTCCAGAAAGAACAGTTCGCCAATCACCGCGCCGATCACCATCGCAATCACCACAGCCGGCATATATTTAACTTTAACGACCAGGTTAATTCCCAGACCAATAGAGCAAAGTCCAAAGGTCAGCGGCAGCGCCGCCTTGACGCGTTCAGGGATATGGCGACCGGCAACTGCGCCCAGCAGGCCGCCAATGATCACCGCCGCGCCATTAACGTATGGACCAATTAACATACCTTTTTCCTTAATTTTTATTAGCGAACCCGCTTGTTTTCACCTTCTCCCCAGCGGGGAATAGAGGTTTCTAAGCCAAACAGGTCGAGCGCTCGCGCCACGCTGTGCGTAATAATCTCATCCACCGTTTGCGGACGCTGATAGAGCGCCGGAACCGGGGGGAAAATAATCCCCCCCATGTTAGTGACATCCTGCATATTGCGGATATGCGCCGCATTAAGCGGCGTTTCACGCGCTAACAGTACCAGACGGCGACGCTCTTTCAGAATCACATCGGCGGCGCGCGTCAGCAGATTGTCGCTGATGCCGCAGGCCACCGCTGCCAACGTACGCATTGAGCAGGGCGCGATCAGCATCCCCATGGTTTTGAAGGAGCCGCTGGCTATCGCCGCGCCTACGTTATCGATGGGATAAACCACATCCGCGAGCGCCTTGATCTCTTCCAGACGGTAATCGGTTTCCAGTTCGCAGGTTTTCACCGCGCCTTTGGAAATCGTCAAATGCACCTCCACATCCTGCTGTTTCAGCAGCTGGAGCGCTTTGACGCCGTACTGAAAGCCAGAGGCGCCGCTAATGCCCAGGATGATGCGTTGTCGCGACATATCAGCCTCACTCAAAGTCGGGCAGGAAACGTTTCACATCAACTTCACGGAATTTTGAACGCTCAAAATTCGATTTCAGATGGAAAGGCACTGTGCAGTCGAAAATGGTTTTACAGGACATTCCCTGCTGAAGGATGGATGGGCTGTATTCCGGCACCTAGCTGGGATCGAGCGGATGGCAGCGCACGCCCGGAATAAAGACGGTATCCACATCACCCTGGTAGCGGGTTTGCATCGCCCACATCACATCGTCGCTGTCGAAAATATCAACGTCTTCATCCACCAGAATCACATGCTTCAGTTCCGGGAAGGCGGAGAAGGCGAGCAGGGCAGCCTGGCGCTGGCGACCTTCATCAACCGGCGCGGATTTTTTAAACTGCATCACGGCCAGCAATTTACCGCCGCCTGCAGAGTGGGCGAAAACATTCAGCAGCTTGCCCGGCATTGCGCGGCCTACCATATCGAGAATACTGGCTTCGGTCGGGATACCGGCCATATTGACATGTTCTTCGCCCGGCCCGACGGTGGTGCGCCAGATCGGTTTCTGACGATGGGTAACGGCTTTCACCTTAATCACCGGAATCGCTTCTTTGGCTTCGCCGGTATAGCCCGGGAATTCCGGCATCGCTTTGCCGGTATTGGTGTTCTGATCTTCACGCACGCGCACGTTTGGCAGCAGTTCACCTTCAATAACGATTTCCGCATGGGCAATCGCTTTTTCATTAATGGTTTTACATTTCACCATCTCAACGGCGCGTCCGCGCAGTGCGCCAGCTACGCTCAGCTCGTCGAAGCCCAGCGGCGTTGTCGGCGGCTCAAAGCAGGCGGCAATCTCGATAGCCGGATCCACGCCAATGCTGATGGAAATCGGCAGCGGCTTACCGGCCGCTTCAGCTTTCATGCGGAAAGCATCAATATGACGGCCCGGCGTCAGCCACATAGAGAGTTCATCGCTGCTCTGAACGCACAGACGGTGAATGGTGATGTCGGATTCGCCGGTTTCAGGATCGGAGGCGTAGCAGAGGCCCATCGTAATATAAGGACCGGCATCTTCTTCGGTATTGGTCGGTGCGGGCAGCAGCTTGCGCAGATCGAAATCGGCATCGCTGGCCAGATGCACCACTTCCTGACAAACGGCGGAGGCGCCTTCAATTTCAACCGGAGCGATCGGGTTTTGGACGGAATCTTTCAGCAGATGGCCCAGTTTCTCAGGCTCGCAGTTAAGGAAATGGCTAACGCGTTTACGGGAACCGTTCAGCCCGATAGCCACACTAATATCGTCAAAGCCTTTGATGCGGTTGAATACCATGACCGGACCGTTTTTACGGGTCGGACGTTGGCAGGTGCCGCCAGCGCCAACGTAGCGGTAAACGCCGGACAGTTCGGCATGCGGATCGACTTCAGTATCGGTTTCGACATATTCACCCGGCAACGTTTTTAATAGCGCCAGCGCGGAACGAAGATCGGTAACCGGTGGACAGGCTGATTGCTGCTCTTTTTTAGGCATAGTTATTTCCTTTCCTGATGTTGTTAATCAAACTAACGGAAATATATGCCTTAATTATTATTTCAGACAAATACCATTTCGGGCATATAATGCAGATCGAAAAAGTTTGATGAGATCATTAATAATCCGGCGCGTTGCCATTAATGGTGCTTAAATTTAATTTAAAGTTTTATTATTGTTGCTGGGATTTGAATTAACAGGGGCGACAATGCTCTTTTTATTAACAATGATTTCACAGGTCTGGTGCTTTCCAGCTTCATCAGAAATTTTTTTCATTATTAATTTATCTCGCCATCAGATAAACAGTACGGGCGCCAGGTTACGGTAATACGCAGACAGATCGGGTAACAATTATGGACTTGAAACGGCTTAGATACTTTTGCAAAGTGGTAGAGCAAGGCTCGGTAAGCCGCGCCGCGCGGGTGCTTAATATGGCGCAGCCGCCGCTGAGCAAGCGCATTCGCGAACTGGAAGAAGAGCTGAAGGTGCCACTATTTATTCGTGACGGCAACAGCATGACCTTAACGAAAGCGGGCGAATCTTTTTACCGACGAGCCTGCCAGATATTACGCCAGGTTGAAATTGCCGCCCGTGAAACCAGTATTATCGCTAATCATGAAGGAAGAATATTACGTGTCGGGCTGACGCATCTTTATCAAAATTACTTTACGCCGTTGCTGCTGGAGTTTTATCAGCGTAATCCTGAAGTGAAAATAAGTGTTTCCGTTACTGATTCCAGCAGTCTGGAATCATTACTCAATGACGGAATTATTGATATTGCGCTAATTCAAAAGCCATCGAATAACGAAGGTTATGAATATATTTCTTTCGATCCGATAAAGCTGGTGGCGGTGGTCAACCGTAATTTGCTCCCCGGCGTGATTCAAACGCCTTTTCCGTGGCTGCAACTGGCGGATTTTCCGCTGGTATTGTTGCATCGTGCGCGCGATGTCGGCATTTATGAGCGCCTGCTCGACCATTTTCGCAGCAGCGGCGCTTCGCCGAATGTCATTATGAGCATTACGCAGCCGGGCATCATTCTCGACTGGCTGGAAAACGGTCTGGAGGCGGCGACCTTGCTGCCCGCTTCGGAAGTCGATCCGGGCAGGCTGCGTAACTGCTGCGTGCTGGATATTTTCCCGGCACCGCAGGTTTTTTATCCTGCGCTGGTGAAATCGCCCGCCACGCCCTATGACGCTGAGCTGTTAGATATTATTGCGGAAGGTTATCCCGGCAAGCAGGCGAAAGTCAGCTAGCCGCTTTGCCGCGCTAGCTGACCCTGGCGCGAAATACCCAGAATGCCCAACTGTTATAGGCGAGGGTAATCGGCAGGATAACGCCATAGCCGCCCAGCAGAAACCACTGCGTCGCCGGTGCCGCTGCCGCTTGCTGAATGGTAAATTTGCCGGGCAACAGCCACGGATAAAGGCCAGTCAGCACCAATGCCCAGCTTAAGGTAAACAGGGTCAATACCAGCATTAGCGAGAGAATGGGACGTTGCCTGTACATGGACAGCAGCAGCGCTGCCAGCGTCAGCGCCATAATCATCAGCACAATTTTCCCTGGCAGCCGTTGCCAGGCCTGTAACAGCGGGGCGCTGTCCAGCAAATTGATTACCGTTACTAATGCCAGAGTAAGCACTAAAAATAACCACGCCAGTAATTGTGCCAGCACGACTTCCGGGCCTTTAACGCGCCACTGAATCCAACAGCAGCCGCTTAGCAGACAGGCGGCAATCAGGCCACAGCCGCACAGCGCCGGATAAAGAGCGAGCCAACCGAATGGCCCGCTATCCACGTTTCCGCTGATGACCAGCCCAGCCAGCGCGCCCTGTAAAAAGGTGGCAATCAGCGAACTGACAATATGTATCGCATCAAGATAGCGATGCCAGCATTGATTAACATGGCTGCGATATTCCAGCGCCACGGCGCGTCCGATTAGCGCCAGCAGCATGATAAACAGCGGCAGATAGATTGCGCTGAATAAAGCGCTGTAAAGCGCCGGAAACAGGGCCAGCGTACCGCCGGCGAACAGCACCAGCCAGGTTTCGTTCGCATCCCAGATGGGCAGGATCGTCATGGTCAGCCTGCGCCGCGCATCCCCATCACGAAAGAAAAACAGCAGCATCCCTACGCCCAGATCGGTGCCGTCCAGCAGCAGATACATCAGCAGCGACGCCGCTAAGGTTGCGGCTGAGATATCTTCCAGCGTTAGCGCCATCATGAGGTCTGCTCCCTGGTGGCCGCGCCGGGTTTACCATCCCAGGTGGGATTGTTCGCATAGCGCAGTAAATAACGCAGCCCAAGGGTAAATACCAGACCATATACCAGCAAAATAGCGCTGCCGGAGGCGATGACCAGGCGGGAAGAGAGCGGCGAAACGCTGTCAGCCGTGCGCACTAATCCATAAACAGTCCAGGGTTGCCGTCCCATTTCAGCTACTACCCAGCCAGCGAGCAGCGCAATAAATCCGGCGGGGCCCATCAGCACAATGCTTTTTAACAACCAGCGCGTTTGCCACAGTCGTCCGCGCAGCCGTTGCACCAGCGCCGTCAGGCTGATCGCTATCATCAATATGCCCAGCCCAACCATCAGACGAAAGGCGAAAAAGACCGGCATGACCGGCGGCAGGTCTTCTGGCGGGAACTCGCGCAGGCTTTTAATCTGGCCGTGCAGGTTATGACGCAGATAGAGCGAGCCCAGCTGCGGGATCGCCAGTTCCCATGCGTTACGCTGTTGCTGCTGATCGGGCAACGCAAACAGCCGCAGCGGTTCGCCTTTACCCGCCGGTGGGCGCTGCCAGTCGCCTTCGATGGCGGCAATTTTTGTCGGCTGATAGCGCAGCGTGTTTTCGCCATGCAGATCGCCAATCACCGCCTGCGTCGGCGCCAGAAACAGCAGCGACCAGAGGCTTAGCGACAACATCAGGCGCGCCCGATTGCAGTCGCGCTGACGCAGCAGTTGCCAGGCACCGGTGGCCGCTACCATAAGCGCAGTGCCTGCAAGCATTGCCAGCAACATATGGGCGCAGCGCCAGGGAAAGGAGGGCGTGAAGATAATCGCCAGCCAGTCCTGCGGCTGGAAGCGCTGCTGTTCATCAAGAAAAAATCCGGCGGGCGTTTGCATCCAGGCATTGGCGGCCAGGATCCAGAACACGCTAATTAAGGCGCCGACCGCCACCAGCACGGTTACCATAAAATGCAGGCGCGGCCCGATGCGATCCATGCCGAATAACATAACGCCGACCATGCCCGCCTCCAGAAAGAAAGCGACCAACACTTCATAGAACATCAGCGGGCCGATAAGGCCGCCGGTACGTTCAATAAATGGACCCCAGTTGGTGCCGAACTGAAACTCCATTACCACGCCGGACACCACGCCTACCGCCACGTTCAGGGCGAAAATTTTTAGCCAGAACTGGTAAACCTCAAGGTAACGCCGCTGCTTGCGCCACAGCCATAATCCCTCCAGCACCGTCAGCCAGAGGGAGAGGCCAAAGCTGAAGCCTGCAAGAATAATGTGCAGGCCGATCGTAACCGCAAACTGCGCACGCGAAAGCAGCAGCGTTAGTTCTGCGTCAGGCATGGCTGTCTTTACCGGTAAAGGCGCTAATGGGTTTGTCGGGCGCCGGTTGCTCCATCGCGCTGGCGAACGCTTTTAAACCCGCTACCAGCGGCATGATCGCATGCCACAGGTCTTCATCGTGCAGCAGTTTCCAGGTGCCGCTGACGCCCGGCGCGCTGTCATGATGCTGTTGCGTTTCGGCATGCAGGTTAACGGCGTTCAGCGCCGATTTGGCGGCAAAGACCGTTTTGTGAAACTGGCCCGGCGGGATATCGGATAGCGCCATCAGCAGCACCGACAGATTCTGCATCGCATTTTGCGAGCCGGGTTTGCTCAGTCCCTCGACCAGCACTTTGGCGATTTGCGTATTGGCAGAAACCATATCGTTAGCCAGCCGTAAAAAACCGTGGTGATGCAGGCTGTGCAGGAGTTCATGCAGCGCATCATGCGCGTCAGGTTCGGTTTTGGTTGGCGGGACGTCATAATTGATTGGCTCAGCCATTAGAATTTCTCCGGGTGTTGGGTGTGTTCAGGCGGCAGGGTGTAACCTTCCTGCTGCCACTTGATGTCGACCGGCAGGCCCGGCAGCGGGGTACGACTGCCGTGGCGGAAGTTTTGTTGCGGCAGCGGCTCTGAGAGCGGCGGATGGGCCAGCTTAACCATCTTCACCGCGATCTCTTTATAGGCCGGGGTATTGACGTCAGGATCATGATGTTCGCCGGTGAGACCATTCACGCCAGGCTTACCGTGGTGAATCGGCATAAACAGAATGTTGCCCGCTACACGTTCGGTAATCACCACCGGCACTTGCATCTCACCACGACGTGAGACAATGTTTACCCAGTCGCCCTGCTGGATCTGTCGCTCTTGAGCCAGCTGTGGGCTGACTTCCACAAAGCCGTTCGGTGACAGGGAAAGCATCCGGCCGCCGCGTCCGGTTTGGTTGGTGGACTGGAAATGTTCCAGCATGCGGCCATTGTTTAACCAGAGATCGTACTCGTCGTCCGGCGACTCCTGCGGCGGCTGCCAGCTAATGGGATACAGCACCGCTTTGCCGTCGGGAAATTTAAAGCCGTCGGTATAAAGCAACGGCGTGCTGTCGCCGTCCGGCTTCACCGGCCACAGCTGCGATTGCCAGCCGCTGAGCTGCTGATAATTAACGCCGGCAAAAATATCGGCAATCCCCGCCGCTTCCGCCATGATTTCTCCCGGATGTGTATAGTACCAGGGGTGACCCATGCGAGCGGCAAGATCGGTCAGAATGCGCCAGTCAGGCAGGCTGTCGCCCAGCGGCGGCATCACCTCATAAAAACGTTGAATACGGCGCTCGGTATTAACGTAGGTTCCCTCTTTTTCCACGCTGGGGCAGCCGGGTAATACCACGTCGGCGAATTCAGCGGTGCGGCTCATAAAAATATCCTGCACCACCATAAATTCCAGCTTGCTGAACGCCTCATGTACTTTGGTAGAGTCCGCGTCAGAAAAGGCGGTTTCCTCACCGATGATATACATCGCTTTTAATGTGCCTTCGTACGCATGCTGAACCATCATATAGTTATCGGCGCCGACCCGATCGGAGAGCGCCTCTGGCGCTACGCCCCAGGCGCGCGCCCATTTCTCACGGACGGCTGCATCGGTCACTTTTTCATAGCCAGGATAGATGTTGCTCAGGCAGCCGAAGTCGCTGGCGCCCTGAACGTTGTTGTGACCACGCATCGGATAACCGCCGGTGCCCGGGCGACCATAATTGCCGGTGACCAGCAGCAAATTCGAAAGAGCAGTGCTGGTATCCGCGCCGTGGCTGTGCTGCGTAATGCCCATCGCCCAGAGAATGCAGACGCGCTGCGCCTGACCGATCATCTCCGCCGCGCTAATCAACTGCTCAACGCTCAAATCGGTATGCTCGCTGACATAGTTGAGTGTAAAAGGCGCCAGCGAAGCGCGATATTCATCAACCTGATTAACCTTCTCATTAAGAAAAGCGTCATCGGCATAGCCATGCTCAAACATATAGCGGGACATGGCTGATGCCCAAAGCGCATCGCTGCCGGGGCGGATACGCAGATAGAGATCGGCGCGCTCGGCCATTTCATGACGACGCGGATCGATCACCAGCATCTTCTGACCATGCTGCTTTTGCGCCGCTTTCAGGCGCGACGCGATAACCGGATGGTTTTCCGCCAGATTGCTGCCGACTATAACTACCAGATCGGCTTGTTGCAGATCTTCAAGCGTGCCGGCGTCGCCGCCGTAGCCGACGGTGCGAAACAGCCCTTCGGTCGCCGGGTTCTGGCAGTAGCGTGAGGAGTTATCGACATTGTTGGTGCCCAAAATCAGACGGGCGATCTTTTGCGTCAGGTAAGCTTCTTCATTGCTGCCTTTGCTGGAGCCGATAAAGCCGATGCTGTCGCCGCCGTGCTGCGCCGCTATCGCTTTCAGCCGCTCAGCCACCAGGTCCAACGCTTCATCCCAGCTGGCGGGGCGAAAGCGTCCGTTTTCACGAATAAGCGGCGTGGTCAGGCGCTGTGGGCTGTTGACAAAATCCCAGCCGAACTTGCCTTTAAGGCAGGTTGAAATCCCGTTTACCGGCGCGTCGGCTACCGGCTGCACTTTCAGGATATGCCGATCGCGCGTCCACATCTCAAAGCTACAGCCGACGCCGCAGTAGGTGCAGACCGTTTTGGTTTTTTTAATTTCTTTCTGGCGCATCGCCATATCTATCAGCGAAACGCCGGTAATCGGCGGCGCGCCAATAGTGTTTTCCAGCGATTTCACCAGATCGATCATTGGACGCTTGAGATCTTCCGGCATCGCCGTAAAGGGACCGGCATTTGGCTGCATGGTTTTTTCCAGCAGCGCGTTGCAGGGACAAACGGTCACGCAGTGGCCGCAGCTGACGCAGCTGGAACCCGCAATTTGCGTGCCGCCGTCCCACAGCACGCGCGGATGCTCCGCCGCGTAATCAATAGAGAGCGTTTCGTTAACTTCTACATTTTGACAGGCTTCCACGCAGCGCCCGCACAGAATGCACTGGTCAGGATCGTAGGTGTAGAAGGGGTTGCTCTCATCTTTTTGATAAGGCTTGCGTTGATAAGGGTAATACTGAATTGGAATATGCATATCGGCGACGGTGTTATGCAATGTACAGTCGCCACTGTTGTGTTCACATACCGTGCAGTAAAGCTCGTGCCGCGCCAGCAGGCGATCCATTCCTTCTTCCTGAGCCGCTTTCGCCTGCGGCTGACGGCTGGAGATCTCCAGCCCATCATAGGTATTAAGCGTACAGCCGCGTACCAGCTCGCCCTGATGTTCAACCCAGCACACATCGCAGGACTGCAGCGGCGGCAAAGAAGGGTGATAGCAGACATGAGGCAGGACTTTCCCCTGGGATTGTAAAAAATCGATCAGCGGTTGATTTGCCTCGCCGCGCAGGGCCTCGCCGTTAAAAATAATGGTGCAGGTGTTTTGGCTCATAAGGACTCTCACAAAGACATTGCGTCGCAGCCACTTCCTGTGCTGTTTCCCTTTTTTTGTAAAGTTAAGTCATTAAAAGTAGTCCGGAACGGCAGTTTCAGCAAAGCAAAGTGGCTAAATAATGCGTCGGTAAACGCCCATGACAAAAACTGTTTCAATGACTTGCGCACCTGAGGTTGCTGCCTACGCTTTACATTAAGGCTGGCTGACGGGGAGGGCCTGACCATGAGTGAAATAATGTCATTGTTGTCCGGGGCTGGAGTTGGGTGCTGGGAGGGCTGGCAGTGATTGCCGGTCTGGTCGGCTCCTATTTCGGTGGTAAAAAAATAGGTAAGACAGAAGAAAAGGCGCGCGGGGAGGTAGCGGCGGCAGAGCTGCAAACCCGACAGGCTGAGACGATTACGCAAAAACAGGCGGAAAATATTAAGGTGGCTAAAAATGTGGAAACGTCTAACGCTAATCTCAGTGACGCTGCTGCTCGTGAGCGGTTGCGCCAGTCGAAATACAACGCCAATGATTGACCGCGCCAGCGTCGATTCATCCTGTACGCTGTTTCAGCCTATTTATACCCACGGCAACGATGCGGAAGTGATGGATGTGCGAACCGTGCGCGCCATTAATACCCATAACGAATTGTGGGATCGACTGTGCAGCGATAAAAAACAGTAGCCTTTCCGGTTGCTCTGACGGCCTGCCTTGTGCAGGCCGTTTTCTTTTGTCAGCCTTTAACATAGCGCTTAGTGCGTGTAAGATGCTCACTCTTCAGTGTTTATCCGGCCTTATCGCGCAGAAAATGCGTACCGGGCTGTGTACCAAATTGGCAATTGTGGGTCAGTTTTGGTCTGTAAAATGCTGGAAATTCACTCTCAATCAATGTTTGCACGTAATCTTTCGTGTGGGTTACCACTGCAATTAAGGATATGAAATGCCTGTAATTACTCTTCCTGACGGTAGTCAGCGCAGCTACGATCGTCCTGTCAGCGTAATGGATATTGCGCAAGATATCGGCCCAGGCCTGGCGAAAGCCTGTATTGCCGGTCGCGTTAACGGTGAACTGGTAGATGCGGTCGATCCGATTAGCGAAAACGCTACCGTTGCCATTATTACCGCTAAAGATGAAGCCGGACTGGAAATTATCCGTCACTCTTGCGCGCACCTGCTGGGTCACGCGATGAAACAGCTGTGGCCAAACGCGAAAATGGCTATCGGTCCGGTTATTGATAATGGCTTTTACTATGACGTTGACCTTGACCATACGCTGACTCAGGAAGATATCGAGCGGCTTGAAAAGCGTATGCACGAGCTGGCCGAAACCAATTATGACGTGGTAAAGAAAAAAGTTAGCTGGCAGGAAGCGCGTGATGTTTTTGCCGAGCGCGGCGAAAGCTATAAAACCACCATCCTCGATGAGAATATCAGCCACGACGATCGTCCGGGCCTCTATCATCATGAAGAATATGTTGATATGTGCCGCGGGCCGCACGTGCCGAATATGCGTTTCTGCCATCATTTCAAACTGCAAAAAATCGCAGGCGCCTACTGGCGCGGCGACAGTAATAACAAGATGCTGCAGCGTATTTACGGCACCGCCTGGGCAGATAAAAAGCAGCTGAATGCCTATCTGCAGCGCCTGGAAGAGGCGGCTAAGCGCGACCATCGTAAAATCGGTAAGCAGCTCGATCTTTACCATATGCAGGAAGAAGCGCCGGGCATGGTGTTCTGGCACAACGACGGCTGGACCATTTTCCGCGAGCTGGAAACCTTTGTACGCAGCAAATTGAAAGAGTATCAGTATCAGGAAGTCAAAGGTCCGTTCATGATGGACCGCGTGCTGTGGGAAAAAACCGGCCACTGGGAAAACTACAAAGAAGCGATGTTTACCACCGCTTCCGAAAACCGTGAATACTGCATTAAACCGATGAACTGTCCGGGGCACGTGCAGATTTTCAATCAGGGTCTAAAATCATACCGCGACCTGCCATTGCGTATGGCGGAGTTCGGTAGCTGCCATCGTAATGAGCCGTCTGGCGCGTTGCACGGCCTGATGCGCGTACGCGGCTTTACTCAGGATGACGCCCACATCTTCTGTACAGAAGAGCAGGTGCGCGCTGAGGTTAACAGCTGCATTAAGATGGTTTACGACATGTACAGCACCTTCGGTTTTGAAAAAATCGTGGTGAAACTGTCGACCCGCCCAGAAAAACGTATCGGCAGCGATGAGCTGTGGGATCGCGCTGAGGCGGATCTGGCTGCAGCGCTAGAAGAGAATGCCATTCCTTTCGAGTACCAGCCGGGCGAGGGCGCTTTCTATGGTCCTAAAATTGAATTTACCCTGCATGACTGCCTGGATCGTCCATGGCAGTGCGGTACCGTTCAGCTCGACTTCTCATTGCCGAGCCGTCTGAGTGCTTCATATGTAGGCGAAAATAATGAACGTCAGGTGCCGGTAATGATTCACCGTGCTATTCTGGGTTCAATGGAACGCTTTATCGGTATTCTCACTGAAGAATACGCCGGGTTCTATCCAACCTGGCTGGCGCCGGTACAAGCGGTGGTGATGAATATCACCGACGGGCAGTCTGATTATGTCAACGAATTAACGCGAAAATTACAGAATGCGGGCATTCGTGTAAAAGCAGACTTGAGAAACGAGAAGATTGGCTTTAAAATCCGCGAGCACACATTACGTCGCGTCCCTTATATGCTGGTTTGCGGTGATAAAGAGGTAGAGGCCGGTAAAGTGGCCGTTCGTACCCGCCGCGGTAAAGACCTCGGGTCTATGGACGTAGATGTGCTGATCGAGAAGCTGCAGCAAGAAATACGCAGCCGCAATCTTCATCAATTGGAGGAATAAGGTATTAAAGGCGGAAAACGAGTTCAACCGACGCGTCCCAATCGTATTAACGGTGAAATCCGTGCTACCGAGGTGCGTCTGACTGGCGTCGAAGGCGAGCAGCTTGGTATTGTTAGTTTACGCGAAGCTATTGAAAAAGCTGAAGAAGCAGGTGTTGATTTAGTTGAAATCAGCCCTAACGCCGAACCGCCGGTTTGTCGTATAATGGATTACGGCAAGTTCCTCTATGAAAAGAGCAAGTCTTCTAAGGAACAGAAGAAAAAGCAAAAAGTTATCCAGGTGAAGGAAATTAAATTCCGCCCTGGTACCGACGAAGGCGACTATCAGGTCAAACTACGCAACCTGATTCGTTTTCTGGAAGAAGGCGATAAAGCCAAAATCACCCTGCGTTTTCGCGGTCGTGAAATGGCGCACCAACAGATCGGTATGGAAGTGCTTAACCGCGTGAAAGAAGATCTGAGTGAACTGGCAGTGGTCGAATCCTTCCCTTCGAAGATCGAAGGCCGCCAGATGATCATGGTGCTCGCACCCAAGAAGAAACAGTAGGCTTTCAAGTAATAATGCCGCGCAGCCTTCGCGCTGTGCGGTTTTATTCGCCTGTCTGATTCATTTTATTAACAATGCGAAGTGGATATTTTATAAATGCCTAAGATTAAAACTGTCCGTGGCGCGGCTAAACGCTTTAAAAAAACCGGTAAAGGTGGATTTAAGCATAAGCACGCTAACCTGCGTCATATCCTGACCAAAAAATCAACCAAGCGTAAACGTCACCTGCGCCCGAAAGCCATGGTGTCTAAAGGCGATCTGGGTCTGGTTATTGCCTGCCTGCCGTACGCATAAGTTAATTTTTCAATCAGAATAGAGAACAGGAGAGCGTAAATGGCTCGTGTAAAACGTGGTGTAATTGCTCGCGCACGTCACAAAAAAATCTTAAAACAAGCTAAAGGCTACTACGGCGCACGTTCACGTGTTTACCGTGTTGCCTTCCAGGCTGTTATCAAAGCTGGTCAGTATGCTTACCGTGACCGTCGTCAACGTAAGCGTCAGTTCCGTCAGCTGTGGATTGCGCGTATCAACGCAGCAGCGCGTCAGAACGGTATCTCTTACAGCCGTTTCATCAATGGCCTGAAAAAAGCGTCCATTGAAATTGACCGTAAAATCCTGGCTGACATCGCCGTATTCGACAAAGTGGCATTCACTGCACTGGTTGAAAAAGCGAAATCAGCTCTGGCGTAAGTCAGATGGAAGAGGGAGCTTGCTCCCTCTTTTATTATCTGTAACCGCAGCAAAAGATTGACTTTTCCGCCTGCTGGCATTTCAATAGAGCCGTTTAACGCAAGCGACAAGGTAAACCAAGCATGCACGCTATTTTTCGTTTCTTTTTTTACTTTAGCACCTGAACGTCGGGGGCTTGTGCGCAAGAAAAGAAACGAAAAATCGCACTGAAAGCCTCCCTCGTGGAGGCTTTTTCATTTGTGGCGAACTGATATGGACTTCTGGTCCCCACCTGAAACAGCCCGGCCTTAGGCTGGAAGAAGAGGAAACAATGTCCCATCTCGCAGAGCTGGTTGCCAATGCCAGGGCAGCCATTGAACATGCGCAGGATGTTGCGGCGTTAGATAACGTCCGCGTCGAATATCTGGGCAAAAAAGGGCATCTGACCCTGCAAATGACCACCCTGCGCGAACTGCCAGCGGAAGAGCGTCCGGCCGCGGGCGCCGTTATCAACGAAGCCAAGCAGCAGGTTCAGGAAGCGCTGAACGCGCGTAAAGATGCGCTGGAGTCCGCCGCGCTGAACGCGCGCCTGGCGGCAGAAACCATTGATGTTTCTCTGCCTGGCCGTCGCGTAGAGAACGGTGGCCTGCATCCGGTTACCCGCACCATCGATCGTATCGAAGCCTTTTTTGGCGAGCTGGGCTTTGCCGTGGTTACCGGGCCGGAAATCGAAGATGACTATCATAACTTTGATGCGCTGAACATTCCGGGTCATCATCCGGCGCGCGCCGATCACGACACCTTCTGGTTCGACGCCACACGCCTGCTGCGCACCCAGACTTCTGGCGTGCAGATTCGCACCATGAAAAACCAGCAGCCGCCGATCCGCATCATCGCGCCGGGCCGCGTCTACCGTAACGATTACGATCAGACTCACACGCCGATGTTCCACCAGATGGAAGGCCTGATCGTCGATAAAGATATCAGCTTTACCAACCTGAAAGGCACGCTGCACGATTTCCTGCGTAACTTCTTTGAGGAAGATTTGCAGATCCGCTTCCGTCCTTCCTATTTCCCGTTTACCGAGCCGTCCGCCGAAGTGGACGTGATGGGCAAAAACGGCAAGTGGCTGGAAGTATTGGGCTGCGGCATGGTACATCCGAACGTGCTGCGTAACGTCGGCATCGACCCGGAAATCTACTCCGGCTTCGCCTTTGGCATGGGCATGGAACGTCTGACCATGCTGCGCTACGGCGTGACCGATCTACGCGCATTCTTCGAAAACGATCTTCGTTTCCTCAAACAGTTTAAATAAGGGCAGGTTATCCAATGAAATTCAGTGAACTCTGGTTACGCGAATGGGTAAACCCGGCTCTGGACAGCGCGGCTCTGGCTGAGCAGATCACCATGGCCGGTCTGGAAGTGGACGACGTAGAGCCGGTGGCTGGCGCGTTTCACGGCGTGGTCGTCGGTGAAGTGATGGAGTGCGGCCAGCATCCGAACGCCGACAAACTGCGCGTTACCAAGGTCAACGTGGGCGGCGACCGTCTGCTGGACATCGTTTGCGGCGCGCCAAACTGCCGTCAGGGCCTGAAAGTTGCCGTTGCTACCGTTGGCGCGGTGCTGCCGGGCGATTTTAAAATCAAAGCAGCCAAACTGCGCGGCGAGCCGTCGGAAGGCATGCTTTGCTCTTTCTCCGAGCTGGGTATTAGCGACGACCATAGCGGCATTATCGAGCTGCCTGCCGATGCGCCGATTGGCACCGATATTCGCGACTATTTAAAGCTGGACGACAACAGCATTGAAATCAGCATCACGCCAAACCGCGCCGACTGCTTCGGCATTATCGGTGTCGCGCGTGACGTGGCGGTGCTGAACGGTTTACCGCTCACCGCGCCGGAAATAGCTGCCGTACCGGCGGCCATCAGCGATACGCTGCCGGTGCGCGTGGACGCTGTTGATGCCTGTCCGCGTTACCTGAGCCGCGTGGTAAAAAACATTAACGTGAAGGCCGCTACGCCGCTGTGGATGAAAGAGAAGCTGCGTCGCTGCGGCATTCGCTCTATCGATCCGGTGGTTGACATCACTAACTATGTGCTGCTGGAGCTGGGGCAGCCGATGCACGCCTTCGATCTCGATCGTATCGATGGCGGCATCGTGGTGCGTATGGCAAAGCCAGATGAAGCGTTGACGCTGCTTGACGGCAGTGAAGTTAAACTCAGCAACGATACGCTGGTGATTGCCGATCATCATAAGCCGCTGGCAATGGGCGGCATCTTCGGTGGCGAACATTCAGGCGTCAATGAAGAAACCACCAGCGTCCTGCTGGAGTGCGCCTGGTTTGCGCCGCTGGCGATCACCGGTCGCGCTCGTCGTCACGGTCTGCATACTGATGCATCGCATCGCTATGAGCGCGGCGTCGATCCGGCGTTACAGCAGCAGGCAATGGAGCGCGCGACCCGTCTGCTGCTCGATATTTGCGGCGGTGAAGCGGGCCCGGTGGTGGATAACACCGCTCAGGATAAGCTGCCGGTGCGCGCTACCATTACGCTGCGTCGTGAAAAACTGGATCGCCTGATTGGCCATCATATCGCTGACCAGCAGGTTACCGATATTTTGCAGCGTCTGGGCTGCGAAGTCAGCGTGCTGGAAGGTGAATGGCGTGCGGTCGCGCCAAGCTGGCGTTTCGATATGGCTATCGAAGAAGATCTGGTGGAAGAGGTCGCTCGCGTTTACGGCTATAACAACATCCCTGACGTGCCGGTTAAGGCATCGCTGGTGATGACGCAGCACCGTGAAGCCGATCTGTCGCTGAGACGCGTAAAAACCATGCTGGTGGATAAAGGCTATCAAGAAGCGATTACCTACAGCTTCGTGGATCCTAAGGTACAGGCGCTGCTGCATCCAGGCATCGATGCGCTGATTCTGCCAAGCCCAATCTCCAGCGATATGTCAGCAATGCGCCTGTCGCTGTGGACCGGTCTGCTCTCCGCGGTGGTATACAACCAGAACCGTCAGCAGGGCCGCGTGCGCCTGTTTGAGAGCGGTTTACGCTTTGTGCCGGATACGCAAGCGGATTTAGGCATCCGTCAGGATGTTATGCTGGCAGGCGTGTTGACCGGCAGCCGCTTCGAAGAACACTGGGACCTGGCGCGTCAGGCCGTCGACTTCTATGATTTGAAAGGTGATTTAGAGTCGGTGCTGGAATTAACCGGCAAGCTGGATGCCGTTGCGTTTCGTGCCGAAGCGAACCCGGCTTTGCATCCGGGCCAGAGCGCAGCGATCTATTTGGGTGAAGAACGCATCGGATTTATTGGCGTTGTTCATCCAGAGCTGGAACGCAAATTGGATCTCAATGGCCGCACCTTAGTCTTTGAACTGCTTTGGAATAAGGTCGCAGACCGCGTCCTGCCTGATGCGCGCGACATTTCTCGCTTCCCGGCAAACCGTCGCGACATCGCTGTTGTCGTGGCTGAAACGGTTCCGGCAGCAGATATCATTGCGGAGTGTAAGAAAGTTGGCGCAAATCAGATAGTTGGCGTAAACTTGTTTGACGTGTACCGCGGTAAGGGTGTAAACGAAGGTTTTAAGAGCCTTGCGATAAGCCTGATTTTGCAAGATACCAGCCGGACACTCGAAGAAGACGAGATTGCCGCAACCGTCGCCAACTGCGTTGCGGCATTAAAAGAGCGATTCCAGGCAACCTTGAGGGATTGAACCTATGGCGCTTACAAAAGCTGATATGTCGGAATACCTGTTTGAAAAGCTGGGGCTGAGTAAACGGGATGCCAAAGAGCTGGTTGAACTGTTTTTCGAAGAGGTAAGAAGAGCTTTGGAAAACGGCGAACAGGTCAAACTGTCTGGATTTGGCAACTTTGATCTTCGCGATAAAAATCAGCGTCCGGGGCGTAATCCTAAAACCGGTGAAGATATTCCTATCACCGCTCGTCGTGTGGTGACGTTTCGCCCCGGGCAGAAACTGAAAAGCCGCGTCGAGAACGCCTCCCCGAAAAACAGCTGACCTGTCAGCATCACAAAAGGCCGCCCTGAGCGGCCTTTTTTATGGCCCATATCCAGCGTTTCAGCCGCAGCCTTGCTGACGAAACAGGCAACGGCTTTCACAAATACCGCACAATGTAAGGATTCTGTAAGTGGCCGGCAAATAAGGTGAAAATCGTCTCAGGCCGATAGTGACAAGCTCTCCGCAGCGCTATAAACAGGGGGTGAAACAATATGAGGTTACCCCGATGAAAATGAAAACATTACTTCCAGGCGTGCTGCTGACTATCATGACGGCACTTCCTGTGGTTGCCAGCGCTGCCGTTTCGTTTGATCTTACGCCTGCAGGCGTGACGATTCACATTGGCGATCGCGATCATCGAGGTTATTACTGGGATGGTTATGACTGGCGCGCGCCGAAATGGTGGCAGGAACATCATGGCCGCCACGTTGGTGAAAAGGGGCCGCGCGGCTACTGGAATGGCAACGGCTGGCAGTCTCATCGTCCCGAAGCGCCTCGCCATAATAAACCGGCACCGGGAAAGGCGGCGCATCACAAAGAGCCTGAGCATCATCAGCCGATGGCGCAGCGCAATCCGCATCAAAATGACCGCCTGGCCGCCGATCGGGATGGACACCACGCTGGCGGACATCGCCCTGATTTTCAGCCGCACGGCTAATTGCTTTGCGTCGGACGCCCGGCAGGGCGTCCGGCTCACGTTATCCCTTTCTTTTTTTGCCCCAGCCACTACAATCAAATCTCTGTTTTCCTTATAAAACTATCGCTATGTCGCTGCTTACTGAACTTTCGCGTCAGGCGGATCGTCGTGCTTACCGCTGGCTGGCCTGGCTCAGCGCTGTTGCACTGGGAATGACGCTGATCAGTCTGTGTGCGGGCGAGATCTGGATTTTGCCAGACCGCTGGTTTAGCCCGGACGGGCAGCTGTTTGTCTGGCAGCTGCGTTTGCCGCGTACGCTCAGCGTGCTGCTGGTTGGTGCGTCGCTGGCGATGGCGGGCTGCGTTATGCAGGCGCTGTTTGAGAACCCTCTGGCTGAGCCAGGCCTGCTGGGCGTCTCGAACGGCGCGGGCGTTGGGCTGGTTCTCTGCGTCCTGCTGGGCAACGGCGATTTCTGGGCTTTCAGTCTGGCGGCAATAGCGGGCGCGCTGCTGGTAACGCTGATTCTGCTGCGTTTTGCCCGCCGCCATCTCTCCAACAGTCGCCTGCTGCTGGCAGGCGTCGCGCTGGGAATTATCTGTAGCGCGATCATGACCTGGGTTGTTTACTTCAGCAGTAACCTTGATCTTCGTCAGCTGATGTACTGGATGATGGGCGGCTTTAGCGGCATCGACTGGCGCTATCGCTGGCTGATGCTGGCGCTGTTGCCGGTACTTTGCTGGCTTGGTGCCCAGGCGAAAATTCTGAATCTACTGGCGCTGGGCGAGACCAGCGCGCGTCAGCTGGGGCTACCGTTATTTCTGTGGCGCAATCTGCTGGTGGTGGCTATCGGCTGGCTGGTCGGCGTCAGCGTGGCGTTGGCGGGCGCCATTGGTTTTATCGGTCTGGTGGTGCCGCATCTGCTGCGCCTGAATGGGCTCACCGATCATCGCGTGCTGTTGCCGGCCAGCGCGCTGGCTGGCGCCGCCGTGTTGCTTGCTGCCGATATCATTGCCAGACTGGTACTCACCGCAGCGGAATTGCCCATTGGTGTGGTGACCGCCACGTTGGGCGCACCGCTGTTTATTTGGTTATTACTCACTCAGCACCGTTAGTCGGGCTGTACCACTTACTGAAACAGGAAACGCGCATGAGTATTTACGATACTGAATTGGTTATGCTGGATGGTAAACGTACCACGCTGGGCCAATGGAAAGGGGATGTGCTGCTGATTGTCAACGTGGCCTCCCGATGTGGCCTGACGCCGCAGTATAGTGAGCTGGAGAATATCCAGCGCGCCTGGAATAAGTCAGGGTTTAATGTACTGGGCTTTCCCTGCAATGCCTTTCTTGGTCAGGAGCCCGGCAGTGATGAAGAAATTCGTGAATTCTGCAGCACTACCTATGGCGTTTCCTTCCCGATGTTTAGCAAGATTGAGGTAAATGGCCCGTCGCGTCATCCGCTTTACCAGCAGCTTATCGATGCCTGCCCGAAAGCGGTAGAGCCGGAAAACAGCGGCTTTTATGAACGTATGGCGAGCAAAGGCCGGGCGCCGAAGCAAAAGGGCGACATTCTGTGGAACTTTGAAAAGTTCCTGGTTGGTCGTAACGGTGAAGTTATACAGCGCTTCGCGCCGGATATGACGCCGGAAGATCCTATCGTGATGGAAAGCATCAAGCTCGCACTGGCAAAATAATGCAGCTGTGTGTTGCGCAGGCGGCTGTGCCGGGTCGCCTGCATCCTTTTAGCGCCCACGTCAGAGAGGGCGAGATAATCCATCTGCTTGGCCCTAACGGGGCGGGTAAAAGCTCGTTGCTGGCGCGGCTGTCCGGCCTGTTGCCGGGCGAGGGTGAGGTGCTTCTAAATGGCAAGTTGCTGGAAGCGTGGTCGCCATCAGCGCTGGCGCGCCGACGCGCCTGGCTGCCGCAACAACAGCCGCCGCCGGGGCAGATGGCCGTTTTTCATTACCTGCGTCAGCATATTCAGTGGTCAGGCCCGCAACAGAATGCGCTATTGCTACGGCTGCTCTCCGCTTTCCAGCTGGAAGATAAACTTACGCGGCCGGTAACCCAGCTTTCAGGTGGTGAGTGGCAGCGCGTCCGGCTGATGGCCGTTATGCTGCAGGTTTGGCCCTGCCAGCACGATGAGACCGCTTTGCTGCTGCTGGATGAACCTTACACGGGGCTGGATGTGGCGCAGCAGCAGGCGCTGGACGGTGAACTCGGCGCTTTTTGTCGCGCCGGTGGTACGGTGATTGCCAGCGGCCATGACCTCAATCACAGCTTGCGTCACGCCCACATCGTATGGCTAATGCAGCAGGGAAAGGTGATAAAGCAGGGCAGCGCCGGGGCGGTGTTGCATCCTGATTTATTGCATTCGGTGTATGGGCTGACTTTTCGTAAGCTTCAGGCTGAGGGAGAAAGCTGGTTAGTCGCCGGAGCATCACTGGAGTGATTGCCAGCGACGGGTATTTACCGCTACAGTGAGGCCCGTTACGCTCCCGTCAGGAAGGACTCAGGTTATGCGCATCGGCCTCTTATTTTTGCTTGCTCTCTTACTTGCTGGCTGCAGTCATCATGCGCCGCCGCCCAATGGCCGCCTTGCCGATTCCATCACCGTTATTGCCGAACTGAATGACCAGCTAACCCGCTGGCACGGCACGCCTTATCGCTATGGCGGAATGAGTCGCCGCGGCATTGACTGCTCTGGATTTGTTTATCTGACCTTCCGCGATCGCTTCAATCTGCAGCTACCACGCTCCACGCGCGCTCAGACCGATATCGGGACGCGCATTGCCAAAGAGCAGCTGTTGCCGGGCGATTTGGTCTTCTTTAAAACCGGTCGTGAGGAGAATGGACTGCACGTCGGCATTTACGATAGCGATAATCAGTTTATTCATGCCTCAACCAGCCAGGGCGTCATTCGCTCCTCGCTGGATAACAGCTACTGGCAAAAAACATTCTGGCAGGCGCGCCGTATTTAAATTTAACCTGTTGAAAAAACAGCATTCGATTCGGAAAATGCTCATTTAAACAGCGTTTAAAATATGAAATGATTATCTGCAGCTGCACAGTAATGCCGAATAACAACATCGCTTACATAAGCGTTATTTTTAATTGAACGTTAAGTCGGATATTAACTGCATCAATGAAAAACATCATAAACTCTAATTTATTAATGTGAGCAATGCCTAAAAAACATTAGCAGACATAAAGATGAATTTGAGTTATACACTGCACTTTCAGTGAGTTAATGCGCAAGTGACAAGGAAAAGCATTCTCTTTTCTCATTAAGGACGCTATTGATTGTCATTTTTCCTTAGTATAGGATGCGCAAATTGCCACTTTTTTATGGCTAAAAAAATGAAAAATCCGGTTTTTGCTGATTATTTTATTCACACAGCCTTTAATCCTGTTTATGCCTTTAATGGCCAGCTGCTGGCCGTAGACTTATTATCCAGTTTTCTGCATCGTTCGCTGAATGTTGCCGTACCACAGGATATTTTGCTGGCTCAGGTTGACAGCGAACAGCGCCTGCAAACGTTACAAAAGCAAATCAGCGTTATTGAAAGCCATCATGATTTCTTTTTGCAGAATAATATCGCAGTTATTTTGAGCATTGACCATGAGATAGCGCAGCTGCTGCTATCCAGTGACTTTCTGCTCCATAAATTACGTTCGTTTTCGGCGCTGGAATTATCAATTGGTGAGAACTTTCCAGATTTTAAATCCGGTAAAGATAATGCGTTATTAAGCACGCTAAGTAATAACTTTAAATTAACGCTACATAATTTCGGCTCAGGCAAAGCGCCAGCGAAAGCGGTTTACGATAATCTTTTTACTCGAATCAAACTGGATAAATATTTTTTACAGCAAACCTTAAAGCGCGCTTCTTATAGTGCCGTGCTAAATGCGATTACCGCGCAGATTAGCGATCATTGTCAGCAGCTCATTGCGCAGGGCATGGATGAAGTCAACATGCTGGAAAAAATCACGCCTTTTCCTTTCTCTGGTTTGCAGGGCGCGCTATTTCCGCCGGTGCCGGAGAGCGAGCTGACAACCCTGACCGAGACGCCAGACGGCTTTTCCGACGGCCAGTGCTGATAAATCCTTGCGCTTTTCTGTTTACCTCACCACTTCAGGGTTACACTTAATACCTGTTGCGGTAAACGGAGGCAGCATGGAGTTTAATAACACCTGGCATAACGAATTAAGCGGATTTTATACCGCGCTCAATCCCACACCGCTAAAAAACGCCCGCCTGCTTTATCATAGCGAGGCGCTGGCTCGTGATTTGGAGCTGGATGAAAGTTGGTTCAGCGCTGATAAAATCGATATCTGGAGCGGCGCCGAGCTGTTGCCCGGCATGCAGCCGCTGGCGCAGGTTTACAGCGGCCATCAGTTTGGCGTCTGGGCCGGACAGTTAGGTGATGGCCGCGGCATTCTGCTCGGCGAGCAACAGCTCTCTGACGGCAGAAAGTTTGACTGGCACTTAAAAGGCGCAGGGCTGACACCCTATTCACGCATGGGCGACGGTCGCGCCGTGCTGCGCTCGACCATTCGCGAATTCCTCGCTTCAGAGGCGTTACATCATTTAGGCATTCCCACCAGCCGCGCGCTGACCATTGTGACCAGCGATGAGCCGGTTTATCGGGAAACCAAAGAGCGCGGCGCCATGTTGCTACGCGTGGCGGAAAGCCATGCGCGCTTCGGTCATTTTGAACACTTTTTCTATAACGGGCAGCCGGAGAAGGTGCGTCAGCTGGCCGATTACCTGATTCATCATCACTGGACAGCGCTGGAACAGGAGCAGGATCGTTATTTGCTCTGGTTTAGCGATGTGGTCGAACGTACCGCGCGCCTGATTGCCGCCTGGCAGAGCGTCGGCTTCGCGCATGGCGTAATGAATACCGATAATATGTCGGTGCTGGGCCTCACGCTGGACTATGGCCCATATGGGTTCCTGGATGATTACCAGCCCGGCTTTATTTGTAATCACTCCGATTACCAGGGGCGTTACGCCTTTGATAATCAGCCGATGATCGGATTGTGGAATCTTAACCGGCTTGCCCATGCGCTGTCAGATCTGCTTTCTACCGAGCAGCTTAAGCAGGCGCTGAGCCGTTATGAACCGGCGCTGATGGCGACCTGGGGCGAGAGAATGCGCGCGAAGCTGGGCTTTTTGACGCCGCAGCAGGAGGACAATGAACTGCTGACCGGGCTGCTGGCGTTAATGAGTCAGGAAGGCAGCGACTATACGCGTACTTTCCGTATGCTAAGCGCAACGCAGCAGGATGAAATCCGTTCGCCGTTGCGCGATGAGTTTATCGATCGTGAGGCTTTCGATAGCTGGTATCAGCGCTATCGCCAGCGTTTATTAAAGGATGAACGCAGCGATGCTGAACGACAGCAGCGCATGAAGGCGGCGAATCCTGCGGTGATCCTGCGTAATTATCTGGCGCAGCAGGCGATTGAGGCGGCGGAAAAGGATGATGTTACAGTGTTAAAGCATCTGCATCAGGCACTCTGTCAACCTTACAGCGATGCGCCGGAATATGCCGATTTAACCCGACGTCCGCCGGATGAAGGGAAAAAGATCGTGGTCAGCTGTTCCAGTTAAAAAGCGCATAAAAGCCGGTCGGATAACCGGCTGCAAATTGTCTTCAGGCTTAAGGCGCGGGAAGCCCAGGCAGAAGAGTAAAGCGTCCCGCGCCAGGGACGGCGCGGGCCGAGCGGCCAGGGATGGCGTCTTTTGCGTCTTTACGATCGGCCTGGATTTCTCGCGCAGACACCCTGCGATTCACCTGAAACCGGTTCACTAATCAGCTTTTCTTCAGTTTCCGCTTTGCTTTGCGTCACGGCGGTTAAAAACGGCTGTCAACCGCCTCAGCCAGTAACGCCAGAACCGCTTCGCTATCCTCCCAGCCCAGGCAGGGATCGGTAATTGACTGACCATAGGTGAGCGCCTGGCCGTTAACAACCGGTTGATTACCTTCCTGCAAAAAGCTTTCAATCATCACGCCGGCAATGGCGCGCGAGCCGTCGCGGATCTGCTGCGCTACCGACTCGGCCACGTCACGCTGACGACGATGCTGCTTCAGACAGTTGCCGTGACTGAAATCCACCACCAGATGCTCCGGCAGATCAAAGGCGCGCAGACTGGCTACCGCTTCCGCAATATCCTGCGGATGATAATTAGGCGCTTTGCCGCCGCGCATAATGATATGGCCGGAAGGATTGCCGCTGGTCTGGTAAATCGTCATCTGTCCATGCTTATCCGGCGACAAAAACATATGGCTGACGCGCGCGGCACGAATCGCATCGACCGCAATGCGCGTATTGCCGTCGGTGCCGTTTTTAAAGCCAACCGGACAGGAGAGGGCGGAGGCCATCTCGCGATGGATCTGGCTTTCCGTGGTTCTGGCGCCGATAGCGCCCCAGCTAATTAAATCGGCAATAAACTGGCCGATCACCATATCCAGAAACTCTGTCGCCGTCGGCAGGCCCAGCGCATTAATATCCAGCAGCAGCTTGCGTGCAACGGCAAGACCGTCGTTAACGCGGAAGCTGCCGTCAAGACCGGGATCGGAAATCAGACCCTTCCAGCCCACCACGGTACGGGGCTTTTCAAAATAGGTGCGCATCACGATTTCAAGGCGGGAGTGATACTTATCATGCAGCGTTTTGAGCCTGGCGGCATATTCCAGTGCGGCGTGCGGATCGTGCAGCGAGCAGGGGCCGATAATTACCAGCAGGCGCGGATCCTCACCGGCAAGAATACGGGCGATACGCTGTCGCGCTGCCGTCACGCTGGCAACAATACTCTCCGTTATCGGATATTGCTGCGCCAGCGCGGCGGGCGTCACCAGCGAGTCGATGCGCGCGGTTCGCAGTTCATCAGTTTTGTTCATTGGGATCTCAAAAATAGTTCTTCGCAGCGGCTGAAGTGCCGGGAAGTGATGGCGATCACAATAAACCAACCAGCAGCAAATTCAACCGCCTGAAAGGGGTAAAGACCACAATAACCGATAAAAACGCATCAATACATGCGCCGGTTAAGGCCCATAATATCGAGAATTTTGGTGGCGATTTCCTCTACCGAATAGTTGGTACTGTTGAGATAGCGGATCTGATGCGAGCGAAACAGCGCTTCTACTTCTCCCACCTCCAGCCGGCACTGGCGCATTGAGGCATAACGGGTATTCTCGGCACGCTCCTGGCGAATCGCCGCCAGCCGCTCGGGATCGATGGTTAAGCCAAAGAGTTTATGCTGGAAAGGCTTAAGCGCGGGCGGCAGCTTCAGGTTATCCATATCATCGGCAATAAATGGATAGTTGGCGGCCCGCACGCCGAACTGCATCGCCAGATAAAGACTGGTCGGCGTTTTGCCGCAGCGTGAGACGCCCAGCAGGATCACCTGCGCTTCATCGAGCCCGCGCAGCGAAATGCCATCGTCATGCGCCAGGGTGTAGTCGATAGCGGCAATACGCGCGTCATATTTACCGAGGTTGCTGGCGGTCAATCCATGCGTGCGGTGCGCGACCGGCGCGGGCGCCATGCCCAACTCCTGCTGTAGCGGCGCCACCAGCGCCTGCACGATATCCTGACAAAAGCCATCGCTTTGCAAAATGATGTCGCGAACATCGGGCAGCACAATGGAAAAGAAAACCAGAGGACGCAGGCCGCTTTGCTGGTAGATAGCATTAATTTGCGCTTTTACCGCCTGGGCACGCTGCACGTTCTCCACAAAAGGCAGCGTAAAACTGTTGGTCATTACCGGGAACTGCGACATCACGGCATGGCCCAGCAC
>NZ_CALNWY010000026.1 GCF_940807255.1 Mixta sp. Marseille-Q2659 | reverse complement strand
GCAGCGCTGCACAATCTGGTCGATGACGCTCTCATCAATATGCGAAATAATCGCGTGATTCTCTGCAAGACGACGCTGGATACGTTTGAGCTGCAGGCGAACAATCTCGGCCAGCATCGCATCGCTTAACGGATAGTAAGGTACAACCAGCAATCGACCAAGCAGAGCCGGCGGAAAGACCTCCAGCAGCGGCCCGCGCAGCGCGCCAGCCAGCGCTTCCGGCTCCGGCATCAGATCGGGATCGGCGCACATGGCGCTGATTAACTGGGTGCCGACATTGGAGGTCAGAATAATAATGGTGTTGCGGAAATCGATATGGCGGCCTTCGCCATCCTCCATCCAGCCTTTATCAAACACCTGGAAGAAGATTTCATGCACGTCCGGGTGCGCCTTTTCGATCTCATCCAGCAGCACCACGCTGTAGGGACGACGGCGCACCGCTTCGGTCAGCACGCCGCCTTCACCGTAGCCGACGTAGCCCGGCGGTGCGCCTTTCAGCGTGGAAACGGTGTGCGCTTCCTGGAACTCGCTCATATTGATGGTAATAATGTTCTGCTCGCCGCCGTACAGCGACTCCGCCAGCGCCAGCGCGGTTTCAGTTTTGCCGACGCCGGACGGCCCGCACAGCATAAAAACGCCCACCGGCTTATTGGGATCGTCGAGGCGCGCCCGCGAAGTGCGCACGCGGCGGGCAATCATATCCAGCCCGTGACGCTGTCCAATGACGCGCGCGTTAAGCGTATCGGCCAGATTCAGCACCGCCTCAATCTCGTTTTTCACCATGCGCCCCAGCGGAATGCCAGTCCAGTCGGAGACCACTGCCGCAACCACATTGCTGTCCACCGCCGCAAACAGCAGCGGCGTTTCGCCCTGCAGAGCATTCAGCGCCTGCTGCTTTTCCGCCAGCTGCTGCTGCAACGGCGCGGGATCGCTCGTCTCAGCGCTATGTAGCGCAGCGCGCAGCGCAATGATCGCATCGACCAGTTCCCGCTCCTGCTGCCAGCGCGCCGTCAGGCCTTCTCGCTCCTGTGCCAGTGCAGCAAGCTGCGCGTCGAGCTGCGCAAGACGTTCGCTGTCGCCGCCCGATAGCTTTGCTTCGCGTTCGACAATCTCACGCTCGATTTCCAGCGCGGCGATACGGTGCAGACAATCTTCCAGCTGCGGCGGTTGCGCGCCCTGGCTGACCGCCACGCGTGCGCAGGCGGTATCAAGCAGCGCCACCGCTTTGTCGGGCAGCTGACGCGCCGGAATATAGCGGTGCGACAGTTTGACCGCCGCGCTTACCGCTTCATCCAGCAGCAGTACGCGATGATGTTTCTCCAGCGTGCTGACGGTGCTGCGCAGCATCAGCAGCGCTTTTTCCTCATCCGGCTCGTGAACCTGCACCGTCTGGAAGCGACGCGTCAACGCTGGATCTTTCTCGATATACTTTTTATATTCCGCCCAGGTAGTCGCGCCGATGGTACGCAGCTGACCGCGCGCCAGCGCCGGTTTCAACAGGTTGGCGGCATCGCCGGTGCCCTGCTGGCCGCCCGCGCCCACCAGCGTGTGGATCTCATCAATAAACAGCACAATCGGCGTCGGGCTGGACTGTACTTCATTAATCAGCGCCTGCAAACGCGCCTCGAACTCGCCTTTCATTCCCGCGCCCGCCTGCAGCAGGCCAATATCCAGCAGCCACAGCTGCACATCGCGCAACGGCGGCGGCACGTCTCCGGCGGCAATACGTAGCGCCAGCCCTTCCACCACCGCCGTTTTGCCCACGCCCGCTTCGCCGGTCAGCAACGGATTGTTCTGGCGACGGCGCATCAGAATATCCACCATCTGGCGGATCTCTTCATCGCGTCCGGCGACCGGATCGATTTTGCCGTCGCGCGCGCGCGCCGTCAGATCCTGCGCATACTGCGCCAGCGTGCCCTGCTGCTGCGGTGCGGCAACCGCGCTCTCCGGCTGTGCGCTGGCCAGCTGAGCCTCTTTGCTGTTGGCAAACAGCGTATCGAACTGCGCGATCAGCAGATCGGCGCTCAGGCAGCTAAACTGCGGCGAAATGCTTTTCAGCACGTTGGCGAGGTTGAAGGTTTTCAGGATGCCAATCAGCAGATGGCCGCCACGGATCTGCGTTACGCCAAACTTCAGCGAGCCGTAAACCCAGGCGCGCTCCACCGCGCTGTCGATATGCTCCGACAGATCGGAAACCGCGCTGGCGCCACGCGGCAGACGATCGAGCGCCGCGACAATATCGCGCGTCAGCGCCTCCTCATCGAGCGAGAAATGGCGGATCAGCTGCTGCAGATCGCCATCCTGATGCTGCATCAGCTGATGCAGCCAGTGAACCAGTTCCACATACGGGTTGCCGCGCAGCTTACAAAAGGCCGTCGCGCTCTCCAGCGAGGTAAATAATAGCGTGTTCAGTTTGCCGAACAGTACGGCGCGGCTGATTTCTGACATGATGCTCTCTGACGGATAGGTTAAAGGTAAAGCGGTAAACGACGGACAGATGGCTATTGCAGCCGTTCGGTCGGCTCAGGACTAAAGATTAAATCACCGCGCGGCCTGGGAATCGGCTGCTGGCCCAGCCAGGCGCTGTAGCCCAGCCGGCCCTGACCGCCAAGCGTCGCGCCTGGTACTTCATCGCTGGCTAACAGCAATCGCACCTCCCAGACATATTCAATGCCCAGATACTGGCGCACCCAGTCACGTAGCGCGTCGGCCTGCGGCTCGCCCGGCAAAAACTCACGATAACGCGCCAGCGACAGTGGGCCGATTTCAATACGCAGCTTGTGCTGAACATCGCGCACCGCGACGCCTAAAAAAGCGGATTCGCCGAGACGCGGCCTCTGCCGCCCCGCCCCCAGACGGGCGCGCTCACGCTTATCCAGCGGCAGCCATTGCGCGACGTTTTGCTCGATACGCACCGGCACATCGAAGTAGCAGCGCAACACTTTTTCCAGCCCTTCCGCATCACGTCCATGACGGCTGAGATGGCCCGACAACATCAGGCGCGCATGTTCGCTCAGGCTGCCCTGAGCGCACTGGGCAGGCTGGCCCATACCGATCAGGCTGGCAAGATAGTGTTCGAAACGCCGGCCGTCCGGGCGATCGAGCGATACCGTTGGCTGGGCATCGGCCCAGGCGCGATAAAACAGCAGCGACAGCCGGTGATGAAACAGGTCGGCGAAGGCGGTCAGGCTGGGATCCTGATGATGATAAAGTCGCGCCCGCGCATGTTCCGTCATATGGATAGGCAGCGGCCCGTTCGGTCCAAACAGGCCAAAGCTCAAAATCGATACATCGTGCAGCGAACTTCCTTCACGCGCGCTGACCGCCGCCAGCGTTGACGGTGCAAAGGCCAGCGAGGGCGTCTGTCCAATGCGCAGCGGTTCATGGCGCGGCAGCGGCGCCCGTCCCAGCGGATATCTTTCACCGCCCTGCGCATCGAGACGCCGCAGCAACTGAAACAGATCGTAGCGCCAGGGCGCCTGCATTAAGCCGTGCCAGAAATTTTCCGGCAGGCGCTGCGCAATACGCACCGTCGGCTTCATATCAACGCCCTTTTACCCATGCGCGGCGGCCAGTAGCCCACTTCGCCGCGCTGCTGGCTAATTAAGGTCATTTCGGTAAAGCTGTTGCTGGCGACCAGCCGCGAAAAGAGGCGCTCCAGCACGCTGCCGAACAGCCACGGGCTGCTGCCGGAAAACGCCTGCTCGTCTACCGTCAGCTCGATGCCGATGCCGCGCGCAAACACAATCGGGCCAGGCTCCGGCACGCGCCGATGCACCGGACGCAGCCGACAGTGGCGAATGCCTTCAATCTGGCGCGCCACCGGTGCTTCCGCCAGGTTGGCGTAAAGTCCCAGCATCTGGCGCAACGCGGCAGCCCCTTCGCCATCGTTACTGTCCATCAGGCTGAGATAGTTCATCTGTAAGTGGCTGATTAAGCGCCAGGTTGCCATCCCTTCCGCCAGCGCCTTACGCGGCGGCGTTGGCCCTTTACGCATCGTCAATCCGGCGGCAGGCACCGAATCCGGTAGCTTAAAGCCCTGCCGATCCTGCTGAAGCAGCATCAACGGCAGATCGCGGCTGGTACACAACACCTCGGCGGTGACATAGCGCAAATCGTCGCGCCAGGGCGCATGCTGTTCATCCACCAGCGAGAGGAAAACTTCCGATCCGACATAGCCGGTGCGCGTGCCGTAGCGCTGAGCATGTTCCGACAGCGTGCGCTGTTCGCGCCGCAGGGAAAAATAGGCGCCGTAGTTGCCGTCGTCGCGGCTGTAGGTACTCCAGAAAGGGCGGAAAATCTGCTCTTCACGCTGGCCGTCCCGCGCGCCGTACAGCTTCTGTACCGCGTAAATCTCATAGTCCAGCGGGCGAATATTATCGACCACCAGATGATATTCATGACTGCTTTCGCTGAGCTTCTGACGCTCGGCTACGCGGGGAAACAGGTTAATCACCGGCGTGCAGTGCAGCGCCAGATGGCTGCTGTCCACCACGCGCTCCAGCGCGGCGTCCGCCTTATCCAGCAGCAGTACAATTTCGAATTCGCGCTCGCCGTCGGCCTGCGCCAGCAGCGGGCGTAGCTGGCTGATGCTGATAAACTGGAAGCGTGCCGGAAAAGCGAAATATTCCTGGAGCAGGCGATAACCGTCGAAGTTACGCAAATCGTCCGGCAGCAGCGCCTGATCCGGCGCAAAGCCTTCCTGTTTCAGGGCATCGTCGCTGAGTACCTGGCGACGCGGCTCTGCGCCGACCGTCTGGCAGAAGATGCCGACCGTATGCTGCATCAGCAACTCCAGCAGCGTTAAGGCTTCAATATCGGGGCCGCTCAGGAAGAAAACCAACTGGTCGAAATCCACATGATCCAGCGTGGTGGAAGGCTCACAGCTCAGCCGGATACGCAGCGCACTGACTGCGCCGCGCTGGCTCAGCCCCATTTGTCCCAGCGGAATATCCGCCGGAATGCCGCCCAGCTCAACCTGTTTAATGGTCAGCGGCAGCAGCGTAACGTCGTGCGCCGTAGCGTAGCTGCAGGTAACGCCGTTTTTCTTCAGCAGCTGGCTGTCCATCATGGTGCCGCGCGGCACCAGAAAGCCGCGGTTAATATCGCCTTTTTTACTGTCAGGATGGAGTTCGGCAATCGCCATTGACGGCGTAGGCGCCAGATAACCCGGTGCAATCATCTCCAGTAAACGCTGCGAAAAGCGCGGAAACTCCGCGTCCATTTTGAGCTGCACGCGTGAGGTCAAAAAGGCGAAGCCTTCCATCATGCGTTCAACGTAAGGATCGGCGACATCGATGCCGTGCATACCCAGACGCCCGGCCACTTTCGGATAGCGCTCCGCAAACTCCTCGCCCATTTCACGCAGGTACGCCAGCTCACGGTTGTAGTATTCGAGCAGTTTACTGTCCATGCTTAACCTACATCTTTTAACTCAAAATTGCCGTTTTCCAGATCCACATCGGTGCGGAACAGAAACTCCAGCGGATAAGGCACGCACCACAGGCGCCCTTTGATTTCAATCGACAGCACGTTATGCAGATTGAGTGAGCGGGTATCGGAGATGCAGCGTACCTGCAAACCCTGCGGCAGAATGCGCGGCTCGAAGTTGATAATCGCTTCGGTCAGCTTGCGCTGGATATCGTGCCACTCAATATCGGACATGCGTTGCCCGGCCAGCGGCGCGACGCCAAAGTCCAGCACCGAACGCCGTACCTGGCTAAACGGCGCCAGATCATGCTGTGCCTCGCTGTTAATGGTGTTAAACAGCCATTGCAGGTCGCGCAGTACATGCCGCCTCAGCGTGCTGTGCGAAATGAGCCGCTGGCTGACGCTCTCCTCACGTTTGTCCGGCTCATCGTCCGTCAGGCGATCCAGCAGCGAAGGTTGCAGCTTATCGCGCACGTTAAGCGAGGCATCTTTACGCAGGCGATAGCCGCCGCGTAGCTGATCGTCGCCGTCGGTCATCGGTGTATTACGCATCGGCCAGATCGCTGGCGACAAAGCTCAGCGTCTCCAGGCTCAGCAGAGAAAATTCCAGGCTATCGTTCAGCCAGACCTTTTGCCCGTGGCCGATATAGTGCTGCTGCGCGTCGTCCAGCGGCTGCCAGTCGGTCAGGCGCGCCAGCCGCAGGTTGTCGTCGGCGTCCGCCGCGAAGGGATAGCGCACCGGCACCTGACACACCAGCTCAGATCCGTCCACCAGCCGCACCAGCGTGTGCCGCCAGACCAGATCCGTGACGCTGGCGGGCGCCTGAAAGCGCATTTCGGCGATGGCGCTGAACGGCACCCAGAAATAGCTGCCGTTTACCAGTAGTTCGCAGATCGGGCCAAGTCGCGCATCGCCGTCGATCAGCCAGTCAAAAAGCTGTGCCTGCTCGCTGCCCTGCTCAAGCGCGCTACCGGGATTGAGCGCGGCAGCGTCCAGCGCGGCCTGGCGTAACGCCTGCGCCTGCATCCGTTCGCCCTGAATATCCGCCTGCAAAGCAGCGAACAGTGATTCTGCCCAGCCGTATGCAGCGCCCGGCAGACGCGGCTGCCCTTCGCCGGCGAACACCACCGCCCGCTGTAATTCGCCGTGAATCGCCTGATTCAGCAGCGTGACGGTCGGCTGCGCCTGAGGCTTAAGCGCCTCCCAGGATTTCAGCTGGGTTTGCGCCCGCGTCCAGTTGCCCGCCAGGCACAGCAGCTGCACAAAAGCCGCGCGCAAATCGGCATCGGCCGGAGCCGCTTTGAGCTGCGACTCGACGCGCGCCAGGGTTTCATTGAGCGAGCCGCCCGCCAGCAGTTGGTTTAAAGAGTGCATAGCGCTTCCTTTTGCGAGTTATTTAATGGTGCGCCAGGCGCCTGCCGCCGGATCTTTTAGCTGCGGATGTAGCTCATCGACCAGCTGAATGGTCAGCGCCGCGTGGTTAACATAAGGTATCCACACTTTGCGCACTTCATTCAGGCGCGCTTTCAACGCGGCTTCATCGCTGGCTTCCGTCTGGCTTATCTGAACCGCCACGGTGCCGGTCGCCTGCCAGCCGTTAAGATCGTTCGACCACGGCAGAATCAGCCAGCTTTGTGGCGAACGTTCGTCGGCCAGCACCATGCGCTCATGATTGACGGTGGTCATCTGCAGGCCGCGCTTATCGCTTTTCGCCGCCAGCCCCAGCACCGGGAAGCCCTGCAGGAACGTCACGGCGATATTTTTCGCGCCGCCGTGTTCGACGCGCGTCAGCTGGCCCTGCCCGCTTAACCAGCCGTCGGCACCGCATTTCATGCCCTCTTTTGCCGGGACAAACAGCGCACCGACGCGATCGTCATCGCTCCACCAGGTACGGAAATGGCAGCCGTCAAGCAGGCTGAACTGCAGCCACGGCGTGGTATCCGCCGGCGGCGAGAGATCTTCCGGCTTTACCGCGGGCGTTTCAGCCGGGGCGACGTTTTGCGGCGCTTCGGGCGCGATCGTGACCTTCCAGCCGCTGGCTTTGTCCGCGCTGCCCTGCGCCAGCTTTTTCCCTGCCGCGTCTTCGGTGTGCCAGTTCAGCGTGGTCAGCTTGCTGCCGCACGCGCGCACCATCAGCGCGCCGACCTTCGGCAGGAAATCCTCCAGCACCGCAGGCGAATGCTGGCCTTTCAGCACAATACGCAGCGGCACCTGAGGCGCACACCAGTCTTCTGCCTGCTGGCTTTTGACGTTATCGATCCAGACATCCAGATTTTTCGAGCGGGAAGAGGCGATGTTGTAATTTTCCGCCCAGGCGCTGGAGGCGATCAGCAGCGTTAACGCGCCGGTTAACCAGTATTTCATAACGTTCCTTTGCTTTATTTAATCGCGCAGCGGAATAAACTGCGCCGCTTCAGAGAGAGAATGCAGCAGCGTGGTGTCCTGCGGCGAGCCGATCCAGACCGCCATGGCGCTGTAGTTATCCTGCTCGCTCGCCGACTGCTGTTCGTTGTTTTTTAGCGCCTGGTGCATCAGCGTCAGCCACTCTTCTGGCGTATTGACCATATGCAACGCCTGCTGCATCTGCTGCTGCGAGACGCCGTGCCAGAAGCCATCGGTACAGAGCAAAAACGCATCGCCATCTTCAATGGGCACGACATCGCTGTAGCTGGCGTCGCGCTCGTCATCGCTCATGCCCAGCGCAAACCAGAGCAGGTTGCTGTTGATGCCTTCGGTCTGGTGACCGGCATCCTTCATCTGCTGGATCAGGCTGTGGTCGGTGGTGACGTGCCAGAGATAGCCGCGCCGGAACAGATAGAGGCGGCTGTCACCCGCGTGCGCCCAGTAAGCCAGCTGATAATCGCGATCGATAAACAGGCTCACCAGCGTGGTGCCCATCCGGCGATAATCGGGCGTGCTTTTTTGCTGCTGGCGAATCGCCTGGTTCGCGTTATTGATGTACTGACGGATCTGCTGCGCATCGAGGTGCGCCGCGCCGTCGAACTGCTCAATAATGGTGTTGCGCGCCAGCGTTGCGGCTATATCGCCACCGGGAAAACCGGCGATACCGTCACAGACCACAAAGCAGGCGGAACGCTCTCCCACGATATCGCCTGTCTGATCCTGATTGCTCTCGCGGGCGCCCTGATTCGACATTGAGGCAATGGTGATATTCATTATTCTTCCGAGGCGGTCTGTGAATCTTTGTACTGGTTAACTTCCATATCGTAAGCGTGCAGGAAGGCTTCGCCGAACAGCGTATGGAAGTCATCTTCAATTTCACCGGCCGTTTCGTTATAGCGACGGTTAAAGTGTTCCCACAGCGCCGCCTTGCGGCTGCCCGGCAGCGAAAGGCGCGAAGTGACGCCTTCCTGGCGCGCTTCCTCTTCCAGCTGCTGCGGATTAAACGACTGCAGCATCGCGGCGATAATGGCGCGGATGCCAGCAATCATGCCCAACTGGTGCGCCTGCAAATCGACCAGCGCGTCGCGTACCGCCTGCTTCGGCGGCATAAAGCCCGGCATACGGCTGCCGAACATCTGCATCAGGACGGTTTTGCCGGAGGGCAGCAGTTTGAACGGGTTGTTAGCATCGTCCAGGATCACCGTCATATCCGCTTTGACGCCGCGCTTCAGGATGGAACGCGACGACAGCAGCGCCACCGTGCCCTGAGAGAACATGCCGAGCATCTGCCCCAGCTGTTGCATATTTTCCCGGTCGAAATGCGGCGTCGGCTGCATATCGTTCAGGCCCATGCCATCCAGCAGCGCCTGCAACAGTTCACCCTGCAAGGCTTCACCGTCAGATGAAGGCGTTTGCTGCTGGCTGCTGCTGGCGACCGGATCGATGCGTAAACGCCCTTTCGGCGGCGGCGTGACGCTGCGCTGTACCGTCTGCGGCGTCGGCAGCGTAATGCCGCCGTAGTCTGGCGTTTCGGCACGCGGCGGCGTCTGGTTAAACAGCGGCGAGGCTTCGATGCTGCCAGGCTTGTCCGCGGACAGATCGGCAAACAGCGGTGAAGCCTTCAGCGCATCCTCTGTGTGCGTATCAGAACGAGGCGAGGATTCTGCGCCAGATGGTGAAGCAGCTTTTAGCGCATCGTTAAAATCAGCATCCTGTTCGCCAGCCTGCGGCGCGTTATCTGCAAACAGCGGCGAAGCCTTCAGCGCGTCGTCCGTTGCCTGCGCACCGGCGCGTACATCAACAAACGGCGAGGCCGTATCATCTGTCGCCTTCTCGCTGGTACGCGGCTGCAGATCGTCATTAAACAGCGGCGATCGAGCCAGATCGTCCGCGCTACCGAACAGATCCGATTTATCCGCTGCCGACGAACGCGGTTCAGGCGCTACGGGTTCAGGCCGCTGCTGATTCGTCTCATCATCGGGATGCACCAGCGGCACTGCCCCGCCCATCATCAGACCCAGCGGATCGTCGCTGTTACGCTGCGCGGGCGTTGGTTTTCCGCCAAACAATGCCAGCGGATCGAGTTCATCGCGCTGCGTTTGCGGCTGAACCTTTTTATCCGCCGCTGGCTGCACCAGCGTGGTTGGCGTGCCGTCGTTAAAAATGCTCTCTGATTTAAACAGCTCGTCATGATTAAACAGCGCATCCGGCGCCTGGCTGCGGCGATCGAGATTAAGCGGCTCGGTGGTTTTAAACTGCGCCAGCGGATCTTCCGGGTTGCGGTTTTCCGTCGTTGGTGCGGTTAACGGGTTATGGCTGGCGGCAGGCTTCATCTGGCTGGTGGAGATGCTGTCGGAAATCGAAAACTCTTTCGCCAGGCTATCCCAGATTTCGCTGGGAATGGCCGCCGTGCTGTCATTGCTTTGCACAGTCTGAACCGGCGCAACCGGACGCGTAACCGGCGCGGCTTTCTGTACTGTTGGCTGCGCGCTAACGTTCAGATCGTTGACCAGCAAGCGATACTCATCAATTCCCAGAATATCGCCGTCCTGCAGCTCAACCTGACGACCGCGCTCCAGCGGGATATCGTTCAGCTCGACGCGCGTTACGTTGCCCCGATTGGTGATGCGGCATTCGCCATCGGCAGTAATATGTACGATCGCCTGAAGGCGAGAGATAGTGCGGTCATTATCAGGCAGCACCAGATTGTTATCGACGCCGCGGCCGATGGTGCCGCCGGGCGGTAAAAAGTCACAGCTGCTCTGCGGCGGCTGATGGCCTGGCTTATTCGTTATAATCGTAAAGCGCATAACGGTTTCCTGCGTTTGAGATATTCGGCATGCAAACCACGCGGGTTTCAGTAAAACCGGCGGGGTTTGAATACCAACGTTAAGACGTTAAAAAGAGAAATGGGGACGAATGATGCTCGAAATGCGAAAGGCATCAAATTTAATAATCCCGTAAAATTATTTACTCATCACTTTTTTATCCAGTAAGCATCAATAAAACAAAGCCCGCCTTAATCAACTTTCTATGGTGACGAGCCACTTCATGTGCATCTTTGTTAGCTATCGGATTTATTTTTAAAATCCTTTACCAGCTTATTTAATTCCTCGCTATGGTAAAAGTCGATACGTTTCGCCAGGATCATTGATGCGCCAGATTGACTGGAATATTTTTTGCGAGGAAGTTATCCGCCAAATTATTTACTGCGGTATGCGCTTCTAAGGAATAATCACCAAATTCCAGATAACCTCGCGCTGCGACAGATGCATCATCTTTAACGTCTTTGCTATCATAGCCTTTTGCCAGACAAACGCTTAAGGCGTAATTTTTAATATATTGTTCAGGCGAACACTCTGTTTTTGTCTTAGCCTGCATTGAAAATAATGCCAGAATAAGAAAAGTAAACGGAGTTATTTTAACAACCATATAGAAGCCTATTTGCCAAAGGGAAGTAGCAGTGATCGGAACAGGTATAACCATTCCAGAGTGTTGCATGGCCACTTGCATCACTCCAGCTATTTACCGTGAAAATGAGAATCCCATTCATTCCTTCAAAACTCTGCACTGTTAGAGCTTTAATCTGTTTATCTGGTTTACTATAAAGTTTAGTCATAACCAATATATTCTTTCAACAAATAGTTCGATTTTACGTTACCAATGCGTGGATTAAGAAATTAACAATGTTATTTTTTCAATGAAAGGCGTTTTTCGCTATTCTCGCTTAGAGTAAAATGCGTGGCGTAACGAATTTCCTCCGTGGTATTACTGCCAATTTTAACAGCCACGTCATACTCGCCGGGTAACCATTTTATGCCATAGAAAAAGATGCACTCGCCTGGCAATACCTCTTCTTCATAAGCTAATTTATCAGGTAACGACATTGTTTTCCATGCATCACCGTTACGCCATGAAATATAAGGTAAGCCAACCTTAAGAGGCCGATCAGCACCATTTCCATCAGATACAATAAAACACACTTGATTTTTTTCAAGCTTTACCGAAAGCGGTTGATAAAAAGGTCGTTCAAGATGACAACCTGAAACTAATACGATAAGAGATAACAGATATTTTTTTATTTTCATAAGAAAGCTTTTTTATCATTAGGTTTCGCCAAGAAAATCTCAAGGACGCTCTTATATTTATCTTTTATATCTGGCCCGATGATCCCCCTAAAGGTTGATATTACTTTAAATTCGCTCAGACCAAGATGGGTTAAACAAAAATAATCTGAGATAATCGAAGCTTGCTGTTCCATATTAAAATCAGATAATTTTTTGTATGGCGGCAATGAATAATTATATGACGCTATCCAGCTAAATGCGCCGCGCATTCTTACATTCATACCGATTTGATGCTGTAATACATGAACCATTTCATGAATAAACCAGTGCTGTATTCTGCCATATTCCTTAGAAAAGTCGTCGCTATAATGAGGTTGTCTGAAGTAGAGATTACCATTAGGCGTCATTGCAACTTCCCTTGACTGCATTCCCCAGGGTAAATAGCTATCGTTAAACACTCTGACTTGTTCATACCTGATTCCTTCACTGAACACTTTTTTTGCTAACAATATTTCACCTGATGTTAGCTTTCTGGAATTTCCTTCTTTTAACAGGACCATGAACGATTCCTTGTACTATTAATATAAATGCTTTCATACATGCACACCAATTCCCTGACAGGAGTGGGTGGGGACGTTATTACACACTTCTTTATTTTCTTTGATTTTCCAGCCAGCGCTGCTTTCTGCACCTTTCTTCAAAATTTATTCCAGAGTACCAGAATCAGAACTTATTACTTTTCCACTTTCAAAAACATTTAAGCTCCAGGTATTAAAGTCATTAGTTAAAAGTAAGTACGTGTAATTACCATTCTTAAACTCGTACCCGCGAAAATCACATACTTCTGGACAGTTTAGATTAACAGTTCGGCCTTTTAAGGTAATACCTTTACCTGTTTTCTTGCTTCGAGAAGAAAAAGTAACATCTTCACAAGTAACATAACCTTCCGGGCAATTATTAATAATTTTAGCCGTAAATCTCTTGCCTTCAAAAACATGTATTTCTTGAGCCTGAGATGAAATTGGCCACAAAAAACATACGCTAAGAAAACCTAACACAGCGATTACATATTTCATTACAATCCTCTTTTTATAAAGAAATTAATCAACACGTATATATGAATCTCTGTGATAAACATTTAATTCTTTCTGTCTTCGCTTTACCAACCCTGAATTTATTTTGTTTTGACTTATGCGCCAGGCTTTCCACGAATCATCAAGGCTACCATTTAGCGCATCGTTAATAATTTTCACTACACTAGAAGTTGGAAATCCTTCAGCATGACTTCCTATGTTGTAGCATAAGATAACTAACGCATCATATTCATTGTGAGTAAGGTTAACCTTAATGCTTTTCTTTACTGCTTTTTCAAACTCAAATAACTTTTCTTTAAATAAAGATTCAACTTTTTGTCGTGTAATACCATTTTTATATTTTTCGAAAATTGCAGGACTGGTTATCAAGTATCCATAACTTATTGTAGCCCCTTTAACGTAATGATCTATATCTCTTCCGGTTTGGTCATCATAAGGCATTGAACGGAATTTTTAATAATCTTTTAATAATGCTATTCCTTTAGCACTAAAATTCATCACGGCAGAATTATATTTTAAGCCACCTGTATCATCTATCTGGTTTGCATTATTTAATGGCGGCAGTACAGGTTCAGCTTGATTTCTTTTTCCAGGCACAGAAAGAAGGTGTCTTATATTTTTTCCAGACACATCAACCTTTGCATCTGGTGAATGCATAAAATGTTGCTGGAATTTACGTATCGCCTTAATGGTATTAGGTCCGCAAATGCCATCCACTCTAATTTTATAGCCCTTTTTCACTAAAATTTCTTGTATAACTCTAACGTCTTTAGAATCATTTACACTATGTAGCCTAACTGACCCTACCAATTATTATCATTTTCATCCTATAGTGCCCGAATAGTCAGCAGTGAAAAATCACTTCGTTACTTTTCGTTTTATAATGACCTCCCAAAAGGGAGGTCATTAAATTATACTTCTTTATTTTCTTTGATATTCCAGCCAGCACTGCTTTCAGCACCTTTACCACCGGACGCGGTCTGTTCCCAGTATTGCTGTTTAACTTTGGCTGCCTGGAAGGCATAAGTAACGCCTACAGTATCGCCATTATCGGTACCGGTATATTGAACAGAAGTGACCAGCACATCTTCCAGCGTAATTTTGGTATATTCAACCTGCTGGCCGCCCGCTTTGCATACGGACAGTTCAACTTTAGTCAGATGCTTACCGCTGGCGCAGTGCTTCAGGATCGCAGTGGTGGATTTATCAATCAGCGCATTTACGTGCAGATCGTTGAAATTTACTTTGCCCGCGCCGCCGCCGCCGCCAACGGACATGTTGCCCGGCTGGGATGCACCCCAGGAGAACGAAGTGATGTCAGTCCAGCCTTTATGGTTAGAATCTTGTGACTCGCCGGTCACACCGTCAACCTTCAGGAACATATCAATAGCCATAATTATCTACTCTTTATTGGTTAAAGTTGCTTGCGATAAAGCAGTGATATGGCAAACAGGAAAGCATGGGGCTGAATAAAACAGTCCATATTTTACCTCTGCCTCGTTTCTGCACAGGAATAAAATCACTATGCAAAATATTAATGTGCCGAATTGAAGTCTTAAAAATTTAAAAGCACAAATAGTTATCCCATCTCGGATAAAACTATCCATATTTATTCATAGGGCATGTTTTTAAGCTGCCCTACTCTATCGTGATCTATTCGGGTAATACATTTATCTGTCAGCGTAGCATGAGCAATTGAGCTATCCTCCGCGAGAAACGCCTCAAGCTTACATTGCCCATCACGATATTTTAACCAGCCGCGCTGTGAGTCCACCAATATGGCATCGTATTGGGCCGACAAATTTTTAATCGCTCGGTAAGATTCGGCAATCCTCTTTTTAGCGCTGGCATATTCTTTATTCAATTCATCTTCAGCGCTGTTCTTTTTTTCAGACCAGCAAAGATTAATATCGCCTTCATTCTGTGCCGTATGGCAAACGTCACTGGCATAACCTTTGATATTGATAAAAAACAAAGCAGCGGCCAGATAAACAATTGATTTATTCACCGTAATAAAACCGTAATGGCGTATGAAAAACCATTACCGCTCTGATTTTTCATACGCCGGGGCCGATAAGTAGCTAGCTACGCATCATTCGTTTTCAGCGACGGCAGTTTAGAAACCAGACGCAGGGAAACGGTCAGGCCTTCCAGCTGGTAGTGCGGTCGCAGGAAGAACTTGGCGGCGTAATAGCCCGGATTATCTTCAATCTCTTCTACCAGCACCTCGGCGGAAGCGAGCGGCTTGCGGGATTTGGTTTCCTGCGAGGAGTTGGCCGGATCGCCATCCACATAGTTCATCACCCAGTCGTTCAGCCAGCGCTCCATCTCCTCGCGCTCGCGGAAAGAGCCGATCTTGTCGCGCACGATGCACTTCAGATAATGGGCAAAGCGGCAGCAGGCGAACAGATAAGGCAGACGAGCTGCGAGGCGGGCATTTGCCGTGGCGTCTGCGTCATGATATTCCGCCGGTTTTTGCAAAGACTGCGCGCCGATAAAGGCGGCGAAATCGGAGTTTTTGCGATGCACCAGCGGCATAAAACCGTTCTTCGCCAGCTCGGCTTCACGACGATCGCTGATGGCGATTTCGGTCGGGCATTTCATATCCACGCCGCCGTCGTCGCTTGGGAAGGTGTGACACGGCAGGTTTTCTACCGCGCCGCCCGATTCCACGCCGCGAATTGAAGTACACCAGCCGAACTCTTTAAACGAGCGGTTGATATTGGCGGCCATCGCATAGGCAGCGTTGGTCCAGGTATAATTGCCGTGGCTGGCGCCGTCGGTCTCTTCTTCAAAATCGAAGCTGTCGACCGGATTGGTGCGAATGCCATACGGCAGACGCGCCAGGAAACGCGGCATCACCAGGCCGAGATAGCGCGCATCTTCCGATTCACGCAGGCTGCGCCAGGCGGCATATTCGCTGTTCTGGAAGATTTTGGTCAGATCGCGCGGGTTGGCCAGCTCCTGCCAGGATTCCATCTGCATCACGCTCGGCGCGGTACCGGCGATAAACGGACAGTGCGCCGCCGCGCCGATGCGCGCCATTTCGCTCAGCAGTTCGACATCCTGCGGGCTGTGATCAAAATAGTAATCGCCGACCAGGCAGCCAAACGGCTCGCCGCCGAACTGCCCATACTCTTCTTCATAGATTTTCTTGAAAATCGGGCTCTGATCCCAGCCCACGCCTTTGTAGCGTTTCAGCGTGCGGCCCAGCTCCTGTTTGGAAATGCTCATAAAGCGAATTTTCAGCATTTCGTCGGTTTCAGTATTGTTCACCAGGTAGCTCAGGCCGCGCCATGCGCCTTCCAGCTTCTGAAAATCTTCGTGGTGAATAATCTGGTTCACCTGATGCGACAGCTTCTCATCAATCTCGGCAATCAGTGCCTGGATGGTGCGATAAGCGTCGTCAGAGACGGTTACGCTGTTTTCCAGCGCCTGTTGCGCCAGCGTTTTGACTGCGCTTTCTACCGCCGCGCGCGCCTGGTCGCTCTTTGGACGAAACTCTTTATTCAACAGCGCGCTGAACTCATCCTGATCCCAGGCCTGCTGTCCCTGTTGTAACGGTTGCTGTGATGGATTGCTCATGGTTATTCCTCATCACCTTTGGCGGTTTCTTCAGATTTCGGCAGATGGCCCAGCGATTTCAGCAGCGTCGGATCCTGCAGGATTTTGCCGATCAATGCTTCCGCACCATTTTTGCCATCCATATAGGTCAGCAGGTTAGCTAGTTGAGTACGCGCCTCCAGCAGCTTGTTGAGCGGCTCCACCTTGCGCGCGACCGCATCCGGCGAGAAATCGTCCATGCTTTCAAAAGTCAGATCGACATTCAGACGGCCTTCGCCGGTCAGCGTATTTTCCGCCTGGAAAGCGACGCGCGGCTTCAGCGCTTTCATGCGCTCGTCGAAGTTATCAATATCGATTTCAAGGAATTTACGCTCGTCGACGCCCGGCTGCGGAGCGACTGGTTTGCCCACCAGATCGGCCATGACGCCCATCACAAACGGCAGCTGAATTTTGCGTTCTGCGCCATAAATTTCCACATCGTATTCAATCTGTACGCGCGGTGCGCGGTTACGGGCGATAAATTTCTGCCCACTGGATTTTGTCGGTGCCATGATGTTCTCCATCGGATATGCGCGGTAAAGTCAGCAGCGGGCACGCTGCCGTAGAAAGGGACGCGGCTTAGTCGCGGCGGCCAAAAATGTTTTCCAGCTGATGGACGCCATCGGGCGCCAGGTCGCGAATGATTTCCATAAAATCGAGTTCGATAACGCGCTGGACGCGGTCAATCATCAACGGCGCCGGATGGCTGGGTTCGTAACGGGAAAAATAGTTTTTCACCTTCTCCAGCATCAGTTGCGCCTCAGCGCGCGAGGTAATTTCGCTGTTGCGCCAGTCGGTATGCGTACGCGCCGGTGTGGCGGGCGTCGGTGCTTCGTCGCCAGATGAAGCGGCATGCTGACTCTCCGGCACCAGCGCGCTTAAGTCGGTTGCCTGGCAAGCTTGCGCCACCAGATTGATCGTTTTTTGCAGCTGTACCATCTCCGGCACACCACTTTCGCCCAGATGCTCGACCAGGGTTTCGCGGATAGTTTGCAAACGCTCACTTATCTGCAAAACCGCTTCAACGCCGGGTTGATCTGCGCGTGCCAGTTCATCATTCAGACGCGGACGGCCACCGGGATAGTCGGCAACTTCGGTTTTGCTGCCGTCCAGCAGCGCACAGGCATCACGCAGCGAGATCTGATCGGCGGCAGTGCGCAGCAGCGGAGCCTGACGCAGCGCGGCGGTCAGCGCGGATTTATCGCCCAGCGCCGCCAGCGCGTTAATGCGGTAAAAGGGATCGCGTTCGCCATCTTCTTCCAGCTGCGGCCAGAGCGGTTCCCAGTAGAGCAGCAATGCCTGCTGAATCAGCTTAAGGCCGCTGGCGTAGCCCGGCAGCCCTTTCATCTGCGTCCAGGCGTGAGTAAGTGCTAACATCACGCGCAGGTCTTTGGTGCGGCCGAGCAGGCTGGTCGCCAGCTTCTCCACTTTGTTCCAGTCAGCAGGTTCGGCGGGAATAATGGTATCGCCAAACTGCTGCTCCGCCTTTCCTTCGCTCGCCTGGCTCATCGCCATATAATCGGCGTCATACTCCAGGTTTTCCCCGCACGGTTTTTCACCGCTGACCGGCGCCAGTAACGCATCGATATTCATCGCTATTCTCACCTCGAAGATTATTCAAACATCGGCGGATAAAGCCCATGTCGGCCCGGCCTCGCGCCGCCAGCCGGATCGAACAGCAGCGAAAAAAGCTGGCCGGTAAAGTTGCCGCTGTGCAGATGGGTATAAAGCGGATAGCCGTCCGCCTGGTTGGTCCACCAGAAGCTGGTATAGCGCTGCGGATCGAAACAGTCGGCAACCTGCTGCCAGCTCAGGTTGCTGGTGTCGTCGCCATAGCCGATCACATCCAGAATATCGGAGCGCGATACCGCGCCAGGCGCCTGCGGCGCCGGGATCGCCAGCAGCGCCTGGTCAAGCTGCTCGGCGGAAAACCCGTTCTGCACCGCATGCAATAGCGTGCGCCCCAGTTGCTGATACCATTCGCCCGCCATCGCCAGGCGGCCCGTTGACCATTCGGCAGGCGTGAAGCTGAACTGGGCGCAAATCGGATACTGGCGGCCCACGCTGTCGCGCGCGGGCAGCAGGCAGCCCATCTGTACCAGCTGGCTGCCGAGCATCGGCGGTACAACAAAGTTCCAGACCGGCGCTTTTGCGAACCGTTGCGGCTCGCCCGCGCGCTGTTCTTCATTCTTCTGCCAGTTCAGCAGCCCAACCTGAAACCAGTGCGTCCACTGGCGCGTTAACGCTTCGGGAAAACGACGCTGTAAGAAGTCACCGGCGCTGGGCAATTTGCCGTACCAGCCAATCGCAGGATAGTGGCTCATTATCATTTCCTTGCGGTTATGGGCATGCGAAACCGGGAAGCTGGAACGGGTTCCGAATACTGTTCGGCGTAAATTCCAGCGTGACGCGATGACCATCGACATTGAAGGTGGCCTGACGGCTGAGGCTGTTGCCGCCTGCCGTCAGCTGTGCGCGATCGAAAAAGCGGTTCAGCGCCCAGGCACCGTTGGTGACCAGGGTGGAGGTGGTGCCATCCACCAGCCCCAGTTGCATACGCACCTGGCGCGTGCCGCCGCTGCCCGGCCAGCTCATCAGCTGTACCGCCTGCGGGCCGTGGCTGTAACGCAGCAGCTGCCCATCCACATCCAACGTCAGGTTAAGAATATCGTTATCCATGCGCACCGTGCGGATGGTGACGCGGAACGACGGCGTGGTTGCGCCGTTGGCGAAGAAGGCGTCGCGAATGCTTTGTGCCTGCTGGAACGGACGCAGCAGCCCTTCGCCGCCCGGCAAACTTTTGCCATCGATGCCCGGCATAAAGCGCCAGCCCGAATGGGTGGTATCCACTTTGGTCGCCAGGTTATCGCGGAAGAAGCTATCCATTAAGCCGGTACCGGGCGCAAACATGCGCGCCAGGTCATCCGGCGTCACCTCGCTGCGCGCCGAACGCGTTAGCGGATAGCGACCGGCAATCGCCTGACGACAGAAGCTGCCCACTTCAACGTTAATGCGCTTACGCACGTTCTCCATATCACGCCGCTGGGCATCGCTGCTGGCGCCTACCGCGGTTGGTAAACATATTTTGCAGCGAGCCCGGCAACCTTCCGGCGCTGGCCTGCAGCCGCCCGATCGCCTCGCCCGGCGGCGGCGGCATACCGCTGTTGGCCGCATCCTGTACTGCCGTCAGATAGCGATACAGCTCATCAATCTGCCTGAGAAAATCATCAAACATAATGGTTTTGCCGCCCTGCTCCAGCGGCTGCGCCAGCTCCAGAACCGGTGCGTAATGCTCGGTAACGCGCTGCTCCGGCGTTTGCTGTTGCGCCGCCGCCGTCTGCGCAGGCTGGCGCGAGCGGAACAGCGCTTCCAGCGTGCGGGTTGCGCTGTTGCCCTGCTCTCTTTGCTGCGGATCTTTCTCCGCTGGCAGGCGTTCCAGCATCAGATAATGGCTGAGGTTGATAACCAGCTTACGCAAAGGCGAACTGTTGCCGGAAAGCAGGCGCGCGCTGTTGATGCGCTGCGACAGATCGGCGTTGTTATTCAGCTGAATATCGCTCAACAGCGCATCCCACTGACGGATAAAGTCATTAACGTAGAGCTGGCGCACCGCGTTATCAGTTTGCGCCTTATCTTCATCCGCCGCCGCGCCGCCGAGAACCCAAACGTCATCCTGATGCAGCGTCGCCGTTACCGGCTCGATATTTTTACTGAAGGCGTTCCAGTAGCCATCCGGCGTATAGAGGCCGGAAATGGTGTCGCTCAGTGGTTTACCACTTTTGCGAGTAAACACTAACTCACTCTGCGGGCCGCCCAGGTCAACAAGCGAAACCGAGGGCAGATTTTCATCCTGTTCCAGCAGGCGTCTGAGGCGGCCATAAACGCGGCCAGACAGCGGCATCTGATTAATCAGCGCCTGCTCGCGCTTTACCAGCGCATCATCCCGCGCATAGGGCGACGCCTGAATCTGCGTTTCCAGCAGCTGCGCCAGATGGCGATCCAGCTGGCTAATCTGCGAGCGGGCGATATTCTGCGGCAGGTTGCGGCGCACGTTGAGCATCACCCATGCATGGAGAAATTTGCCGTCGTAGTGCTGCGGCTGATAGAGCATCTGATAGGCTTTCAGCGCTTCGTAGCTGTAGTCCGCATCGCTGCCGTTATCGTTGCGCAGCCAGCGGGTAATCAGCTGAGCGACCTGCGGCAACAGCAGCTGTTTCAGCGACTTTTGATAAAGCGTCTGGCTGGCGTCGCTGACCTCCTCACCGCGATAGAGTCCCATACGGCGCGTGACCGGCGGATCGTTCAGGTCAAATGCTTTGCTTTCCGGCAGCGCCAGCACGCTATCCAGAAACGGCAGCAGCGCAAAAAGATCGCTTTCGCCACTGGCCTGCAGTTTTTTACTCTGCGCCTCGACGTTCGGCACTTTCGCCTGCACGTCGCGCAAATAGCTTTTGTTGTTACCGTAGCTGGTCAGCCACAGCGCCGATACGATGGCCAGCAGCGCCAGCAGCGCGGCATAACCTGACCAGAGCGCGGCACGGTTGCGCAGCTCCCACCAGCGGTTGCTGCCCGCCAGTCCCGCTTCCTGGAAGATGACATTGGTCAGCAGATCCTTCAGAAAGAAGCTTTGCCCTTTCGCCGCCGGGATCGGCGCGTCTTTATCGACGCTGTTCCAGGCGCCGCTGTGGCCCTGCTCGCCCGCCTGCGGCAGATGCAGCGCGCGGCTCAGCTCACCCATTACGCGGTCAAACGGCAGCCCTTCCTGGGTGCCGCTGGCGAAATAGATGCCGCGCGGCGAGAACTGGGTTTCGAAGTTAGAACGGGCGAAAACGGTGTTGAGGTAGTCCGCCAGCAGCGGACGCAGCGCGGCAAATTCCTGCGGGAACAGGTAACTTTCCGCCCGCGCCTGCGCGTCGCTTTCCATAATCAGCGTATCCGCCAGGCCAGCATCCAGCCGCTGTTGCAGCAGCGCATACTCCTGCGTAAAGGCGCTGGCTAAGTCGAAATCGGCCAGCTTTGCCCGCTCCCACGGAAAGGTAAAGCCCCAAATCTGCTCGCGCTGGGTCTTATCCAGTTGCGCGAAGTAAGCGCGAAAGCCTTTAAGCAGATCCGCCTTGGTCACCAGCACATAGACCGGAAAACGGATGCCGAGCTGTTCATGCAGCTCCATCAGACGTTGACGCAGGTTGATCGCCTGCTGCTGGGCCGCTTCCGCCGACTGCGTCAGCAAATCGGAAACGCTGACGGTGACGATGACGCCGTTGATCGGCTGGCGGCCACGATATTTACGCAGCAGATCGACAAATTTCTGCCATTCGCTGGCGTCCTGCGCCTGCTGGCTTTCCTGCGTGGTATAGCGTCCGGCGGTATCCAGCAGCACCGCTTCGTTGGTAAACCACCAGTCGCAGTTGCGGGTGCCGCCGATACCGCGCAACGCGGTTTTGCCGAAGCGATCCGCCAGCGGAAATTGCAGGCCGGAGTTAACCAGCGCGGTGGTTTTGCCTGCGCCCGGCGCGCCGATAATCACATACCACGGCAGCTGATAAAGATACTGGCGGCTGAAGCGCTGCGCCCAGAAAGGATTACGCCGCCCTGCGCGATTGAAATGCGCTTTCTTTAACAACTGCGACGCCTCATCAAAACGTTCGGCCAGCACCTGTTCTTCGTTGGTCAGCCGTTTGCGATCGCTGCCGTCCGCCGCAGATTCGCTGCTCAGGCTGCCCATCAGCTTGCGGTTAATCCAGCCGTTATAGAGACGCGGCACCAGATTGCTCAGCCCCCAGACCAGATAGAGCAGGCCGATGCTGATCAGGCGGTTCTGCTCGGATTCCAGCGGGCGCGAATCAACGATAGAAAAAACCGGGCCAATCACCCAGATAATAAAAGAGAGCGCGGTGATGCCGACGAATCCCCACATCAGGCGGCTGGTGATAATGGAAAACAGTATGTTCAGCATCCGTTAGTTCCCTTGCTGTAGTCCATTCAGCTCCGCCCGCGTATTCTCCGGCGAAACTAACAGTATGATTTCCACCCGGCGGTTGCGGGCGCGGTTTTCAGCGGTGGTGTTCGGTACCAGCGGATTATTTTCGCCGCGGCCTTCCGCCTTCGCGCGTTCAGGTTGCGACAGATGTTGTTGCAGCCTCTCCTGAACCGACCGTGCGCGCGCCAGCGATAGCTCATAGTTAGAAGCGAAGCGGGCGCTGCGGATCGGCACGTTGTCGCTGTAGCCGATAACCAGAATTTTTCCGCTGACGTTATCCATCGCCTGAGCGATGCGATCGATGACCGCTTCATAGCGGCCGCGCACGTCGGTGGAGGCTGATGCAAACAGGCCGTCGCCTTTCAGCGTGACGACGCTTTGATCCGCTTCATCGCGCACCGCCACCAGCCCCTGCTCTATTTCCGGTCGCAGGAAAGCGCGCAGGTTCAGCACCGCAGGCGCGCGCAGCGCGGGATTGTGAATGGTCACTTCCGGCAACGGTGTTTGATAAATCGAGGCCAGCACCGGACTGGTTACGTCGCCCAGCCGCCAGTTAAGAATGATGTAGAGCAGACAGGCGATAAAACCGGCCAGCGCCGCGCAGGCCCACAGCGGCACCATCGGACGCCACATTTTGCGGATAACCGGCTGATCTTCCGGGTGCGGCGACAGCGGCAACGGATAGCCGCCGCGCACGCCGCGAATCATCTGCAGCAGGCGCTGCTTAATGGTTTCCAGCTGCGAGCGGCCATTGTCCAGTACGCGATAGCGCCCTTCGAATCCCAGCAGCAGGCAATAGTTAATCAGCTCCAGCAGCAGAATATGCTCGCGCGGGTTTTGCGACAGCTTCGCCAGCAGCTGGAAAAATTTCTCGCCGCCCCAGGTTTCGTTATGAAAGGTCACCAGCAGGCCGCTGCCGGGCCAGACACCACGGCTTCCCCACGGCGTCAGCGCCGCCGCCTCATCCAGCGCGGTACAGAGACAGTAGCGTGCGCCGACAATCACCTCATAAGGCAGGCCCGCACGCTGGCTGTTCTTTTCAAAATGCCGCACCTGATCGATAAGCCGCTGACGCAGCCCAGCCGGATCGTCATGCGTCACGGAGTGACGGATCTGGGGAATCGCATTAAGCAAAGGGTTCGCGGCGGCGACCAGCGGATTATTGCTGCCCGCGCCGGAAAAAGCGGCATCGCTGCCGGTGAATTGTCGTTCCTGCATGGTGAGCGCTCATTCTAACGTTTCAGACGGACTGGCTGCGAATAGCCCAGAACTCCATATCAAGACCGGGAAATTCACCGGCCAGATGAAGCGCAAACGCGCCCGATCTTTCCATCTCTTTCCATAGCTCTCCGCCTTTCTCCAGTTCGAAATAGCTGTAGCCCGCGTGCCAGGGGATCTGCGGCGGCGCGGTTGGCATCGCGCGTAGCATCATGCCCGGCAACTGAAGCTGCACCAGATCGCGAATTTTCGTAACCGGCGCAATTTTCATCTGGGCCGGGAAGTGGGTTTGCAGCGCCTCGCCCGGCACATTGGCGCGTACCGCGAGTACAAAGCCAAATTCACGCACCATCGATGCTTCCGGCACCGTCGCCACGTTCAGGCCGTGAGAACGTTCGGTCAGCGGTAGCTGAATCGCGCTCTCCTCCATCACCTGCGACAGCCCCTGGCGCAGCATCAGCATCAGTTTGCTAAAGCTGCGGGCAATATCGTCGTGGTCATAGATCGGCAGCGCGGCGTCCGGCGAGCGCTGCGGTGTCCAGCTGGCGAGCTGGCAGGCGAACGCCAGCCAGTGCGCAAACAGCGCTTCAGGATGCAGTAACGGCAGATTTTTTAGGTGCGAGACCAGCCCCAGCTGCTGGTTAATCAGCGTCAACAGCGTGAAATCGAGCATTTCTGCGCTGTTAAAGCGGCCCGGCTGCTGTAAACGCTGACCGATCTGCTGGCTGCGCTGCGCCAGCAGACCGTGCATATCATTCAGGTAATCAAAGAGTTGTGGATGGTTAATTGCATTGAGCATCGGCGGGATATAGCTCGCATCGAGACGCAGCTGCCTGTCGTTGCGCTTTTCAATCACGCGCGCCACGCCGATAGCGGTCCACTCGGCGGTCAGCTCGCTTTCCAGCATCAGCCGCAGCCGCAGTTTGCCAAACTGCACCGCCGCCGGGCCGACGGCCACGGCATTGTAATCATCCACTTCGCGTTCGAAGCTCAGATAGCGCGCCAGCGAATCAGCGGCCTCGCTAAAGATCACCTCTTCACGTCCGTCCCGGCGCGCAGGCAGCGCCAGCACGACCTTGACGTTACTTTGGCTATCGGCAATCTCCAGCGGCGCGGGCGCCTGGCGCGCATCAAGAAAGGAGAAAGGCGTACCGTCCGGCAGCAGACCGCTGGCGGCGCTCAGGGCGATTTTGCCCTGACGCAGCATCGCCTCGTCAAACTCCAGATCGGTAAATCCCCACAGGTAAGGGCGCTGAACGGCGCCCCAGTCGCGCAGGTTGCTTTGCAGGTAGCTTTCCGACTGCTGAAAGTGATGCGGGCGCAGGAACATGCCTTCGCTCCAAACCACCTTTTCTGCTTTGTTCATAATGGCTTTCCGTTATTCAGGCATTGACTCTGCTTTGCTCGCGATGCGTACGCCGCCGTTATCGGCAACGATGCCGATCTGCCACGTATCCGATTCCCTGTGCCAGCCGCCGCTCAGCTCCTCTTCATCTGCGCCTGGCAGCGGCAGCGAGAGACGCCATTTTTTACCATTAAGCGACTGATACTCCGCCATAATGCCGATATAGCGGGCTTCGGGCGTGCGCTGTCCGGCAAGCGTTTTGGTTAGCTGGCCTGGCATCAGGAAGAACTGTTCGCTATTGAGCAGGTTGCTACCCAGTACGGTTTGCGCGCTGTTTTGCAGCGAATAAAAATCCGCAGACATAAAGTCGGCATCCGATTTCAATAACAGCACCCTGAACTTCAGCGGTGCCGCGTTATTGATCTGTGGGTGCGCCTGAAATAACAGACGGTAACGGGAGGGATCGCTGTGTGATGACATACAGCCTGCCAGCAAGGTAAGCGCCGTCAGGAAAAGCGCCTGAATACTCAGGCGCAAAAAAGAGCGTTGTTTCATAATGGGTTTCGCCATTAGAACGTATTAGTCAATAATCCAGGTGCCGCTGTTGCTGTTCTGACACGCTTTGCTGTCGCCATCGACCGCAACACAGGTTTTTTTCTTCGTTGGGGCGGCGCGCACGCGCTTACGACGCTGATCGGCTTTAATGGTTTCGTCATAGAGTTCGCTTTTCACCACCGCGCGCAGCGGCACATAACCGATCAGCTGATCCTGATCTTTTTCCGCAATGGCGAACCAGTTATTTTCCACGCTGCCCAGCACGGTATAGGGCTGGCCGTTTTCCAGCTGACGCACCAGCTTGCCGCCAAAGTCGGGACGGCTCATCACCGAAGCGTTATAAAGCGCGCGATATTCTTCGTTAACGGGCGTGAAGGTTTTCGGCGGTGTAATAGCATGGCGATAGGTTAGTGTGACGCCGTCAACGGTACTGGACACCAGAGTGTCGTCAGTGACCGGCGGCGGTGACTTACAACCCGCAACGACTAATACAAAAAGCAGACCTAATGCGATTCGAATGTTCACCATGATCCTCATGAAGTTATCTCAAGTAATTAATAAAACAGGTTCAGCCGACGCGTTGCGTCATCCGCGGGCTAAAGGCATAGCTATCACCGGCCGTGCCAGTCAAAAGCACAGCAAAAGCGCAAAAGCAGCCCGGCGGACTAAAAGCTTAATTTACAAATTATTCAGGCGATGTGTTCGGGTTATATCGCAGCAAATGTTTAACTTGCGCAACATTACATAAAGACGAGTTACCGGAAATGCAGCCGCTGTATCCTGGCGATGAGGATTCAATGAATATTCCTCAACCATTCTGGCTCCTCCCTGATTGCGTTCCTGGTATTCTCTGGTGAAAAGTTCTGGCGGCTATTGCTAAAGGTTGCCCACGTGCGATTACGCGCGCTAACCCCGGCGGCCTGCATCAGATTAAAGAAAAGTGTTTAAAATTCAGCCTTAAGCTGAGATTGGACTTTGCCATTGCTACCGCACGTGGCTGCAAAGCAAGCCCCGGAGACGGTGTTTTTTAAGTTTATGCGGTCCTGTTTGGCGCAAGTTTACAGACTCTTTGCGATAATTCAACGTGCGCGTAGCAAAGGGTTAAACATTAGTAAAGTTTATTTAATGCAGGTAAGACAAATTCTGAATATTCTTAATATTTACTATAGGAAGATTCCTGCAAAATATCAGAGAAACTGTACTCAGCTCGCAAAAAAAAGCGTTTTTGCTTAAATAACAACCAATCTGGCAGCAAAATTTTTTTCTGATCTGGGACTGATTTTGGCTTTTTCGGCGTTTCAGAACCGGTTCCAGCCGCAGCCAATAGAGCTAAATTTCGCATTAAAGAAAAACGGCAGTAAAAAAGGCGGCTGTTAAGCCGCCTCGGTAGAATTTCAGACTAAAAAAGAGAGGTTTTAAAACTTAAGCAAACAGAATGGATTGCAGCTCATGCAGCGAACTGACCTGCCAGTCCGGGGTGATCGCCGCCGGTTTTTCCCGGCCATCTGCGTTGAGCCAGCAGGTTTTTAAGCCCGCGTTGATGCCGCCCAGGATATCGGAGTCGGGATTGTCGCCGACCATCAGCACGCGCTCGCGTGACGGGTTGCCCATTTTCTCCAGCGCATAGTTAAAAATCGCCGGATGCGGTTTGGCATGACCAACCTGCTCAGAAATCACCAGCAGATCGAAATCATCGCGGAAGCCGGTACGCTGTAAACGCTCCTGCTGCAGCGCCGTAAAGCCGTTGGTGATAATGCCCATTTTCACCTTGCCTTTCAGCGCGTTAATCAGGTTAACCGCGCCTTCCAGCGGAACGCAGACTTCCGCCATCGCGCTCAGAAAACCGCTGTTCAGCGCGTCCGGCGTCACGTTCAGCTTCTCCGCCCAGCCGTTAAAGCGCTGATGCTGGAGCTGAAGCGCGGTTATCGCCCCGTTTTGATACTCCACCCACAGCGGTTTATTCACCGACTGATATTCATGGTAATCATCAGTGGTGAAATCCACGTTGTAGTCTTTAAACAGCCGTTGCAAACCTGCAAACGCATCAAAGTGAAACAGCGTGTCGTCAGCATCAAAAAGGATCCAGTCCCAGTTTTGTAGCATCGTTCTCTCCTGTTACGGCACGTCAGGAAAACGCCGGGAAGCGGCCCTTACAGGCTGAGCGCCATAATCAGCGCGTCTTCCCTGCCGTGCGTTGCCGGATAATAGTTTCGGCGCACCGAAACTTCATTAAAACCGGTCTGTTCATAAAGCGCGATCGCCGCATGGTTGGAGGCGCGAACCTCCAGCCACAGGGTGAAAATATCGCGTTGCTGAAGCTCGGCAATCAGGTGATTCAGCAGCGTTTTGCCCAGCCCCTGACGCTGATACGCCGGATCGACCGCAATATTAAATAGCGTGGCTTCATCCAGCACCCATTGGGTAATCGCGAAAGCGGCCATCCGGTTATCCACATCCAGCCGATAGTTAAGGTAGCGTTCGCCCTGATTGCTGGCAAAAGTCGCTTCCGACCAGGGGAAGGCATGGCTGCGTTGCTCAATGGCCAACGCCTGCGGAAGATCATGCGGGGTGAGTAAAGAGATCGAGGTCATATTCACAAATCTGTTGCCAGAGCGCGCGCTTCGCCCCGGCGTCAAAATAGAGCGCCTCAAGCGGCGGCGTGGAAAGTTTTGGGCCCTGCTGGGCGACCGGCGCCTCGGTTCCCAGCCGCCAGCTGGCGCAGGCGCGATCGGGCGGTAACATCGCCAGCTGATCCGGCGTCACGCTGACCACCTGTTGCGGCGTTATCGCCAACGCGCGCAGCACGTCGCTAATTAAAGGATCATCAGTAGAGGGAGGAATATCCGCCACAATCAGCAGGCGCGTATCCGGCGGCAGCGTAATGGCAATTTCGCCCTGTAAGGCGCGCGGACGCCGCAGCTTATACTGCGTAATGCCCATTTGCTGTAGTAGCCAGTCACGTCTGGATGACATAGAAATTCCCGTTACGCCCTTATAATGCGCCGCTATGCTAGCAAACCCATCGAACATGCGCCAACAAACCACTATACTCTGCGCTCTGATTTCTGAGGAGCTATCTGATGTCTGCTTTTACCCCGGCGAGTGAAGTGATCCTGCGCCACAGTGATGAATGGCAAGCGCGCCGCGTGCTGTTTGCCGGCGATTTGCAGGATGACCTGCCCGCCCAACTGGAAACCCAGCTGAGCCGCGTTCATACGCAATATTATCATCACTGGCAATCATTAAGCCGCAGCATGGGCGATCGCGCGACGTTTGGCCTGGTCGCGACGGCGGACGCGATAGCAGAGTGCGATACCCTGATCTATTACTGGCCGAAAAACAAGCCGGAAGCGCAGTTCCAGCTGCAAAATCTGCTGTCGCTGCTGCCGGTGGGCAGCGATATTTTCGTCATCGGCGAAAACCGCAGCGGCGTGCGCAGCGCCGAAGGCATGCTGGCCGACTGGACGACGCTGGATAAGATCGACAGCGCGCGTCGCTGCGGCCTTTATCATGGCCGCCTGACGCAACAGCCGGCGTTCGATGCGGACAGTTTCTGGGATGAATATCAGCTGGATGACTGCACGATTAAAACGCTGCCGGGCGTTTTCAGCCGTGACGGTCTGGACGGCGGCAGCGCCCTGCTGCTTTCGACCTTTACGCCGCATACCAAAGGCAAGGTATTGGATATTGGCTGTGGCGCGGGCGTACTGGCGACGCTGCTGGCGCGTCATTCGCCGAAAGTGCGTCTGTGGCTGGCCGATGTCGATGCCGCCGCGCTGGCCGCCAGTAAAGCGACGCTGGCCGCCAATGAGATTGAAGGCGACGTGTTTGCCAGCAACGTCTATTCCGACGTAACCGGCCGCTTTGACATGATCATCTCTAACCCGCCGTTCCATGAAGGGATGCAGACCAGCCTTGACGCGGCGCGCCAGCTGATTCGCGGTGCAACCCAGCACCTGAACAGCGGCGGCGAGCTGCGCCTGGTGGCTAACGCCTTCCTGCCCTACCCACAGGTACTGGACGAGACCTTCGGTCAGCATGAAGTGCTGGCGCAAACCGGCCGTTTCAAAGTTTATCGTGCCGTTTGGGGTCGCGAAGCGCGTGCGCTGAAGTCCGGCCGCAGCAATTAATCGGCCTTTTCCGGGGGCGTTGCTGTTTTTTACAGCGATCGCAACAGAGCAGAGAAATATCTGTTGACGTCCCCGGTAAAAATCTCCAAAATCCGCCTCCGTGGTTACAGTGCTGCAGAGCATTGTTGGAACGCGAAGGTGGCGGAATTGGTAGACGCGCTAGCTTCAGGTGTTAGTGTCTTAACGGACGTGAGGGTTCAAGTCCCTCTCTTCGCACCAAAGACCACAAAAATTCATATCGCACAGTATCTGCGCGAAGGTGGCGGAATTGGTAGACGCGCTAGCTTCAGGTGTTAGTGTCTTAACGGACGTGAGGGTTCAAGTCCCTCTCTTCGCACCAATGCGGTGATATGAAGACAATGTTATGCGAAGGTGGCGGAATTGGTAGACGCGCTAGCTTCAGGTGTTAGTGTCTTAACGGACGTGAGGGTTCAAGTCCCTCTCTTCGCACCAATATTGTCATCTCCTGCTTTTCCTGCTGTCCGGTTTACATCTCTTCTGTTCCGCATTCACGCTATCTGAATCCTCTTTATGTTTTCCGGTTCGCCTGTTCGCTATTGCGCACTTCTGTTTATTTTTCCACGCTAATCTCAGCCGGTTTCGATCGCGCATATAGCTGTTTTGCTGGATACCTGTTTTTTGCGATGACCTGATGTAATGCCATCCACTTAAAATCCGCCCGCCTTGACCGAGAGCGCCGCCAGCGCCCCTGCCAGCGCCACGCAGGAAGGCAGCAAGAGAAAGCGGCGCAGCTGATGGTGGAACAGCATAACCAGCGTTAACAGCAGCGCCGCCAGCAGCAACCAGCGCCACTGACTAAACGACAGATCCATAGAAGCAACGACCGGCATCAGCGCGCCGGGCAGCAGAACACTCCATGCGCTCTGTATCCGTTCGCCCATCACCTAGCTTATTCCCCACAGCCCGCAGGCTGCCATAATTGCCATCAACATATCCGCCACCAGCAAATGATAATGATTCGCAGTATCATATGGTAAGTTTTATCATTTTGCACTCTTCCTTTGCCGAAAGTTTATACACGAAGATGACAGACCAGTTATAAAGTGGTAGATTGCCAGGATAAATCTTAATTCCGAAACCAATAATAACTGCTCAACATCATTTCCATAGTAAATTATTTTTACTCTGGCAATGGCGCTTTGATATTTCAGGGCCGTCCCGAGTGTATAAAAATGAAATTACAAACTTATGAAAAATTGCTGCACAGCAAATATCGTTTGTCATTAATGCTTTTTCTTTTTTTAAACATGGCAACATCGCTTTTTTTTATGTTACCGATAAATAAAGGAGAAAATTTATCTTTCTCGCTTCCGGCGACATTAATCGTGTTGATCAGTTTATTCTTATTATCCGTCTGTATACTCAAGCCCAAAAAGAAATTGCCGATACTCTCCCTTACGGCTTTAATTATGGGCGGCTTATGGTCCTGGCTGATTTTGCATAAAAATGCGCTGGTGTTTTATTTTGACGGCAGCTTTCTGCTGGTCAGCCTGATGGCCGTGTTCTTTATTAGCGCCGTCTCCCTGAACGAGCATCTTCTGGCGTTCTGCCTGCACATTACGCCGCCTTCGCTAACGGTGATGATGCTCGATCGCGGCCAGCATCCGCTGACGCTGCTGTTCACCATTATGCTGCCGCTGTTAGGCTTTACGCTGCAGAGCCTGATGCAGCGCCGCAGCGACCACTTTATCCGCCGACTGCTGTTTCAGCTCTACGAGGAGAAGCAGACCTGGAGCGACCTGAGTATGATCGATCCGCTTACTGGCCTTTATAACCGGCGCGGCCTGAAAAACCGGCTGGAAAACATTCTGGAAAACCACGCCGGCAGCCATTTTGTGATGCTGCTGGATATTGATAATTTCAAAGCCTATAACGACAACTACGGCCATGCGATGGGCGATCAGGCGCTGGCGCGCGTCTCGGCAGCGATCCGTGACGCTGTGCGTTCGCGCGATGTGGTTACCCGTTACGGCGGCGAAGAGTTTTTAGTGCTGATGACTAACGTTAACGCCTCTATCGCTATGAAGCTGGCGGAACGCATTCGTCAGCATGTGCTGGATCTGGAAATTCCCCATCGCTTTAATCATCGGGTCTCGACGCATGTCACCATTAGCGCAGGCATTGCGCCAATAATTGAAGAAGATTTTGAACAGGCGGTGGCCAATGCCGATCGGGCGTTATATGTGGCAAAAAATCGCGGAAGAAATACCATTCTTTCCTGGGATGCACTTTGCGAAGCCAATCTGTTATCCGCTCCTTCAGAATTAATTTGATGTAGTACTCATTTATTAAAAATATTCAGCCGCGTTAATCATCAAACTTAATTCAAATTTAACCCGCTCAAATGGTTTTACGTTTTTATGGTCAGGATTTTAAAATAACTCATCAGAAAAATAAGAAAGCCCGTATCGTTTTAATAACGTTTTATCTCGCGTCAATTTTTTATAATACAGATAAATACGCTGTCTTCAGCAAATAACCTGATTCTTTATCAGGTTATTTGCTTTTACGTGCCGAACAGGAAACCTCTTAACCTCCCCGCTTGCTACCTTATTCCTTCCTGGATACAATCAAGAACGATTATCATTTGTTTTCTTATCACCATTTCGGCAGTCGATTACACAGGAAGCCCTATGGCCATTGTTACGCGTCAGGCTTATGAGTACGGTTCGTCTCCAGTCATTTTTATGCAGAGCGATAGCGCGCTTGGCACGGCGTTGCATAGCCTGTTCAGCGAACACCGCGCATGGTTTCTTGAGTTTTTGACGCTTGGCGAAACGGCCCCGTCCGATACGCTTGTTCAGGCCGAATGGTCGCAGAGCGTCCATTTCAATCGCCTGCTGGCGCGCTATGGCGACGAGATTTATCGTCATCACGCCGAGATGCCACGTGAGGAGAAACCGCTGCAATCACTGTGGGCGCAGTGGTATTTCGGTCTGATCGTGCCGCCGATGATGCTGGCGCTGGTGATGGAAAAACGGGCGCTGGACTGCTCGCTGGAGTACTTCCATCTGCAGTTCCACGAAAGCGGTCGTCCGGCAAAATTCTGGATTGACGTTCATGAAGATGAAGATGCCCGCTATCTGAACGCGCAACAGCGTATCGATCGCCTGATTCAGCGTCATCTGATCCCGGCGGTACAGGGCATTGAACAGCATGGCGATATTAATGCCAAACTGATCTGGAATAACACCGGCTACCTGATGCACTGGTTTTTAGGCGAAATGAAAAGCTGGGTGGACGAAGCCACGCTGCTGACGCTGGAACAAAGCCTGTTTTTCTCCCGTCATCTGCTCGACGGCAGCGATAATCCCCTTTACCGCACGGTGATCCCCCGTGATGGCGCGATGCAGCGCCGCAGCTGCTGCCAGCGTTATCGCCTGCCTGCCGTAGAGCGCTGCGGCGACTGTACGTTAAAGCCGGTCTGACCTTCCAGGCGGCGCTTTCGCGCCGCGTACCGTTTACAGATCCCGTCGGTTGTGGCAGCTTTATCCCCCCGTTTTATTGTAAAGAGCAGAGCAACATGAGCCTGGAGTCTGTACGGCAATATTTTGCCGAGCGTGCCCCTGAAATCCCCATCATTGAATTAAATGAGAGTACGGCAACCGTTGATCTCGCCGCCAGAGCGCACGGCGTTGCGCCAGGACAGATCGCTAAAACGCTGTCGCTCAAGGTCAGGGATCGGGTCATCCTGATTGTCACCGGCGGCGATCTGCGCCTCGACAACCGGAAGCTGAAAGCGACGCTGGGCGCCAAGGCGCGTATGTTAACCACGGATGAGGTACTGAACTGGACCGGCCATCCGCCCGGCGGCGTTTGCCCGTTTGGTCTGGAGCAGCCGTTGACCGTTTACTGCGATATTTCGTTAAAGCGTTTTACGGAAGTGCTGCCGGCAGCGGGCGCCATCCATAGCGCGGTGCGCATTTCGCCGCAGAGAATGGCGGAGTTAACCGACGCCGAATGGGTTGACGTCTGCCAGTAAAAAGATTGCCGCCAGGCCTTAAGACGTCTGGCGGCAGTATGTTGTTAGCTGTACTATTTTAACGCACGTGCAGCAACAAGCCGTGACGTTATAAAATACTTATGCCAGCAGCAGGCCGTTGCTTCAGTAAAATACCCATCCCAGCAGCAAATCGTTGCTTCAGTAAATGCTTACGACAACGCAGGCCGTTGCTGCACTCTTCAATACACACGCCTGCACGACACCATTGCTTTAGCTTTCAACATGCTTTTCCACGCTAAGCCGAGCGCCGCTCTCCTGCAGGTGCGCTACGCCAACCCTTGCGCCTTGTTAGCTGCTGCGCGCTAAGGTTTCTTTTCTGTAAAAAAGTTATTTCTGCTCCTGCGCTTCGCGTACAATTACACCGTTAATTTTTTACAGGGCTTTCTGTGTCGCTGATTCATATTGCCGTAGCCCGCAGCCGCTTTCCGGCATGGCTGGCGCTGCTGGCTATATTGCTACTGTTTATCGCGCCGGTGATTTCTAAATCGCTGATGGCCCGGCATGGCTATTCACCCGCCATGATGATGCCCATGGCTGCAGAACCTTCCGCCTGTGCAACAGGCGATCCGCTTCTCACCGCCGCTTCCGCTGGTCATAAGCACGCAGCAGGTGAGCATCGGCCTGTCATTGCAGCATCTTCCACGCACGCAACGGGTAAACATCACCACTTTGTCGCAGAACCCTCTGCACACACAGCGGGCAATCATCATCATTTCGTTGCAGACTCCTCCGCGCATCAGCGTGCCGCGGTCGCACATCCACAACCTGCTGCTACGAACGCCGATACGAAATTCGCCGACGCCGCTCGGTCGCCTCCTTTCCCGCACAGCTCGCATTTAAAACATCACCATATGTCGCTGATGGATGACAGTGCCTGTGGCTACTGCGTACTGCTTATTCATCTGTCGCTGGATTCCATTCAGCTTCCACGGCTCTGGACGCTGCTACAGGCCGCGATGCCTGCCGTTCCCTTCGAGCTTCCAGCGCTGATTGCCTGCTGGATCCCCATCTGGTTCCGTCCGCGCGGACCGCCGGTTAACGCGCTTTACCCTGCTTAACCCAACGTTCTCTTTACAGCCTCTCGCGGGCCAAGGAATCATGATGTCGGAAAAAATCGTGCCGACGGCATCGGCACAGGTTGAAAAAACGCAAAGCGCTCAGGCCTTTCTGCAGCTTATGCGTCGTTTGCACTTCACCATCGGCCTGTTTATCGGCCCCTTTATTTTTGTCGCAGCACTCACCGGCACGCTCTATGTGCTGACGCCGCAGCTTGAAAACGGGCTCTACGCGCAACAGCTCACCACCCATGCGCCCGGCCCGTCGGAACCCTTATCGCGTCAGATTGAAGCGGCGCTGGAGTATGTCGGTAGCGATGCGCAAATTGCCGCGGTGCGCCCCGCGCCAGGTACTACCGACACCACGCGCGTGATGTTTCGCTTCGCCGACAGCGCGCCGTCGGAAACGCGCGCCGTGTTTATCGATCCGAAAACGCTGGCGGTACGCGGCGATTTAACGGTCTATGGCACCAGCGGTATTTTGCCGCTACGCACCACGCTCGATTATCTTCATCGCAGCCTGCTGCTGGGCGATATTGGCCGCAATTACAGCGAGCTGGCCGCCAGCTGGCTGTGGGTGGCAGCGCTGGGCGGGCTGCTGCTGTGGGCGGTACAGCGCAGGCCGCGTCGCAGCGCCAATCGCGCCTCGCGCACGCAGCGCATGCTGAAAATGCGCACCTGGCATAGTCTGCTTGGGCTGGCATTGCTGGCTGGTCTGCTGTTTTTCTCCACCACCGGCCTCACCTGGTCGCGCTGGGCGGGCGATAACATCAATGCGTTGCGTACGCATTACGGCTGGCTGACGCCTGCGGTTAATACTCAGCTCGATGGCAGTATGCCGCCGATGATGATGGACGAACATGCCGAGCATCGCGGTCATATGATGCACCATGCGCCGGACGCGCCGCTCTCTCCCGCGCAGTTTGACGGCGTGCTGGCGGCGGCCCGCGCCAGCGGGATCGATGCGGCAAAGCTGGAGATTCGTCCTTCTTACCAGGCGGATAAAGCTTGGATCGTCGGTGAAATCGATCGCCGCTGGCCGACTCAGGTGGATAGCGTGGCGGTGGATCCGCATACGTACCGCGTGACGGATAAAGTGGAGTTTGCGCAGTTTGGTCTGCTGGCTAAGCTCACACGCTGGGGCGTGGATGCGCATATGGGCATTCTGTTTGGCGTGGCGAATCAGCTGGTGCTGGCTTTTTTCGGCCTGGCGCTCTGCGTGCTGATTGTGCTGGGCTATCGTCTTTGGTGGCTGCGTCGCCCCGCTCAGCCACGCCATCATCCGGCGGATACGCTGATTTGGGCCTGGCAACGCATGAGCCTGAGCCTGCGCTTCCTGCTGGCGGTGGTGCTGGTAGTGCTGGGCTTTAGCCTGCCGCTGATGGGCATCAGCCTGCTGCTGTTTTTACTGCTGGATATCTGGCGCTGGCAGAAGGCGCAGCGTGCGGTAGCGGATTAATATTGTGTCAGCCCGCACCAACGGGCTGGCCCGGTTTCTGTCCTGGCGTTCTGCCAGTCTGTTGAGTCATCCTGAGCTACGCTTCTGTAACAGGCTGGCCGAACGCCAGCCTGCTTTCACTATCCAGCCCGACGCTTTCCCTTAATTTGCCGTGCGATACGCGGCAGTAACCGCATCGTGCAGATTCAGACGCTGCCAGAAATTCTGTTCGCCTTCGCCGCCGGACAGCGGATAGCCGTCCGCCAGGGCGGTTTTCTGCATTAACGCCCGACGCTGCGCGGCGCTCAGCTGCGGCAGCACCGGCTCCAGCAACACTTCAGCGCCGTCGGGTACCTTTAAGGCTGTGCGGTGCGGCGTCGCCTGCGGCAGACCATAAGTCATGGTGAAACGATAAAAATCCTTCATGGCGGGATCGCGATAGCTGTCGTCCTGCGCCGGATTTTGTGCGCATGCCGATAAATCAGTGCCGCATTCACGTGCCAGCGCGGCTCGCAGTTCGGTTTTTGCCTCTTCGAACAGCTTGCGCCACGCTGGATCGTTCATAAAATGCGCGACGTTACGTTCGGCAACCATGCGCGATCCCATCACATCCAGCGGATAGTGAACGCCCAGTATTACCCGTGAATAGCCGTAGCGCGCGCCACGATCGACCAACGGCACAAAGCGTTCCGGCAGCATCTCCGCCAGCAGTAGCGCATCGGTATAGCCAGTATTGGTATGGCCGCTGGGGAAAGCGCCGCCGCTGGCACTGTAAGGTTTGTCATCTTTTACCACAACATGATCCGGCACCAGATGGATCGCGTTGCCGCTCTGCAAAAAGGGCCGCGGATAGTGGAAATAGGCTTTTGCGGCGGAAGTACTGATTTCCGTCGCCTTAATCAGCGCGGCCGCCTTTGCCAGTTCGCCTTTGTTATAGGCGGTCAGAAAAGCCTGACCCAGCTTCGGCCCCAGCGCATCGCTGAGAAAATAGAGATAGTTAATCCCTTCCGCATCGGCCAACGCCTGATGACGTTCACCAAGGGTAGCGTCACGGTTAATCTGCGTGACGACCGCGAGGCTGTCGGCTTTTACCGCAGCGGGCAGCGAATTAAAGGATTCCAGCAGCGCTATGCCCGCCTGCTGCTGCTGTTTAACGGCAAAATCGTAACCGCTGGATTTCAGCCAGGCATTATCAGCCAGCGGCGCGCCCTGCCTGGCCTTCTCCAGTATGTCGCGCGTCAGCGCTGGCTGTGAACCCTGAATAGCCTGACGTAAATCGTGCAGGCTTTTCTCTTCCAGCTGTACAAAAGCCGCGCTGTCGCTGGCGGGCGTGGTGGTATCGACAATAGCGGTAATGCGTTCGGCGCTGGCGGCGACTGCGGCGCCAGAGAACGGCACAGCGCTAAGTAAGGTGAGTTTAATGCGCATCATTTTTCCTGTAATAAGAGAACCTTGCCATCGCCAGCGTGGCTCGGCGCGATGACAGTCTGATGACAGGAAAAGTTTTGTAAAACTTATTAACGCAACGGTGACAGACGCCCCGCTTGTAACGACATTTAGCCAGCCGGAAATAGAGATATAGCGATTAAGTTGCGATTCTTGCATATTTGACACCTGCTTATTACAGGTGTCATTTCAGGCGTTCTTATGCCAGCTTCAGGTAATCGCCAAAAAAAACGGTTAGCGTCACACTGGAACCCATGCTCTTACCGCAAGCTAAAGCAGCAGGCATTCACCTTTCAGCCACGCTGAGCGAAACGCTCAACTATGAAATTTCCAGGCTGGATACGGAGAAGTGACCAGCGTCCTGTATCAACGCGGCGCTGGGCTTCCTGCTGGACAGCTTCTGAAGACGAAGCCGGAATCCACTGCACAAGCCGCGCATTGCGAGGCTGCTGAACAGCGGCCTTCTACCGGCGTCCCCGTACCGCCGTTGGCTTAGCGGAACACATCCACCGCCTCAACCAGCCGCCGCGCCTGGTTTTTCATACGTGCCGACGCTTGCGCGCCCTCTTCCACCAGCGAAGCGTTGTGATGGGTAATGCGATCCAGCTCTTCAACCGCCTTACCGACTTCGCTCAGCCCGGTACCCTGTTCGCGTGTGGCGATGCTGATTTGCTGCAGCAGCTCTGTAACGTTCTGCACCTTTTCCACAATATCCGTAATCGTTTGGCCCGCCTGATGAACCTGCCCGCTGCCGGACTCCACTTTCAGCACGCTGGCTTCAATCAGATGGCGGATTTCGCTGGCGGCGCTGGCGCTGCGTTTCGCCAGGTTGCGCACCTCGCCCGCCACTACCGCAAAGCCTTTGCCCTGCTCACCGGCGCGCGCCGCTTCAACCGCTGCGTTCAGCGCCAGAATATTGGTCTGGAAAGCGATGCTGTCAATCAGGCCGGTAATTGACGCGATTTGTTTTGAACTGGCGGCAATCTCATCCATAGTACCGACCACATGCTGCATCACCTCACCGCCGTGAACGGCAGTTTTACTGGCGGTAATGGCATAATTATTCGCCTGGCCGGTACTTTCCGCGTTGCTGTTAACCGTAGTGGTCATCTGATTCATGGTGGCGGCGGTTTGCTGCACGCTGGCCGCCGTCTGCTCGGTATGGCTGGCAATTTTTTCATTGCCCTGCGCCAGTTCATCGCTGGCCTGATGCACGCTCATCACCTGATCGCGCACATCATTGACCAACCAGCGGAACATCAGCCCAAGCTGGCCGACCGCCCGCAACGTCATGCCGATTTCATCTACGCGATCGAGATGATCGACTTTCTGAGATGCACCGGTTGCGACATCCAGCGCCTGCTTACAGACCTTTTCCAGCGGTCGGGAGATCTGCCACTCCAGCCAGCCGCAGTTCAGCAGCGCCATCAGCAGCGAAAGCCCGGCAAAAGCCGCCAGCGCGCCGCCCTGCACGCCGACCGCCAGCGCGCTTAATACTACGGTTAACCAGCAGGCACCGACGCCGCTGCGGATACGCCAGCGCAGCGGCACTGTTTTCAGTACCGAAAGCGGGCTTAGCCAGCCGCTACGCACCAGCAATCCCTGATGCAGCCGCCAGCCGCGCCGTTTTCCGTTACGCATCTGCTGATAAAGCGCTTCCGCCGCCGCCACTTCGCGCGCGTCCGGCTTAATGCGCACCGACATATGACCGGTAATTTCTCCGTTACGGATCACCGGCACCACATTCGCCCGCACCCAATAGTGATCGCCATTCTTGCGGCGATTTTTCACCAGCCCGGTCCAGGGCTGGCCCTTTTTCAGCGTGGCCCACATATCGGCGAAAGCCGCTTTAGGCATATCGGGATGACGCACCAGATTATGCGGCTGACCGTGGATCTCGCTGCGTTCGTAGCCGCTGACGTCAACAAAATCCTGATTAGCGTAGGTAATGTAACTTTGCGCATCGGTGGTGGTCATCAGCGTGGTGTCATCATCCAGCTGATAAGCCTGTTGCGTAACGAAGGGTTGGGTGGTCATATGACAAGCCTTGTCCTGAGTGTTGAAGGTCTGATTATTTTTTGCAGGGAATCCATCAGCACTCATCGGCAACAGGCGGACAAAACTTTAACAAAAGTACAGATTCAGCGCGGCGCCTCCACCTGAAAACGCTGACGCAGCCACTGGCTAAGTTCAGTGACCGCGCGCGGCACACGTGCGGCCCACGGACGCACAATCCAGATATGACTGGCGAAAGCGCCCTGAATGCGCCACTGCGGCAACAGCTGACGCAAACGCCCTTCCCCCAGCGCCTGACGCGCGCTGAAATCAGGCAACATCGCAATGCCTAAACCATCCAGCGCCGCATCGCGAATCGATTCGCTGTTATTGGTGGCGAAGGGGCCGCTGACGTTCACCACCGTTTCCTGCTGCGGCTGCGCCGGATCGCTGAAGCGCCAGCGCGGCGACTCGGTGCCGCGCGGATAGTAAAGACAGCTGTGCTGGCTGAGTTCGTTTGGATGTTGCGGCTCGCCGTGCTGCGCCAGCCAGCCGGGCGAGGCCACCAGCAGCGGTCGCGTTTCACATAACAGCTGCGCGACATGGGTTTCCGGCAGCGCATTGCTGTGGCGGATCGCCAGATCGAACCCTTCGCTGGCGAGCGAAACCAGCCGGTCGGTTACCTCAAGCTGAATACGCACCTGGGGATGCAACCGCAGAAAATCACCAATATGCGGCTGAAGCTGTTGGCGGGCGAAGGCGACCGGCGCGGTGATCCGCACCAGGCCGCGCAACGGCCCGCTGCTGTCGCGCACGGCGTAAAAGCTCTGTTCGATTTCGGCAAAAGGGGCGCGCAACTCGCTTACCAGTTTTTCCCCGGCCTCGGTTAAGCGCACGCTGCGCGTGGTGCGCTGCACCAGCGGTACGCCCGCCAGCGTCTCCAGCTCTTTAATCTTCTGGCTCATCGCTGCTTTGCTCACGTCGAGCCGCTCCGCCGCACGCGTGAAATTGCCCTGCTCCGCCAGCACCGTCAGCCAGTGCAGATGCAGCCAGAGCGCATCGGTTTTTATCTTCATGAGGATTGTTCAAAATAGTAAACAATGCGTTCAACTATAGCGCTTTTTCTTTGTTAACCAACAGGTCAGGATAGCGATCACCCCCCTGATGCTGGAGAAAAAGATGCCCTTACTGCAATTTGATCTGATTGAAGGCCGTTCGGAACGTGAACTGAAAACCCTGCTGGATGCGGCGCACCGCGCAGTATTGACCGCTTTTCGCGTGCCGGAACGCGACCGTTATCAGATTGTTCGAGAGAATAAAAGATACCAGATGGTGTTTGAAGATACCGGCCTCGGCCTGACGCGCAGCGATAATCTGGTGATGGTGCGCGTCTATACCAGCCCGCGCAGCAGCGAGCAGAAGCAGCATTTTATGGCTGAGCTGGCGCGCGAACTGGAGAGCAGCGCTGGCGTACGCGGCAGCGATCTGATGATCAGCTTTATCACCAATGAAAAAGGCGACTGGAGCTTCGCCAACGGCGTGGCGCAGTATCTGACCGGAGAGCTGTAACGGAAAACGGTTTCGCGCATATTCTCGATCCGGCTCACAGTTACGCATTTTAAGCCGCGCTTTCTTTGCCCTCTTCTCTTACGGCGAAAATAATTGCAGGAGCAAGCAGTTAACGCTGAGCCCGCCCATATCGCGGCGGGCAGAGGAGAAAAGCATGCGGAAACAGGAAGTGGTGGTAAAGCGTAGCCGGGAAGAGAAGCTTGCGGCGCTGCGTCAGCGTAATCGTGCGCCGGTGCTGATTGTCGGCGGCGGGATTAACGGGATCAGCACCTTTCGGGAACTGGCGCTGCAGGGCATTCCGGTGGTGCTGGTAGAGAAAGATGACTGGTGCCAGGCGGCGAGCGGCGCGCTATCGCGCATGATCCACGGCGGCCTGCGCTATCTGGAAACCGGCGAGTTCGATCTGGTCAGGGAGTCGGTGCAAGAGCGCGACCGGCTGTTGAAGAACGCGCCCCATTACGTTTCGCCGCTGCGCACCACGGTGCCCATCGATAGCTGGGGCGGCGGCCTGGTGAACGCCAGTAAACGCTTTTTACGCCTCGGCGAAAAGCCGACGCGGCGCGGCGCATTGTTGATCAAAACCGGCCTGTCGCTCTACGATTTCTATACGCGCCAGCAGGGCAAAATGCCGCGCCACCGTCTGAACAACACGGCCGAAACGCGTGCGCGCTGGCCCGGCTTTGCCGTCTGGGTGAAATACAGTGCCACCTATTATGATGCCTGGATTAAAGCACCGGAGCGGTTGGGCGTTGAGCTGGTGCTGGATACGGAAAACAGCAACCGTGACGCGCTGGCGCTGAATTATGTCAGCCTGGTGGAGAGCGACGGCGAACGGGTCACGCTGCGCGATAACCTGACCGACGCGCTTTTCACCCTTGAGCCGCACGTGATCGTCAACGCCACCGGCGCCTGGATCGATCGCCTCAATCAGCAGCCGCTGCCCGCCGATCCGCCGAAACTGATCGGCGGTACCAAAGGATCGCACCTGATCATTGACAGCCCGGCGCTGCTGGCGGAGCTGCGCGATGAGATGGTTTATTACGAAAACCAGGATGGCCGCGTCTGCATCATGTTCCCCTGGTACGGCAAAGTGCTGGTGGGCTCCACCGATATTCGCGTGGACGATCCAGAGAATATCGCCTGTAGCGCGGAAGAGCAGCGCTACATTCTGGAATCGCTGCACTTTATTTTCCCGCATATTAACGTTAGCGACGATGATGTGCTGTACACCTTTTCCGGCGTGCGTCCGCTGCCCGCCAGCGATACCGAAGTGAGCGGGCGCATTACGCGCAACCACTCGCTGGTTTACTTCCCACCCGATGCCACCCGCGACTTTTCCGTGCTGAACCTGGTCGGCGGCAAATGGACGACCTTCCGCCGCTTTGGCGAACAGGCAGCGGATCGCGTGCTGAAGCTGCTGGGCGAAAAACGGCTGCGCAGCACCGTGGATATGGCGATTGGCGGCGGGCGCAACTTCCCCTGTCAGGAGCGTCTGCCCGTCTGGATCCGGGAATTAAGCGAGAAATATCGGCTAACGGAAAGGCGTGTGGCGCTACTGGTGGATCGCTACGGCACGCGCGCCGAGCCACTGTTGCGCCTGATTAACGAAAGGGATGAGCAGCCGCTTCAGCATCATGCCGACTACAGCGATACCGAGCTGTGCTGGCTGATCCACGAAGAACAGGTGGTGATGCTGGAAGATCTGCTGCTGCGCCGCACCGCGCTGGGCATTTCCGGCCAGCTGACGCCGCCGCTGATGGCGGAGATCGCCCATCTGATGGCGCAGGAGATGCAGTGGAGCGATGCGCACCGCCAGCAGCAGCTGGAAATGACGCTGGCGCGCCTGGCGCGTCTGCACGGCGTTTCCGGGCTACGCCTGGCCTCCCATACTCAACCCGCAGGAGAAAAGCATGTCGGTCAGCGATAAAGTGCGCCTGAATCGCCTGTTTAAACAGGGAAAATGTCTGGATGTCGCTATCGATCACGGCATCGCCAACGAACCCGATTTCCTCGTCGGGCTGGAAGATATCCAAAGCGTTATGCGCAATTTAATTGCCGCCCAGCCTGATGCCATTCAGGTCAATTACGGCCAGGCCGATCTGTTACAGCAGGCGGCCGCGCCGAAACCGGCGCTGGTGCTGCGTACCGATGTCGGCAACGCCTATAACGCCGCGCGCCATCGGGAAATGTGGGCGGTGCTGCATAACCCGGAGGAGCCGATTCTGGCAGCGCTGCAAATGGATGCCGCAGCGGTAGTGGTCAACCTCTATCAAATCCCTGACGAGCCGGGCATCTTTCGCCAGTGCGTGGAAAATATCGGCCGCCTGCGTCACGCCTGCGATAAATACGCCATGCCGCTGATGATTGAACCGCTGGTCATGGCGGCGGCGGGCCAGGGGCCAGCCTACGGCTCGCTGGGCGATGTCCGGCAAATCGTGCCGCTGGTGCGGCTGGCGCGCGAACTGGGCGCGGATATTATCAAGGCCGATCCCACCGAAAACGTCGAAGATTTTCATCGCGTAGTGGAAGCGGCGCGCTGCCCGACGCTGGTGCGCGGCGGCGGTAAAGGCGAACTGCGCGGCGTGCTGGAAAAAAGCGTGGCGCTGATGGCCCAGGGCGCATCAGGCATGGTGTATGGCCGCAACGTTTATCAACACGATAACCCATCGCGCGTGGTAAAGGCGCTGATGGCGATTATTCATCAGGGCGTCAGCGGCGCGGAGGCGCTGGAAATTTACCACCAGGCCTGACGCCATACCGGCGCTTAAGCAGTGCGCCATCGGATCGCCAGACGGCAAGCGACCCTGACCGCCTGCCGTCCCTGAATGCGAGGTCATTGATGAGCCATTGCTTACTCGGCATCGATGCCGGCAATACCATGATTAAAGCGGTGCTGTTTGACTGCGACGGCCAGGTGCTGTCGGTGGCGAGCTGCGCCGGAGAAACCCGTCAGCCGCAGCCTGGCTATGCTGAACGGCCAATCACTGACGTCTGGCATGGCGTACAGCAGGCGGTGCGCGATTGTCTGCAACAGGCGGGCGATGCGGCGCGGCGGGTTATCGCCGTAGGTGCCGCCGGGCACGGTAACGGACTCTACGCGCTGGATAAAACGCAGCAGCCGCTGCTGGGCATCCAGTCGATCGATATGCGCGCCGCCGCGCTGGTCAGCGAGCTGGAACAGCGTGGTAATGCCGATCTTATCTGGCAGCGTTCACTGCAAAAACCCTGGCCTGCGGCCACGCCGGTGCTGCTGCGCTGGCTGAAACAGCACGACGCGGCGCGCTACGCCCGCATCGGCCATGTGCTGTGCGCCAAAGATGTGATTAATCACTTTCTCTGCGGATCAATCGCCGCCGATTACTCCGACGCCGCCGGTGCCGGACTGATCGACTATGCGCAGCGCCACTACAGCGCGGCGCTGATGGTGCTGTATGGCCTGGAAGATGCCCTGCCGCTGTTGCCGCCGCTGCATGAATCCTGTGCGGTCGTAGGCCAGGTTACACCGCAGGCCGCCAGTCTGACCGGGCTGCCGGTCGGCATTCCGGTCGTGGCAGGGATTTTTGACGTGGTTGCCAGCGCCGTGGGCTCCGGCGTTGTGAACTGCGGCGAAGCGTCTGTCGTAGCGGGTACCTGGAGCATCAATCAGGTGGTAGTAGATAAACCGGAATATCGGCGTCCGGTCTTTATGAATTCGATTATCGAGCGCGACCGCTTTATGGCAATTGAAGCCAGCGCCACGTCCGCCGCCAATCTTGACTGGTTTATCCGCGAATTTGACGACGGGCGCGGCGGCCAGGGCGCGGTACGCAGCAGCGATTTGGTGGCGCAGGTGCAGCCGGATATGCAGCTGCCGCTTTATCATCCCTATCTCTATTCCGGCCGCAAGGCGGGCCCGGCCAAAGCGGGCTTTTACGGGCTGGGCGGCTGGCACACCCGCGCCGATATGCTGTTTGCGCTGTTCGAAGGCGTGACTTTTGCCCACCACGCCCATATCGATCGCCTGCGCGCCGCTGGCATTCCTTTCACGCAGGCGACACTTTCCGGCGGCGCGGCGCGTAGTTCAGTCTGGCCGCAAATGTTTGCCGATGTGCTGGGCATTCCCATCCGCGTCGCCACCTGTGCGGAGACCGGCGCGCTGGGCGCGGCCATCTGCGCGGGCGTCGGCGTCGGACTGTGGCCGAACCTGGCGGCGGGCGTAGCCCAGGCGGTACAGCTTAATCCCGGCGTACTGCTGCCGAACGAAGCGCGCCACGCTTTCCACACCAGACGCTATCAGCTGTTTAAAAAGCTGGAGCTGGCGATGGACGATCTCTGGCACGATGTCGCGCCCAGCGCCTGAAGGTTGTTAACCTGTCGCGCGCTTATGGTCTGAATTTCTTCGCGCCACGCCGCAGTTTTGATATGCCGTATTGCAGGGATATGACAGTCAGGATAGATTGAAAAAATTCTGCTTCCCCCTGATAAAGAAAACGAGCCTGACGACGGCCTTATCGTCGTCGGCGTTCGCATGAGGAAATTCCGTTGTCTGAACTTTTTTCAGTCATTTTATTTGTTGCATCGATCGTTATTTATGCTTACAAAGCCGGGCGAAACACCTTTTGGTATCTTTCACTGCTGTTGGTTCTTGGTCTGTTTATCATCCTTAACGCCACGCTCTACGCCAGTAACTACTTTACCGGCGAAGGGATTAACGATGCGGTGATTTATACGCTGACCAACAGCCTGACCGGTGCCGGCGTCAGTAAATATGTGCTGCCCGGCATCGGCCTGGTGCTGGCGCTGTTTTTAGTCTTCTGCCTGCTCTCCTGGCTGCTGCGCCGACGCGGCGACCGGCCGCACCATTTCGGCTACAGCCTGCTGGCGCTGCTACTGGCGCTCGCTTCGATTAAAACCACGCCCGCGTTTCAGCAGGTGACCGATCTGCTCGTTTCGCAAACCGCCGCTGGCGATTCCGATTTTGCGCGCTGGTATCACGTTCCGCAGAAGCAGATTGCTAAACCGACGCTGAACCTGGTCTATATCTATGGCGAAAGTCTGGAGCGCACCTATTTTGACGAGCAGGCTTTTCCCGGTCTGGCGCCGGAGCTGAGCCGCCTGAAGCAGCAGCAGGCGCTTGATTTTGCCCAAACCGAGCAGCTGCCCGGTACCGAATATACCATCGCCGGAATGGTGGCTTCGCAGTGCGGCATTCCGCTGTTTGCACCTTTCGAAGGCAACGCGTCAGCCTCGCTCTCCAGCTTCTTTCCGCAGAATATCTGCCTCGGCGATATCCTGAAAAATTCCGGCTATCAGACATATTTTATGCAGGGCGCCGATCTGCGCTTTGCCGGCAAAGATACCTTCCTGAAGTCGCACGGCATCGATCATCTCTACGGCCTGCAGGAGCTGAAAGATCAGGTGACCGATCCCGCCTATCGCAACAACTGGGGTTTCTATGACGATACGGTGATGGATGAGGTCTGGCAGAAGTTTGAACAGCTTTCGCAGCAGCCGCAGCCGTTTGCCCTGTTCACGCTGACGGTAGATACCCATCATCCCGACGGCTTTATCTCCCGTAGCTGTACCCATAAAAGCTACAGCTACGAAGGCAAACCTAACCAGTCGTTCAGCGCCGTCGCCTGTAGCCAGGAGCATGTGGCGCAGCTGATTTCACGCATTCTGGCCTCGCCTTACGCCAAAAATACGCTGATCGTGGTCTCTTCCGATCATCTGGCGATGAACAATACCGCCTGGAAATACCTTAACGCCCGTCAGCGCGACAACCTGTTTATGATTATTCGCGGCGACAGCGCACAGCCGCAGCTGCTGACCATGAAGCGCAGCTCGCTGGACAACGGCGCGACAGTGCTGGATCTGCTGGGCGGCGATAAGGCGATAGGCCTGGGTCGTAGTTCGTTGTCGGATCGCTCGCTGTCGGAGCAGTTCGATATGAAGAAAAAGGTGCTGGAGTGGAAGCCGGACGTCATTCAGCTGTGGGGCTTTCCAAAGTCGATCGAACGCTTTAGCGTCGATAAGCAGAAAAACAGCATCAGCTTCTCCGGCGCGCATTTCAGCCTGCCGCTGCTGCTGAAAATAGGTAAAGATAAAGTCGAGCCGCTGCCGGAAGGCGAATATGCCGCGCCGCTGCGCTATCAGCTGGCCGATTTTGCGGCAGAAGATAAGTTTGTCTGGGTCGATCGCTGCTTTAAGATGGCGCGTTTATGGCAGCCGTCGCTGGCGATCTCCACCGACCTGTGCGTGGCGCAAGGGCAGCTGGGCGCCCAGCCGCAGGTTCAGCTGATCGATAAGGCGAACTGGGAAAGCGAGGTCAACATTACGCAACAGCCGCTGGATGAGCAGCGCTGGCAGCAAAATGTCGCCGCACTGAAAATCGCCGATCACGATATTCGCTACCAGGCCGACAGCTTTAAGTTTGACGTGCCGGGCGCGCCGCTGGCGGTGAAGCAGTTTAGCGGCATTTCGCGCCCGGAAGCCTGGGGCCGCTGGAGCAACGCCAATCTTGCGCCGGAAGTGACTATCGATTACGCCCAGCCGCTGCCGCCGCGTTTTGATCTGATAATCCGTGCGAAAGCTTTCGGCCCGAACGCTCAGCGCCCGATACCGGTGCGCGTAGGTTCGCAGCAGCAGATGCTGACGCTGGGTCATGAAGTCAGCAGCGTGACGCTGCATTTCACCAACCCTGAAGGCAGTCATCAGCTCACCATCGCGCCGCCGGAGCCGCAGTTGTCGAACGAAGGCAACATCATCGGCCAGGATCCGCGCAAGCTGGGCATTGGACTGGTCGAAATAAAGGTGGTGCCAGTGAAAGAATGATCGGGGCAACAGCAAAAGGGAGCGTATAAACGCTCCTTTTATTTATCGTTGAATGACCGGAGCCTGCGCACTTCAGCTATTAGCTGTTTAGCCTGTCTTAGCAAGCGATGCCAGCTTCAGCGCATCCTGATCTCAGTTAAGCCGTCGGGTTGACGGCAGCCCGGTCGATGCCCGACGAATATAGCGCGTTTCAAACACCGGCATCGGGCCGGGATCTTCGCCGCGGATCTGGGCGATAATACGTCGGGCCGCCTCACAGCCCATTTCATAAACCGGCTGAGCTATCACCGACAGCGGCGGCGAAACGATTTCTGTCCAGGGAAAATTATCATACATCACAAACGACAGATCCTGCGGGATACGCAGGCCACGCTGGAGAAACTCACGCAGCAGCGCCTGCGCGATCAGGCTATCTGAAGCGATAACGGCCGTCGGCGGCGTGGCAGCAAACAGTTCCGCCACAATACGTGCTACTGCTGCATCATCCAGCGCATTGGGCTTAATCAACGCCGGCACAAAGGGCACGCCCGCCGCACTAAAGGCGCGCTCCATACCGGCAATACGCTGGGCGACCGGCGTCAGCCCCATATCTTCTGAACGACGATAAGGTTGGGCGGCGTTCATGCTGGTGACGTAAGCGATACGGCGATGCCCAGCCTCCAGTAGCTCCTGCGTCGCCTGCTGCGCCGCACGGGTAAAATCGACGCCGATAACCTCCACATCCAGTTCGTAAACTGCCCGGTCAAACAGCGTCAGCGCCCGCCCTTCCGTCAGCACCTGCGTTAAGTGCGCATTGTCGCTGGCGGCGGAGCTGCTGGGCGCAACGATAATGCCGTCCACGCGCTTTTCCAGCATCACGCGCACCGCTTCGCGCTCAATATCGACCTTTTCATCGCTGTTGCTGAGAATAACGTGATAGCCCGCCTGGCGCGCTACATCAGAGATGCCGCGCAGCGCCAGCCCGAAATGCGGGTTTTCAATATCGCCGACGATTACGCCCAGCGTATTGGAGCGGCCAGTATTCATGCTGCGCGCCAGCTCGTTTGGCCGATAGCCCAGCCTTTCCGCTGCCGCCAGCACCCGCGTCATAACCTCGTCACTGACCGATCCGTAACCGCCCAGCGCCCTGGCCGCCTGCGCTTTAGAAACCTTCGCTTCGCGCGCCACATCGGCGGCGGTCGGTGCTTTCATTCGCCTGGTTTTACTTGTCATAATTAATTCGAATCACAGGTTGAAGGATCAATCATTGACGGCTCCGAAAGGCTGTGCTTAATATCACTGTAACTGATTTGAGACCGGTCTCACAAGTGAGATAGCGCCCTAATCAGCACCTGCATTGAGACCGGACTCATACTAATTAAACGCCCCCGGTTTCAATAGTCGTTGATGTTTAGACAACAAAAACGGACTGCTTATGAAATCGCACAACATCCTGTTCAGAATGGCCGTTGCGCTTATCGCCTCGGCTTCCATCGTCACGCTCTCTACCCATGCTGTCGCGGCAGATAACAATCCTTATGGCCTGATTGAACCTGGCCATATGCGCGTCGCCAGCCTAGGCGATGCGAAACCCTACACCTTTACCGATGCCGCAGGCAATTTTACCGGCTTTGATATTGAGTTCTTTACTGATGTCGCTCATCGCCTGGGCGTCAGGCAGGTCGATTTTATCGGCCAGGATTTCTCCGGCATTTTGCCTGCGGTGGCTAACGGTCAGTATGACGCGGGCGTCGCGGCAATCGGCATTACGCCGGAACGCGCCAAAACCGTCGATTTTTCTACCGGTTACCTGGCGGGCTATCTGACAGTGCTGACCCGCAGCGATACCAGCATCAAAGATGTCGCCGCGCTGGCAAAACGCCGCCTGGGCGTGGTGCAGGGCACGCTGCAGGAAAGCTATGCGGTGAAGCATTTCCCGCAGACCGATCTGGTGCGTTTCCCGGATAACAATGCTGCTATCTCCTCCCTGAATAACGGCACGCTGGATGCGGTTTTCCTCGATTTCGAGGCGGCCAAAAGCTACGCCGAACGCTTTAAGCTGATTCACGCGGCAGACATTCCCTCGTTCGATGCGCCCGCCGGCTTCGCCATCGCCAAACAGAATCCAGCGTTGAAAGCGGCGCTGGATAAAGCCATCAAAGACGCCATGCAGGACGGCACCTGGAAACGCCTCTATGAGAAGTGGTTCCCCGGTTCCCCGATGCCGAAACAGTACCTGCCCAACGCGCAGTAATACCCCAACGCAGAGAACAGCCCGATCCACCGGGCCGGGGAGCTGTTGTCCCGGCCCCTGAAAAAAGCGAGTGCTTACTATGAACCTGTTCGAGATTCTGTCGCGCACCTTCTTCGATTTCCCGTCAATGATGGCCGTTTTTCCTCAGCTGCTGGGAACCGGTTTAATTAACACATTAATTATCTCCCTCGCCGCTACGGTACTGGGCACCACCTTCGGCCTGATTCTGGCGCTGATGGCGATTTCACCGGCGCGCTGGCTGCGCCTGCCGGCTCGCATTTATACCGATCTGTTTCGCGGCCTGCCGTCAATTCTGACCATTCTGCTTATCGGTCAGGGTCTGGCGCGCTTCAGCTATCAGCTGTTTGGCCCGACGCCCTATCCGCTCGGTATCTTCGCCCTCAGCCTGATCGCCAGCGCTTACATGGGCGAAATTTTCCGCTCCGGCATTCAGAGCGTGGAAAAAGGCCAGCTGGAAGCGTGCCGCGCGCTTGGTATGAGCTATGCGCGCGCCATGACGCTGATTGTGATCCCGCAGGGTATCCGCCGGGTGCTGCCTGCGGTGGTTAACCAGTTTATTTCGATTATTAAGGACTCCTCGCTGGTCTATCTGCTGGGCCTGATGGTCGGCCAACGCGAGCTGTTCCGCGTCGGGCAGGATGCCGCCGTACTGACCGGCAACCTGTCGCCGTTAATGCTGGCAGGCATGTTCTATCTGGTGATCACCGTGCCGATGACGCATCTGGTTAACGTGATCGACGAACGCTATCGCAACGGTCGTCGCCGCGCCAGCGCGCCGCAGAGCGGCCTGAAAGAAGTTGATGAAGTGCAACAGCACAGCGCGTCCGCCAGCGGCCGCCCCGCCCCTCTTTCTGCCCATCGGGAGCAACAGTATGCTGAATAATGCGTTAGCCACAGAACAGCCACAGGACGCGGCGTTTCACGGTTCCAGTCTGGAACTACGCAATCTGTCGCTGGCCTACGGCGATATAGAAGTGCTGCGCAATGTCTCGCTGCACATTCCGGCAGGCACCACCACCTGTATTATCGGGCCGTCCGGCTCCGGGAAATCGACACTGCTGCGCGGCATTAACCGGCTGCATGAGCCGAAAGCGGGCGACGTGCTGCTGTCCGGCCGCTCGGTGCTGAAGGATAAGCCGGATGCGCTGCGGTTGCGCATCGGCATGGTGTTCCAGCATTTCAATCTGTTTCCCGATCACAGCGCGCTGCAAAACGTGGCGCTGGCACCGTGGAAAATCAAAAAACTGCCGAAGCAACAGGCACTGGAGATCGCCCGTCGGCGGCTGGATGAGGTGGGATTAACCCAGCGCGCCGATCATCGTCCGCGCGATCTCTCCGGTGGCCAGCAGCAGCGCGTCGCCATTGCCCGCGCGCTGGCGATGGACCCGGAAGTGATGCTGTTCGACGAAGCGACGTCGGCGCTCGATCCTGAACTGGTGAAAGGCGTGCTTAATCTGATGGCGGATCTCTGCCAGCGCGGCATGACCATGGTGGTGGTGACGCATGAGATGGGGTTTGCGCGCAAGGTCGCCGATCAGGTGGTGTTTATGGATGAGGGCGAAATTGTAGAAACCGGCACGCCGGAAGCAATTTTCGAGCGCCCGCAGTCGGCGCGCCTGCGCCGCTTTTTATCGGAGGTGCTGTGATGCCGTTAATGAAGGGGAAAATTCGTACCGCGGTGGTGGGATTCGGCGTTTCCGGGCAGATCTTTCATGCGCCGCTGATCGCCGCCGATCCGCACTTTGCGCTGACGGCGATTGTCACCGGCGATGCCGAACGCCAGGTGCTGGCCCGCCAGCGCTATCCGCAGGCGCGTCTGGTGGAAAGTTTGCCGCAGCTGCTGGCGCTGATCGACGCCGGAGAGATCGGACTGGATTTGCTGGTGCTGGGCACGCCGCCGCAGGGACATCGCGTCCAGGCGGAGGCGGCGATTGCGCGCGGGCTGCATCTGGTGATTGATAAACCTTTTGTTCCGCACAGCCGCGACGGCGAAGCGCTGATCGCCGCCGCGCGGCAGGCGGGCACGCTGCTGACGGTATTTCAAAACCGCCGCTGGGACGGCGATTTTCTGACGGTGAAAAAGCTGCTGCGTCAGGGCGCGCTGGGTGATATTCGCAGCTTTGAATCGCGTTTTGAATGGTGGCGGCCACAGGGCTTCGGCAACTGGCGCGATCGCGCCGCCATTGCCGACGGCGGCGGCCTGCTGCTCGATCTCGGCAGCCACCTTATCGATCAGGCGTTGCAGCTGTTCGGGCCGGTTGCCGACAGCTACGCCGAGCTGGCGCGCCATACGCAACCTGCGCTTTCCGCGGCGGATGAGGACAGCTTTGTTTCATTGCTGCACGTTAATGGCGTGCGCACGCGCCTGTGGATGAACGGCCTCGCCGCCCGTCAGGGCCCGCGTTTTCACTTGCTGGGTAGCCAGGCGGGCTTTACCAAATGGGGACTGGATAATCAGGAACCGTCGCTGGCCGCCGGTATGACGCCGCTCGATCTCGCCTTTGGCGTGGAAGAAGCCAGCCACTGGGGCACGCTGACGCAGGATACGCAAGATCGGGTGATTGAAACCGAGCGCGGCGATTATCCCGCCTTTTATCGCCTGCTGGCGAACGCGCTGCTGGAAGGCGGCCCGCTGCCGGTGGATGCCGCTGAGTCGCTGGCGTCCCTGCGTCTGATTGAAGATCTCCATACCCGTTACGCCGTCCGCAACGCCTGAGACGGACAACCACTATTTACCTGTACAAGGAACAAATTTATGTCACTGGAAAACAATGAAAAACGGGTTGCCGTTATCGGCGGCGGCGCGATTGGCGTCTCCAGCGCGGTACATCTGCTGCGCAAGGGCGCACAGGTGGTGCTGATTACCGAAGCCGCGCTCGGCTCTGGCGCATCGGGGCGTTCTCTCTCCTGGCTCAACTCCGCTGGCGAACGCGCCCTGGAATATCATGCGCTGCGTATGGCGGGAATCGATCGCTATCGCACACTGTTTGCGCAACATCCCGATCTGCCCTGGCTGCGCTTTGACGGCGGTCTCTACTGGGCGGCGGATGACGATCGCGGCACCCAGGCGCGCCACGCCTATGAAAGCGCGCACGGCTACGATTCCGCGCTGATCGGGCCGAATAATGTCGCCGAATTTACACCGAATATTGCGCCGCAGGCGATGGCGGACAGCGCCATTTTTAACGCCGGTGAAGGCTGGGTTAGCCTGCCACACCTGATCGGCTGGCTTATGGAGGAGTTCCATCAGCTTGGCGGCAAATTGATTGAACATGCGGGCAAGGCAACGGTAAAAACCGACGGCAGCGGGCGCGCCTGCGGCGTTGTCACCGCGCGTGCCGGCGAGCTGGCGGCGGACGCGGTGCTGGTCGCCTGCGGGCCGCAAACGCCGGACGTGGTGGCACCGCTGGGCGTCACCATTCCCAACGGCTCGCCGGTTTCGATGCTGGTCACCACCGATCCCATCGATACTCCTATTGAAGCGGTTATGAATACGCCGCGCGCTGCCGTACGTCCGAATCCAGGCGGTACGCTGGCGGTGGATCATGACTGGTATGAGGAACATATTTCCCGCAGCGCGGAGGGAGAATATCGCATCCCGGAACCGGTGGTGCAGGAGCTATTGGATGAAGCCAGTAAACTGATTGCCGGGCGGCCTGCGCTGCGCGCCAGCGGCTGGAAGATTGGCCTGAAGCCGATTCCGGGCGACGGCAATCCGGTTTTCGGCGGACTTAAAAAAGTGCCGGGTTGCTTTGTGGCCTTCACCCATTCCGGCGCAACGCTGGCGCTGATCGCCGGTGAACTGCTGGCGGACGAAATCATCAGCGGCGAGCCGCATCCCATGTTCGCCACCTTCCGCGCCGAACGTTTTAATCAGGCGTAACATAAGCGCGGGCCGCCTGAAAGAGAGGCGGCCCGCGCTTTTTTACAGCCTGAGCAGCATGCGCTGCGGCACAGTCGCTGACGATCAATGGAAGAAGATATCGCCCGACCTGGCTTTGATAATTTTGCCGTCCGCATTTGAAATCAGCACGTAGTTACCACCCATATAGGTCCAGTGGCTGCCTGCATCCGGCGCGGGCAGATGGCGTTTCTGCCATTCAGTAATTTCATAGGCTTTGGCGCGATACTTTTCCGGCACCTGAGAGCCGATGGTGTAACGCTGCGCATCGCTGAAGAACTCGGTCACCTCGTAAGGTTCTTTCGGCTGCGGTGCGGCGTCCGGCGCGGCGGCGGTTGGCGCCGGTTGATCCTGCGCGCTTTGCGGGCGGGTTTGCGTCGGATCCTGCGGCACCGCTGCTTCTGGCGTGCCCTGCGTTTGTACCTGATTCGGATCCTGCTGAGCAGGCGTTTGCGGCACGCCCTGCGCCGGGTTCTGCTGGGTTTGCGGCGCGCTATCAGCCGGAGCCGCCTGCTCCCCTTCCGCACGGGCGACAGAAGTGAATGCCAGCGCGCTGATTAGCGCACCTGAAAATAGAATCTTCGTGGTATTACGCATAGTGTCTCCTGATTTCCCTGCCTTGCTGTCGCAGGCGCTTATTATTAGTGAAAACAAATTAACCCTGGTTGCGCCAACAGTCGCCACTTTTATTGTGAACTTTGTTGTCATCCACATTCCGCTGGCGATTATTTAGCCAAAAAGCCGACATATACCGGCGTTCATTCACAAATGGGATGCTGCCGGGCGGGTAGTCATTGCTGCCGTCATATGCGAAGATGCCGTTTTTATAAGCAAAAGGAACTGCAAAAATGACCCAATCACTCTCTCGTTGCCTGTTCACTGAAGGCAGTATTGAACTGCCCGCCGGTTTTTTCGATCACACGGTCAATGTTTTAAGATCGACCGATCCTGCTGCGCCCGCCTATACCATCGGACGCGATCGGCTTCTGCAGGGCGTTACGCTGAGCGATTACATCAACAGCCACCTGGCGATTATGGAGAAACATCTGCCTGGCTGGCAGACGCCGGAGCGCGGCAGTATCTCGCTGGGTGCGGGATTAATTGCCGGAGAGCGTATCGTCTCCTCTTATCAGCGTGACGGCCAACGCATTTGCCAGCAGCAGGCGATATTTGAACTGAAGCCGTCTCATATTCTGGTTTTTACCCAGACGAAACACAGTGAAATAACCGAGGCGGACAAAACGCAATTCAGCGCGCTGATTGCCAGCTTTAATTTTCACGCGGCATAACTTTTAAAACGCATTATTAAACAGCGGTCCAGGCAATAAACAATGCCACCTGGCACGGAAAATAAACAGCGGCGTAAAACAGTAAATAACACTCCCTGTCAGCGACAGAATAATGGCGGCGTAATGGGTGAACATTTTCGCCGCGTATTATTTACAGAAAATCATGATATTTATTTCTGCGGGCGAGATTAGCGCCCGCTTTTTATTACGTCTTACGTGAATAGCGTATTATGCCTTCCATGAACAACAGGCAATATAATTCATATAATGACGCTGAGCGCGGAAATAACGAAACATACTCAAAAAGCGCTGACGATTTTCACGATTTTTTAATCCGTTAAAGGCGATTTTTAGCGTGCGCAGTAACCCTTCATCTTTAATCATGCCGCGCGGCGACATCAGCGACATATCGCCGTTGTGGGTTTGCACCTGGCTAAACCCCACCTCATAAAACATCGCCTGCCAGTTCTCTTTGCTCATCGGACTGACGTTCGATTTCACCACCTGTTGCAGCTGTGAATCCGCGCTCGCCGCCAGCTCGCCGCGCGTCAGCATAATATCGTGCGTTAATAAGCAGCCGCCGGGCTTCAGCACGCGATAATATTCGTGCGCCAGCCGCTGCTTCGCCTTATCGGCGTACATGGTAAGCATCGCTTCATTAATCACTACATCAAAGCTGTTATCAGGGAAAGGAAGATGGTTAGCATTTGCTTCGCTAAGCTGGATACGGTCGGATAAACCGGCGGCAGCGACATTTTCCCGCGCCTTGCTCAGCGCCTGTTTATCCATATCAACGGCGTGAACCCGACAGCCGAAACGGGAAACCATTTCAATGGCCGTGGTGCCCATATTGCAGGCGATTTCCAGTACCTGGCTCTGTTCATTCAGCCCGGCCTGCGCAAACAGCCATTCGGTTGCTTCCGTACCGCCGGGGCGCAGTCGGGTTTTCCCCAGGCTGGCCAGAAAAGTATGTCCCGCTTTATTACTGTCAGACATGGTCACCTCACGCTGCAAAAAAGATGCATTTATTATGCACCTTTCATTGCGTGAAGTTAAGCAAAGCGCCGTCCTCTCCCGTGGGAGAGAGGACAGCGGGCATTAATAATCAAACTGCCGGTAGTAGCGGCGAATATTCAAATCGTGGCCGGTATATTTTTCGAAGTGCGCCGCCAGCCGATCCACCATCAGCGTGGAGGCAACGCACGGCGCCATAATCCAGCGGAAAGCGTCGTCGATGCCGTTCAGTCGGTAGTCGCGCGGATCGATCACCACCACATGATCGCTGATCTTACGGGCGAACGCTTCCACGCGGTCGTCCAGCGCCCGGCATTTCCCTTCGCCTTTCACCAGGAACAACGGCACCTCTTTTTCCAGCAGCTCCAGCGTACCGTGGAAAAACTCCGCCGAACTGACTGACTTGGTGCGCTTCCACTGCATCTCTTCGAGAATACACATTGAGAACAGGTAAACTTCGCCCCACATCTCCGCGCCGCCGATCCACATCATATAATCGCTGCTGTGATACTGGCGGGCAATCTCATCGGCGCGATCGTTGAAGTCGCGCTTGGCCTGCAGCAGGTTTTCCGGCAACAGCTCCAGCTGATTCGCGAAACGCTCATACGCATCAAATTCGCCGTTCAGCGCCACCAGCCGGAAGAACAGCCAGTAAAGCAGCATATATTCATATTCGACGCCGTTTTTGTGGCGCATCGGAATATGCCAGCTGGCGTTGCTGGCCAGCGGCGAATCCGCATTTTTGGTAATGGCGACCACGCGAATCCCCTGCGCTTTACACCATTCGGCAATGGCTACCGATTCTTTGGTATCGCCCGATTTCGAGAGCGTAATGACCACCGAATCTTTATTTAATTTTTTATTTCCTTTATTAATTAATTCTGCCGCCTGTTCGGTATAAACCGGTAATGCGGTACATTCTTTCGCAAATTCATTTATTGCCATCATCGGCGCCAGCGAGCCGCCTACCGAGGCGAAAAATAGATTGCTGTAACCTGCCTGATGGATATTTTCCGCTACCTGTTCTGCGATTTTGCGCGCAGCGATGATCTCACGCGCACTGGTCAGGTACTCGTCCTGGTTAAAACCCAACATATTTTTTCTCCTGAGCGATTAAATTTTGCTTTTTAATACTTGGTCGAAATCGTCGAATATGCGCACGCTTAAATTAATGCCTTTGAGCGCGGCGACCCGATAAGCCATGATTTGCACCGGCACGATTAACAGCAGCGGCGCCAGTAAATGATCCAGCGGAAAATTCAGTCCCAGCTGGTTGTCACTGCTTTCGCCCTGCGCGCTCAGCGTAAAAGCAGCTTTAACGTGCGGACGCATATAGTCGCGCAGTGCGGCAAGACGTGGATGCGGCGCATCTTCAATAAACAGCAGCAGATGCTCGCCGTTCGCCTCCAGATAAGGCCCGTGCATATAGGCTTCCAGCTCGAAGCCGCTCGACGGGCGGCGCACCGTCTCGGTAAATTTGGTTTCAAACTCCTTCGCCACGCCCGCCAGCGCGCCGTAGCCAATGGCGACGTAGCGCGGCGCGGCGGCCAGCACCGCCTGGTGACGCGTAATAAACGCATCGGTGCGGCGTATCACTTCCGGTAATTGCTCCGTTAACTGGCGCAGCGACTGCAGCATACTGTCGCGCGTCGCCGCATCCAGCGTGCCCTGCGCCTCGCCGATGGTCAGCGCCACCAGCAGCAGGTTCAGCACCGTGGCGCTAAAGCCCAGCGTGACGAAGCCGACCGGCTCAATGCCGCAGTTAATATCCAGCACCGCGTCCGCCTCGCGTGCCAGCGGGCTGCTGGCATCGGAGGTCATGCAACAGACCTTTTTGCCTGCCGCCTGCGCTTTGAGCTGCGCCGCCAGTGTGGAGTGGCTTTTGCCGCTCTGCGACAGGGCGATGATCCAGTCGGTTGCCTCGTCAACGCGTTCGTAATGGGTAAAGGGATAAGGCTCTTTAATCTCAATCTGCACCTGCGCCCACTGACTAAAGGCGAAGGCAGCACACTGGGCGGCGTTCATCGACGAGCCGGTCGCCAGAATCAGCAGCCGTCGCACCGGCCCCTGCGCCAGCCGTTCACGCAGCGGCGCCAGCGTGTGCGGATACTCATCCAGAATGCGCGCCAGCGCCTCCGGTTCGCGTTCGATACAGTTCATCATCGTGACTGACATCGCGTTCTCCTCAGAACAGACCAATCCATGAACCCAGGATGCCGACCACCGCCATCCCGCCAATAATCGCCAGCGGCTGTACCTTTTTACCCAGCAGCCAGTAGACAATGCCGAAGCTCAGCAGCGGCAGCAGGCAGGGCATGATGTCGTTGATAATGTCCTGAACCTGCGTTTTCGCCTCGCCCGCGCCGAAGGTAATGGGAATGGTGATGTCGATCATTGAGGCGGTCATCGCGCCCACCACCATCAGGCCGATTATCGAGGCGCCGTAGGTAACGCTCTCCATCATGCCGCTTTTCTGGATGCGCTGAAGCACGCCGGTACCCAGCACGTATCCCCAGCGGGTAAAGAGCCAGCGCACCAGAATGTGCGGCACGTTAAAAATCAGCACGAACAGGATCGGCCCAAGAATGTTGCCCTTCAGTGCCAGGCTGGTGCCGATACCGGTGGCGATCAGCCGCAGCGTTCCCCAGAAAAAGGAGTCGCCCAGACCCGCCAGCGGCCCCATCAGCGACGCCTTCACGTTATCGATGGAGGCGCTGTCCATGCCGCCGCCGCTGCGGTTTTTCTCCTCCATGGCGGCGGTAATGCCGAGGATCAGCGTGACGATATGCGGCGTGGTATTAAAGAACACCAGATGTCGCTTCAGGGCGCTGACCAGGTCCTCATGGCGCGTGTAGAGCTTTTTCAGCACCGGCATCATGGCGTAGACAAAGGCCAGGTTCATTTGCCGCTCATAGTTCCAGGAAAACTCCATCTGGAAAGAGCGCCAGAAGACACGGCGCAGATCGCGCGGCGTAATCTGTGGCGTCGCCTGCGGCTCGCTATCAGAAATCTTCGTCATCATTCACTCCCTGCGCCGCGGAGGCGCGCTGGACGGGCTGTTGCGTCATATTGACCATCACCACGGCGACAATCGCGCCAAGAATGGCAATGCCGGTAACCGGTACCTTGAGATAGGCCATCAGCACAAAGCCGAGGAAAAAGTAAGGCGCGACCTTCTTGTTAATCAGCAGCCGCGCCAGCATCGCGAAGCCGAGCGCCGGGATCATGCCGGTCGCCACGCTCAGGCCGTGTTTAATAAATTCCGGGATGGCGTCGAGCAGGCTTTTTACCGCGCCGCTGCCCACCAGGAAGGAGACGGTGACAATAGTCGCCAGCATCAGCGACAGGCCAAACCCGGCCAACAGGTGCATCCGTTCAATGCCGCCGGTATTGCCCTGCTCCGCGTACACATCCGCCTTATGGCTGAGCGTGGGAATAAACAGCCCCAGATAAACATTCTTTAACACCAGCGTCAGCGTGGCGATCGGCAGGCCGAGCAGCAGCGCCGTTTCGGTTCCCGCGCCGGAGGTGATAGCGAAGGCGACGCCGAGAATACCGCCGGTCACCACATCGGGCGGAATCGAGGCGCCGACCGAGAAGGAGCCGATAAAGGCCAGCTCCAGCGTCGCGCCCATAATCACGCCGGTTTGCACATCGCCCAGCACCAGGCCGGTCAACAGGCCGGTGACAATCGGCCTGGAGAGCAGCGAGGTGCCCAACGCATATTCAGACTGGGCGATAAACGCCACCAGCCCCAGCAACAATGCTTCAGTCATTATCGCTCCCCGCGCTACAGCGCTTCACTGAACAGCTGTTTACGATCGCCCGGCACCTGGCGGATTTCGATCTCTTTGCCTGCCTGCACCAGCTCCTCCAGCTGGGCGATCTCATCCGGCAGCACGTTAATCGCCTTCGAGATATTGCGGCTGCCCTCTTTGGCCTTAATCCCGCCGAGATTGATGCTGGTGATCTCCGGTACCGCCGTAGCCAGCCGCCAGGCGTCGGCCACCGATTCCACCACGATAAACAGCTTGTACTTGTCGGTGACGCCGCTTTTGATTGCCTCGATGGCGTCGTTGATGTTTTTAATCACCAGCTTGACCGCCGGAGGCTTGGCAAGCTTGATGGTGGTTTTGCGTAATTCATCGTCAGGGACGCTGTCATTGGCGATCAGAATGCAGTCCGCGCCAATGTACTGGGTCCAGGAAAAGGCCACCTGGCCGTGCAGCAGTCGATGATCGACACGTAAGAGCTTTATCATTGTTATCCTCCTCGCTCAGAAATCTTTGTCCGCGCAGCTGGCGCTGCTGATGGTCTGATTGCAGTACTGCATTCCCTCGCGGGCGTTGGTCAGCGCCTCGTTGATCAGCTGAATCACCGGCTCGTCGGGCGGCGCGATCAGCATTTCAATCACCAGCGGCAGGTTTAACCCGGCCAGCAGATGAAAATCGGGCCGGTGCAGATAGCGAACAAACTCGTTGTTCACGCTGCCGGCGAAAATATCGGTAATGACAATCAGCTCATCCTGCGGCGTAAACGACGCCATCAGGCTGTCCACCTGTTGGGTCAAATCCTCGTTTTCTTCTACGTAGGCGCACAGCGCGTGCAGATGCGGCTGCGCGCCCAGAATTAATTCGACGGACTGACGGATCCCGGCGGCAAACGAGCCGTGGCTGGCAAAAATGTAGTGACGTTTCATCCTGACCTCATCAAGCGGTTCCACACCGTGATAAGAGCAACCGGCGTGCCAGAAATAGTGGCGCGCCGGCTGAGAAACGGGCTGGCGGCTGCCCTCTTTGGCCTTAATCCCGCCGAGATTGATGCTGGTGATCTCCGGTACCGCCGTAGCCAGCCGCCAGGCGTCGGCCACCGATTCCACCACGATAACCAGCTTGTACTTGTCGGTGACG
>NZ_CALNWY010000025.1 GCF_940807255.1 Mixta sp. Marseille-Q2659 | reverse complement strand
GCGCACAGCCAGTAGCCCCAGGCAGAACTAAAGCCGACCAGTTCCCCGAAGCCGTCGCGGGCATAGGTAAAAATACCGCCGTCCAGATCGGGCTTCAGCCGCGTCAACAGCAGCAGCGCTAACGAAAGAAAAAGAATACCCGCGCCGGTAATGGCCCAGCCGATCAAGAGCGCGGCGGGGCTGGCGACGGCCGCCATATTTTGCGGCAGGCTGAAAACCCCGGCGCCCAGCATGGAGCTGAGTACCAGCGCGGTTAGCGCGCTAAGGCCTAATTTTTTGTCCAAGAAACCGTCCTGAAACAGAATAAATAACCAGGGAACCGCGTTGCGGTTGACTTTTCATCAGGCAGGAGGCGAGAGAACCCCGCGTTTGCGCTGAAATAAGGCCGGGATTTTACGGAGTGCGGGGGCGTCGCGCAATGCGTGTCTATGCAAAAAGCGCTACAGATTATTCAGAATATGGCGGAGCGGCGGAAAAGCCGCTCCGGGGTGAGGATTATTTAAACAGGTCAGCGGTCACGGTGAGGTTGCCGCCGCTCTGGTTTTGCCACTGGCGCGTGACGTGATAGAACTTAGCGCCTTTGGCGGCGGCGCGTTTGGCCACGGCCTCAGAGATTTCCGTCGGCGTGCCAAAGTGGCCGGTAAAGGTGACGGTATCAAACGGCTGCATCTGCGCGGCAGTGATGGCGTTCACTTCCTGGATCTCTTTGCCGTCAGACAGGCGCACGGTATAACGCTCGCCAGAAGAACTCTGGGTTTCGAAGAAACGGCCAACTTTATTGCTCGGCGTTTCTGAAGACGCAACGCCAGGAATTTCAACCTGTTTCGCAGCAACGCCGCCGGCGGCCAGTGCCGCTTTACCCGCTTCGGAGTTACGCGGAATTGCGTTCGGGCTCTGCACCTGGCGTTTCGGCGCATCGGCTTTATAAACGTAGGCGGTGATATATTGGTTGCCGCCGCTGTTGGCGTCGATCTGGCGCACAATAAAGAACGAGGCTGCGCCTTTCTCTTTCGCCGCTTTACCAATTGCTTCATTCACATCCGGCTGGCTGTGGAAGAAGCCGCTGACGGAAACCGTATCGAACGGCTCCAGCCGGTACGCTTCCGCTTTCGGCAGCTCTTTTACGCCGCTAAAGGTGCGATACGTGGTGGTCTTCTCAGAAGCCGGCGCATCGGCATGATACAAATCGGCAGTAACGCGCCAGTTGCCGCTGTTGCCGGTTGCGTCATTAATACCCTGAATATAGTAAGAGGCCGCGCCCATGCTATCCGCACGTTTGGAGACTGCCGCGCTGGCATCGCCAATGGAATTGAAACGACCGCTAATATTAATACGTTCGAAAGGTTTTAACGCGGCCGCTTTTTCTGGTGACAGCTCCTGCGCCGCCTGAGCGGTCAGCGTCATCGATGACAACAGGGCGGTCACCAGAAGAGTGTTCTTCAGCTTCATAAAAATAATCCTTCGCCTTACGCAAAAATTGAGTACGAAAACGTGCTGGACTCTTGATGTGTAACAGATTAGCTGCCGATTATTGCATGTAATAATGGCCGCTGTCTCAGCCAATTTAACGCATTCGGGTTCGCCGGTTTAATCATAAAAAGGGCGTATTAAAGAGAGGCGTTTTTAGTATAACTCAGCAATCGATTATTACTTTAACCGATTAATGATATGACTATTTTAGTTAATCTATTGTTAATTAAGGATAATGTTGCGTTTTATATCCTGTTTTGTTGCTATCGATATAGCAGATTGTTGTTGGGATAACGCTATTTATCCGGCGAAAATAATGTGTGATTCCCTGAGAAGGGCATATTTGCGTAAAAACTTTCCACGCAGCCGGTAGCGGGTAGATTACGAGACATATATTCAGTAGGTTATAAACACTTTGATACAAAGTCTGGAGCGAGCGCGGAAAAATCGCCGTCGCTCATATCATCACTAACCGATGAAAGGGAAAACTATGTTAATTGGGGTACCCAAAGAGCGGTTGCTAAATGAAGCCCGGGTGGCTGCAACGCCAAAAACGGTGGAACAGCTGCTGAAACTGGGTTTCAGCGTAGCCATTGAAGAACAGGCAGGTAAAGCGGCCAGTTTTGAAGATAGCGCTTATCAGCAGGCGGGCGCGACCCTGGTCGATCGTCAGCAGGCTTTGCAGGCCGATATTGTGCTGAAAGTCAATGCGCCTGATGAGGAAGAGATTGCGCTGCTGCGTGAAGGCAGCACGCTGATAAGCTTTATCTGGCCTGCGCAAAATCCAGCGCTGATGGAAAAGCTGGCCGCGCGTAAGATTAACGTCATGGCAATGGATGCGGTGCCACGCATTTCCCGCGCCCAGTCTCTTGATGCCCTCAGCTCCATGGCCAATATCGCTGGCTATCGCGCGGTCGTAGAGGCTGCGCATGAATTTGGCCGTTTCTTTACCGGCCAGATTACCGCGGCAGGGAAAGTGCCACCGGCAAAAGTCATGGTGATTGGCGCTGGCGTGGCTGGCCTGGCGGCGATTGGCGCCGCCGGTAGCTTAGGCGCCATCGTGCGCGCGTTTGATACCCGCCCGGAAGTGAAAGAGCAGGTGAAAAGCATGGGCGCCGAATTCCTTGAGCTGGATTTCAAAGAGGAAGCTGGCAGCGGCGACGGCTATGCCAAAGTGATGTCGGAAGCCTTTATCAAAGCGGAAATGGAACTCTTTGCTGCTCAGGCGCAGGAGGTGGATATCATTATTACCACCGCGCTGATCCCAGGAAAACCCGCGCCGCGTCTGATTACCCGCGAAATGGTCGCCACCATGAAGCCCGGCAGCGTGATTGTGGATCTGGCAGCGCAAACCGGTGGCAACTGCGAGCTGACCGTCGCAGATACGGTTACCACTACCGAGAACGGCGTAAAAATCATTGGCTATACCGATCTGCCCAGCCGCTTACCGACGCAATCTTCCCAGCTCTACAGCACCAACCTGGTCAATCTCCTGAAGCTGCTCTGCAAAGAGAAGAACGGCGAAATCGACATCAACTTCGATGATGTGGTGATCCGCGGTGTGACTACCGTGCTGAACGGTGAAGTCACCTGGCCCGCGCCGCCGATCCAGGTTTCCGCCGCGCCGAAAGCGGCCCAGCCCAAAGCGGCGGCGCCGGTTGAGCCAGCCAAACCTGCTTCCCCCTGGCGTAAATATCTGCTGCTGGCGCTGGCGATTGTGCTGTTCGCCTGCCTGGCGAATGTCGCCCCGGCCGCGTTCCTTTCGCACTTTACCGTTTTCGCGCTCTCCTGCGTGGTGGGTTACTACGTGGTGTGGAATGTCAGCCATGCGCTGCATACGCCGCTGATGTCGGTCACGAATGCTATATCCGGCATTATCGTGGTCGGCGCGCTGTTGCAAATCGGCCACGGCGGCTGGGTCACTTTCTTCGCCTTTATTGCCGTGCTGATCGCCAGCATCAATATTTTTGGCGGCTTCACCGTAACTCAGCGCATGCTGAAAATGTTTCGTAAGAACTAAGGGGCAATAAATGTCTGGCGGATTAGTGACTGCGGCATACATTGTTGCCGCAATTCTTTTTATTTTCAGCCTGGCGGGGCTTTCAAAGCATGAAACCTCGAAGCAGGGAAATATTTTCGGCATGGCCGGTATGGGCATTGCGCTACTGGCGACCATTTTCGGACCGGATGCCGGCAATATCGCTTGGATCTTACTGGCGATGGTGATCGGCGGCGCAATCGGCATTCATCTGGCGAAAAAGGTAGAGATGACCGAAATGCCGGAGCTGGTGGCGATTCTGCACAGCTTCGTCGGCCTGGCGGCGGTACTGGTGGGGTTTAAACAGCTATATCGATCACGGCCCTGGGCTTGAGCCGGTGATGGAAAATATTCATCTGACGGAGATTTTCCTCGGCATCTTTATCGGTGCGGTGACTTTTACCGGATCGCTGGTCGCTTTTGGCAAACTGCGCGGGAAAATCTCTTCGCGTCCGCTGATGCTGCCGCATCGCCACAAGCTTAACCTGCTGGCGCTGGTGGTCTCCTTCCTGCTGCTGTGGATGTTTGTCCGTACCGAAAGCGTCGGGCTGCAAATTTTCGCATTGCTGATCATGACGGTGATTGCACTGGCTTTCGGCTGGCATCTGGTCGCCTCAATCGGTGGTGCGGATATGCCGGTCGTGGTTTCTATGCTGAACTCCTATTCCGGTTGGGCCGCCGCCGCTGCGGGCTTTATGCTGAGCAACGATCTGCTGATTGTCACCGGCGCGCTGGTTGGTTCCTCCGGCGCCATTCTCTCTTACATTATGTGCAAGGCGATGAACCGCTCGTTTATCAGCGTGATCGCCGGTGGATTCGGCACCGACAGCAGCGCTGCAGCAGGGGACGATGAAGAGAGCGGCGAACATCGTGAGATCAATGCGCAGGATACCGCGGAGCTGCTGAAAAACTCCTCTACCGTCATTATTACCCCGGGCTACGGCATGGCGGTGGCACAGGCGCAATATCCGGTGGCGGAGATCACCGAAAAGCTGCGTGCGCGCGGCATCAAGGTGCGATTTGGCATTCATCCGGTGGCGGGCCGTCTGCCAGGCCATATGAATGTACTGCTGGCGGAGGCGAAAGTGCCTTATGACGTGGTGCTGGAAATGGATGAAATCAACGATGATTTCGCCGAGACCGACACGGTACTGGTGATTGGCGCGAACGATACCGTTAACCCGGCGGCGCAGGAAGATCCGCGCAGTCCTATCGCCGGAATGCCGGTGCTGGAAGTGTGGAAAGCGCAAAATGTGGTGGTGTTTAAGCGTTCCATGAACACCGGCTATGCGGGCGTTCAGAATCCGCTGTTCTTTAAAGAGAATACGCAGATGCTGTTCGGCGACGCAAAAGCGAGCGTGGAAGCTATTCTCAAAGCACTTTAAGCGCGTTAAAAAATAAAAGGCTGCCGACATATCGTCGGCAGCCTTTTTTACGCTCGCTCTTCAGATCAGCCTTCGTCGTTAATCATCCTCATCGTCATCCAGCTCAATCGCCGACGTGAAGTTATCGGGCTTGATCACCAGTAGATCGCAGCGCAGATGATCGATAACCTGCTCAGCGGTATTGCCCAGGAAAGCCGCCGACAGACCGGTACGCCCTATGGTGCCTAATACCACCACGCCCGCATTTAAATGCTCGGCTAAATCCGGGATAACCTCTTCCGGCAGGCCCTTGGCGACGTGGGTGAATTTCTCATCAATAGAAAATTTTTGCCGCAGCGCCTTCATGGCGACCAAATGCTGGCCGCGAATCGCATCGTTATACACGCTGGGATCGAAGTCAGGCAGTTCAATGGCGATATTGATGGGCGTCACCGGATAAGCGCCGACCAGATGCACTTCGGTATGATTCACCATGGCGGCCAGTTCGGTAGTTTCGCGGATTAGCTTCTGATTCAGCCCGTCATGATGCGGCTCCTCGCTGGCCAGGTTCACGGCAACTACCGCTTTACCTTGTTCCGGCCAGGGCTGATCTTTCACCATCCAGACCGGGCAGGGGCACTTGCGCAGCAGATGCCAGTCGGTTGGAGTGAAAATCACCGCTTCCAGCCGATCGTGCTGGTGCGCCATTTTCAACACCAGATCGTGTTGGCCTGCCAGAACTTCCTGAATAATCGCTTCAAAGGGTCGATTATGCCAGACCACTTTGATTTCAATATCCACGCCCGCTTCCAGATAAGCATGCGCCTGTTCGCGAATCCATTCTGTCCGTTGGCTGATCACCCCTTTGCGCATGGTCGTGCGTTCATCGGGTGAAAGAAGGGTAGTCATTTCGTAAGAAAAATCATAGATAGGCAAAAATGCCTTAATTTTCCCGCCGATACGCTGGTTGAGATAGACGGCCCGACGCAGCGCTGGCTGATCGTCTTGTTCAGGATCTATCGCGACCAGAATGTTTTGATACTTAACCATAACGGCATCTCCTAACACCAGAGCGTGTCAGCTAAAGATAGCCCATTAACAGGTCGGGAAAAAGGGGAGAAGTTCTAGCCGGATCAATAAAATAACAAATAGTGATCCGGCGTGCTTATCATGCGGCGCCGCGGCTTTGACCTGCCAGCTCGGCCAGCATCGAATGGTTTTCAATCGTAATGTATTTGCCTTTTACCGCCAGCATTCCGCTCTTCTGGAAGCGGCCCAGCAGACGGCTGATGGTTTCTACCGTCAGGCCCAGATAGTTACCAATATCACCACGCGTCATCGTCAGGCGGAACTCACGCTGGGAGAAGCCGCGCTGGCCGAAACGGCGCGCCAGATTCCAGATAAACGCCGCCAGGCGTTCTTCTGCATTTTTCTTCGACAACAGCAGAATCATATCCTGATCGCCTTTGATCTCGCCGCTCATCAGGCGCATCATCTGCTGGCGCAGGGCGGGCATTTTACCGGAAAGATCGTCCAGGGTTTCGAAAGGAATTTCACAGACCATCGAGGTTTCCAGCGCCTGAGCAAAGCTGGGATGATGGCCGGAGCCGATCGCATCAAAGCCGACCAGGTCACCCGCCAGATGAAAACCGGTGATCTGCTCATCGCCCTGTTCGGTGATGGTATAGCTCTTGATGGTACCGGAGCGAATAGCGTAGAGCGAACGCAACTCATCACCCGCTTTAAACAGAGCCTGGCTTTTCTGAATCGGCTTTTTACGCTCGATAATGTTGTCCAGCTGGTCCAGCTCATGTTCATTTAGCGTGAACGGGATACAAAGTTGACTGATGCTACAGTCCTGGCAGTGAATCGCGCATCCACCAGACTGAATACGACGAATGCTTCGTTTTTCCGGGATCATAATACATCCTCGACGATAATTGACTGAGGTCAATTTTAACATCCTTCATGCGCGAAATGGAATGCATTAGCGCACTTTTAACCGCATAAAAAACAGGGATGTTATCTATTAATAACATCAATGTAATTTTATGGGTAAATATTGCGCATTGTTTTGTTAATTAAGGGCGTTAAACAACTTTTCTTATTACCGATACACGGCGAATTATTTTTAACACTTAACTAACATGACAAAAATCAATCGCTAAGTTGAATGAAAAACAGGCAGTCACGGCTTGCGCATTTTGGCTTTTGGCAACGCCCGGCCAATCGGTTAAACTTGCCGGGACGTTCAGTCATTTTCTTCTTCGTGCATTGCCACGACATATCAGGCGTGAGGTAAGCCCCATGAACCTTGACGATAAAGATCTGTTTCGTGACGCCATGGAAGATGTCACCCCGCTGAAAAATTGCGCAAATATTCACTGGCTGAAAACGCCGACGCCCAAAGCGCCGCGCCAGCCGGCTAATGAGGAAATGGAAAACTTCCTTACTAAAGGCTACCTCGATATTGTTCCGCTCAGTGAACCGCTGGAATATAAAGCTGAAGGCATTCAACAAGGCGTGCTGGATAAGCTGCGTCTGGGTAAATATAAGCTGGATGCCAGCCTCAACCTGCTGCGCCAGCCGGTAGAAGTCTGCCGCCAGTCGCTTTTTGCCTTTATGATGGAGGCGCGCAAAGATAATTTGCGCAATCTGCTGATTGTTCACGGCAAGGGCCGGGAAGATGAATCGCACGCCAACATTGTGCGCAGTTATCTGGCACGCTGGCTTCAGCAGTTTGATGATGTACAGGCTTTTTGCATCGCTCAGCCGCAGCACGGCGGTAGCGGCGCAATCTATGTCGGGATGCGCAAAACGGAGCAGGCGCGCATGGATAACCGCGAGCGGCATGCAAAACGCAGTCGCTAATGGGTCATTTGAATCGGCAATAATATTTTCGGGCTGGCGTTTGCCAGCCCGTTCTTTTTTCACCTGCTAAATTATCTCAGACTTAAATGCGCTGCCACACCTTATTATCCTGAATGGCATTTACGAATAGTGGCGAGCAGAATTTCCGCGCTCAGACAGAGCGGATTACCGGAGCGGGTAATAATGCCCACCGGTTCGCCAGGGCCATGCGAAGCAATCGGCAGAGCCGCCAGCGAGCTGTGCAGCAGGTCTTCTTTGACGGCGCCGGAAGGCACAAACCAGACATAGTCGTAACGTAACGCCAGCTGACGCGCCAGCGAAGTAGAGGAGGTTTCTACGCAGCTTGGCGGCAGTTTGCATCCCTGTTCATCCATCATCGCCTGCGCAATGCGCCGCGGTGCCGTCCCTTCCGGCGAAATTACCACCGGCCACTGCAATGCGCGCGAAAGCGTGACGTTGTCACTTAAAAGCGGGTGTTCCGGCCTGACGACCAGCCTTAACGATTCCAGGAACAGCAGTTCATAAGTCAAACCGGACATCATTTCAGTATCGGCCATGCGGCCAATACCGATATCAAACTCGCCCGCCTTCAGGCCCGCCAGCAGTACATTATTATGCAGCGTTGCCACCTGAACCGTGGCCTGAGGCTGTTGCTGGTGAAAGCGATCGAGGATCTGAGGCAACATACCCATTGCGGCGGTCGTCAGCGCGCCGAGACGGATTACTACCGGGCGGTCGCCGACCGGATTCGCGAACGACTGTCCGGCATGATTTAGCGCATCCAGCACCTTTATCGCGTGCGTTAAAAACTGCTCACCGATGGTGGTCAGCTGCGCGCCGAGGCGTCCGCGTTCAAACAGGCGGACGCCGGTCAGCTCCTCCAGCTCATTCAGCGTTTTGGAAAGCGCCGGCTGGCTCAGGCTGAGCGTTTCCGCGGCACGGCCCAGCGTACCTTGCTGTGCGACCGCAACGAAAGTGTGGAGATGGCGCAAGCGGATGCGCTGATTAAACAGATAGTTTTTGTCCATGGGAAGAGAGTAGAAAGGCTGGCTGAATTAACGCAAGCGGCATGCTGTGATTTTGTTAACTTTATTGCAAAATAAATTTAACAATATTGCCTTTTGTTCAGGAAACAGGCGGCGTCAACGTCATCAGAAGTAATCAATGCTACCCGCAGCATAACTTTTCAGCATAGATCATGCTGGCTTGCTGAACGTCCGGCGCGTGGCCTGTTGAGAAAATTTCACTATAGCGCAAAGTCATAGCCGCAGCGCATAGCGTTTCGCTATGATAAAACCGCTTTTATGATTGCCGCGCTTATCCGTTGTTAACAGCCGCAGGGAGCTACTTTTCTGAACAGCATACAGGCCATTGACGTTCGCCAGCTTATTAACCAACACCGCTTAAGCGCCTTCCAGCGGCGTATTATTGCGCTCTGCTTTATTATTGTGGCGCTGGATGGCATGGACATCGCGATAATGGGATTTATTGCCCCAGCGCTGCGCAGCAGCTGGCTGATTTCAAGCCATCAGTTGGGCATGGCGATCGGCGCCGCGCTGGTCGGGCTGGCGCTGGGCGCGATGTTTGCCGGCCCGCTGGCCGATCGTTATGGGCGGCGCTGGATTATTATCAGCAGCGTATTCTTTTTCGGCGTGTGGACGCTGGCAACGGCGCTGGCGCAGAATATCGAACAGATGATGCTGTTTCGTCTGTTGACTGGCCTGGTTGGTGCCGCGATGCCGAATGTCGGCACGCTGGTTTCGGAATACGCGCCGGAGCGCCAGCGCGCTTTTCTGATTACCGTGGTGTTTTGCGGCTTTACCTTCGGCGCCGCCAGCGGTGGGTTCGCCGCCTCCTGGCTGATTCCCGCTTTCGGCTGGCATGCGGTGTTGCTGATGGGCGGCATCCTGCCGCTGCTGCTGCTACCATTGCTGTTGCGTTATCTGCCGGAGTCGGTGCGTTTTCTGCTGGCGCAGCAGGCGCCGTTCTGGCGTATTCGGGCTATCGTGGAAAAGATGTGGCCGGGTTCGACCACGCCGCACAGTACCTTTCTCTATCCTGCTTCGACGTCCGGGACGGGCGCGGTTAGCACCGTACTCTCCAGTCAATACCGCTTCGGCAGCCTGATGCTGTGGGGCGGCTACTTTATGGGCCTGTTCCTGGTTTACCTGATCGGCAGCTGGATGCCCGCCTTGATTGGCGATTTGGGGCTGAGCGTTACCGCTGCCGCGTTGATTACCGCCATGTATCAGGCGGGCGGAACGCTGGGCTCGTTGTTTGCCGGCTGGCTGATGGATCGGGTCAATGCCAATCTGGCGCTGGCGGCAATCTATTTCGGCGGCGCGCTGGCGACCATTCTGCTTGGCTGCGCGCCAGCTCAGCCTCTGCTGATGGCGACCATCGCCTTTTGTTGCGGTTTCTGCTTTAACGGCGCCAATACCGGCATGAATGCGCTGGCCGCCAGCTATTATCCGACTCAGGCGCGCGCCACCGGCTCCAGCTGGATGCACGGCGTTGGCCGCATCGGCGCGATTCTCAGCGCATTTGCCGGCGCGCAGATGCTGGCGCTCGGCTGGCCGTTCAGTCAGATATTTTTACTGCTGGCGCTGCCAGCGACATTAACCAGCCTGATGCTGCTGGCCAAACAGCGCTGGGGCTGAATCCGGCCCGTCTGTAAATACAACGTGCCAGCCTGCGCCGCGTCGCTTTCACCAACGCGATCACAAATTTAACACCTTTTTTCCGTCCGCCTGCGGCTTGCTCTACAGTGGCTGCAGAGTGGCGAAAAAAGGGTGGAATCATGCAAAAGTTTGTCAGCGCAGATGCGCTGCGGGAACAATTTTCTCAGGCGATGTCGGCGATGTATCAGCAGGAAGTGCCGCAATACGGCACGCTGTTGCAGCTGGTGGCAGAGGTCAATCAGCAGGTGCTGGCGCAGGATAAGGAACTTGCCGAACGGCTGGCAGCGGCTGATGAGCTGTCGCGCCTGAGCGTAGAACGCCATGGCGCCATTCGCGTCGGCAGCCCACAGGAGCTGAACACGCTGCGGCAGCTGTTCGCCATTATGGGCATGTATCCAGTGGGCTATTACGATTTGGCGCCAGCAGGCGTGCCGGTGCATTCCACGGCTTTCCGTCCGGTAGAAGGGGACGCGCTGCGCCGTAATCCGTTTCGGCTGTTTACCTCGCTGCTGCGGCTGGAGCTAATCGAAGATCGCGCCATGCGCCAGCGGGCTGAAGCCATTCTTGCTGCGCGCCAGATTTTTACCCCACGTTGTCTGGCGCTGATTGAACAGCATCAGCAGCAGGGCGGCTTTGATGACGCCACCGCCGCTGAGTTTGTTCGTGAGGCGCTGGAGACATTTCGCTGGCACCGACAAACCACCGTCGATCGCGCCACTTACGAAGCGTTGCACCAGCAGCATCGGCTGATTGCCGATGTCGTCTGTTTCCCCGGCTGCCATATTAATCACCTTACGCCGCGCACGCTGGATATCGATCGCGTTCAGGCGCTGATGCCGGAACATGGCATTACGCCCAAAGCAATCATCGAAGGGCCGCCGCGCCGGAACGTACCGATTTTGCTGCGTCAGACCAGCTTCAAAGCGCTGGAAGAGCCGGTCATTTTGCCGACGGCACGCCGCAGTCATACCGCACGCTTTGGTGAGATCGAACAGCGCGGCGTTGCGCTGACGCCAGCCGGACGACAGCGTTACGACAGCCTGTTGGCGCAGGCAGGCAGCGGCACCGATAACCAGCAACACCAGCAACATCTTACTGAGGTATTCCAGGCGTTTCCCGACAGTGAAAAAGCGTTACGCCAGCAGCAGCTCGCCTGGTTTGACTATCGCCTGACGGAAAAGGGCAAGCAGCAGGCGATCGCACCCGATGCCGATCGTGAAGCGCTGATTGCGCAGGGACTGCTGGTGGCCGATCCGCAGGTTTATGAAGATTTTCTGCCGGTCAGCGCCGCCGGTATTTTTCAATCCAATCTGGGCGAACAGGCGCCGGAAAAATTTTCTGCGTCGGCAAGCCGAACCCGTTTTGAAGAAGCGTTAGGCTGTGCCGTAACCGATGAGATGACGCTCTATGCGGCGCGTCAGGCGGCCAGTCTGCAACGCTGCGGCCTGAAATAAACAGCTAGCATTCATGCGGGCTGGTAAAGCCAGTCCGCATAAAACATTTCAGCTTCTTATCATTTTTATGCGCGCTTTTCCGTTGCTGGCGCGCCGCCGCACACGCTGTTTTCCCCTGAAAATACCCTTTTTACCCTCTGCAACGCCGTGTATTTATCCGAAAAGCCGTCAGAAAGGCCAATATCTCATCGGTATATTCTGCAAAATGGCCGCCACCATAGACAATAAAAGTGAGCCTGCGAATAATAAGCCCGTGCTTTACGATGGAAAATATAATGAAAAATGAACCTTTGAGAATACACACGGCAGAGGGTGCATTACGCGGCGCGATTGATGAAGGCATTTTTGTTTTCAAAGGTATTCCTTATGCAGCGCCGCCGGTTGGCGCATTGCGCTGGCGCACGCCAAAACCGGTCACGCCCTGGAAAGAGGTGCGTGATGCAACACATTGGGGCAACGCCAGCTGGCAACATCGTGAACAGTGCGTGCTGGCAGGTGGCGGCGATCCCGGTCATCTCAGCGAGGATTGTCTCTATCTCAATGTCTGGTCGCCGGAAATTCAGCCTTCGCGCCCGCTGCCGGTGATGGTCTGGATCCACGGCGGCGGATTTACCATCGGCGCGGGCAGCCTGCATCCTTACAACGGTAAGGCGCTGGCGGCACGCGGCGTGGTAGTGGTGACGCTGAACTATCGGCTGGGTCACCTCGGCTTTTTTGCGCACCCGGCGCTGGATGCGGAGTATCCGTCCGGCGAAGTGGTCAATAATTTCGCGCTGCTGGATCAGATTGCCGCCCTGCAATGGGTACAGCGCAACATCGCCTCCTTTGGCGGCGATCGGCGCAACGTGACCATTTTCGGCGAATCGTCCGGCGGCCGCAGCGTGCTGTCGCTGTTTGCCTCGCCGCTGGCGGCAGGCCTGTTTCATAAAGGTATCGTGCAGAGCGCCTACAGCCTGCCGGATAAAAAGCGGCAGGACGCGCTGGCCAGCGGTGTAGCGGTGGCGCACCATTTTGGGCTGGAAAACGCCAGCGCAGAGGAGTTGCGCGCGCTGCCTGCCGACAGCTTCTGGTCGCTGCCTGTGCGTCTCGGCAACGGCCCGGTCGCGATCGCGGGCGATCGGGTCTTGCCGAAACCGGTGGTGGAGGTGTTTGCCGCAGCGCGTCAGCATCGGTATCCGCTGATGATTGGCTACAACAGCGATGAAGCCAGCGTGCTGGAATATTTTGGCGTCGATCCCACCGCAACCATAACCACTTTACGCCAGCGACGTCCGCTGCTCCTGAAGCTGATTAAATCGCTCTACGATGAACATGACGATCATCGGCTGGGACGTAAAGTGGCGCGCGATATGGCCTTTGGCACGCTGACCTGGCTGGCGGTGCATGCGCAGCATCAGCGCGGCGTACCGGGCTGGCGCTACTACTTTGATTACGTCTCGGAAAACTCGCGCGATCTCTGTCGTTACGGCAGCTGGCATGGCAATGAAATTCCCTACGTGATGGATACGCTCACCGCGGAAAATGTGCAGATGGCGGATCGCCCCTTTACCGATAACGATCGCCAGTTTGCCCGTCGTATCAGCGAATACTGGTTGCGGTTTGCGCATGACGCCAGCGAGTTTTCTCATCAGCTGCAGGGTGAGGTCATCTGGCCCGCCTGGCATCCGGGCGCCGATGTCACGTTGCGCTTTGGTATCAAAGGCGAAGCGGCGATTGTTACGCAGCATCGATTTATGCGTTTACGCCTGCGACTGCTGCGTTTACTGATGCGCGCCATGGTAAAACTGAAATAATTGCTTTGGGGAATTGTTACATGGCGCGATAAATATCAGCATTATTTCACTATCTAAAAGTTGAAAAGCGTTGCGCGGGCAAGGACTTAGCCCGGCGCCCTTTCAGATAACCGTCTGAAAGGTAAGGATTACTGTTGCGATAAAACGGTATAACTTTCGCGAACGCTGCCGATAACAGACGATAAGCCCGCCAGCGACGGCGGAATATCCTGGGGTTATTGACCAAACTGAGGCAGCTATGCAGCTATTAAAAAACTTCACCATACGCGCCGTTATGCTTTCTATCCTTGGCCTGTTCTGTTTGCTCTGGTCAGCGGTGGGCATGTACAGCGTCCATTCGTTGAACGCCCTGAGCGAAGGTAACAACATCGATCGCCAGCTGGTATCGCAGATGGCCATTCTGAGCAAAGGCAACGATCAATATTTCCGCTTCGTCACGCGTCTGTCGCGGGTGATGGAAGTGCGCGCCTCAGGCGGCACGCCGGATGCGGCAGCCTTCGCCAGCGTACAGAAGGCACTTGACGGCATGACGCAACAGCTGGCGCAGTTTAAAGCCGCCGCGCCAGGGCCGATGGATGCGGCAATTTCCACCGCGGTGGAAGAGAGCTGGACAAAGCTGCTGGAGCAGGGCGTCAGACCGCAAATGCAGCTGGCGCAGCAGGCCTCGCTGGAAGAGTACCGTCGCCATGCTAACGGCGTCACGCCAGCCCTGAGCCGTGAATTTGGCGCGGTCGCGGAGAAATATAATGCGGCGGCGGGCGTGATGCTGGATCAAACCCGCGTTACCGTTGACAGCATTACCATTATTACGCGCGTGACCATTATCGCGGCGGTGATTTGCGGACTGCTGATCCTGCTGTTTACCGATCGTTATCTGGTCAGCATGCTGGTGCGCCCGCTGGAGCAGATCCGTGGCCACTTCCGTAAAATTGCCGAAGGCGATCTCAGCCAGCCGATTGAAGATCTGGGGCGCAACTGTGTTGGAAAACTGGTGCCGCTGCTGCGCGCCATGCAGGAAAGCCTGCGCGACGCGGTCAGCGCCATTCGCGGCGGTACCGAGAATATCTGGCGCGGCGCGGCAGAAATCTCTATGGGTAACAACGATCTCTCTTCGCGCACCGAGCAGCAGGCGGCGGCGCTGGAGCAGACCGCCGCCAGCATGGAGCAGCTTACCGCGACGGTAAAACTTAATGCGGATAATGCGCGTCAGGCCAGCGACCTGGCAGATAACGCCTCGCTGACCGCCGGACAGGGCGGCAAGCTGGTCAGTGACGTGGTGCAGACCATGTCCGGCATTTCCGACAGCTCGAAAAAAATCGCCGAAATCACCAGCGTGATTAACAGCATCGCCTTCCAGACCAATATCCTGGCGCTGAACGCGGCGGTAGAAGCGGCGCGTGCAGGCGAGCAAGGGCGCGGTTTTGCGGTAGTCGCCAGTGAAGTGCGTAATCTGGCGCAGCGCAGCGCCGGCGCAGCCAAAGAGATCGAATCATTAATTGGTGATTCTGTTGCCCGCGTAGAGAGTGGCTCGAAACTGGTTAGCGAAGCTGGCAGCACCATGAGCGCCATCGTGAAAGCGGTCAGCGACGTGACCGAAATCATGAAGCAGATCGCCGCCGCCTCTGAAGAGCAGAGCAAGGGCATTGAGCAGGTCGGCACCGCCGTGGCAGAAATGGACAGCGTCACCCAGCAAAACGCCTCGCTGGTGGAAGAAGTTTCCGCCGCGGCGACGGCGCTGGAGCGCCAGACAGAAGATTTACAGCGTTCGGTGGCGAAATTTCGTCTGGCGGCTGAAGATGAGCCACGCCCGGAGCCGGTAAAAACGCCGGTACTGAAAGGCGCACCGCGTCAGAAGAGCAGCCCGGCGGCCACCAGCGCCGCAGATGAATGGGTTTCCTTCTGAGTCAGTGTGGCAAAAGGGGCGACTCAGCGGCCATCTGCCGCTGAGTCGTCTTAGCAATGTGTTTCAGGCTGCGAGAGCCACGCCACCAGCGTCGTCAGATGCGGTGGCGCTTCTTTTTCCTCGCGGCTAATCAGGCTGTAAACCGCGCCGGTGGTGACGCTCTGTGCAAAAGGTGCCACCAGCCGCGCCGCTTCCAACTCGCTTTTCACCAGCGTCACATCCGCAACGGTCACGCCAAATCCTTGCATCGCCGCGCCAATCGCCAAATCCATCGTCGCAAAGTGCTGATTGCGCCGCATGGGCAGCGTAGCGTTCTGCGCTGCCAACCATAACTGCCAGTCGCGATCGTCATGGGACGGATGCAAAAAGGTAAAACGGGCGAGATCGGCTGGCGTCAGCGGCGTATCGCTCAGCAGGCTTCCAGCTAACACCGGCGTCAGCCGCTCCTCAAACAGCAGGACGCTGTCTGCCGGAGCGATGCCGTAAACAATTGCCGCATCAAAATTTTCCAGCTGCGGGTTATGGGCCAGCGTGGTGGTCAGCTGCACGTGCAGATCGGGATACTGCTGTTCCAGCTCCATCAGTTTTGGCAGCAGCCAGCGCATCGCGCAGGTCGGCGCACGCAGCCGCAGCGCATTATCAGGCTGTCGCGCCTGTTCTGTGGCGCTCAACATCAGCTCATAGCCCTGTTTCAGCTGCGGCAGCAGCGCAGCGCCGCGCGCCGTCAAATGCAGACCACGCGCGTGCCGATCAAACAGATGAAAGCCCAACCACTCCTCCAGCGCGGCGATTTTACGACTGACGGCGCCCTGCGTCAGACAAAGCTCATCGGCGGCGTGGGTGAGATTAAGATGGCGAGCGGCAACCAGAAAAGCATGCACGGCGTTAAGCGGCAGCGGCTGATGAACCATAGCGTATTTCCTGAGCGATGAATTTTTTGCATGGCTATTATGATAACAATTCGCTTGCCGCTGCAAGCCAGCTCCGTTTGAATGCTTATATAACAATTATGGATATTTATTCACTGGGGGCGAAATGAGCATGGCTTCAGCGGTAACGCGGCGTACAAAACTGCCGGATGTCGGCACCACCATTTTCAGCGTGATTGGGCAACTGGCCGCCCAACATAACGCCATTAACCTGGCGCAGGGCGCGCCCGGCTTTCCCTGCGATGCTGCGCTGATAGCGCGCGTAAATCAGGCGATGCGCGACGGACACAATCAATATGCGCCGATGACCGGCTATCTTCCGTTAAAAGAGGCGCTGGCGGAAAAGATAGCTAACCTTTACGGCCAGACCTACGATGTCGCCAGCGAGATCCTGATCACCGCCAGCGCCAGCGAAGGGTTGTACGCCGCGATCGCCGCGCTGGTTCACGCTGGCGACGAGGTGATTTTCTTTGAGCCCGCCTTTGACAGCTATGCGCCGGTTATTCGACTGCAGGGCGCAACACCGGTGGCGCTGAAGCTGAAGGTGCCGCAGTTTGCTATCGACTGGGATGAGGTGCGCGCCGCAATTACGCCGCGTACCCGCATGATCGTGATCAACACGCCGCATAATCCTTCCGGCCAGGCGTTGAGCGCCGAGGATCTGACGCAGCTCGCTGCTTTGACGCGGCACAGCGACATTATTGTGCTGTCCGATGAGGTTTATGAACATATCCTGTTTGATGGCCGCCGTCATCACGGTATGGCGACGCATCCTGAACTGGCGCAGCGTAGCGTGATTGTCTCTTCCTTCGGCAAAACCTTTCACGTTACCGGCTGGCGTGTCGGCTACTGCGTCGCGCCCGCAGACTTGATGGATGAAGTGGTAAAAGTGCATCAGTTTTTGATGTATGCCGCCGATACGCCGATGCAGGTCGCCTTTGCCGAATGGCTGCGCGAGCCGTCTCACTATCTTTCTCTATCGAATTTTTATCAACAAAAGCGCGATCTGCTGGCTTCACTGCTGCAGGAGTCGCCGTTCCAGCTGCTGCCAACTGCCGGCTCCTTTTTTATGCTGGCCAGCTATGATCATTTCAGTGATGAAAGTGACAGTGACATGGTGAAGCGGCTGATTACCGCGCATGGCGTCGCCGCCATCCCGCTGTCGGCGTTTTATACCGACGGCACCGATAACCGGCTGATCCGTCTCTCCTTTGCTAAAGATGAAGCGACTTTGCAGGCGGGCGCGCAGGCGCTCTGTCTGTTAAAGGCGCGCTAACCACCACGAGGAATAATAATGAAAAAACTAAGCATCTTTTGGCTGACGCTGGGACTGTTCGCTTCCGCACAGGCGCTGGCGCAGAATACGCTGCGCTACGGCGTGGAATCGCAATATCCGCCGTTTGAAAGCCGCAATGCGCAGGGCGAGCTGGAAGGATTCGATATTGAGCTGGGCAAAGCGATCTGTCAGGCAGGAAACCTCTCCTGTAGCTGGGTGGAAAGCAGCTTTGACGCCTTAATTCCCGGCCTGATGGCAAAGAAATTCGATGCGATTAATTCCGCCATGAATATCACCGAGGCGCGCATGCAAAGCATCGCCTTTACCCGGCCCATTTACCGTATTCCCAGCATGCTGGTGGGCAGGGCGAACAGCGGATTGCAGCCTGCTGCCGCTGGTCTGAAGGGGAAAAATATCGGCGTATTACAAGGCTCGATCCAGGAAACCTATGCAAAACAGCACTGGGAGCCGAACGGCGTTACCGTTACGTCTTATCAGGATCAAAACCAGGTTTACAACGATATGCTGGCCGGACGGTTGGACGGCACGCTGGTGATGTCCGCCGCCGGACAGTCCGGCTTCCTGAACAAGCCGCAGGGCAAGGGCTTCGCCTTTATTGGCAACGCGGTAGAGGATGACAAAATCCTCGGTTCCGGCATTGGCTTTGGCCTGCGTAAAGATGACGTGCAGCTGAAACAGACGCTGGATGCCGCCATCAGTAAAGTGCAGCAGGATGGTACGGTGCAAAAACTGGCGGAGAAATATTTCCCTGGTATTGATGTCAGGGTCAGCAAGCCCTGAGAAAAGGGTCACCTGTGGGTGACCCTTTTTTTATCGCGCCGCCAGATAACAGAGCTTTTCCGCAACCAGGTAGGATTTGACAAAAGAGGGCACCGGCAGGAATTCAAAGCGCGAATGAAAGTTATGTGCGCCGGTAAAGAAGTTCGGCGTCAGTAGCCCCTTCGCCGACAGCGCCGCGCCATCGGTGCCGCCGCGCATTGGCACCACCTTCGGCGTAATGTCCAGTTCAGCCAGCGCGGTAAAAATCAGATCGATGGCGCGGCGATCGTCACCGATGGCGTTGCTGATATTGCTGTAAATATCGCTGACCGTGACCGCCACCTTGCCGGTGGGATAGCGTGCGGCAATCTGCTGCACGACTTCCTGAATTTGCTGCTTGCGCTGATTGAAACTCGCCAGATCGAAATCGCGAATCGAGGCTTTCAGCCGCGCCTCGCTGGCGTTGGCGCTGATTTCATTAAACCAGATATAGCCTTCGCGTCCGGCGGTATGCTCCGGCGTCTGCTGGCGATCGAAGCAGGCAATAAAGTCGTGCGCCATCAAAAGCGGATTGACCAGCACGCCTTTTGCCGACATCGGATGCGCCGGTACGCCGGTAAAGAGAATTTCTGCCGCCGCGGCGTTAAAGTTTTCATAAACCACTTCGCCCAGCTCGCAACAGTCGATGGTCCAGGCAAAATCGACGTTAAAGCGCTTTTCCAGATCCAGCACCTTGGCGCCGCGCAGGCCGATCTCTTCATCCGGCACAAAGGCGACCACTACATCGCCATGATCGCCGCTGAGGTTTTCCATCAGCGTCATCACCACGCTGACCGCCGCCTTGTTGTCTGCACCCAGCACGCTGGTGCCGTCGCTGAAAATAATCTCTTGGCCTTTATAGGGCAGGATCTCAGGATGCTCGCTGACGCGCAGCCAAATATCCTGCTGCGCATTCAGGCAAATATCGTCGCCGTTAAAGGGCAGCGTTTGCGGATGAATATGCGGCGACAGGCCGACATCAACGGTATCGATATGGGTAATAAAGCCGATGCGCGGCGCGCCGGGCCGGTTGCCGGGCTTAACGGCGGTCACCGTGGCATGTTCGTCGATTTCCACATCGCGCAGCCCAAGTGCTTCCAGCTCTGACGCCAGCAGGCGCGCCATTTGATGCTGTTCCGGTGTGCTGGGCAAGGTGGTAGCGGCAGCGTTGCTTTGACTGCTTACGGCGAGATAGCGGTAAAAGCGGTCGGTTAACTGGCGGGCCAGCCTGTCGGTCATAGCGCTTCCTTATTAAGAGTTATTTATTGTTCAGTGGGGGCGGAAAAGATGTTATTTATTAACAAGATGTTAAATTGTTTTACACATCACCAGCGGATTAAGTCAACCAAAAGCGAGGACGGAGATGAAAAAACTAACGGGCGTAGCGCTAATGATGCTGTTCAGTACGGCGGCGGCGGCGAAAACGCTGGTTTATTGCGCCGAGGATCGCCGGAAAACTTTAACCCTCAACTCTACACTTCCGGCACCAGCGTTGACGCCAGCGCGGTGCCGATCTTTAACCGGCTGGTGGAGTTTAAAACCGGCACCACCGAGCTGGAGCCAAGCCTGGCGGAGCGTTGGGAGATCAGCGAAGACGGCACGGTCTATACCTTCTATCTGCGCCAGGGGGTTCATTTTCACAGCAACAAATATTTTAAGCCGACGCGCGATCTTAACGCCGACGACGTGATTTTTTCCTTTATGCGTCAGATGGATGAAAACAATCCTTACCATAAAATTTCCGGCGGCACCTATGCCAACTTCGAAAGCCTGGAATTCGGCAAACTGATTAAAAAAATCGAAAAAGTGGACGATCATACGGTGCGCTTTACGTTGGCTCATGCCGAAGCGCCGTTCCTCGCCGATCTCGCCTGGTATTTCGCCTCGATTCACTCCGCCGAATATGCCGACAAGATGCTGAAGGCGGGCACGCCGGAGCGTGTCGATCGCGATCCCATCGGCACCGGTCCGTTTCAGCTGATGCAGTATCAAAAAGACTCGCGCATTCTCTATAAGGCCTTCGCGGATTACTGGCAGGGCAAGGCGAAGCTGGATCGGCTGGTGTTTACCATCACGCCGGACGCCTCGGTGCGCTATGCCAAACTGGAAAAAAATGAGTGCCAGGTGATGCCTTTTCCCAATCCGGCCGATTTGCCGCGTATGCGGGAAAACCCGGATCTGGTGCTGATGCAAAAATCGGGGCTGAATACCGGATTTCTGGCCTTTAATACGCAAAAGCCGCCGCTGGATAATGTGAAGGTGCGTCAGGCGCTAACGATGGCGATCAATAAACCGGCGATTATTGAGGCGATATTTCACGGCACCGGCAGCGTAGCGAAAAATCTGCTGCCACCCGATGTCTGGAGCGCTGACGGTAAGCTGCAGGATTATTCGTGGGATCCGCAGCAGGCCAAACAGCTGTTGCAGCAGGCGGGCATTAAGCCAGGCACTACCATCGATCTCTGGGCGATGCCGGTGCAGCGGCCCTACAATCCCAATGCGCGCCGCATGGCAGAGATGATCCAGGCAGACTGGGCGAAAGTGGGCATTCAGGCACGTATTGTCAGCTATGAGTGGGGCGAATACCTGAAGCGGGTGAAAAACGGCGAGCATCAGGCGGCGTTAATGGGCTGGACTACCGCTACCGGCGATCCCGATAACTTCTTCAGCCCGCTGTTCAGCTGTACCTCGGCCAACGGCGGCTCGAACTCGGCAAAATGGTGCTACCAGCCGTTTGAAACGCTGATTAACCAGGCGCGCGTCGAACAGGATCATAACAAGCGCATCCAGCTTTATCAGCAGGCGCAGCAGATCATGCATGACCAGGCGCCGGCGGTAATGATCGCCCATTCCACGCTGTTTGAACCGGTGCGTAAGGAAGTGACCGGCTATCAAATCGATCCCTTTGGCAAACATATCTTTTATCAGGTCGATATTAAACGCTGATCCTCAGGGCGGCGCAGGTCGCCCGTTTGATTAATATTCGTGAACAATCTCACAGCCATCTCTTTTTCCTTCGTTCGATTCTTGAGCTTCCTCGCAATTTAGTTTGCCCGCTATGGAAACCGGTTTCCGTTTTGTTTCCTATAGGCAGGTCGAAACCGTGAGAAGGTAAAGGTCATGTATAAAATTATGCTTTGCTGTTCCGCCGGAATGTCCACCAGTATGCTGGTGAGAAAAATGCAGGATGAGGCGCAAAACCGTGGGATGGAGGCTGAGATAGCGGCTTTTAGCGCCACCGAGTTTGATGAGCGTTTCGCCCATTACGATGTGGTGCTGCTGGGGCCGCAGGTCAAATATATGCAGGAAACCCTGGCGGCAAAAACCGTTAATGAGGGGATTCCGGTCGCCACCATCAACATGATGGATTACGGCACCATGCGCGGCGATAAAGTGCTGGATTACGCCCTGCAACTGATCGAGCAGAAAGGGGTGGCATGATGGCTTCACTTTATCAGGGCTTAATTAATATCATTGAGCGCAAGATTACGCCGCTGGCCGGCGCCGTCGGTCAGCAGCGCCATGTGATCGCTATCCGTGACGGCTTTGTCGCGGCGCTGCCGTTTATGATCATCGGCTCCTTTATGCTGGTGTTTATCTTTCCGCCCTTTGCCGCCGACAGCCAGTGGGGCTTTGCACGCGGCTGGCTCGATTTCTCGCTGCGCCACCGCGAGCAGCTGATGCTGCCGTACTATCTCAGCATGGGGGTGATGACCTTTTTCATTTCGGTCGGCATCGGCGCCAGCCTCGGCCGTCATTACAAGCTCGATCCGGTGATGACCGGGCTGCTGGCCTTTATGGGCTTTCTGCTGGTGGCCGCGCCTTATCATGACGGGAAAATTTCCACCGACTACTTCTCCGGCCAGGGCATCTTCACCGCCATCCTCACCGCCATTTACACCAGCGAGATCTATGCGCTGCTGAAGCGGAAAAATATCACGATTCGCCTGCCGAAAGAGGTGCCGACCGGCGTGGCGCGCTCGTTTGAAATCTTGATCCCGGTAATTGTGATTGTCGCCACGCTGCATCCGCTGAATCTGCTGATCGCCTCCTGGACCGGGATGATCATTCCGCAGGCGATAATGCATCTGCTGCAGCCGCTGGTTTCCGCCTCGGACACCTTACCGGCGGTGCTGCTGTCGGTGCTGATTTGTCAGATTTTGTGGTTTGCCGGCATTCACGGTGCGCTGATCGTTACCGGCATCATGAACCCATTCTGGCTGACCAACCTGGCTGCCAACCAGGCGGCGCTGGAGGCGGGGCAGACGCTGCCGCACACCTACCTGATGGGCTTCTGGGATTTTTATCTGCTGATTGGTGGTGTGGGATCGACGCTGCCGCTGGCTTTCCTGCTGCTGAAAAGCCGGGCGGCGCACCTGCGTACCATCGGCAAAATGGGCATCGTGCCGAGTTGCTTTAATATCAACGAACCGATCCTGTTCGGCATGCCGATTATTATGAACCCGCTGTTTTTCCTGCCATTTATTCTGGTACCGATGATCAATGCGGTGTTCGCCTGGACGGCAACCAAACTGGGCTGGGTGGCGCAGGTGGTATCAATGGCGCCCTGGACCACGCCCGCGCCGATTGGCGCCTCCTGGGCGGCGAACTGGGCCTTTAGTCCGGTGGTGATGTGCCTGTTTTGTATGGTGCTATCGGCGTTGATGTACCTGCCGTTCGTCAAAGCCTGGGAGCGTAGCCTGTTACAGCAGGAAGCGCAGGCGAAAGAAACGTCTACGGTGCCTGGCGCCGGATTGCAAACCCCGTAAAGGAGCAGCAGCATGCACTACTCATTTCCCGCCGATTTCTGGTGGGGCAGCGCCAGCAGCGCGCCTCAAACCGAAGGCGAAAGCCTGAACTTTGGTAAAAGCGAAACCGTCTGGGATCGCTGGTTTGCCGAGTCGCCTAACCGTTTTCATCAGCAAATCGGGCCGGCGCACACCTCGACCTTTTATCAACACTGGCGCGACGATATTGCGCTGCTGAAACAGCTGCGGCACAACACCTTTCGCACCTCCATCTCCTGGGCGCGCTTGATCCCGGAAGGACGCGGCGCGGTTAACCCGGAAGCGGTGCGCTTTTATAACCAGGTTATCGATGAAATGCTGAAGCAGGGCATCACGCCCTTTATTAACCTGTTCCATTTCGATATGCCAATGGCGATGCAGAAACTGGGTGGCTGGGAGAGCCGCGAGGTGGTTGAAGCTTATGCGGCCTATGCGCAAACCTGTTTTCAGCTGTTCGGCGATCGGGTAACGCACTGGTTTACCTTTAACGAGCCGATTGTGCCGGTAGAGGGCGGCTACCTGTATGATTTCCACTATCCTAACGTAGTCGATTTTAAACGGGCGGCGACCGTGGCCTATCACACCATGCTGGCCCATGCGTGCGCCGTGCAGCTGTTCCGCGACGGTGAATATCCGGGGGAGATCGGTATTATTCTTAACCTGACGCCATCCTATCCGCGCTCGGCAAACCCGGTCGATGAGCAGGCGGCGCAGATTGCTGACCTCTTTTTTAACCGCAGTTTTCTCGATCCGGCGCTGCTCGGTCACTATCCGGCGGAGCTGGTGACGCTGCTGGAAACGCATCAGCAACTGCCAGAGCGTCAGCCTGGCGACAGCGCGCTGCTGGCTGCGGGGCGCGTCGATCTGCTTGGCATCAACTATTATCAACCGCGTCGGGTAAAATGCCGTGATGCGCAGGTGAATCCGCACAGTCCGTTTATGCCGGAGTGGTTTTTCGATCACTATGCGATGCCGGGACGTAAGATGAACCCGTATCGCGGCTGGGAAATTTATGAGAAGGGCATTTACGATATCCTCACTAACCTGCGCCAGCACTACGGCAATCCGCGCTGCTTTATCTCGGAAAACGGCATGGGCGTCGAGGATGAGCAGCGTTTTGCGCAGAATGGCCAGATTCAGGATGATTACCGCATCGACTTTGTGCGCGACCATTTAATCTGGCTGCATCGGGCATTGCAGGAGGGATCGCACTGTCTGGGGTATCATATGTGGACCTTTATTGATAACTGGTCATGGAGCAACGCCTACAAAAACCGTTATGGTTTTGTGCAGCTCGATCTCGACAGCCAACAGCGTCGGGTGAAAAAAAGCGGCGAATGGTTTGCGCGTGGCCAGTGAAAACGGATTTTCGTAAAACAGCGACAGAGCGGAGAGAAAAGCAATCCTATGGCGAGTATTAATGATGTTTCGCGCCTGGCTAACGTATCGAAAGCGACCGTTTCCCGCGTGCTGAGCGGCAGTCGCGGCGTTAAAGAAGAAAGCCGTGACGCCGTCCTGCGCGCCGTGGAGAAGCTGAACTATAAACCGAACGCGATCGCTCAGTCGTTAACGCGCCAGAAAACAAACTGTATCGGGGTGATTTGCGCGACCGAGCATGTCCAGCAGGCCACCGGTTATCTTCAGGCGTTGGAAAAGGCGCTCAGCCAGGATAGCAAACATCTTCTGCTGCGCTTTGCCAATAGCGCACCGGCAGTGGCGCAGGCGCTGGAAGAGCTGGGAGCGGGGCGCTGCGATGCGGTGATGGTGGTCGGAGCGCGTTTTGCGCTGCCGGAAGAGGCGAAGCAGGCGGTGCTGATCGATTGTCTTGACGGCGGCGAAGGACCGCAGCTGGCGATTGATTACCAGTTCGCCAGCCAGACTGCCTGTCATTACCTGTTTAGTCAGCAGCGCCGCAAAATCGTGCTGTTTAATTTCAGTCACGGCGAGGCGGCAGAGCAGGTGCTGGCGGGCTACTGCGATGCGCTGGAAAGCGCGGCGTTACCTTATAACCGTCAGCTGATTTGCGGACAGGAGGAGTCGGTCAGCGTGGCGCTGCAAACGCTTATTAATCGTCATATCGCGTTTGATGCGCTGCTGGTGACCGACTATATAAAAAGCCGTGAAGCGATGGCGCTGCTGCGGCGCTATCAGCGGCAAGTGCCGCAGGAGGTAATGGTATTCAGCCTGGACGGCGCCGTACCGGTGGTAGGCGCGCCGGAGATGCCGCAAATGGCATGGCCGCTGGATATGCTGGCGCAGCGGGCGCTCCAGCTTATCAGCGGCGAAAACAGCGATTTTCCTCCATTACGCGGCAGCCTGATTGCGCCCTGAACGCTTTGTAATGGTGACCACGTCACTTATTCAGGGCTGCGATCGCCCTGAATCGCGCTTATAGTGACGTTGTCACTTAGTCACGCTTAACCAAACTGCAAATAGGCTACATGGGTTTGCAGATATTCTTCTAATCCGTGGCGGCCATCGGCGCCGCCGACGCCTGATTTACGCCAGCCCGCATGAAAACCCTGCATCGCTTCGAAATTTTCACGGTTGATATAGGTTTCGCCAAATTTTAACTGGCGCAGGGCGATCATCGCAGTATTAAGATTTTGCGTATACAGCGAGGAGGTCAGGCCATATTCGCTGTCGTTAGCCAGTGCAAGCGCCTCATCCAGCGTGCGGAAGGTGGCAACCGGCAATACCGGCCCGAAAATCTCCTCCTGCATAATCGCCATCTCCTGCGTGACGCCGCTGAGAATGGTGGGCTGGAAAAAGTAGCCGGTGTCGCCTGCGCGTTTGCCGCCGGTCACCAGCTGCGCCCCCTGTTGCAGCGCCTGCGCCACCTTATCTTCCACGTGCTTCAGGGCGGCCGCATTAATCAGCGGACCCATATCAATCTGCTGTTGTTCCGCCGGGTTGCCCCAGCGGATAGCGCTGAAGGCCGTGGTCAGGCGCGCCATAAAGGCGTCGTAAATTTCTTCCTGCACATAAACGCGCTCTGCGCAGTTACAGACCTGACCGGAATTAATCATGCGCGAGCTGACAATGGCGTTGACCGCCAGATCGAGATCGGCATCCGCCATAACAATCGCTGGCGCTTTGCCCCCCAGCTCCAGCGACACTTTGGTGACGTTTTGCGCCGCTGCCGCCATAGTCTGAATCCCGGCGTTAACGCTGCCGGTCAGGCTGACCATGCCCACTTTCGGGTTGGCGGCCAGCTCCTGTCCTACCACCGGGCCATAGCCGAAAACAATATTAATGACGCCTTTCGGCAGGCCGACCTGCTGTAAAATTTCCGCAAAGATCACCGCATTGAGTGGCGTTACTTCACTGGGCTTCAGCACGATGGTGTTGCCGGTAATCAGTGCCGGTGCCGCTTTGCGCGCAATCAGAAAGAAAGGGAAGTTCCACGGCAGAATGCCGGTAGTGACGCCAATCGCCTTTTTAAACACGAAGATATTTTCATTAGGGCGATCGCTCTGGACGATCTCGCCTTCATAACGGCGCGCCCACTCGGCCATATAGTCGAGATAGTCAGCGGTAAACAGCACTTCAGTTTGCGCCAGGCTCTGCGTTTTACCGCCTTCGGCCACGATGGTGGCGGTCAGTTCCGCTTCCCGCTGGCGGATCGCGTTGGCGATTTTATGCAGCCAGATGCCGCGTTCTACCGCTGGTAGCGCTTCCCACTGCGGCTGCGCCGCTTCTGCCGCGTCGATAGCGCGGCGCGCATCCGCCACGCTGCCTTCCGGCACCTGCGCAATCACCGCTTCCGTCGCCGGGTTGATGACGTCAATCCATGCGCCCTGATGAGACTGAAATTCACCGTCGATATACATCTGTTTTTGATTGAGGGTCATGCGCCAGGTCTCCGTTATTAATTCTGCTTCTTATGGTTAATGAAAAGATATGGAATTGTTTAATGTTGTTACCTTGGCCTGGCAAAAATGGATTCACCTTCCTGTGGCTGCCAGGGCGGATGGCGCTTTGGCAAAAATACAAGGATTAGCCTGACCGGACAGGCATAACCGTAAAATACGCTTTAACAGCAACAAGTTAGCCGTTCAGACATGGCTGCCGTCGTTAAGCAAGCAATGTAATAGATTTGTGATCGTTATCGAGGTCATCTGCTCATTTTTGCCACAGACAGGCAGAGACGGGCAGCCAGCGAAAGGCTGGTGAGGAAATGAACTCTTTAGACTCGCGGTAACCGGGAGAGCGTTCTCCTGCAGGCCTCAACCTTACTAAGGAATAACGATGAACAACGCAATCCTTGCTGGTATTTTCTGGCATTTGGTCGGTGCCGCCAGCGCCGCCTGCTTTTATGCCCCCTTTAAACGGGTCAGACACTGGTCATGGGAAACGATGTGGTCAGTCGGCGGCATCATGTCATGGTTGATTTTGCCGTGGGCCGTGAGCGCGGTGCTGCTGCCCGATTTCTGGGGTTACTTTCAGCAGTTCAGCCTGTCCCAACTGCTGCCGGTCTTTCTGTTCGGCGCGATGTGGGGGATCGGCAACGTCAATTACGGGCTGACGATGCGCTACCTGGGCATGTCGATGGGCATCGGTATCGCCATTGGTATCACGCTGGTGGTCGGCACGCTGATGACGCCGCTGCTCCAGGGACGTTTTATGGTGCTGTTTAGTTCAGCAGGCGGACGGATGACGCTGCTGGGCGTGCTGATCGCGCTGATTGGCGTCATTATCGTTTCACGTGCCGGTTTCCTGAAAGAACGCGCGCTGGGCATCAGCGCCGAAGAGTTCAATCTGAAAAAAGGACTGGTGCTGGCGGTGCTGTGCGGAATTTTCTCTGCCGGTATGTCTTTTGCGATGGACGCGGCGAAACCCATGCATGAGGCCGCCGCTGCTGCGGGTATTAATCCGCTCTACGTGGCGCTGCCAAGCTATGTGGTGATTATGGGCGGCGGCGCGCTGGTTAACCTGGCCTACTGTTTTGTCCGTCTGGCGATCAAACCCTCGCTTTCGATCAAGGCGGATTTCTCGCTGGCGAAGCCCCTGCTGGGCGCAAATATCGCCTTTGCCATGCTCGGCGGGCTGATGTGGTATTTGCAGTTCTTCTTCTACGCCTGGGGACACGCCAATATTCCGGCGCAATATGACTTTGTCAGCTGGATGCTGCATATGAGTTTGTATGTGCTGTGTGGCGGCATTGTCGGACTGTTGATGAAAGAGTGGCATGCGGTCGGACGCCGTCCGGTGCGAGTGCTTTCGGTAGGTTGCCTGGTGATTATTCTGGCGGCGAATGTCGTCGGCATGGGAATGGCGGGTTAAGCAGCAGGGCACAGAATTTTACTAAAACGCCTGATAAGCAAAATAACAGCGGCCTGACTTTTATTGAGTCAGGCCGTTTTAGTTGGTTTGATTCCGCATAATCGGTACATATACCAGCGTTTCGACTGCGCAAGCATACTGCACAGGATACGCTGCATACCGCGAACTTTAAACATGCTAAAAATTGTGCAATTGGCTCTGTGCAGGCCACGAACCGGCTGCAGCAGAAAATGCAAGGAAGGTCTGCAGTTTATTCAGTCTGTCACGCTGTTTTGCCGTTCCGCATGAAGCCGGGTTTTTATGTTTACTCTTTTTGCTGTTCCGTCTGTGGCTGGCTTTTGCTGGCGCGTTCAAAGCGCTGACGCCAGGCGCTGGGCGTGAAGTGGGTTTCGCGGGTAAACACTGCCGAAAAATAGTTGCTGTCGTCAAAACCACAGCGGGCAGCCACTTCGCCAATCAGCAGCTCGGTATTGCGCAGCAGATACTTGGCCTGACAGAGCTGTAGCTGACGCAGGTAGTGACCAATCGTCATGCCGGTTTGCTGGCGAAACAGCTGCTTTAGCGCGCGCTCGCTCAGCCGGTTATGCTGGCAGAAGGCGGCAAGATCGAAGGGGCGGGCGGTGCTGGCCTGAATCGCCGACATCAGCAGATCGAGCTGCTCGCCCTCCGGCAATTCTCCGGCACGCTCAGCCACATAGCGGTGGCGACGCAGAATCAGCGCCAGCTGCAAAAACAGCGCTTCCGCCAGCTGCATAGAGAGCAGATCGGTTTTACGACTCTCCTGCTCCAGCTGTAAAATGACGCCGCGCGCCAGCGCCATGCCGCGCGTGGTCAGGCGCCAGTGGGCGCGATAGTCGGCATCATCCAGCGGCAATAGCTGCGACCAGTCCAGACCGAGACGAAAACGCTCCGGGCAGTAAAGGATATTATCCAGCACCAAATCGTTAACCGACTCATAGCTGTGACAGTCGCTGTGCTGGATATAAAACAGATCGCCGCAGGTCACCAGCCAGGGCCGATCGTTAAGCACATGCAGGCCGTTACCGCGCCAGACGATAACAATCTCGCTAAATTCATGGCGATGAGGCGGAAATGTAGGCTGCGGCGCCCGATCGGCAACCGCAACCGGCATCGCCTCAGAAGGGAAGTAGTCCGCTTTCGCCAGTATTAACGCCATGCTGTTCTCCTGTTACAACATCTGTTGCCGCTCCGCCCGCGGCGCGCAGCCAAATTCACGGCGAAACAGCGTTGAAAAATGATTGCTGTCGCCAAAACCACATTGAAAAGCAATATCCGTAATGCGCATTTCGCTGTGGCGCAGCAGATGACGCGCCTGAAGCAGCCGCAGCCGGTTCAGATAGCGCTGCGGCGTGCTGCCGGTCTGCTGCTTGAGCTGCCGGTGCAGCGTGCGCAGCGACAGCGAAAAACGATCGGCCAGCGCATCCCAGTCAACGTCTTCACTGTAGTGATCGTTCAGCCAGTCGAGTAGACGTAAGAGGCGCGCCTCCTGCGCATCGCTTTCCTGCTCGCGGCAGCCCTGACGCAGCAGCACCAGCAGCTGCATAAAGGTCAACTCCTGGCGCACGCGCTGTTCGGTGGCGTCGCAGCCGTCCGCTTCCTGAAGCTGTGCCACCAGCGTTTTGGCCTGCGCCATTACCCGATTGCTGATGCGCCAGTGGGACGGATAGCGGCCTTCCTGTTCCTGCGGCAATAAATCCTGCAGGCCGGTGAGAAAACGAAATGCCTGCGGGCCGCGCCACAGAACATTAGTCAGGTATAAATTTTCCGTTTGTTCATAGAGATGACGATCGTGATCGCGCACGAAGCAGACGCAGCCGCCGCACAGCGACTGAGGCTGGCCGTTAAAGATATGAATACCGGCACCCTGTTCCACCAGCACAATCTCATGAAAATCATGGTGATGTTCCGGGAAGACGCCCTGCGGCGCACGCGGTTCAATCGCCACCGGCAGATCGCCATTTGGGAAAAAATCAGCGCTATGTAATACGGTCATGATGCGTCCTCATTTACCTCAGTGCGACCGATACTAGCCAGCGCGGGCTTAACTTACCTTGAATTTTGCACCGCAAAACAGGCTTAAGCGGTTAATTTTTCAAGAAACAGCTGGAAATCTTCAGAATTGCGGCAAGTGTCACATCGTCAGAATGAAACAAGGAAACGCGGATTTGTGAGCTGCTTCACGTGCTTCTTGACGCCCCTGCCAGCCGGTTAAAAACAATGGCACTGTCAGTAAGGTGCAGAATTCGCGGAATTTTACACTGGTGAGCATGTTTCATCAGGAAGCGAATCTTATGACGCATCGCAATTTTGTTGCCATCGATCTTGGCGCCTCCAGCGGCCGCATTATGCTGGCACGCTACCAGCCGGAAACGCAGAGGCTCACGCTGGAGCAGATTAGCCGCTTCGCTAATCAGCGTCGCCAGCGTGAAGGCTATGACTGCTGGGATATTGACGCGCTGGAGCAGGCTATTCGCGACGGCCTTGAGCAGCTACTGGAGAGCGGCATCGTGCCGGATAGCATCGGCATCGATACCTGGGGCGTGGATATGATCATGCTGAACCAGGCGGGCGAACGCGTAGGGCTGCCGGTTTCCTATCGCGACAAGCGCACCCATGGCGTAATGGCGCAGGCGCAGCGCGAGCTGGGCCGCGACTTCATTTGGCAGCAGACCGGCATTCAGTTCCTGCCTTTTAATACGCTCTATCAGCTGCGCGCTTTTAGCCAGGCCCATCCTGAGCTGCTTGATGAGATAGCGCACGCCCTGATGATCCCGGACTATCTGCAATACCGTCTGACCGGCGTGCTGAACTGGGAGTACACCAACGCCAGCACCACCCAGTTGTTAAATCTCTCTACCGGCGAGTGGGACAGCGAGTTGCTGAGCTGGGCGGGGGCGCGGCCAGAATGGTTTGGCAAACCGCGCGCGCCGGGCACGCCGGTCGGCGAATGGCAGAGCCGCAGCGGCATCCGTATTCCGCTGGTGGCCGTAGCGACGCACGATACCGCCAGCGCGGTGCTGGCGACGCCGTTAACGGGTGCGGACGACGCTTATCTCTGTTCCGGCACCTGGTCGCTGCTGGGCTTCGAGAGCCGGACGCCGTTCAACAATAACGCCGCGCTGCACGCCAATATCACCAATGAAGGCGGCGCGGAAGGGCGCTATCGCGTACTGAAAAATATTATGGGGCTGTGGCTGTTGCAGCGTGTTTGCGATGAGCTGCAGATCGCCGATCTCTGCGCGCTGATTGATGAAGCGGCGAATTATCCCGCCTGTTTGTCGATTATCGATGCCAACGATGCGCGCTTTATTAATCCGGCCAGCATGGTGCGCGAAATACAGGACGCCTGCGTCGAACAAGCGATGCCGGTGCCCCACAGTCCGGTAGCGCTGGCGCGCTGCATTTTTGACAGCCTGGCGCTGCTTTACCGCCAGGTAACGGAAGAGCTTTCCACGCTGCGCGGCGGCGCTTTTAGCCGCCTGCACATCGTTGGCGGCGGCAGCCAGAATCCGTTGCTGAATCAGCTGTGCGCCAATGCCTGCCAGTTGCCGATCGGCATCGGCCCGGTTGAGGCTTCCACGCTGGGGAATATCGGCTGCCAGCTGATCGCCTGCGGCGAAATGGCCGATGTGAACGCGTTTCGTCGCTGCGTGGCGCAAAATTTTCCTCTCATCTTATTCAACCCATCTCAGACAGCGCGCTAACCGACGGCTGGTCGCGTTTTCAGGCGCTGAAACAACCGCGTAAGGAATTGTGCTTATGACCAGGCTTACAGAACAGGCTTTTGAACTGGCGAAACAGCGATATGCCGATAACGGCGTCGATGTCGAGGCCGCAATAGAACAACTGGATCGCATTCCGGTATCGATGCACTGCTGGCAGGGAGACGACGTACGCGGCTTCGAAAATCCACAGGGCGCGCTCACCGGCGGCATCCAGGCCACCGGCAACTATCCGGGCCGTGCGCGCAACGCTACCGAGCTTCGCGCCGACGTCGACCTGGCCTTAACGCTGATCCCAGGCCCGAAGCGTTTCAACCTGCATGCTATCTATCTGGAAAGCGATCGACCGGTAGATCGCAATGAAATCGAGCCGCAGCATTTTGCCAACTGGGTAAGCTGGGCCAAAGAACGCCAGCTGGGACTGGATTTCAATCCGACCTGTTTTTCCCATGCGCTGAGCGCCGACGGCTTTACGCTGTCGCACGCCGATCAGAGCATTCGTCAGTTCTGGATAGATCACTGTAAGGCGAGCCGTAAGATTTCCGCCTCGTTTGGCGAGCAGTTGGGCACGCCGTCGGTAATGAATATCTGGGTACCCGACGGCATGAAAGATCTGACGGTCGATCGTTTTGCGCCGCGTCAGCGGCTGATGCAGGCGCTGGATGAGATCATTAGCGAGAAACTGAATCCGGCGCACCATATCGACGCGGTGGAGAGCAAGCTGTTTGGTATCGGCGCAGAGAGCTATACCGTTGGCTCTAATGAGTTCTATCTCGGCTACGCCACCAGTCGCCAGACCGCACTAACGCTGGACGCTGGCCATTTCCATCCTACCGAAGTGATTTCCGACAAAATCTCTACCGTGATGCTCTACGTGCCGCGTCTGTTGCTGCACGTAAGCCGCCCGGTACGCTGGGACAGCGATCATGTGGTGCTGCTGGATGATGAAACCCAGGCCATCGCCCATGAAATCGTGCGGCAGAAACTGTTCGATAAAGTGCATATCGGCCTCGATTTCTTTGACGCTTCGATTAACCGCATCGCCGCCTGGGTTATCGGCACGCGCAATGCCAAAAAAGCGCTGCTGCGCGCGCTGCTGGAGCCGACCGACAAGCTGCGTGCGCTGGAAACCGCAGGCGACTACACCGCGCGCCTGGCGCAGCTGGAAGAGCAAAAATCGCTGCCGTGGCAGGCCGTCTGGGAAAGCTACTGTTTGCGCCACGATGTACCGGCGGATGCAGGCTGGCTGCGCAACGTACGTGATTATGAAGAACAGATCCTCAGTCAACGGTAAGGATGACACTATGCAATCAATTCTCTCTTCCTGGTTTGTACAGGGGATGGTGAAAGCCACCAGCGATATGTGGCTGAAGGGCTGGGACGAGCGCAACGGCGGCAACGTGACGATGCGCCTGCTGCCCGAAGAAGTGGCCGCGTTTGCGCACGATTTTGTCGCCGAGCCGCGCTGTATTGAACTGAGCCGTCCGGCACCGGGGCTGGCGAATGACTGGTTTATCGTTACCGGTTCCGGCAAGTTTTTCCGCAACGTACAGCTCGATCCGGCGGACTGCCTGGCGCTGCTGCAGGTGGATGAAAAGGGGCTCTCCTATAAAATTCACTGGGGGCTGGTGAATGGCGGCGTGCCGACGTCTGAACTGGCCTCGCATTTCCAGTCGCACAGCGTGCGCAAACAGCTGACTAACGGCGCCGACCGGGTGATTATGCACTGCCACGCCACCAATTTTATGTCGCTAAGCTATGTGGTAGAGCTGGATGCGGCGCGCTTTACCCGCCTGCTGTGGGAAGGCAGCACCGAATGCCTGGTGGTGTTCCCCGATGGCGTCGGCATCGTACCCTGGATGGTGCCCGGCACCGATGAAATCGGCGATGCCACTGCCCGGCAGATGCAGTCGCACAGTCTGGTGATGTGGCCTTTCCACGGCATTTTCGGCGCAGGCCCGACGCTGGATGAAACCTTTGGCCTTATTGATACCGCAGAAAAATCGTCGGAAGTGCTGGTGAAGGTGATTTCCATGGGCGGTATCCGCCAGAGCATTACCACCGAACAGCTGATTGCGCTGGGCAAACGCTTTAACGTTAACCCGTGGCAGGCAGCGCTGGATGTGGGACCAGCCAATGTTGCGTAAAGCCTTTGTAATGCAGGTTTACCCGCAGTGTCACGAAGCCTATCAGCAGCGCCATTCGCCCATCTGGCCGGAGCTGGAGCAGACGCTGAAGGCGCACGGCGCGCACCATTACAGCATCTTCCTTGATAAGCAGCGTAACCTGCTGTTTGCTTATGTGGAGATCGAATCGGAGGCGCGTTGGGACGCGGTTGCACAGATGGAGGTTTGCCAGCGTTGGTGGGCATCCATGCGCGAGCTGATGCCATCGAATTCCGATAACAGCCCGATCAGTGAGCCGCTGAAACCGGTCTTTTATCTGGAGTAGCGTCGCGGCCGTGCAGCAGTTAGCGGCGATGTCAGATGATGAAAGAACAGGGCGGATAAAGTTATCCGCCCTGTTTCTGTTGGCACGCGGCAAATGAGCAAAGGTAATTGAGGCTGTTCAGCTCAGCATAACAACGGCGCGGGGCTGAGAAACATGGCGTCCTGCCGGTTAACCGTTGCTGCGCAATTGCGGATAGCGACGGAAAATAAACACGCACCAGAACAGCGCCAGCAGGCCGAGGATCGCGCCGACATTGCCGACATCGGCCATTTTAAAATGCAGGCTGACCTGATTACCCAGCAGCGCGCCCGCACCAATGCCGATGTTATAAATACCGGAAAAGAGTGACATCGCCACGTCAGTGGCGTCCGGCGCCAGCGACAGCACGCGCACCTGCATCGCCAGGCCAATAGTCATCATTCCCATTCCCCACATCACGCACAGTACGGAAACCGCCACCGGATGGATCGCGGCGAACAGCAGCAGGCCCATGCAAAGCGTTATCAGGCCAATCGCGCACAGCAGCAGCGCGGAGGGGAATTTATTGCCCAGAATGCTAAAGATAATGCTGCCGACAATGCCAGCCGTACCAAAAATCAACAGCAGGAAGGTGGTGAAATTCTCGCCCTGCGAGGCAATAACCTGCATAAAAGGCTCAATGTAGCTGTACGCCGTGTAGTGCGCGGTGACCACCAGCGTCACCAGCAGATACATGCTGACTAACGCCGGACGGCGGAACAGCATCGGCACGCTGCTGAGCGAGCCGGTATGTTCGCTCGGCAGCTTAGGCAGCAGCTTAATCAGCATCAGCATCAGAACCAGCGCCGATGCGCCGATCATGCCAAAAGTAATACGCCAGCCCAGATATTGACCGATGATGCGACCAATCGGCACGCCTAAAACCATCGCCAGCGCGGTGCCAGTAGCCAACATGCTAAGCGCCTGCGTTTTCTTACCGGCAGGCGCGACGCGAATCGCCAGCGAGGCGGTTATCGACCAGAAAATAGCGTGCGCCAGCGCGATGCCGATGCGGGAAATCACCAGCACCCAGAAATTCCAGGCCATCAGCGAAAGAATATGGCTCAGAATAAACAGCAGGAAAATGGCACTCAGCAGCAGGCGACGCTCTACATTGCGCGTTGCCAGCATCAGCGGCAGTGACATCAACGCCACAACCCAGGCATAAATGGTCAACATGATACCGACTTCCGGCGTTTTCATGGAAAACGAGGCGGCAATGTCGGAAAGCAGGCCCACCGGCACAAATTCGGTAGTGTTAAAGATAAAGGCTGCCACGGCCAACAGGACAACGCGTAGCCAGGCCGTTTTACGAGAAACAGGTGTTTGCATGGGAATAAATGAATGCCAGAAGGATAAACAGTATTGATGCATCCATCACCAAAAGGTGACTTGCATCACATTTGTTCTCTATTGTGGTCGATTTATAGCAGGAGTGAAACAGGGGAGTAAAAAAATTATTCGCAGCGTCCTGTGGGAGCTTTCAGTAAGCAGGGCACCTCCGTTACAGCACGATGCTTGTAGAGGGGCTGTAACGGAAGGTTTTGGGTGCTGTGTAAAAAATATCAATAAATCAACTGTGCAGTGGCAGAAGTCTGCGTTTTACTGTTTTTGCGTTTTTTTAACGGCGTTGGACAGCAACGCTCGCAGCCTGTGGCCTGAGGGTGAAATTTTTTGGCCTGTTTGATGGCGTCAAGCGGTGCATAGAACGTACCCAGAAAAGTGCGATTTTCTAAGGCAGGAAGCAATGGACAGTCTCCCGTATGTACCAGCTGAATCCGTGATGAATTAGCGCTTTTATTAACATAATAAAACTTTCCCATACTATTCTCCTTCTATGTAATAAATTGCAACATAGCCATTTAATATAATGGATTTTGCAGGAAATCAAATCTTGAAAGAAGGTCTGTGGAAAGTATTAGCGCAGAAGAAAGATTATTTGGATATTATTTTATAAAATTATTTTTTAAATCAAAAAGTTAAAATAAATCAGTCTTTTCTGGAGAGTCAATAAATAGCGTTTACCATATGGAGAAGGGAAAATGTTCGTAATTTATTTTTTGCGAATCAAATTTGTTGAATAACATATGGTAATAACTTCAGTATTTATGATGCAGCCAGTAAAAACAGTAAGTCAGCTTAATTATCGCCAGGCGAAATAAAAATCAGCCATCACTGCTAAAAGTTAAAATAAATTTCTCATTTGCAGACGTGAGCAGGAGGCTGCGGCAAAATAAGGGCATTTGGCTGTCGTCACGCAATCGGCAAGCGGTGTACTGAGATGGCGTTTGCCCGCTGAACGACATTCCTGACGGTATCGCCAGCGCAACAGCGCGGCGTATCATTACTTTCTAACCCACTGAGAACAAAGGATTGCAACAGAAACTCCCTTATCCCGGCCTGCATGGCATCCTGTTATTAGGCATTGTACAAATCATTGCCTGGGGCGGATCTTTCTACATTATGGCGGTGCTGGCGGCGCCCGTGAGTCGTGAAACCGGTTGGTCGCAACAATGGATTTATGGCGCGCTTTCGCTGGCGATTCTGTTGTCAGGGCTATTAGCGCCGCTGGGCGGACGGATTATTGCCCGAACCGGCGGACGTACCATGCTGGCGGCCAGCGGCGGCGTGATCGCTGTTGGACTGACGCTGGTTGGGTTGAGCCATACGCTGTGGCTCTTTTTACTGGCATGGGCCATTATCGGCGTCGGCATGGCGATGGGGCTTTATGACGCGCTGTTCGCCACGCTGGGCACGTTATATGGCGCAACGGCCCGCCGCGCCATTACCAGCATTACGCTTATTTCTGGATTTTGTACCACGCTGGTATGGCCGTTTTGCGCGCTGTTAATTGAGTGGCTGGGCTGGCGTCATGCCTGTTTTGCCTATGCTGCACTGCTGCTGATAAGCGTTTATCCCGCCTGTTTGATTGCTTTACCGCCGGGCGGCGGACGAAAAAACACGTCTGTTAATAAAACGGTAGCTCATCAACAAAACGCGATACCGACGCCGCTTTTTTGGCTGCTGTGTGCCATTTTTACGCTGGCTTCGGTGATTATGACGGCGATTTCGGTTCAGCTAATTACGCTGTTGCAGCATCAGGGCTATACGCTGGCCGGCGCGCTGGCGATCAGCGCGGTATTAGGGCCTTGCCAGGTTGCTTCGCGCGTAGTGGATATGGCGTTTCGTCGCGGCCATCCGGTCTGGACGACCTTATTTTCCGTAGGGCTGGTTGCGATCGGGCTGGTGATGCTGGTGCTGTTTCCCCATATGGCGCTGCTGAGTATGTTGCTGTATGGCGCGGGCAATGGTCTGCGCGCCATCGTGCGCGGGACGCTACCACTGGCGCTGGTAAAGCCGGAGGATTACGCCGTTATTGCCGGACGTATGGCGCGACCGGCGCTGATTGGTTAGGCACTCACGCCGCTGGCCGGCGGCTGGGTTTTCCAGACTTTCGGTGCGCAGGCGACGTTGATCATACTGTGTGCGCTGGCGTTGATTAATGTACTGCTTACCCTGGTATTAAAAATGCGGCTGTCGCCACAGCCGGCGAGCCATCCTGAATAGCAGCGGTAGGGCAGGTGATCGCGCCGCCGAAGGGCGCGGAATTGTGAATATGTGCCTTGCGCCAGAGGTCATCTTCAAAGAGGCACCGGTGTTTGTTATATTATTGCGCATTGATTCTTCACAGCCGCGGTGCCAAAAAGAATAAGATTCACCGCAACTCAGGATGATGAAATGTTAGATTACCGCTTCCCGACAGCTTTGCAGATGGTCTTGAGCGTAGCGATGGCGGAGCAATCGGGCAAACGTTCCACCAGCGCCATTTTGGCATATGGTCTGGAAGCTAACCCAAGCTTTATTCGCAAGCTGATGGTTCCGCTGACGCGCGATGGCATCATTGTTTCGACTTTAGGCCGTACCGGTTCCATCCATCTTGGCCGTCCTGCCGATCAAATAACGTTACGTGATATTTATGTTTCGGTGATCGAGGATAAAAAAATCTGGGCATCGCGCCCTGAAGTGCCTGCGCGTTGCGTGGTTAGCGCAAATGCCTGCTGGTATTTTAAAGCGATTGCGCAGGAGGCCGAAGAAGCCTCGCTCAAGGTGCTGGCTAAACGTACCGTCGCCGATGCGCTGGAGGAGCTAAAAACCAGGGATACCAGCGGCTGTGAGGCCGTACCTGAACCCGAGCCGGAAGCACAGTGTAAAAAGAGCCGCTAAATGCGGCTTTTTTATGGCGGGGAAATAACGCATTTGACCCGTTACAGCATCCCTTATTAGTTACAACATACTTAAACGGTAATCAAAACTACAAACATCAACAAAGTGCAAAAGCTATGCAGGGAAGAGCGATCGGGGACCGGCCCGCCTGAAAGAGGATACGCAGGTTTTGTGCTTTTTTAGCGCACTAAATTTCTTTTATCTGGAAGCAGCGAGCGACCCTTTTTCTGACAGCTATGGCCTATCAGTGGTATTGGTAGAGATAAGGAATAACATCAGTCCAGGAGGTTATTTTATTTATTATCAATAATTTATGATGTGTTTTTCATAATAAAATCCTTCCCTGATGCGCAGTCTGCTGCATTTAATGTATCAATATAGTTTGCAATTTCCGGCAAATTCAGTCACCGTTAAAGTGTAACTGCAATTGATACTGATACCATTAGCGCTGGCGACGGGAGAGAGAAGATGAGAAGCGACGCGTTTATTCACGATCTGATTAACTGGATTGATAACAATATCGAAGGGCGACTGGATCTGGATACCGTTTCTGAGCGCGCTGGCTATTCGAAATGGCACCTTCAGCGCATGTTTAAAGAGCATACCGGCTATCCGCTGGGCGAATATATCCGTTCCCAAAAGCTGAAAAAATCAGCGGATCGCCTTACCAGCAGCAATGAGCCGATCCTGAATGTAGCTATCTCATTAGGGTTCGATTCCCAGCAGTCATTTAACCGCAGCTTCAAACGACAGTTTGGTAAAGCGCCGGGCGCATGGCGTCGCAGCGTAAGCCAACAGCACGTTAAGTCATTACAAAGCTGAGTGAGCGGCAGGGCCGGTTTTTCCGGCCCGCGTTGTGAAACATCTCACGTTTCACGCCTCTTTAGTCATTTCTGAAATAGCGTTTCAATATAATCTGTGTTGGGATTAGCGCATCGTTTTCTTGAGGAAATGCGCCGATGCTGATTTCAATGGACGATTACCATCCTCACGCCGATGGCACTACCGCCGACACTGCCTGTTTCCAGCGCGCGCTGGATGCCATTGCCGCACGCGGCGGCGGCACGCTTTACATTCCTCCCGCCCCTTATCTGATTGGCTCGCTGCTTTTGCCAGAGAACTTAACGCTGCATCTGGCCGCTGGCGCAACCCTGATCGCCAGCAGTCAGCCGGAGGATTACCTCACAGAGGCGCAAAGTCAGGCGGAATGCTCCTCGCGCGTGCTGCTTTATGCATCCGGCAAGAAAAACATCACCATCGAAGGAAAAGGGCGCATTGATGGTAATGCCAGTGCCTGGTTCGCCGCTGAAGCGGATGAGATGGGTTATCGGCTGCCGTTACCGCAACGGCCGCGCATGCTGGTATTGGAGAACTGTCGTCAGGTCACGCTGCAGGACTTTACCATTGAGCAGGCGCCGATGTGGACGGTGCATCTGGTTAACTGCGAGCAGGTCAGAATCAGCCGTCTCTGTATTGATAACGATCTCTCCATGGCGAACACCGACGCGCTGGACATTGACAGCTGTCGCTATGTCCACGTCAGCGACAGTTATTTTAGCGCGGCAGATGATGGCATCTGTATTAAAACCACGCGCAAGCCGCTGGCGCTGCGTGGTCGGGCCGCTCATATCACCATTACCGGCACCATTCTGCGTTCTAACAGCTGCGCGCTAAAAATCGGTACCGAAACCCATGATGATATTGAAGATGTGGTGGTGACCGGCTGCACCATCCTCGATTCGAACCGGGGAATCGGTCTGCTGAGCCGCGATGGCGGGAATTTTCGTCGGCTATCTTTCAGTCATATCACTTTTAACTGTATCTATGCGCCGCCGGTCCACTGGGGCAAAGCGGATCCGGTATTTATCTCTGTGCGCCCGCGTCACCCCGAAATCACGCCGGGCGAAATTGCCTGGGTGCAATTCAGCCATCTTACCGGCACAACCCAGGGCGCGATTAATCTGCATTGTGAAATTCCCGGCGCGCTGCATCATATTAGCTTCGATCATCTGTTAATTGATCAGCTTGCCAGCGCGCATCCTGAGCAGGGCTGGTACGATATTCGCCCGCCCTGTAATCCGGCAAATCCCGGCGGAATGGGGCTGGATAATGCTTATGCTATTAATCCGGCCACGGAGCGTCCCTGGGGTGTAGAGCGCTGGCCGGACGGCATGCCAGGCCTTTTTGCTCAAGGCGTCACGGCGCTATCGCTCAGTCAGGTACAGATTAACCGCCCCGATCCGCTGCCGCCGGGATGGGCTTCACAACCTGTTATCGAACGTCCTTAACCTCGGTTCCGCTCCGGCGGCGAGGCTGATATAGTGGCCCACCGAGGTTAATTAACTGAAAACGATGTCTAAGAAACTCTGGATTGGCCTGCTCTTTGTACTGGTTGTCGCCTTTATTGGTCTGCGGCCTCATTTTCAGCAGTGGCCATCCACTTCTGCGGTTGCGACGGATGAGATAAGCGTACGCACCGCTGACCGACAGGTCGCCAGCTATCTTCAGCAGCATCGGCGTTTGCCAGATTTTTATCTCACCAAGGCGCAGGCGCGCCGCGAAGGATGGACGCCTTCAAAGGGCAATCTGTGTCAGGTATTACCCGGCCGCGCCATTGGCGGCGATCGTTTTGCAAATCGCGAAGGAAAGTTGCCCGTCGATGCAGAAAGGCAGTGGTATGAGGCGGACGTCAACTATCATTGTGGACGACGCAGCACCGACCGGCTGCTTTATTCTAACGATGGGTTAATTTATCTGACGACCGATCATTACCGCAGTTTTCAACGCGTGGAGTAACGTCTGTGCTGGAAATGCATTTCGATTTTTTAGCCATCCGCAGCCGCGAGGATTTCTACCGTTGCTTTGTCGAGCAGAGCGGCATAGCAAACACTTTCGGCGAGAATCTTGATGCGCTATGGGATGTCCTGACGGGCGAGCTGCGCCTGCCGGCGCGTGCCTGGCTTTATCATCTCCCGGCGGCGCAACCGTACGCCGAGCTGACGGCGATTATCGATCTGCTGGAAGAGGCGCAGCGTGAATTACAGGGCGAATTTATTCTGCAGCGGGTGCAGGTTTGCGGAAAATAAAGTAGTAGCATCAGCATCATAAAAAAAGCGCCAGACGGCGCTTTTTTACTGGCTAATGTTTTCAGCAAGCGGACGTTTTTGCCTGCGGTTACAGCCCGGAGGAAGTCCATGCGGGCCTGTTTCGCCTTACTCACGATAAACTGGCGACATGCCTTGTAGAATCTCACCCTGTCTGTTTTGGCGTTCGTGGTCTGGACGCTTATCGCTTCCGGTCGTCACGGAAATCCTTAACCGCGCATCAGCCTCAGCGCCTGCTGTAGCGGCAGGCGCGCGCTGTCGGCGATTTCGCTGCCGCCCGCATAGCCGCTGTTCTCGACAATCAGCGTATTCAGCCCAACCAGCCAGTCATAAATATAAAAGGCGGTAGTGTTGGCTGGCGCGGCGGAAAGGCGCGTCAGGCGCTGTGCGCTGCCAAAGGTTACGGCAGGCGTTTGCGGCTGGGCGAAGATCTTCTGGCCGCGATTAACACGGCTGTCAGGCCGCTCCGCCACATCGCGCTTCAGGAAGCCCAGCCAGGCGACAAAATCGCCCAATACGGTCAGCGCCCGTGACACCTGACGATCGACTTTGCCTTCGCGCGCAGCGTTGACCGCTTCATGTTCGGTCAGCGTACGTAACAGGCTTCCGGCGATATCGAGGCGGAAACTGGCGGTAATCAGCTCCTCAACCAGCATCTGCAAGGTGCTTTTGCTGACGCCCAGCAGCGAGAGCAGGCCATCGTTATCGGGCAGGCTGCGCAAATGATGGATCCAGTAACGCTGCACGTTATAGGCAAACAGGCTGTCGCTATCCAGCACTGTTTCATCGCTTTCGCCCGCCAGCGTCGGCTCCGGCTGATTGCTGAACAGATCGAACTCGAAGCCGATGCCAAAATGGCTGCCCGGCAGTTTAGGCGCGGCGGGCGTGGCGTGCGCGCTTGCGCTGGCTTGCTGCTGCGGTAGCAAATAGAGCGCGCGCAGCTGTTCGCGTGAAGGCTGAAGCCGTTCCAGCAGCTCGCCGTGCAGCCCGGTGCGCGTTTGCAGCGCCTTTAACAGGTTGTCGGCAATCTGCTGCTTCTGTTGCACATCGTTCACCGGCTGCGCCCAGTCGGCCAGCAGCCGATCGGTCAGTTCATTACGCAGGCGCTGCAGACGCTCCTGCAAGCGCAGACGCCGGTCGTCAGGTTTGATTTCCGCCTGCAGCCAGCCCGCCATACGCTCAATGCCGCCCGCATCTTGCGCCAGCATCGAGCCCCAGTCGCTGCCGGCAATGCCGGTTTGCCGCTGTACCGCTTCGTCAATATTCGCCGTTTGTACATAGCGACCGTCGTAGCGGGTTACCGCCCAAATCAGCACCGGCTTTTGCACGCGCTGATTTTCAGTATCGCCGCGCTGCATGGTCTTCAGCCACTGCGTCAGCATGCGTCCAACCTGGCTGGCATCCTGACGTTCGCTGGCGGCGGTGCAAACCAGCAGTCTGTCCAGTTGCTGGCGCTCGCCATAAAATTCCAGAAACAGCGCGCGGCGCGCGCGCATCAAACGGGCAAACAGCGGGAAACGCGAGGCGGCCAGCGCCTGCTCCTGACGCGCATCTTCATCCAGCGCGGTGCCGAAGCCAGGAATATCTACTGCCTCAACCCGATCGAACAGCGCCTGGCGCGGCGGGGTTGAAAGGGGAATAACCACTTCCAGCGTCAGCAGCTGCAGTTCCGCCAGCGACAACGAAACCGGGCTGGCGGAACGGTCGGCCAGGCGCGGGACAACCTCTACCGGACGCGCCGTATTGTTTGGCGCTGTCGCCGCTGTGCTGAATAACAGCTCCGCGGGCAACAGCGACTCATCCACTAACAGCGAAAGCGGCGCCAGCACGTGCGGCGCATGCAGCAGCGCATGCAGCGTGTGCGCCAGCTGGCGCCACAGCGCGGTCAGCGCTTCTTCATCATTCCACAGCAGTGCAAAGAGTTGAGCGCGGTCGTCAACGCTAAGATGCGGCGCCAGTTCACAGGCCTGCGGCCAGAAATGGCGATTCAACAGCGCGGCGCGTTCGGCATCATGCCGACGGCTAAAATCCCACAGCGCAACCAGCTCATCGCTGGTCAGGCCGGGAACGGGCTGCGGCTGGCGCAGGCGCTGCAAATGCTCAAGGCGCGCCTCCAGCTTTTTCGCCTCCAGTTCGCCCTGCGGCTGTTGTAACGCGGCTTTTAGCACTACGCGCGTCATCTCAGCTTCGCTCAGCAAGGCTAAGGTCAACGGCCTGCTGGCATCGTCGATCTCGCGACAATGGCTGAAACGCGTCGCCAGACCATAATCCTGATGGCCGGGATTGATGTGCGTCAGATAGTTCAGCGCCTTGCCGCCAAAGGTAGCGGTTAAATGCCCCTGAACATCGCCCACCAGCGCCTGCAACAGCGACGCTTTGCCCGCCTGCGACAGGCCGTAAAAGCCGATAGTGTTTTCGTCCGGCTGCGTCGTTCGCATCTGGCGCAGCTGATATTTGCCCCGGCGCAGAGCGAGCGTCAGGCCATCGGCTTCCATATCCAGGCGCGGCGACTGCACGCGCTGGGTCTCAATCCAGGCGAGCGCCCGATCGATGCCTTCGTTCATTTCCGCTAACTGCTGGCTGAACGGAGAGGCCTGTTGTTTCAGCGTCACGGCTGTCATTTCTTAAATACGCTCCCGCTGTCAATCCAGTATTGGGCATTGGCATTGCCGCTGGCGGACAATGTATTCAGTTTCAGGCTGAGCTGCGTGAGCGGCACGCGCGTACCGTCATCCAGACGCGCGTCGGCCAGCACAAAGCGTTCCGGCGAGCCGGATTGCGCGCCAGGCTCCACCGCCAGCTTCACGCGCAGCACGCTGTCGCCAGCAACCTTGCGCGCCAGTTGCGCATCGTTAATCGTCAGGCTGTAAAGCGGCGACGCCAGCCAGCGATCGTTATCCAGCTGGCGGAAGCCCAGGCAAACGTTGCCACGGATCTGGAAACTGCTTTTGCGGTCCGGCGTCCAGCCGGCATCGTCCAGATCGATTTCACTGTAGCAGACGTTATCGCTGGTCAATGCGCCGCTGTCGTCCAACATGCCGAGATAGCGAATGGTGGAATAGGGCTGGAAATCGCCCGCTTTAAACCAGAAGCTCGACAGACGTAAATCGAGCGCCAGCAGGCAAAGCATCGCGCCAACCGCGGCGGTCGATTTCGGGTTATCGATGCGGCCCATTTTGTTAAACGGATACCAGTCGCTGGTGTGATAGCCCTCCAGCGACAGAATGCGGCTGCCCGGCAGCGGCTGCAGGTGACGGAACAGCGCCTGCACGCCAGGAAAGCGCGACGGACGACCGGTCAGCAGCAGTACATCGCAGCTGTAAAGCGAGACCACTTCCGCCATTGAACGCAGCGCGGGAACAATCGCCATGCGGTGCGACAAAAATTCGCCGTGCAGCTTGCTGAGGCTGACGACCATCGGCACCTGCAAAATATCAAACGCCAGCTGGCCGCCAAGCGCGCGCTGCGCCTCGCCGTTGATATAATCCAGCACTGCCGCGCCGGGACGCTGCGTCAACAGCTCGCCATAGAGCGCTTCGATTTCGGCGCTGGTATCCAGCGGATCGTAGCTTTCGTAGCGCTCCAGGATCGCCTGCGCCAGCGGAATAAACAGCTGCAGCGTCGCCTGCTGGCGCAGCGTCGAAAAGCCATCCATGCGTCCGTCATAGCCGAACAGCTTATCCAGCAAAATATCGGGATTCGCCAGGCCAGCCTGCTTCAGCGCGCCATGCAGCGCGGGCAGCACATACAGCTGAATCACATCCAGCAAAATATCATCACCGGCGACCTTAAAGCCTTCGCGGAACAGCAGGCGCGGGTTGATTTTCACGTTGTTGCCCTGGCCATCGTCCAGCGCGTAGTGCGTGATCGCCAGATCGGTGGTGCCGCCGCCAATATCGATCGAGGCGATACGTAATGTTTTGCCGGCAGGCTCGTTGGCATCGCGCAGACGATCGGGGCGCGCCATGCTGGCGAAGAACGCTTCCGCGCGTCCGGCGAAATTCACCTGGGTTTCATTGAACAGATAAACCATCTGGCCGCAGGTGGCCTCATCCCATTCCATCTGCACATCAGGCACCGGACGGCTGCTCTGCGCCTTATCGCTGGCGCTGTCAAAGGCGGCATCGGCCGGATGCCAGCCCATCGCCTTCCACACCAGGCCAATCGCATCCTGCATGCGGCAGCGGAAAATTTCGCGCTCCGGCTTCGGCATCGCCGAGGGCAGGGTAAGAATAATATGACGCAGCTGCCGCGGCGCGTAGCTGTGCGGCATTTTCTGGCGCTGCGCCGCGCTGTTCATCTGCATCATCGCCTGCGCCAGCAGTTCGCCGAGCATAAAGGTCATCAGCGAGCTGCGGCTGTAGTGGGCGGAAAAGACCGGCAGACGCTCATCTTCCGCGACCTGCCACAGCGGTTCGCCTTCATCATTAATCAGCGTCATCAGCGGTTCAGCAATCGCCTGCGGCTCGGCGGCGGCGCGATCGGCGCGGTTAAACCGCCAGCCAGCGGCGTAGCGCGCCTCGTCCCATAAATAGCGGCGTGGACTGGAAATGCCGGTGGTGCCTTCGGTGCCGGCGCGCTGGAGCGCCATGCGGCTCGCTTCACGGCCGACGCGCGTCATCGATGGCCAGACAAAGGCGTCTTCGCGGCCGCTTTCCACGGAAAAGTTCTTTTTGCCAAAACGGGCTTCGGCAAACTCAACCCGGCTGTCGAACATCTCGTTATAAACCCGATGCGGCTGAGAGAGATCGCGCAACTGCAGCTCATAGGTTTGCTTCAGACCGTTAACTTCATCCGGATGATCTTCCACCAGAATGCCGCAGGTATGGGAGTTGCCAACGTCGAGGATCAGATCGACATTAACCACCGGCTCCTGCAGGGTGGCGGTCAGCACGCGAATATCGGTCAGCGCCAGCTGGGTGCCGAGCAGCTCCAGCAGGTTCAGATAGTGCGCCTGATACTCAAACTCGCGCAGCGCCATTTTAATATCGCTGTCGTGACGCGCTTCCAGCTCCCCGGCGCGCTGGGAAAATACTTCGCGCAGCCAGCCGTCAACCCACGTCAGATCGAGAAAATTGCCCAGTTCATAGTTTTGCCAGGCAAGCGCAAAGCCGACGCCGTTATTGGCATCAGAGGGCGTTAAGGCTAACAGAGCCTGATCGCTGTCATCGGGTGCCGTCTGGGTATCAAACGCCAGCACCACGCGATGGGTATGGCCTTCCGCATCGGGACGATCCAGCGCCACCACCTGCATACGTGCCCAGTTTTCCGGGCCGCCGATAAACTGACGCGGCGGCGCGCAGCGTAAAATGGGCAGCGGCAGCCAGATACCGTTCAGCAGTGCCAGCGACTGCTGCTGAGTGGTGCTGCATTCCGGCTTTACCACCTCCGGTGCGGCGCCATCTTCCAGCGGCAGCAAAAAGCGGCCGCTGGCGGCATCATGAGTAACGCGCAGCAGCGGGCCGTTGGCCGTTTGCCGCACAAATTTGCGCGGCTGGCTGTCACTCATGGCAATGGCGAAATCGAGGAACTGAATGCCGCTTTCCGCGATCAGGGTAATTTTTTGTTTAAAGTCGGTGATGGGCGCCAGCATCATTATTTACTCTCACGCTTGATCGATGTTGGATAGACGACATCACTGCCAAATTGTGCTTCACACACGGCGGCGCCATCTCCCTGCTTACAAACCAGCTGCGGCATTTTATAGCGCGTGCCGTTTGCGCAGCGGGCGGTAAAGCGACTGTTGATAATCAAATTGCCGGAACTCATCAGGCCTGCGGTGGTTTCCGCTTTACAGCGCGTGCCGTCGCCCTGAACGATCGTGGCGGTGCCTTTGCCGTCACGGAGCTGATAACGCAGGCTGGGCGCTTTAAAGCCGCGCAGGTTGCCGATCTGAATCGACGCGCGCCAGTTGCCGTCGAGGAACTTAACTGAACCGACGCGTACCGCATCGGGTGGCATCACCAGCGCATCTTTCGCGACCGGCGCTGCAGCGGATGCCGGGGCAGGCGGCGATACAGGGGCCGCCTCCGGCGGCGTCAACACCGCTGCGTTGCTGAGCGGCAGCGTTGCGGAGAGCGCCAGCGTTTTGGCCTGCGTCGCCACCGGATCACCACATGCGGCTTAACTTCCGGCAATTTTTCCGGCTGTTTTTCTGGTGCGGCGGCAACCGGCGCAGGCGCAGGCTGGCGCGGCCAGAAACTCACCGCCAGCCCGGCGGCAACGGCCAGCACTAACGGCGGCACGATCCACAGCAGGCGGCGAGAACCTTTCTTCGGCGCCTTTTGCGGCTCGACGGCAGGCTCGTCACTTAATTCATTAATTGTCTGGTAGGCATTAACCGACGCCGAGGTGACCGCCATCTGCGGCGTGGGCGGCGGGTTTTCTGGCGCGGGCGCGGGCGTGGGCGCGATAACGGGCAACGGCTCCGGTGCGCTAATCAAAGGCTCATCGTTAAGTATCGGCTCCGGCTGCAGCGAAGCGCGCAGGCAATCAAGCGCATCGCTGCGCGAGCGTTTGTCGAGATCGACAAAACCCCAGAACGTCAGCACCGGGCGGCCGCCGACCAGATAAACATATTGGCGATCGGGAAACTGAAAGGCTTTGCTCAGCAGGGCGCCGAACAGTTTTAACGCGGGTTTATCAGCATTCATTGCGCGCTGGCTCATGGCGGCCAACGTTTGTTGATAGCTTTCCAGTTCAGCCAGCGCCTGGCGGCGTTCGCTTTCGCTGGCGGTCAGCCAGGATTTTACCCGGCCATTAAAGGGAGCATACCAGTCGAGACGATCGCCTCGCTCGTTAGCCTGCGGAATGGCCAGGCAGTCAGCGAGTTTTTGCTGCTTGCGCAGGCGTAGCGTCTCGCGTAACTGATGTGCAGAAAGGTAAACCGGCTGCCCGTTTTCGCCTAAAGCCAGGACGGCATCCAGATTTCCGCTGCGTAAAAATGTTTTTGCCACCAGTGAGGGCCCTTATGTGACGCTGCCAGAGGCAGAAAATCATGTGGTATCAGCTATTCGGATGATTTTATCGTTGCATGAGGCAAATCAAACGCCAGAAAAGAGCGCGTATTTGATTGATATTCACCTGACACGGCACATTCCCGGCGCAAGGGAGACAGGTAACTGTTTAGCAAGGCGTTATGGTGCATCAGTATAGCGGAAAAAACGGACATTTCGTCTGAGCCACATCCGCGAGCGTAATAAGGTGCGTCCATCATCAAGCAGTAAAAAAACCGCATTACCGATAATAAAGGGAACGAATTTTCTTTGGTGGCACACCTTTTCCGAGCGGAACCATTTAATCGTCATGATCCACCCCATCCATGAGTAACTATGCATAAGTGTTAACAACAAGGAGATTATCGAAAAAAAAGGGCGCTGCATCTTAATTTTCATAATTTTAAGATTAATCCTAATGAGACAAATGGCATTTGTTTATGGGGATTAATTATTAATTAAAACAACCATGGCATGCGTTTGTACAGGTTCATACAGGGAAATCAGATCCATTAAAAATAGTTGCACTTCGTTATTCAGCTTCTACATTTAATAACGTTGTTACGCTTACTTATCTTTCATGAAAGATAAGTTGACTGCTTGAATGTTAAAAAAAGAGGAATTGTTATGACTCAATATCGTGGTGGTGCAGGTAATTTTGCAAACGATCGGCAGCGCGCATCTGAAGCGGGTAAAAAGGGCGGACAGCGCAGCGGAGGAAACTTCAAAAACAATCCGCAGAAAGCTTCAGAAGCCGGGCGCAAAGGCGGCCAGAACAGCCATGGCGGAGGACGGAAGCCCGCAGAATAAATTCTGACAGCAATTCCATTTTTTAACGCCTTTCACTCCGGCATAATCTGCGTAAATTATGCCGGAGTGATTTTATTATCTTATTTAAGATTGGATATTTATCTTACCGCTCTTTAGCGCTAATTAAATTAGTCACGTCAGAAATAATATCTCATCTAAAAAATCCCCTTCACGGTTTTAATTTCCACTGGATGGCCTGTTAATACATAACGCGCGCCTTCAATAATATATCTGTACAGTGGATGGCAAACTTGTACAATTAATTTTTCCCTCAATTTTGTCCATTTTAAAATAAGCTATTGTTCTGATTAGCGAAGCCGGAGCATCAGCAAAAAGTACGATTTTTCCCTGCCGCCGCAATCTATGGTCAGACGAGTGACAAAGGTGACATTCACGTTGTCTCAGGCCAGGCTCGAAGTCAGCCTGGCTTCAGGCGTAAATATTACGAAACCGCCGAATGCGCTTTCCGCGGCATTAATATCAGCCACGCCACGATACCTGCAATTAATCCCCAAAACGGCGCGCCAACGCCTGCCAGCGAAATACCGGAAGCCGTAACCAAAAAAGTTATTACGGCAGCATCGCGCGTTTCAGCCTGTTGCAGGGCGCGCTGAATACTGCCGGTCAGGGTAGCGAGCAGCGCCAGCCCCGCCAGCGTATGAATCAGCACCGGCGGCAGCGCGGTTAACAGCAGCCCGACGGCGCCGCCAGAGACGCCAGCCAGCAGATAAAACAGGCCAGCAATAGCCGATGCTATCCAGCGCTGGCTGCGATCGGGATGCACCTCATCGCCCATACAGATCGCTGCAGTAATGGCGGCGATACAGACAGAAAAGCCGCCGAACGGCGACAGCAGCAGGGCAAGGAAACCGCTCCAGCCGATCAAAGCCGAAACCGGCGCGTTATAACCCTGTGCCTGAAGCGTAGCTATGCCCGGCGCGTTTTGTGACGCCATCGTCACCAGAAAGAAGGGCAGCCCAACGCCCAGCAGCGCCGGAAGCGAAAAGGCGGGCATGACAAATTGCGGCCAGCTCAGCGCCATAAGCGGCTGGGTAAAATGCAAATCGCCGCGCATCAGCGTCAGCAGCAGCCCCGCCAGCAGCGTAATAATGATCGCATAACGCGGCAGCAGGCGACGCGCCAGTAGCCAGCTTAAACACATGATGCCGCACAGCGGCAGATCAACCTGCAACGCGCCAAAGGCCTCCAGGCCGAAACGCAACAGGATCCCCGCCAGCATCGCTGCCGTAATCGCCTGAGGAATAACTTTCATTAAGCGGGCAAACAGACCGGTCATTCCGCACAGCACGATTAACGCATTGCTAAAGATAAAAATGCCGATGGTTTGCGCCAGCGTTACGCCATCAAGGCTGGTTGCCAACATTGCAGCGCCGGGCGTAGACCAGGCAGTCAGGATCGGCTGGCGATACCAGAGCGAAAAGCCCAGTGAGCTAATGCCCATCGCCAGCCCCAACGCGGTTAACCAGCCGCCGATTTGCTCGACGGACGCGCCAGCTGCTGTCGCGGCCTGATAGATAATGGCGGCGGAACTGGCATAGCCGATAAGCGTGGCGATAAAACCAGCGATAATCATGGGAAAACGGATCTGAAGTACAAACGAGCCTGCTGGCATAGTATTCTCCTGTGCGTTATAGCGCTCATTCTGGCATTGTGCGTTATAACGCACAAGATAACCGACAGCGAAAAGGAGGCGACAGTGGAAACATTGGCGCAGCATCTGGCAGAAACGTTAAAGGCGCTACGGGCGCAGCGTAAATGGAGCCTGACGCAGGCGGCGGAGCAGAGCGGCGTCAGTAAAGCGATGCTGGGGCAGATTGAACGCGGCGAATCCAGCCCGACGGTGGCGACGTTATGGAAAATCGCCACCGGCTTTGCGGTGCCGTTTTCGCTGTTTATTACGCCGCCCTCGCGGTCACCGGCGGTTACGCATTTTCGCGAAGGGGAGCGGCCACCGTTTCGTCAGCAAAATGCGCAAATGCGCGTGACGCCGCTGGCTGATTTCGATCCGCTGCTGGGTTTCGATTTGCTGGCGATAGAATTTAGCGCCGGTGCGTTTAGCGAATCATCGCCGCATGCGCCAGGCGTGACGGAACATGTAGTGGTCATCAGTGGCGCGCTGGAGGTACAGGTTGCGCAGCGCTGGTATTCACTGCGCAGCGGCGAAGTGCTGCGTTTTAACGCTGACGTGCCGCACGCTTATCGCAACAACAGCAGCGAACCCGTGCTGATCCACGATCTTATTCACTATCCGCGCGCGGACGAAACGGCGTGCTGAAAGGGACGGGCCGCCTGCGAAATAACGCGCTGGCTTTTCGTTCGGCGGCCGCGCCGTCATTAGAATTAAGCGTTACCTTTACTGAAATTCCCAGCTAAGCGCAGCGCCCACACCATAATTACGGCCTGGCGCCGGTTCGAAGTAGCGGCCGTTGCCTTCATTAACAATCACCGATCCGACATAGCTGCGGTCAAACAGATTATCCACCCGACCAAATAGATCCAGCACCCAGTTACCAGAGCGGAATTTATAGCCGCCGTTCAGCGCCGTCACCGCATAGGCGGGCGCCTGTTCGCTGTTGCGATCGTTGGTCTGAATTTGGCTCATATAGCGCAGCTCGGCACCGCCATACCAGCCCGCTTCCGGCGCATATTCCAGCGCGGCGAAGGCCATATTGCGCGCAATGCCCGGCAGACGGTTGCCGCGCGATACCTGCTTGTCGGCGCTACAGCTGCTGTCGCCGCACAGGCTGTCGCGATAGGTGGCATCCAGCAGCGTCCATGACATTCGCAGCCGCCAGTCCATTGCGAACTGCTGATCGAGCGCCAGTTCCAGCCCGCGCCGCCGCGTCTGTCCGGCATTTTTATAGCTGCTGCGACCGCCTTCGCTGTTGGCGACCACGATTTCATTTTTCGTATCGGTCTGGAACAGCGCCGCGCTGAATAAGCCGTTGCCGATACGGGCTTTGCTGCCGATCTCCAGCGTATCGCTGGTTGAAGGCTGCAGGTCATTATTCAGACCGCCCTGGTCGTCATTGCGATAGGAAAGCTCGGTAATGGTCGGCGTTTCAAACCCGCGTCCGGCGGAGGCATAAACATTCCACGCATCAGTCACGGCATATTTCAATGCTGCCGCCGGTAGCCAGCGATGATAGCGCGTGGAGCCGCTGCCATCGTCGTTATTGGCGGTAACGTAGTAATCATCATCATCAAAGTTCACGGTACTGAAGCGCACGCCGGCATCCAGCGACAGCTTTGAGGTGAGCTGCCAGGAAGTCTGTAAATAGGGATCGAGGTTCCACATCACGTTGCGTTCGTTACGGCGCAGATTGCCTTTATGACCATATTCCGGCTCGCCGTTTTGCAGAACAAAATTTTCAAATCCTTTACGCCGCTCGGTCATGGTTTCGTAATCAAGGCCGCTGGTCAGCGTAACCGGCACCGTGCCCAGCGCGCCACGGTGCGTCCAGCGCGCGTCAATGCCCTGATAATGACGGGAGAGATCGATCACGCCGCCCGCATGGGTCGGCTTCAGCTGCGGCGCGCGCGGAATCGACTGGTACTGCACCGTTTCGCGTTCGCCCGCCCAGGCCATCAGGCTGAGATCGTCGTTTTCGCTCATCTGCCGCTGATAGCGCAGGCCAGCCTGCGTCTGCTTAATGGTTTTGCGCGTGTTGTACTGCTCACCGCGCGGCGACTGCTGCGGATTATCGTGCCACTCCTCGTCAGTCAGCCCGCCCGCATCCTGTGCTTTAATATCCACGCTGTTAAACAGCAGCGTCAGGGTGCTGACATCGTCGATACGCACGCCCAGCCGGGCATTGCCAAGATTTTTCTGCGCACTGCTGTGATCTCGATAGCCATGCGTACTGAAGCGGGTGCCGGAAACCGTATAGTTAACATCGCCCGGTTGGCTGCCGTCGCCGGTCGCGCCCTGCGCCTTTAAGCCGTAGCGCCAGCTGCCGAAACTGCCATAGTAGCTGCTGGCCTCAACACTGGCGGGCTGTTGGCCTGACTGGGTATCAATATTAATCACGCCGCCGGAGGCGTTGCCGTAAAGAGCGGAGAAGGGGCCGCGCAACACTTCAACGCGATCGACAGAGTTAAGATCGATATTAGAGGTTTGTCCTTGTCCGTCCGGCATGGTCGCCGGAATGCCATCAACATAAATACGCATACCGCGCACGCCGTAGGTGGAGCGCGATCCAAAGCCGCGCACGGAGATTTGTAGATCCTGCGCATAGTTCTGGCGGTTCTGAATCTGCACGCCTGGCAGGCCGGACAAATTTTCCGACAGATTAACGCGCGGCGCGGCCTGACGAATATCATCGCCATTCACCACGCTCACGGCGGCGGGCGTGTCCAGCTCAGAAAGGCCGCCTGCCGAGGCGCTGACGACCATTGTCTCATCACCGGCGGCCCAGGCGTGGGCGCAGCATAGCGCGAGCAGAGTCGGTACAGCCACCAAACGGGCAGGCGAGGCGATAACAGGGGAAATTTTCATAAAAGCGGCATCCTGCGTAAAAGTAATAACTAACCTTCCGTTACATCTGCGCATAATCCTGGCAGGTCTGACATATTTTGCAAAAAATCCTGTACCCGGTTGGACTGTACTGGCCGTTGAGGTGACACAAATGGTTTATGAGGCGACGGGACGTGACAACCGGTCAGGGAAAACTAAATGTCCTTACATGAAGATACATAAATCAGGCCATCCTGTTGAAACCGGTAAATGATCCTCTGGATGACTTATGTAAACATGCCGTTTTCAACGCCGGTCAGCGTCTGTTTTTGCCTGCGGCGTGACGTAACGGCAAAATAGGCCAAAATTAACTGACCTTTCCTGTAAAGAAGGATTTGCATAATGAATCTACATCCCTCGGTGGCTGTATTGGGATTAGGCGCGATGGGTCATGCTTTCGCTGCCAACCTGGTAAAAAATCAGTTTCAGGTGGCGGGCTGGAATCGCACCCGCACGCGCGGCGAGGATCTGGCCGCCAGCGGCATGACGCTGTGCGATACGCCACAGCAGGCGGCGGAGCAGGCGGACGTGGTGCTGGCGATGCTGTCCGACGGTGCGACCACTGAAAGCGTCCTGGCACAAATTATTCCGGCGCTCCGGCAAAACGCTATTTTCTGTCAGATGGGCACCATTGGCGTTGAGGCAACCGATCGGCTGATTGCCCAACTGGCTGAGGCGCGGCCAGACGTGGTGTATATTGATGCGCCGGTTTCCGGCACCAAAGCCCCGGCGGAAAACGCACAAATTCTGATTCTGGCCAGCGGCGAGCAGCAGCGTGCTGAGAAGCTGGAGCCGGTTTTCGCCGCCATCAGCAAAGGCGCACGCTGGCTGGGCGCGGCGGGCGCCGGTTCGCGTATGAAACTGGTGGTTAACGCCTGGCTGATCGCCATGATGCAGGGGCTGGCGGAAAGTACCAGTCTGGCGCAGCAGTTTGGTTTCTCCGCGGAGGATCTCTGGTCGGTACTGGAAGGCGGGCCACTGGCGGCCCCGTACGCCAAAGTGAAGCTGGATACCATCAAGAGCGGCGATTATACGCCGCAAATGCAGCTGGTCTGGGCGTTGAAAGATGCGCAGCTGGCGCTGGACGCTGCCGAGGAACATTCCATGCCGGGGCTGCAAAATATCGCCCAGCTCTGGCAGCGGGCAGTTGAAGCAGGCTATGGCGAGCGGGATCTGGCGGTGATTTACCGCTTTCTGACCGGCAAAGAGTAAAGATAATAACGGCAGATAACGGAAAGTGCGGGCATCAGGAAGTAAAAACAAAAGCGGGCATCAGCCCGCTTTTTACTGCGCTATTCAGCTTTCTGATACTGCTCCAGCGTCACTTTTTTACAGGCTTCGGCGTCACGGTTTTTCTGTTTCACCTCGTCAGGCAGGCTGTTATAAGCCTTTGCCACTTTTTCCGCTTCGTCCTGGTTAAATTCGGGCTTATCCATTGCGTAAGGCGAAGCGCCACGTGCGCTCATCTGTTTCAGTTTTTGCACCAGCGCCTCCTGCGATTGCCCCGTTGCAGGTTGATCCGCAGTCAGGGCGCAAAGTCCTGCAATATAGGTCTGCGCTTCATTACTCGCATCGGTCGCTGCCTGTGCGGTGCCACAGCCTGCTATTAATAACATTACTGCCAGTCGCTTCTTCATTACTGCTCCTTTTGCTCGTACTGCCTCATAAAATCATCCGTTAAGCATAGTCGAGACAAGCGCTTATGGGGCGGCAGCCGGACGCAGGATGAGATGGTTTTTCGCTTTTGTCTGGCCCTGGGCATCATTAATCCAGCTTTTTACTTTCAGCGGCTCCGCCGTGCGCGGCGTCACCGTCAGATCGACCTGCTTCACGCCAGAGTCGGCGGCAATGTCCACCTGACGGCTGCCTTTCTCCAGGGTTTGCGTGCCCTGGCTGACCGTCCAGTTCAGCGTTGCGCCGGGCACGGCCTGCCAGCGATCGTTGACTGTCCACAGGCGTATCTGTCCCGGCTGGCCGGGTTGCCATTTCAGCGTAACTGGTTCGATCGACGGCAACAGCGGCTGATAAGCACGCTGCATCGCGTAATAACCCGCCTTCGGCTGACGCAAATAATCCACCACGCCCCAGTTTATCGACGGCCAGGTTTCCACAAACATAAACTGGAACAGGGCGGTAACCGGCTGAAAGCGCTGACGGCGATAGCTTTCCGCCGCCATTGCCACCAGATCGGCCTGATAGCGCTGCGTGTTGGCAATAAAGGCTTCCATGGTGTCGCCGCGCGAGATTTTGGCAAACTGAAAAGTCTGGATCGGCTGAAAGTTATGATATTTCCAGCTGACCCAGTGCGGGTCGCCCGGCGCGGTGCTGGCTGGCCACCAGTCTTTGCGTGGGATAATGGTTTTGAGCGTGGAGAGACGCGGCAGCGCCTGTGCGCCAAACTCAGTGATAATGCCGGTTTTGGCGGGCTGAAGGACATCGGTCGCCACGCCAAAATACCAACCCTGCCAGTAATGCTCTTCTACGGAAGAGAAGGGATGGACGATGCGCGACTTATCTTCTGCCAGCGTATCCGCCACCTTTTGCATCAAATGACGGTTCAGATTTTTATGCCAGTCGGGAAAACGTTTCTCCATCCACGGCGAGTTAAAGGGCGGTTCATTTTGCCCACCCCAAACCACAATTGATGGTGAATTGCCAAACTGCTCGACCATCTGGCGCGTCTGGCGCGCGGCATTATCGGCAAAGGCCTCGCTGTCGTTATAACCCCATTGCAGCGGCACATCCTGCCAGATCATCATGCCCATCTCATCAGCCTGACGATAAAGCGCGCGTCCGGCGACATGGCCGTGAACGCGAATAGCGTTGCCATTCATGCGCTCCACCAGTGTCAAATCGCGGTGATACTTCTCATCGTTCATGGTGCCGAGCCAGGGCGATCCAATATAGTTGGTGCCGCGCAGGTAGATGCGCTTGCCATTCAGCAGCCAGCCGCGATTCTCCGGCTGTTCCTCTATTTTGCGCAGGCCGGTGCGGCTGCTGAGCCGATCCATTATCCCTTGCTCATCGCTGAGCGTGGCGGTAATGCGGTAAAGGTGTGGCTGACCATAGCCCACTGCCCACCACAGTCTGGCATCCGGCATCGGCAGGGTAAGCGTCAGGCGCTGGCTGCCGTCGCGCTGTGGTGACAACGTCACTTGCTGGCTCTGCTCATAGCGCTGGCCATTAAAGTTATCCGGCGTCGCCCGAACTTTCAGCGTGGCGTTTTTCGCCTGTAAAGCACGCGTAACAATCTCAACTTTCAGCTGTGGATGATCCAAACCCTGCGACCAGTCTGGCCGCAAAATAAGATTATCCATCGTGGCACCACGGCTGAGATGCAGCCGTACCGGTGCCCAAATGCCGCCGGAGTTGGCATCCTGCCCCTGCGGTAACCAGGCGCCGCCTGGCCGCGTATCATGCTGATTCAGAATACCTTTCATTAAGTTTTTGCGCAGCGGCCAGTTCTTCTTCGGATCCTCAAACGGCTGTCCACCCGTACCGCCAGTCGGTTATATTTAGTGACGTTGTCACTAATATCCACTGCAAAGCGTTGAAAGTAACCTTCATGCTGCGCCAGCCGCTGACGGTTAAACCACACTTCCGACTGGTAATCGACGCCATCAAAGATTAGTGTCGTCATCGCATCGTCGGGCAACGGCGGTAAGGAAAACTCGGTGCGATACCAGAGTGCGCCCTGATGATCCCAGCCGGCGCTGTACCAGTTGGCCGGTATGCGCAGTTTGCGCCAGCTGGCATCGCTGCCGCGCCAGCCTGCAAAACTGGGATCGTTGGCATCGTGAGCGCGCCACTGGCCCGCCAGCGACAGGCTTACCGGTGGCTGAACGGGCGGAGGTGCGGCCTGAGCAGTACAACTCAGGCTGAATAACAGAGCGAGCCAGCGTGTTTTCATGATGTCTCCTGTAGCCTGTGTAGCGCCGCCAGAATCTGTTCGCGCTGCGTATCAAGCTGAAGAATGGTCGCTTTGTCATCAAGAGGCTGATTATGGCTGGCTGCCTGTTCCACCTCCTGCAACAGCGTAACAAAAGCGGTAAAGCCGAAGGTCGCCGCCTCGCCGCGCAGCTTATGCGCTACGCGGCGAATCTGCTCCTGATTGTGTTCGCGCAACGCCTGCTGCAGCTCACTTACCAGCCGCGGCACTTCGTTCGCAAACAGGGAGAGCAGCTCTTTAAGCAGATCGGTATCGACGCCCAGCCGGGCGCGCAGGGTTTCCAGCTCCGGCGGCGCTTCTGTTATTAGCTGCGAGGGCGTCTCGGCATTGACGACACGGGCAATTTCGCTCTGTAACGTATCAGGCGAAACCGGCTTGGCGATATAACCGTCAAAACCATGCTGCAAACAAAACTCGCGGTCGCCCTGCATGGCATGGGCGGTCATGGCGATGATTTTCTGCCGTGGCAGCTGTGGATTGCGCGCCTCACGCTCACGAATAAGGGTGGTCGCGCGTTCGCCATCCATTTCCGGCATCTGTAAATCCATCAGGATCAGATCCCAGCGCTGCTGGTCGAGTTTTTCCAGCGCTTCGATGCCGTTACCGACAATTTCAAAGCGATGTCCCATCTTTTGCAGCAGAAAGCCCGCCAGCTTCTGGTTCACCAGATTATCTTCCGCCAGTAAAATAGTGAGCGTGGCATCGTCGGGTTTGATTGCGGGCTCCACGGGCACCACGCGCGCGGGCGCGCTGCTGTCCGGTACGGCCAGCGTCGCCAGCAGCGCATCCTGCAGCTCTTTCTGATCGACCGGCTTACTCAGAAAATGGGTGACGCCGATTTTTTTCAGCTCAGCGGCATCCATAAAGCGGCTCATTGAACTGAGCATAATAATTTTGCTGCCGCTTAATTCGGGGTTGGCCATCAGCTCTTGCGCCAGCGACATGCCATCTTTTTCCGGCATCTGCGCATCCAACAGAATCAGCGGAAAATCGTGGTTTTCCGCCAGCAACGCCAGCGTTTCCGCCGCGCTGCTGGTGGTCATCGGCCGCAGCCCCATATTGCGCAGCATATCGCGCATCAGACGACGGTTGGTGGCGTTATCATCCACCACCAGTACATTCAGGCCGCTGAGTAACGGCGAAGCATGGAAGGGTTCGCTCGGCTGTGCCTGCTCAGGCAGCGGCAGGGAGAAGCTGAACACGCTGCCTTTGCCCGGCTCGCTGTTCACTGTTAACGTGCCGCCCATCATTTCCACCAGCCGCGATGAAATGGTTAGCCCTAAGCCGGTGCCGCCGTAGCGGCGGGTAGTGGAGGCATCGGCCTGACTAAAGGATTCAAAAATCAGCTGCTGTTTTTCCGGCGGAATGCCGATGCCGGTATCGCGCACTTCAATCAGCAGGCGATGCTCCGGCTCGTGCCGCTGCAGCCGCAGCTCAACTTCGCCATGCGGGGTAAATTTCAGCGCATTGCTGACCAGATTAGTCAACACCTGGCGCAGACGCACGCTGTCGCCGCTGATGCTGTGCGGCACCTCCTCGGCGATATTCACCAGCAGTTCGACCGATTTTTCACTGGCGGCGGGCATCAGCGGACGCACGATAGACTGGATAAACGGGCGCAGCTCGAACACTTCTTCGTCGAACTCCATCTTGCCCGCTTCGATTTTTGAAAAGTCGAGAATGTCGTTGATGATGCGCAGCAGCGATTTTGCCGAATGCAGCACCAGCGTCATATAGTCGCGCTGTTCATCGGTCAGCGAGGTATCCAGGCAGAGCTGCGTCATACCGAGAATGCCGTTCATTGGCGTGCGGATTTCATGGCTCATATTGGCGAGAAAGGCGCTTTTCGCCTCGTTAGCCGCCTGTGCGGCGGCGGCGGCCTGCTGCGACAGCCGCTCCGCCTCTTTCCGTTTGGTAATGTCCTGCAGCGTGCCGATGGCACGCTCCATATCGCCGCTGATATTCAGGCTGATTACCTGGCCCGACAGCAACATCCAGCGATAGTCGCCGCTCTGATGCAGCAGGCGGATTTCGCAATCGAAAACCGGCACGCTGTCGTTGCTGGCGCGCTGCAGCATCGAGCGTACGCGCGCGATCGTCCGGGTGCAGCAGCGTTTCAAGAAAGGTGGCGTTGTAATGCCAGGTTTCACGCGGATAGCCGAGCATGGTCAGCAGCGCATCGTTGACCTGCAGAATGTCGGCGCTGACCTGCCAGTCCCAGATGCCGATATGGGTCGATTCCGCCGCCAGCAGAAAATCTTCGTGCAGCTGCTGACGCGATTCGCTGGCCAGGTCGAAATCGGTGAGATCGGTATGCAGCGCGACAATGCCGCCTTCCGGCGTGCGGTTGTGCTGAATAAATATTTTGCGATCGACCAACTGACGCAGTTCGTTGTGGTTATCGATCCGGCTGCGGTTAATCAGGCTGGCGGCGAACTCCGCCTTACTGCGCACATTGTCCGACATATAGGTGGCGTCGGTAAAATCCTCCGCCAGCTCGGTCAGGGTAATGCCGAGGCGCAGCTTATCTCGAATCGATGGATAAAACCGGCTGACCTGCTGATTCCAGCCGACCAGCCGCTCTCTGGCGTCAAAAACAAAAATGGCGGCGCGCAGATAATCAAGTTCGTTGGGCAGTTGACGCTGCGTCATAAGGGCTCCTTGTTACCGGGCCGGTGCAGGATTTCAGGGAACATCTGGCCGCTCCGTAGGTTTTCTGTCCACAGGGAAGCACTGCTGAGGACGGTTAAAGACATCGGAAAGACGCTGCGCGAAATAACTGTTGTCGGTGAGCTGACCGTTGGGCAGCAGCGGCCCCATATTGGCCTTATAGAGCAGCGCCTCCAGCACCGTGGCGTTGGTGGAAAGGGTAATGGCACGGTTGTAGTCGCCGGTCGCCTCGGTGCGGCCTTCATACCAGCCGCGCTGTTCATCATATTGCAGGCGCGTCATGCGCATTAGCGCATCGGTAAAATCGGTATCCCACAGCGCCCATAGTCCGAAAACCGCGCGGGTGGAGACCTGTGCCAGGCGCGGATAATAGTTGCCGTCGTCGCCGAGCGTATTCCAGGCGTAGCCGTTGGCATACAGCGTATCGTTAACGTGCCAGGGGGCGGCGGACAGGTTGAAATCGCTGCGGGCGGTGAGGATTTTTTCACGCAGCCAGCGCTGCTCCTGTGCCTGATAGACCAGGCTGGCGCGCTGGCGCAGCAGCTTGCCGGTTTCGCGCCCGGCGCCCGGCAGATCCCAGCCATACTCCAGACCGCTCAGGGCGTAAGGCATGGTGGTGATGGCGGAAGGCGTCCAGGTGGTGCGCGGATCGCGCGCGTCAATATCGAGCGCCATGCCATAGATAATCACGTGCTGCGCGGGCGGGCGCAGCGACATTTGATTGGGGAATCCCCACAGCCCAAAACCGGCGGCGCTGTATTCGCTGTCGCCCAGCCGGCCTTCCTGACGGGTAATCAACTGGCCGTTTTGCAGTAAACCGGCATACAGCTGTCCTTTATCATCCACGATGCGGCAGAAATTCCAGCGCAGCACCACGCGCTCCAGATATTCGCTCCAGGCGGGATGGCGCACGGCGACAATGCGCAGCGCCATCATCAGCCGCGCAATATCCTGCGACGACCAGCCGATGCTTTTCGGCTGGTTGCTGTAGTCCACCATGGTGTTGTTGCGGGTGTTGTAGAGTCGGTTCGGCAGTCCGGCGCCGGACAGCGGCAGACGATTCAGCGTGCCAATGATGCGCGTCAGCCGTCGCTCAAACTCCGCTTCTTCAATCAGCTTCAGTTCGCGCGCGGCGGTCAGCGCAATCAGGGTATCGCCGATTTGCCAGACGCTGGTAACAGGGCGCTTATCGCTGCCGTTGATCAGGCCGGTTTCCGGTTGGGTATTGTTGTCAAAATC
>NZ_CALNWY010000024.1 GCF_940807255.1 Mixta sp. Marseille-Q2659 | reverse complement strand
TCTGAGACAACATCTGGCAAGGCTGGGACGGAAGTCACTGTCGTTCTCAAAATCGGTGGAGCTGCATGACAAGGTCATCGGGCATTATCTGAACATAAAACACTATCAGTAAGTTGGAGTCATTACCAGAAATTCAGGGAAGCGGCTGGCAGGTAATGCCGGGTAATGCCGCGATTTGGTTGTTGATAACGCGCCAGCCATATCACTGGCCGGGTTTGAGTCAATGTAATCGTTCTGTACGGCATAACGCATAATGGCCGTAACGCGTTGTTGCAGGCGCTGCGCAACATCGTGCTTACCCGTGGCATCAACTTTTTTAATCGGAGCTAACAAATGACTGGTTTTGAGCTGGCGAATATCTGACGTGCCAATATGCGGAAAGATATAAAGCTCAAGATAACGGAGAACGCGTGAACGATGGTCTTCGCTCCAGCGCTTGTTACTGGCATGCCATTCGCGAGCGATGGTTTCAAAAGTATATGCCCCTGCGTTTTCAGTGTGAGCTTCCTTCTGTTCAGCTTTTGGGTCAATCCCCTGCCCTAACAGCTTTTTAGCTTCATCGCGCTTTGTTCTAGCCTGAGCCAGCGTAACAGTAGGCCAAACACCAAAAGCGAGGCGATCCTCTTTTTTGTCAGAGGGGCGTCTGTATTTCATGCGCCAGTATTTAGAACCTTTGGCCGAAACCTCAAGATACAAACCGCCGCCATCGGCCATTTTGTAGGTTTTGTCTTTTGGCTTTGCTGTCTCGACCTGTCTGGCGTTGAGCTTCATTTGGGGGCACATTTCTAATCGAAGTTAAGATGCCCCCAATTATGCCCCCAATAGCATCCGGATTTCAACGGACTACCTCGGACGACTCAGGACATAAAAACCGCTGCAAGCATTGATTTTAAAGGGTTTGGTGGACTTTCGCGGATGGTCTTGGAAGTACTAATGGTGCCGAAGGCCGGACTCGAACCGGCACGTATTTCTACGGTTGATTTTGAATCAACTGCGTCTACCGATTTCGCCACTCCGGCACGGAAGGGATGCGGAAAACGTTGAGGATTATACCCTTACCTGGCACCTGCGCAACCTCAATTGTCCGTGCTGTGCGCTAAGTGCCGAAAATTTCGCCGTCATATACAGACTATTCTCATTCCTCGCCTTTTGTCCCGCATGGCGCGCGCTGCCCGGAACTCTCAGGATATCGGGCAGTCCCAACTAGCTGATAGCAGGCGCGTCGTGGTTGATGCGCCGGATAAAAAGAGGTTGGCAATGAAAACAACATTACAGCGCCTGGCGCTGGCAACGGGCGTAATGTCTTTTATGGTGGCGGGAACGGCGCTGGCGGCGAGCTGGCAGGATCAGTTGAACAGTGCGGCAACGCAGCTGAGTCAGCAGAACAGCAGCAATACGCAGAGCGGTGCAATCGGTCAAAACGGGCTGTCGCTCTCTTCGCTCTCCAGCCTGCTGAACGGCGGCGATAAAGCGGTCAGCAGCACCAGCATGACTAACGCAGCGGGTATTATGGAATATTGCGTGAAGAATAACGTGATTAAAAATAATGCCACCAGCATTAAAGATCAGGTGTTGAGCAAGCTGGGGCTGGAAAGCACCACCGAGCAGGCACAGCAGACCGATTATCAGCAGGGGCTGATGGGATTGCTAAATACCGGCAGCGGTCAACAGCTTAACCTGAAAAGCCTGAGCAGTACGCCGATCGGCGAGAAGCTGAAAACCAAGGCGTGCGATGTGGTACTGAAGCAGGGCAAAAACTTTATTTCCTGAGGCTACGTCTCGTCTCCGCGTCCTGCTTACCGGCAGGGCGCACATGCCAGCCTTCTTTATCAGGCCAGCCGATAGAAATGCGCAACCAACCAACCAACCAACCCTGTCCCGCTAGTTCTGCATAATCGTAAAGGTAATCGCGCCGCGCGCCGCGCCGGGCGTGATGCTATTGCTCACTGCGGTATAGGTCGCGAGCAGCGGAATCGCTATCTCGCGCTCTCCGGCGCTGTGATAGCTTTGCGGCGTATCGAAGCGCAGCGGGCTGCCGTCGCGCTGTATAACCTTAATCGCCACGCCGCTGGCGGTACCCGGCACATTGTCGATAGGGACAATGCCCGGCTCCGTTGAAGGCGCGCTGCTGGCGGAAGAAAAAGAGACATTAACTGGCAGGTCACCCTGGCAAAGCAGCTCAACCTTAAATGCCGTGGGCGTCACGATGCTGCCAGGTCCGGTAAAGGCGCTGCGGTTCACACTGCCCAGTGGCACAATCAGATTGGGGATTTGGCATAACAGCTTTTGATATGCACGCTGCCGGAAATCACCTGCAGGCTCAGTATGTTCGTCGGATTCCCCTCATTATCGGGCAAGGTAAAACGCGCCACCTCACCGCCGGGGAAGCTGCCCGGCGTAATATCGCCGGTTCGGTAGAACAGCAGCTGAATATCCGCGCCCAGCAGAGGCGTGTTGGGTGCGGGCGTCAGCGTCATAGCTAGCGGCACAAAGCGATCGGAGTGCAGATAGTCCGATACCTTGACGCCTACGCCGGGAATGCCGGTGTTATAAACGTCGGGCAGTGCATCGCTCACGCCACTCCAGTTGCCGGTCATTACCTATTGCCAGCCGATGCTGCCGCTACAGCCCGCCACGTTAACCGTTTTAACGCCGATAACGCTGCCGGGCGGCAGGTTGGGCTCGACAAATAAATCCGGCAGCGCAATCCGCTGGGTTTTAGGTACGCTAATGTCGCAGCCTGCGGCCCTGACGTTATGAACCATACCGCTGGCGACGGCTATAAGTAGTGCGCCCGTAAGTGTCTTCATAGAACTCCTTCTCCCTGCGACGTTAGCGACACAGCGTCTTCAGCTGATTCATGGCGCAGTTCCCGTCATCCGGCAGGGTAAAATCGGCGCGACACCGGCTCGCCGCGCGATTGCCCCAGCTCACCTAAAGCGTGCCCTGCCGCGCCAGACCGCTCAGCCACACTTCACCGTTACTGCCGACAATGCTGCTGTAGTCGCCCGCCTCGTCTGCCAGCGTAACCGTAGCGCCAAAGGGAACCGGCAGGCCATTGCTGCGCGTCAGCGTGATTAATGTGTGCTGACCAACCCGACCGCTAAAGTCCGCCCGCACCAGCGCGCCGAAGCCGCCGAAGTTTTTGCCGACGCCCGCCACCAGCGACTGTGAAGTATTGGATGAAAAAACGGCGGCAGCTTCCTTTTCTGATCCTCGTCCTCCCCAAGCTCACAGATCATTATTAAGCAAAAGCGGCAGCATCAGCCTGCTTGTGCTGCTGTGGATTATGGTTATGGCGGCGTTATATGTTCTCTGGAACTCTTTTTAATCAGAAAAAACGGATGCAGCGTCCCGTACCGGACAGTAAAGGAACACGATTTTCTTAACGCGCTACGCTATGCTGGTAGCATGCAGAAAATAAACGAACTCAAACGAGCCAAGCGCCTGGCGCTTTCACTGCTGCTGATTGCCGCAGCCACTTTTATCTCGACGCTGTTTATGCCGCCCGCGCTGTGGGTTAGCGGCCTGAAAGCCGTGGCTGAAGCCGCTATGGTTGGGGCACTGGCCGACTGGTTTGCCGTAGTGGCGCTATTTCGTCGCGTGCCGGTGCCCTTTATCTCCCGCCATACGGCCATCATTCCCCGCAATAAAGATCGCATCGGTGAAAACCTGGGGCGCTTTGTGCAGGAAAAATTCCTCGGTACTGATTCGCTGCTGGCGCTGATTCGTCGGCACGATCCGGCACAGCTCATCGGTGGCTGGCTGAGCGCGCCCGATAATGCCCGGCGTCTGGGCCAGCATCTGCTGCAGCTGATGCGCGGCTTTCTTGATTTAACCGACGATGCGCGTATCCAAAGTTTGATTCGGCGCGCCGTGCATAAGGCGATCGATAAAGTCGATCTGACGCAGACCAGCGCCCTGCTGCTGGAAAGCCTGACGAAAAATAATCGCCATCAGGCGTTACTGGATGCCGCTATCGAGCAATTGCTGCGCCTGATTAACCGGGACAGCACGCGCGAATTTATTGCCATGCAGATTGTGCGCTGGCTGAAGCGTGAGCATCCGGTTAAGGCCAAAGTGCTGCCAACCGAATGGCTGGGCGAACACAGCGCCGATCTGGTTTCCAGCGCGGTTAATTCTTTGCTGGATGATGTCAGCCAGGATCAGGGACATGAGCTGCGAATGGGCTTTAATCGCGCGGTTGAGAAACTGATTACGCGGCTGAAGGAAGATCCAGAGATGGCGCAACGCGCCGAAACCATCAAAGGCTATCTGAAAGAAGACGAGGCGCTGAATCGCTATATTGGCGAACTGTGGGGCGATCTGCGTAACTGGCTGAAAGCCGATCTCTCCTCACAGGATTCGCGCGTACAGCAACGCGTAACGGAAGCCGGTTTATGGTTAGGCGAAACGCTAATGAATGATGACGCGTTACGCGCCTCGCTGAATCAGCATATGGAACAGGCAGCGCGCACTATCGCGCCCGAATTTGCTGCGTTTCTTACGCGTCATATCAGCGATACGGTGAAAAGTTGGGATGCACGTGAAATGTCACAACAAATTGAGTTGAATATCGGCAAGGATTTGCAGTTTATTCGCATTAACGGAACGCTGGTGGGTGGTTGTATTGGACTGCTGCTGTGGTTGATAACGCAGCTGCCCGCGCTGTGGCAATAGCGCAGCGCGGGCGGAGGGGATTACTTCTTCAGACCGGACAGGCGATCTTTTTCAAGATCGGTTGTACCGGTCAGGCCATCTTTCTCAAGGCCGGTTGTGCCGGTTGTGCCGGTTGTGCCGGTTGTGCCGGTTGTGCCGGTTGTGCCGGTCAGGCTATCTTTCTCAAGGCCGGTCGTTCCCGCAAGGCGATCTTTTTCCAGGCCGGTGGCGCCAGTTTGCTCCACTTCCACTTCCTGACGACGCACGGTATCTTTCACCGTTTCCACACGCTCTGAGGTTTCGTTACGTACGCCAACCTCTTCTTTGATGCGGGCGGTTTTGCTCACCGTCGGCACTTCATGAGACTCTTCTACTTCAATGGTTTTTTCAGACCAGTCAACGTCGCTCAGGTAAGCTGGCTCGTCAACGGCGGTGCGGAACACATCTGCGTGCTGTTCAAACAGCGAGACATCTTCAGCCACTTCATCTTCAACGGTATAACGACGCAGGCGAACCACGCCATCGCTGACCTGACGTTTACCGATCGCTACTTCTTCTTCCGCCAGCTTCAGCGCTTCGCGGTTGTCGCTGCCGGTCACGGCTGCGCCGGTGCCAGCAAAGCCAGTTGCCGCGCTGCCTGTTGCGCCAGTCACGCTGGAGCCGGTTACGCCGGTGGTGTTAGTGCCGGTTACGCCCGTGGTGCCAGCGTCGTTAATCAGATCGCCCGCCGCCGTTTTGCCTGCGGTGGTTTTTTTGTCATCCAGGGTGCCCGGCACGCCTGACGTCGGATCGGTATTACCGTTACCGGTTACACCCGCTGCGCCAGCGGCAAAGCCTGCTGATGTGGTGCGTCCAGAGAGATCGTCGGTTTCGCCCAGGAATTCACGATTGGTGCCAGCACGATTATAAGAAGCGGAATAATCAGATGAATATTGATCCAGCAGCGCTTCGATGCGGTCTGCATCGTCTTTCGGCGCGCGAACCGTCAGCAATACGCCGCCGCCCTGAATCGCTTTGTTATATTCTGTCGCGTAATCATCATCAACGTCATCGCCAAACAGGCGCTGCCAGAAGCTCGGATGACGGATTTCTTTACCTTCTACGCGTAATCTTTCACCTGAAATAATATCAATATGATTTTCCGCGATACCTTCGGCAATCAGTTTCTCTTTAGCCACTTCCGCCTGCTGTAGCTGATTAAAAGCAGTAACGATTTTTTCATGTGCCATATAATAGTCTCCTCGTGCTTAGGTTTACGGTTAAGTATCTTCCTTGTTGATCTCTATCTCCTGGCTACGCAATGTTACTTTTTGCTGAAACTGTTCGGATTTCTTCAGCTTATGAATATGTAGCTCTTCCTTTAATACATGGCGCCGAATAATTTCTACCTGCTCTTCAATTACCGGCACAATTAACACATCGCCTTCCTGACGAACCTGGGGGAAATATCCTTCCTCAATCGGCTCATTCTTTTCAACGTGTGTTATCTCTACTTCTTCATGCCAAAGCTCTGTTTCCAGCAGCTTTTCTGTTGTCGTCGTAGAGCGATTAATACGGATACGGCGGTCAACAACCCGTGTGGTGCTTACCTCCGCCTGCTCTTCTGCCAACGGAATGGCTTCATGCTGTTCCGCCTGTTGCTGTTGCGGCGCGATTTTCTTTTCCATTAATGCTCCTCCAAATATAGCGCCGTGTCAGAGTTTGCCTGAGTTATCTGGTTGTTTACCGATAACTTACCGTAATAGTTATAAAGCATAGACCAAACGGTGATTTATGAAATTATCGGCCTGCGCAAATTGTTAAGAAATATAAATTCTGCTGACAGTGAACCATTAAATGGCCCTGATAATGGCGGTTTCGGTTAACATAAAATTAACTTTACCCCCTTAATTTATTTGGCGATTGATTTGCGAGAAAAATAAGTCGCTAGAAATAATGAGAATTTACTAAGCCTAACGGCAGAACGACATTTTCTGGCGTTCTTTACAATTGCAGGTTCAGAGCCGTCATTCTGTTCAGCAATTAATAAAACAAGAATATTCTCAATAAAGTCGCCTTGCAAAAAACCATTATTAGAATATGCAAATGCGTTTTTTGGTAATGCTGCCAACTTACTGATTTAGTGTATGATGGTGATTTTAAGGTGCTTGCGTGGCTTCCATTTCCATCAGATGTCCTTCCTGCTCCGCTACTGAAGGCGTGGTGCGTAACGGCAAAAGCACTGCCGGACATCAGCGCTATCTCTGCTCTCATTGCCGTAAAACATGGCAACTACAGTTCACTTACACCGCCTCTCAGCCCGGTACGCACCAGAAAATCATTGATATGGCCATGAATGGCGTCGGATGTCGCGCCAGTGCACGCATTATGGGCGTTGGCCTCAACACGGTTTTACGTCACTTAAAAAACTCAGGCCGCAGTCGGTAACCTCGCGCATACAACCGGGCAGTGATGTGATTGTCTGCGCTGAAATGGACGAACAGTGGGGCTACGTCGGTGCTAAATCACGTCAGCGCTGGCTGTTTTACGCGTATGACAGGATACGGAGGACGGTTGTGGCGCACGTCTTCGGTGAACGCACTCTGGCCACACTGGAGCGTCTTCTGAGCCTGCTGTCGGCCTTTGAGGTCGTGGTATGGATGACGGATGGCTGGCCGCTGTACGAATCACGCCTGAAGGGAAAGCTGCACGTTATCAGCAAGCGTTACACTCAGCGCATTGAGCGACATAACCTGAATCTGAGACAACATCTGGCAAGGCTGGGACGGAAGTCACTGTCGTTCTCAAAATCGGTGGAGCTGCATGACAAGGTCATCGGGCATTATCTGAACATAAAACACTATCAGTAAGTTGGAGTCATTACCCGTTTTTTAATAATGGAATTAAAACTCTTTAATAAAAACAAAGCGTCATAAATAACGCGCAATAACGAGCAGGACGCATAGCCCTAAGTAAAAGGTGAATACGCATGGCAAAAACAGGAAACAGGAAGCAGGAAGCAGGAAGCAGGAAGCAGGAAGCAGGAAGCAGGAAGCAGGAAGCAGGAAGCAGGAAGCAGGAAGCAGGAAGCAGGAAGCAGGAAGCAGGAAGCAGGAAGTTTATCGGTGACAGGCAGCAGAGCAAGAGGAAAATCGGTGCGGCAGCACGCTGCCGCACCTGCGGTCTAACTCCGCTTCAACAGCATCCAGACGCTGATCGCGAAGAAGGCGGCGCTGGGCAATACCGCACCAAGAATCGGCGGTAAACCATACACCAGACTAAGCGGGCCAAAAATCTGATCCAACACGTAGAACAGGAAACCAAAGCTGATGCCGGTCACCACACGCACGCCCATCGATACGCTACGCAGCGGACCAAAGATAAAGGAGAGCGCCATCAGCATCATCACCGCCACCGACAGCGGCTGGAAAATCTTGCTCCACATATTGAGCTGATAACGTCCAGACTCCTGGCCGCTCTGCTTCAGGTATTTTGAGTAGTTGTACAAGCCGCGAATCGACAGCGCATTAGGATCGAGCGCCACCACGCCCAGCTTGTCCGGCGTCAGCGTAGTTTTCCATTCGCCGTTAAGACTCTGCTTGCCGGTAATCTGCTTCGCATCGCTTAAGTTGGATTCATCGACCTGGCCAAGATTCCAGCGGCGCTTTTCATTATCCCAGGTTGCCGTGGCCGCATAGCGCACGCTCTGTAACCGCCGCTGGTCGTTGAAGTTGTAAATACTGACGCCATCCAGCTGACTGTTTTCCTTAATGCGCTCAATATAGATAAAGCTATTACCATCCTTGGCCCACAGGCCGGACTGCGTGGAGAGCAGCGAGCCGCCAAGCAGCTGCTGGGCGCGGAAATTACGCGCCATCTGCTCGCCCTGCGGCGCGACAAATTCACCGATCGCCATGGTCAACAGCACCAGCGGGATCGCCGTTTTCATCACCGACAGCGCAATCTGCAAACGTGTAAAGCCGGAAGCCTGCATCACCACCAGCTCGCTGCGCTGCGCCAGCATCCCCAGCCCAAGCAGCGCGCCCAACAGCGCCGCCATCGGAAAGAAGGTCTCGATATCTTTTGGCACGCTAAGCAGCATGTAATAACAGGCATCAAGCGCGCTATAGCTGCCCTGCCCGGTTTTACGCAGCTGATCGACAAACTTAATAATGCCGGAAAGAGAAACCAGCATAAAAAGCGTCATCATAATGGTGTTAAAGATGGTTTTACCGATATAACGGTCGAGTACGCCAAACATCAGACTGAACCTCCACGCGTAAAGCGAGCGCGCAGACGCCGCATCGGCACCGTATCCCACAGGTTCAACAGAACGGCCAGCGCCAGATAGCTCAGGTTAACCGCCCACATCCAGACGGCAGGATCGAGCCGCCCTTTGCTGGCGTGTGATTTCAGCGAACTTTGTAACAGGAAGAAAATCAGATAGAGCAACATAGCTGGCAGCATTGACAGCACGCGCCCCTGACGTGGATTCACCACACTCAGCGGCACCACCATCAGCGCCATCACCAGTACGGAAAAGACCAGCGTCAAACGCCAGTGCAGCTCAGAGCGGAACTCCGGCGATGTGTTGCCGAACAGATCTTTAAACTCCGCCTGTTCGGCATCGTTCGGATCGAGCGTGGCCGCTTTATAACCGATAATCGCCTTATAATTGGTGAAATCGGTAATGCGGAAATCGCGCAGCATGGCGGTTCCCTCAAAGCGGGTGCCTTTATCCAGCGTGACAATCTGCGAGCCGTCAGGACGCTGTTCCATATGGCCGCTGTCCGCCAACACCACCGACGGGCGCGCATTGCCTTTCGGACGCATCTGCGCAAGGAAAACGTTGCCGAACTGATTGCCCTTCACATCTTCAATAAAGAGAACGCTGTTGCCGTCGTTGGACTGACGGAATTGGCCGGCAGCCAGGGCGGCGGTGCCCGGGTTCGCTTTGGCGTTTTGCGTCACTTCGCTTTGATAGCGCGACGACCATGGGCCGAGCCAGACGACGTTAACCGCCGCCGCCAGCGAGGTCAGCAGCATCAGGAACATCGCCGCCTTTACCAGCACCGCCTTGCTTAAACCGCAGGCGTGCATCACGGTAATTTCACTTTCGGTGTAGAGCCGTCCCAGCGTCATCAAAATGGCCAGGAACAGACTGAGCGGCAGTATAAGCTGTGCCATTTCCGGCACGCCGAGCCCTAAGAGGGTGAGAACTAAGTTTGTCGGGATCTCGCCATCAACGGCAGCGCCCAGGATCCTGACGAGCTTCTGACAGAAGAAGATCAGCAGCAGGATAAAGAGTATTGCCAGCTGGCTTTTAAGCGTTTCCCGAACCAAATATCTAATGATAATCACGCTTCGTATGCCTGTGAAAACTTGTCTTTTTGCTGGAAAATCGATAGTTTCATCGCTTATTCGCCATTTTTCATCATCAATGGCCCTTGTCATAGATTAATTGTATGACACAAGCGTTCGGGTGACGTCAAAAATAAAAATGTCACTGAAACACAAACTGACGTCCTTTTTATCGGATACGTCGTACGCAACGGCGTAAGCGGCCCATTCTAGCCGCAGCTCGCGCTGTTGTCTTTAAGATTCAGGAGAGTGCATGGAGTTCAGTGTAAAAAGCGGTAGCCCGGAGAAACAGCGTAGCGCCTGTATCGTTGTGGGCGTATTTGAGCCGCGCCGTCTGTCGCCAATTGCCGAACAGCTGGATAAAATCAGCGACGGCTACATCAGCGCCCTGCTGCGCCGCGGCGAGCTGGAAGGTAAAGTCGGTCAAACGCTGCTGCTGCATCATGTGCCGAATATTCTGTCCGAGCGAATTCTGCTTATTGGCTGCGGCAAAGAGCGCGAACTGGACGAGCGTCAGTATAAGCAGGTGATTCAGAAAACCATTAATACTCTGAATGATACCGGCTCCATGGAAGCGGTCTGCTTCCTGACTGAACTGCATGTCAAAGGACGCAATACGTACTGGAAAGTGCGTCAGGCGGTCGAAACCGCCAAAGAGACGCTTTACAGCTTCGACCAACTAAAGAGCAATAAAGTTGAGCCGCGTCGTCCGCTGCGCAAAATGGTGTTCAACGTGCCGACGCGCCGCGAGCTGACCAGCGGCGAACGGGCGATTCAGCACGGACTGGCTATCGCCGCCGGTATTAAAGCGGCAAAAGATCTCGGCAATATGCCACCAAACATTTGTAACGCCGCTTACCTGGCTTCGCAGGCGCGCCAGCTGGCGGACGCCTGGAGCAATATCACCACGCGCGTTATCGGCGAACAGCAGATGAAAGAGCTGGGCATGAACGCTTATTTAGCGGTCGGCCAGGGTTCGCAGAATGAATCGCTGATGTCGGTAATTGAATATAAAGGTAGCCCTGACCCGGAAAGCAAACCGATTGTACTGGTAGGCAAAGGGCTGACTTTCGACTCCGGCGGCATCTCTATCAAGCCAGCCGAAGGCATGGATGAGATGAAATATGATATGTGCGGCGCCGCTTCGGTCTACGGCGTGATGCGCATGGTGGCGGAACTCAACCTGCCGCTGAACGTAGTTGGCGTGCTGGCTGGCTGTGAAAACATGCCGGGCGGCCGCGCTTTCCGTCCGGGCGACGTGCTGACCACCATGTCCGGCCAGACGGTGGAAGTGCTGAACACCGATGCGGAAGGCCGTCTGGTACTGTGCGACGCGCTGACCTACGTTGAGCGTTTTGATCCGGATGTGGTGATTGACGTCGCGACGCTGACCGGCGCCTGCGTGATTGCGCTGGGCCATCATATCAGCGGCCTGCTGTCGAACCACAACCCGCTGGCTCACGAGCTGATCGGCGCTTCCGAGCAGGCGGGCGACCGCGCCTGGCGTCTGCCGATGGCCGATGAGTATCAGGAGCAGCTGGAATCCAACTTCGCTGATATGGCGAATATCGGCGGACGTCCGGGCGGCGCCATTACCGCCGCCTGCTTCCTGGCGCGCTTTGCCCGTAAATATAACTGGGCGCACCTGGATATCGCCGGCACCGCCTGGCGTTCAGGCAAGGCAAAAGGCGCAACCGGTCGTCCTGTTGCCCTGCTGTCGCAGTTCCTGCTGAATCGCGCCGGAATGAACGGCGACGACTAAGCTTACGGAAACGCTGCCGCTGGCTGTACAGCGGCAGCAAAACCGGGCCGCAGGCCGCAGCGTAAAGCACGCGCCTTCAGGGATCGATTTACCGTCTTCTTTACGCGTTAAGCGTCACTTCTGCGCATGGATGAACCGCCCGGTCATTATTAACCGAACTTATTACGCACCGTCTGGCCCAGCGCCAGACGTCGACAGGCATAGATCATGAAAAAGGCCACCTTCTATCTTCTGGAAACCGATGCGCAATCGGAAGGCCTGAGCGCCGTAGAGGCGCTGGTGTGCGATTTAGCAGAAATGCGCTGGCGCGACGGCAAACGCGTTCTGATCGCCTGTGAAGATGAACAGCAGGCTATTCGCCTGGATGAAGCGCTCTGGCAGCGTCCGGCCAACGCTTTCGTGCCGCATAATCTGGCCGGTGAAGGCCCGAAATATGGCGCACCGGTAGAGCTGGCCTGGCCGCAGCGTCGCGGCAATGCGCCGCGTGATTTGCTGATCAGTCTGCTGCCGCAGTTTGCAGATTTTGCCACCGCTTTCCATGAAGTGATAGACTTCGTCCCTTACGAAGAATCTTTGAAACAGCAGGCGCGTGAACGCTATAAAGCCTATCGCAGCGTCGGCTTCCACTTGAATACGGCAACCCCGCCACAGCCGCAAACGACATAGCAGAAATGGAAAAGACATATAATCCGCAAGAGATCGAACAGCCGCTTTACGAGCATTGGGAAAAGCAGGGCTACTTCAAACCGAATGGCGATACCAGCCAGGAAAGCTTCTGCATCATGATCCCGCCGCCGAACGTCACCGGTAGCTTGCATATGGGTCACGCCTTTCAGCAAACCATCATGGATACTATGGTGCGTTATCAGCGCATGCAGGGGAAAAATACCCTGTGGCAGGTCGGTACCGACCACGCCGGTATCGCGACCCAGATGGTGGTTGAGCGTAAAATTGCCGCTGAAGAGGGCAAATCGCGTCAGGATTACGGTCGCGATGCGTTTATCGATAAAGTGTGGCAGTGGAAAGCGGAATCCGGCGGTACCATTACCAATCAGATGCGCCGTCTCGGCAACTCCGTAGACTGGGAACGCGAACGTTTCACCATGGATGAAGGTCTCTCCAATGCGGTGCGTGAAGTGTTTGTCCGCCTGCATAAAGAGAACCTGATCTATCGCGGCAAACGCCTGGTTAACTGGGATCCGAAGCTGCGCACCGCGATCTCCGATCTGGAAGTGGAAAACCGTGAAACCAAAGGTTCCATGTGGCATATCCGCTATCCGCTGGCTGACGGCGCAAAAACCGCTGACGGCAAAGATTATCTGGTGGTCGCCACTACTCGCCCGGAAACCCTGCTGGGCGATACCGGCGTGGCGGTTAACCCGGAAGATCCGCGTTATAAAGATCTGATCGGCAAGTTTGTTGTGCTGCCGCTGGTGAATCGCCGTATTCCCATCGTGGGCGATGAACATGCCGATATGGAAAAAGGCACTGGCTGCGTGAAAATCACCCCGGCGCACGATTTCAACGACTACGAAGTTGGCCGCCGTCACCAGCTGCCGATGATCAACATCCTTACCTTCGACGGCGATATTCGTGAATCTGCGCAGGTTTACGATACCAATGGCGAAGAGTCTGACGTTTACGATACCGCCCTGCCGGAAGCCTTCCGCAAGCTGGAGCGTTTCGCCGCACGTAAGGCGATCGTGGCCGCCGTGGATGAGCTGGGCCTGCTGGAAGAGGTAAAAGCCCACGATCTGACCGTGCCTTATGGCGATCGCGGCGGCGTAGTGATCGAGCCGATGCTGACCGATCAGTGGTACGTGCGCACCGCCCCGCTGGCGAAAGTCGCGGTTGAAGCGGTAGAAAACGGCGACATCCAGTTCGTACCGAAACAGTACGAAAACATGTATTTCTCCTGGATGCGCGATATTCAGGACTGGTGTATTTCCCGTCAGCTGTGGTGGGGCCACCGTATTCCGGCCTGGTACGATGCTGAAGGCAATGTTTACGTCGGCCGCAGCGAAGAAGAAGTGCGTGCGGAAAACCAGCTTGATGACAGCATTGCGCTGCGTCAGGACGACGACGTGCTGGATACCTGGTTCTCCTCCGGCCTCTGGACTTTCTCTACCCTTGGCTGGCCGGAAAATACCGAAGCGCTGCGCACCTTCCATCCCACCAGTGTGCTGGTGAGCGGCTTCGATATTATCTTCTTCTGGATTGCGCGCATGATCATGCTGACCATGCACTTCATAAAAGATGAAAACGGCAAACCGCAGGTGCCGTTCAAAACCGTTTATATGACCGGTCTGATTCGTGATGAAGAAGGCCAGAAGATGTCGAAATCGAAAGGTAACGTCATCGATCCGCTGGATATGGTAGACGGCATCTCTCTCGAGGCGCTGCTGGAAAAACGCACCGGCAATATGATGCAGCCGCAGCTGGCGGAAAAAATCCGTAAGCGCACCGAGAAGCAGTTCCCGAACGGCATCGAGCCGGCTGGCACCGATGCGCTACGCTTTACGTTGGCGGCGCTGGCCTCTACCGGCCGCGACATCAACTGGGATATGAAGCGCCTGGAAGGCTACCGCAACTTCTGTAATAAGCTGTGGAACGCCAGCCGCTTTGTGCTGATGAACACCGAAGAGAAAGATTGCGGACAGAACGGCGGCGAAATGGTGCTATCGCTGGCCGATCGCTGGATCCTTGCGGAGTTCAACAACACGGTGAAAGCCTATCGTGAAGCGCTGGACAGCTATCGCTTCGATATTGCCGCCAATATTCTGTATGAGTTCACCTGGAACCAGTTCTGCGACTGGTATCTGGAGCTGACCAAGCCAGTTATGCACAACGGCTCGGAAGCGGAGCTGCGCGGTACGCGCCATACGCTGGTCAACGTGCTGGAAGCGCTGCTGCGCCTGGCGCACCCGATCATTCCGTTTATCACGGAAACCATCTGGCAACGTGTGAAAGCGCTGAAAAATATCAGCGACGACACCATTATGCTGCAGCCTTTCCCGTCTTACGACGCAGCGCAGGTGGACGAGGCGGCACTGGCCGATACCGAATGGCTGAAGCAGGCGATTGTGGCCGTGCGTAATATCCGTGCTGAGATGAATATCTCTCCGGGTAAACTGCTGGAACTGCTGCTGCGCGGCGCCAGCGCCGATGCGCAACGTCGCGTCACTGACAACCGCACCTTCCTGGCGGCGATGGCGCGCCTGAGCGACATCACGGTGCTGCCGCAGGGCGATAAAGGCCCGCTCTCCGTCACCAAGCTGGTGGACGGCGCGGAGCTGTTAATCCCGATGGCGGGCCTGGTCGATAAGGAAGCGGAGCTGGATCGCCTGGCGAAAGAGCTGGCGAAGCTGGAAGCCGAGATGGAAAAAATCCACGCTCGCCTCTCCAACGAATCCTTTGTTGCCCGCGCACCGGAAGCGGTAGTGGCGAAAGAGCGCGATCGCATGACAGAGCTGGAACAGGGCAAAGCCAAGCTGATCGAACAGCAAGGCGTGATTGCGGCGCTGTAATCCGTCAGAGCGTTAAAAACAACCGTGGCGGGGCAACCTGTCCACGGTTTTTTTATGGGCCTGCCCGCTGCGATTGCATCGACAGATAAGCAGTGCTATTACATTCCTTTTGATTTTCTTTACCTGAGCCAGGCCTATGACTATCGCGACAGAAACTTCACTTTGCGTTCGCCCTATTAGCGCGGCGGATAACCCGCATATTGCGCAGGTGATCCGTACCGTATCGGCAGAATTCGGTCTGACCGCTGATAAAGGCTATACCGTTTCCGACCCGAATCTGGATCGTCTGTTTGAACTCTACAGCGAGGCGAACAGCGCTTACTGGGTGATTGAGCTGGATGGCCATATCGTTGGCGGCGGTGGTATTGCGCCGCTGCAGTGCAGCGAGCCGGACATATGTGAACTGCAAAAGATGTATTTTCTGCCGCAGCTGCGCGGACGCGGTATGGCGCATCGGCTGGCGCTACAGGCACTCGATTTCGCACGCGAGCGTGGTTTTAAGCGCTGTTACCTGGAAACTACCGCCAGCCTGACGCAGGCGATTCGGTTGTATGAAAAGCTCGGTTTTCAGCATATCGACGGCCCCATGGGCTGCACCGGCCACGTCGATTGCGAAGTACGGATGTTAAAGGCGCTGTAAGCGCCTTTTTTACATCTGCTGTTAACCGATTTGTTAATGATGAAGTCCGGTTTTTGCGTGAAATAACAGCCATGGATGCAATTATAAATTAAGGGATTTTATAGTATCGAACAGCGGCGCTGGTCATCTTTACTGCGCTTTGCCTGCCTCGCCCGTTTTAAAAATCGCTACAGCAATGACAGTACAATTGGGTGTAGCGCCTGAACGTTGGTCATTGCAGACAAACTACGCCATCCGCCAGGCCGGAACGCCGCTGTGAAAGCGCAGTTCGTTATCCGGTTCCTGTATCAGATGCGCTTCCGCCTCGCCGATCTGCCGCACCCGTCCGGCAATATCAAACGGTGCAATGCGTGCCGCCAGCGCCAGATAATCCTGATAGTGGCGCGCTTCAGAGCGCAGCAGCGACTGATAAAATTTTGTCAGTTCCTCATCCAGATATGGCGCCAGACTGGCAAAGCGCTCGCAGGAGCGCGCCTCGATATAGGCGCCACAAATCAGCTTATCCACCAGCGTCTCCGGCTCGTGAGTAATGACTTCACGCATTAAGCCTTTCGCATAGCGGCTGGCGGTAATCTTCTTATAGGCGATACCGCGCGCCTGCATAATTTCCCATACCTGATAGAAATGGTGCAGCTCTTCCTTAATCAGCAGCATCATTTTATCCAGCAGCTCGTCGCCCCAGGGCACGTCGTTACGGGCAATAATGCGCTTCGACAGATTTTTATGGGCTTCAATAAAGCCGCTGTCGTGATCTTCACGATGCACAAAGGCTTCATACGGTTGCAGCCAGACCAGGATCGCCTCGCCGCTCGGCTTATCGGCCACATATTTACGAATCAGCCAGGTGGCCGTCTGCGCCGCTTTAAGTTCACAAACCAGGTGGTCGGTAAGTAATAAAGGAAGGTTTTCCGCTTTGCGCGCCTCATCGATCCACGCCTGGGGCGTACGGCAATGAAGAAACTGGTGAATAGGAGCAAGGAGATCGGCGTAATTCATACTATCGCTATGGTTAAAAGGCGCGCCGGATAAGCGGCACGCCGGATCGGGTTAACGCGGCAGGTGATTAGTGACGGATGCCGTTATCATCGTCATCCACATAGTCGCCCTCTTCATCTTCGTCTTCCGCATCCGGGTCTTCGAAGTAGGTGCCCCAGCCGTCGTAATCAACATTATGCTTACCGGCCAGCTTCACCAGCTGTTCAACCTGCGCATCGATCAGCTCAGGGTTCAGCGCCAGTTCACTGAGGATATCAACGCACATAACGGTGGTGCCGTCTTCCAGCTCCAGCTCTTCCGGTTCGGTGACTTCATAACCGAGTTTAAAGGCATCGACCGCCGCCTTTTCCAGCGCATCAAAGCTGTCGCAGGAAAGGTGATGTTCAATGGTGTAGAGCGCGTCAGGATCGCTGCCATCTTCCAGCAGCTCTTCGATGATCGCTCGCGTCTCTTCGCGCTGCTCTTCCAGCAATTCTTCATATGCCATGATGGGTTCCTCTCTGTTTGGCAGACAATCTGATTATTTTCCCACACTGCTCTCCGCGCCACTACACAAAAGCAAAAGTTTATTGCGGCCAGGGTTGAAAATGAATATTCATACGGTTAGATTGAATTTTAATTCACTTATTATCGTTCAAGGAGTGCTGCATGAGTCACTTTTATCAACGTCATTTCCTCAGGCTGCTCGATTTTACCCCCGCCGAAATTAACGCCCTGCTGGCGCTTGCCGCTGAATTAAAAATCGCGAAGAAAAATGGTGAAGAAGTCCCGCACCTGCAGGGAAAAAATATCGCGCTCATCTTCGAAAAAGAGTCGACCCGTACCCGATGCTCTTTCGAAGTTGCCGCGTTTGATCAGGGCGCGCGCGTCACTTACCTCGGCCCCAGCGGCAGCCAGATTGGCCATAAAGAATCGATTAAAGATACCGCGCGCGTGCTGGGCCGCATGTATGACGGCATCCAGTATCGTGGCCACGGCCAGCAAATTGTTGATACCCTGGCCGAGTATGCCGGCGTGCCGGTGTGGAACGGCCTGACCGATGAGTTTCACCCTACTCAGCTGCTGGCAGATTTATTGACGATGCAGGAACATCTGCCGGAGAAATCACTGCGCCAGATGAAACTGGCCTATGTAGGCGATGCGCGAAATAACATGGGCAACAGCCTGATGGAGGCCGCGGCATTGATGGGCCTCCATCTGCGGCTGGTGGCGCCTAAAAGTTGCTGGCCGGAAGCGCATCTGGTTAACGAATGCCGGGAAGTGGCAAAGCACAACGGCGGCAATATCCTGCTTACCGAAGAGATTGCAGAGGGCGTTAACCAGGCGGATTTCATCTATACCGACGTCTGGGTTTCGATGGGCGAAGCGAAAGAGCGCTGGCAGGAGCGCATTTCTCTGCTGCGCGATTATCAGGTGAATATGGCGATGCTGCAGCTGACCGGCAACGCCAACGTCAAATTCCTGCACTGTCTGCCCGCTCTGCATGACGATCAAACCACGCTTGGCAAACAGATGGCGGAGCAATACGATCTGCACGGCGGCATGGAAGTGACCAACGAGGTGTTCGAATCGGAACACAGCATCGTTTTCGATCAGGCGGAAAACCGGCTGCACACCATTAAAGCGGTGATGGTCGCCACGCTGGCGAAACCGGGGAAATTAGCGTAACGCAAACGGTTAACCGGTCTGTTTTTTTACTTGAAGCCGAAAGCCGGATGCGTATAATTCCCGACAATTTGCCGGGAGGACATATGCCGCTGAGCCGTAAAATAAACATCGCTCAACCACGCCTGAATGCAGGCGGCGCGCTCGTTTCCTTCCGTCAGCGACCCGATCGTAAAAAAGCCCCTCATTGCAGGGGCTTTTTTTTCGTCCGAAATCCGGCACGCCTGAAGGAGAGCGACGCATGAACCCGCTGTATCACAAGCATATTATTTCGATTAACGATCTCAGCCGTGAGGAGCTGGAGCTGGTGCTGCATGCCGCCGCCAGCCTGAAGGCGAACCCGCAGCCGGAGCTGTTGAAACATAAGGTGATTGCCAGCTGCTTCTTTGAAGCCTCTACGCGCACGCGTCTCTCGTTTGAAACGGCGATACAGCGTCTGGGCGCATCGGTGGTCGGCTTTTCGGACAGCAGCAACACTTCGCTGGGCAAAAAGGGCGAGACGCTGGCCGATACCATTTCCGTTATCAGCACCTATGTTGATGCGATTGTTATGCGTCATCCGCAGGAAGGCGCAGCGCGTCTGGCCACCGAGTTTTCCGGCAACATTCCGGTACTGAACGCAGGCGATGGCGCCAACCAGCATCCCACGCAGACGCTGCTCGACCTGTTTACCATTCAAGAAACGCAAAGCCGCCTGAACAACCTGAACGTGGCGATGGTTGGCGATCTGAAATATGGCCGCACCGTGCATTCCCTGACGCAGGCGCTGGCGAAGTTTGACGGTAACCGCTTCTTCTTTATTGCGCCTGAGGCGCTGGCGATGCCGTCCTATATTACCGATATGCTCGATGAGAAAGGCATTGCCTGGAGCCGCCACGCCAGCATCGAAGAGGTAATGCCGCAGGTCGATATTCTTTATATGACGCGCGTGCAGAAAGAACGCCTCGATCCGTCGGAATACGCCAACGTGAAGGCGCAGTTTGTGCTGCGCGCCGCCGATTTACAGGGCGCGCGCGACAATATGAAAGTGCTGCACCCGCTGCCGCGCGTGGATGAGATCGCCACCGACGTCGATAGAACGCCCTACGCCTGGTATTTCCAGCAGGCCGGCAACGGCATTTATGCGCGCCAGGCGCTTCTGGCATTAGTGCTTAACAGCGATCCGGTTCTGTAAGGAGAAAAGGTATGACGCAGGATAAATTACAGGTTGAAGCCATTAAACGCGGTACGGTCATCGATCATATTCCGGCGCAGATCGGCTTTAAGCTTTTAACGCTGTTCCGCCTGACGGAAACCGATCAGCGCATTACTATCGGGCTTAACCTGCCCTCCGGCGCGCTGGGCCGCAAAGATCTGATTAAAATCGAAAACACCTTCCTGACCGACGATCAGATCAACCAGCTGGCGGTTTACGCGCCGCACGCCACGGTAAACCGTATTGATGAGTATGAAGTGGTCGCCAAAATCGAGCCGACGCTGCCGGAACGCATTGAACGCGTGCTGACCTGCCCGAACGGCAACTGTATCAGCCGCACCGAGCCGGTCTTCTCCAGTTTTAGCGTCAGAAAGCGCGCCGAGACGGTGCAACTGAAGTGTAAATATTGCGAGAAAGAGTTTGCGCATCACGTGGTGCTGGCAAACTGGTAATCACTTTTCGTCTCCCTATAATGGGGACGGTGCGGCGGACAGGCTGTCCGCCCAAAACTTTTATTCAGGAGAAGAAAATGTCACGCGAAATCAGCACGGAAAAAGCCCCTGCCGCTATCGGCCCGTACGTTCAGGGCGTGGACCTGGGCAGCATGATTATCACTTCTGGCCAGATTCCGGTCGATCCGAAAACCGGCGCGGTTGCTGATGATATCGCCGCGCAGGCGCGTCAGTCGCTGGAAAACGTGCAGGCCATCGTCGAAGCGGCCGGCCTGAAGGTGAGCGATATTGTGAAAACCACGGTGTTCGTTAAAGACCTGAATGACTTCGCCACCGTCAACGCCACTTACGAAGCCTTCTTCAGCGAACATAATGCCCCTTTCCCGGCGCGTTCCTGCGTCGAAGTGGCGCGTCTGCCTAAAGATGTGAAGATTGAGATCGAAGCGATCGCCGTACGTCGCTAATCGTTCTGGCAGCAAAAAGCCGCGCCCGCAGGCGCGGCTTTTTTATCTACTTCTGCGGTCAATCCCTGACTCGACGTTATCAATCCGCACATCCGCGCACGCTGCACTTCCGCTCTTTCTTTTGTGCGCATATGCGCCGCTTCGCTCCACTGCTACACTTTTACCCATTGCAACGCGCCGCACGACGAGCAGATCGCTTAATTTCATCGTTTAACGACAGGATGCGCTGGATGACCGAAAGTCGGCGACAGAAAATTTTTGCAACATCCCTGTAGAGAGTTTTACCTGGCCGACCAAAGCGGCCTGAAAGGACGCTACTTTTTGAAGCGACAGCCTTTTTTCGCCGTTAACGAATAGCAAAAAACGCTTTTTCAGTGGATTCCGCTGCCTCTGGCGTGTCGTAATCGCAAGGAGTAGCTAACCTTACTGAGTGTGAAAAAGAACTGTTTTTTCGATAAAACGGGCGGAGGCTTTCGCCCCGATAAGCAATCAGGATTGAGCAATGAATAAAACTCCACCATGGTGGCAGAACGGCGTCATTTATCAAATCTATCCCAAAAGCTTTCAGGATACGACCGGTAGTGGCACAGGCGACCTGGCCGGTGTGATTCAGCGTCTGGACTACCTGAAACTGTTGGGCGTCGATGCGATCTGGCTGACCCCTTTTTATATTTCACCGCAGGTCGATAACGGCTACGACGTGGCGAACTATACCGCCATCGATCCCGCCTACGGCACGATGAGCGATTTCGACCATTTGGTTGAGCAGGCGCATAAACGCGGGCTGCGCGTGATTCTCGATATGGTGTTTAACCACTCTTCCACACAGCACCATTGGTTTCATGAGTCGCAGGATCCACAAAGCGACTACCGGGATTACTACATCTGGCGTGACGGCACGCCGACCGATCCGCCGAACAACTGGAAATCAAAGTTTGGCGGTTCCGCCTGGCGCTGGCACCCGGAAAGTAATCAGTATTACATGCACCTGTGGGCGCCGGAACAGGCTGACCTGAACTGGGAAAACGATAACGTCCGCGCTGAGCTAAAGCAGATCGTCAACTTCTGGGCCGATCGTGGTATCGACGGCCTGCGCCTGGATGTGGTGAACCTGGTTTCCAAACATCAGGATTTTCCCGACGATCCCGACGGCGACGGGCTGCGTCTTTATACCGACGGCCCGCGCATCCATGAATATATGCGCGAAATGAGCCGCGACGTTTTCCGCCCACGCGAACTGGTCACCGTCGGTGAAATGTCTTCCGCCACGCTGGAGCATTGTCAGCAGTACGGTTCGCTGACGGGTGAGGAGCTGTCGATGGTCTTCAGCTTTGACCATGTTGAAGTTGATTTCTGGAACGGACAGAAGTGGACACTGGCGCCACTGGATCTGGTGGCGCAAAAGAAAATTTTTACCCACTGGCAACAGGGTATGCACAACCGCGCCTGGAACGCCCTGTTCTGGTGTAACCACGATCAGCCGCGCGTGGTTTCGCGCTGGGGCGATGATGGCGAATATCGCATACAGTCGGCCAAAATGCTGGCGATGGTGCTGCATGGTATGCAGGGAACGCCCTATATATTTCAGGGCGAAGAGTTGGGTATGACCAACCCCGGCTTTACCCGCATCATCGATTATCGTGATATTGAAAGCCACAATATGTATGCCGAACTGCGCACCCAGGGCCGCGACAGCGAAAACCTGCTGGCGATTCTGGCCAGCAAATCGCGCGATAACGGCCGCACGCCGATGCAGTGGGACGCCAGCGAAAACGCCGGCTTCACCAGCGGAACGCCGTGGATCGGCATGAGTAAAAATTATGAAACCATCAACGCGGAAGCGGCGGTTGCCGATCCTAACTCGATTTTTTACGCTTACCAGCGGCTGATCCAGCTGCGTAAGCAGTATCTGATCCTGACGTGGGGCGACTATCTCGATCTGCTACCGGAGCATCCTTATTTATGGTGCTACCGCCGTCAGTATGAGGGCGAAACGCTGGTGGTGATGGCGAACTTCAGCCGTGAAGCGCAGACGTGGCATCCTGAGGAACCTTTTGGCGAGAGCTGGGAGGTGCTGATGAGCAACTACCCGGATGCCAAACCGGAGCCTGGCGAAATGATGCTGCGTCCGTGGGAAGCGGTCTGGTGGTATCAGAAGAAAAATCACTGAGTAAAACGCTGCGCGCGTTAAGGCGCGCAGCGCTGACCGCTTCAATTTATGCCTGGCTGCCGCCGGGCATAGTTTTATCCAGCGCGGCCTCTTCAGCGGCTTTTGCCAGCGCCTCCTGTTCTTCACGCGCCTTTAACCGATCCCATACGCGAAAGAACGGATAGTAAATTACCAGTGAAATGCTGAGGTTTACCGCCTGAAGTATCGAGCCGGAAATATGTCCCCCGGTCGCCAGATAGCCGCTAAAGAAAATCGGCGTGGTAAAAGGTAAGGCGATACCGGCGGGCGGCGCCACCAGCCCCAGCGACATCGCGAACCAGCTGACCAATACCAGCACCACCGGCGTCAGAATAAAGGGCAGGAAAAAGTACGGGTTCATGACCAGCGGGATACCGAACACCATCGGCTCGCTGATATTAAACAGCGCGCCCGGCGCGGCAATCTTCCCTAACTGCTTCATCTGTACGCTGCGGCTGCGCAGCAGCATAAAAATCACCAGCCCAAGCAGCGCGCCGGTGCCGCCGGGCGCGATCCAGAGATCGTAAAACTGCTGGGTGATAATATGCGGAATCGGCTGGTTATGCTGAAATGCCTCAAAGTTTTCCGTCATATTCGCCAGCCAGACCGGCTGTATAAAGACCAGCACGATCGCATCGCCATGCAGTCCCAGCGTCCACAGCACACCAATCAAAATCACCGAGAAGATCATCCCCGGCAGCGTGCCGCCAACGTGCTGCATGGGAATACCGATAATGGTACTGATCATATGGTTAATATCGCCAAAGGGCGACGCTTCAACCGCCAGCCGCAGCAGCAGAACGCAGGCCAGCACGCAAAAGCCGGGGATCAACGCGAGGAACGATTTTGCCACCGCAGGCGGCACCCCTTCCGGCATGCGAATCACCAGATTGCGTCCGCTGACGAAACGATAGATCTCCGTTGAGAGCAATGAGATGACGATCGCCACAAACAGCCCCTGACTGCCGATCAGATCGACCGGGATAACGCCGTCAACGATCTTTTGCGCCGCGCCTTCCACCGGCGCAAACAACGTATGCTGCGGAATGGTCATGATAAAAGCCACCAGCGCCATCGCGCCGCTGGTGAGCGGATCGATGGTGCGATACTTTTCCGCCAGCCGGTAGGCGATGCCGAAGCTGGAGATGATCGCCATAATGTCGTAGGTCGCTTTTACCGGATAGAGCAGCTTATCCCGCCAGGCGTCGCCAAATAGCCCCGCCATCATTTGCGCCCGGCGGGCACCGGCAGATAGGCGAAAATCAGGAAAAACGAGCCAATCAGCATAAACGGCATATTCAGGATGATGCCGTCGCGCACCGACAGCACATGCTTTTGTCCGGCCACCTTCAGCGCTACCGGCAGCACGTAACGCTCAATCAACGATCGCTTGCCATTCATAGTTGCTTCTCCCGTATCACGAGATGATGATCGCCGCGCGTCCGCTTAGTGAAACTGCGGCAGCCAGGCATGATTAAGTGTCAGAACCTCGGCCAGCAGATCGTCCGCCGAGCTTAAATCGCCAATCAGCGGGTTGGTGACCAGCGCCAACAGCGCGCTTTGCCGATCGCCATGCACCGCCGCCTCAATCGTCAGGCATTCAAAATCTTTAACCTGCTGCGTCAGGCCATTCATCGCTGGCGGCAGACGACCGAATGCCAGCGGATGCGCACCCAGCGCATCCACCAGACAGTTGGTTTCGACCACTGCATCGTCCGGCAGGCCCTGAATCGCGCCATTATTACGGCAGTTCACCACCATTTCGCGTCCGCTGTTGGTGTGAATCGCCCGGATCAAATCCACCGCTACCTCTGAATAAAAGGCGCCGCCACGGAAGTTCAGCTGTTCCGGTTTGCGATCGAGCTGCGGATCGGCATAGAGCTGAAAAAGCTCCGCTTCGACTTTCATGACCTGCTCTGCGCGCGTGCCCTTCGCCTGAGAGGCCTCGATCTCTTCCGCCAGCATGGCGCGGGTTTGCCAGAAATAGCGGTGATAGGGACAGGGAATTGCCTTCAGCGCACGCAGAAATGTCGGCGGCCAGGGGACTTCCTGAATATTGTTCATGGAGAGCGCATGGCCTGCACAGAGCATATCGATGACCTTGCTGGTGACATCTTTGCCCTGCTGCATCACCTGATGCACCCAGACCATATGGTTCAGACCGGCAAAGCGCAGCTTTACGTCATGATGAGGTGCCTGCAGCATATCGGCGATCATATGCTGCATGGTGACCGGCACATTGCAGAGTCCGATGATTTTCGCCTTGCTGTAGCGCGATACGGCTTCGGTCACGATGCCGGCCGGATTAGTGAAATTGATGATGAACGCTTCCGGCGCCAGCGCCTCGACCTTGCGCGCCACCTCCAGCATGACCGGAATGGTGCGTAGCGCCTTGGCAAAGCCGCCAACGCCGGTGGTTTCCTGCCCCAGCATGTGATATTTCAGGCCAAGCCGCTCATCCGCCGCGCGCGCCGCCAGCTGACCGACGCGTAGCTGAGTCAGGACAAAGGCGGCGCCTTCAATCGCACTATCCAGCGCAAAGTGAACACTGACTTTTACCTGCTCCAGCCCGTGACGCTTTAACATCCGGCGCGTAAGCGCGGCGATAATCTCCACTTTTTGCCGCCCCGCTTCCACATCCATCAGCGCCAGCTCTGTGACCGGCACCTGCTGATAATGCTGGATGATGCCTTCCATTAACTCCGGCGTGTAGCTGCTGCCGCCGCCAATCACTGCGATCTTAAGCATAATGTTCTCCGCACTGAGGTAAACGCTGATAAAGCGCGATCATATCGGTCGCCAGATCCTGAATAAGCATGGCGTTCATTAAGTGATCCTGAGCGTGAACCACGATCAGCGTCACCGGCAGCTTGCCGCTGCCTTCATCGAGGCTAATCAATGCGGTTTGTGACTGATGCGCCGCGCTGATGGCCTGGGCGGCAGCCTTTAAGGCGCACTCTGCCGCATCGAAATCGCCTTCCCTGGCGTGCCTGAGCGCCAGAAGCGCATGGCTGCGTCCGCTACCGGCGTGAACCAGCAGCTCCATAATGATATTTTCCTGTTCCATCCTGTTTCTCCCGCGCTGAATTCAGCGTGCAGGAAGCCGCGCGCCACTGCGGCGCGTTTGCTTCGTTGGTCAGTGAAAAGGTCGGCGAAACGCCGGAGTGATCAGGACGGCATCAGCGCCAGCGCTTTATCCAGCACTTTATCGCCGCGCATCGTGCCGTAATCCATCATATCGATCACCGCAACCGGCTTGCCCAGCGGAGAAGCAATGGCGGTCAGGCGCGCCGCTTCAAACTGCACCTGCGGCCCTAACAGCACGACATCTGCCGCGTCGATAATGCGCTCAAATTCCGCCACCGGAACGGCGTCGATCTGGACCGCCAGCTGACGTTTTTGCGCTTCGGTTTTCATTTTTGCCACCAGCATGCTGGTAGACATGCCCGCCGCACAGCAAAGAACGATATTCATAGGCTTTCTCCTTTCTGGTTGGCTCAACTATAAGCCAGAGAGGATTAGCGCTGTAAATACCCTCAGGTCATCGTTTTTTCGTCTGGTTTTGTTAAAGTATTGATATAAAAAGAGTTAAATAAAAAACTTTATGAAAATAATTTTCATAGATGTGATCGCGTTAGCGTTTAGCATAAGTGGAAAAATATCAAATCAGAAAATAGTAATTTAAATACAATAGCTTAAGCACAATGACTATCTTTCTAATCTAAAAAACCACACCTGAAAATCATTTTCATGGCAAGATGGCAGCTATGATGCTGTAAGCACACTGGAGGAGCCTGTTAACGATGGATTTAGTCTGGCAACTGCAAAATAGCCTGAGTTACCTGCCGCCGCAGGAATCGCATGTGGCGCGCTTCGTTCTGGAAAATTTACGCTTCTCCAGCGGCGCCACGCTTGAGCAGCTGGCGCAGCGGGCGGGCGTTAGCGCAGCAACACTCTCCGCATTTGCCCAATCGGTAGGATGTGAAGATTTGAATGATTTTATGCAGCAGCTGCGCAAACTCAATCAGCCTGCTGATGATGAACATGCGGTCGCGCCCGCCGTTAATGGTGATATGGACTATGCCGATACCTCCGCGCTGGAGAAGCTGGCGGCCAAAGCGGGCGTCGCGCCGGAAATGCTGAAACGCTTTGCCCGCTCCATCGGACGCGAGGATTTTGGCGATATTCTGTTTCAAATCCGCAAGCGGCTGAATGAACTCAGCCAACAGGAAGCGCGCGTCGCGCAGACCGTTCTGGCGGATGTTAATTTCGCTGCGTCGGCCACCATCGAACAGCTTGCCAGCCAGGCAGGCGTCAGTCCCGCCACCATTACCCGCTTCGCCAAATCGGTCGGCTGCGAGGATATTCGCGATCTGCGTATGAAGCTGGCGCAGGCCTCCGCCAGCTACTCGCCCTATATGACTACGCCTGCCGCCAGTTCGTTGCCAGCGACCTGGCAACAGCGGTTGAGCGGTGTCGAACAGGCGTTGCGCCAGCAGCTTCAGCAGAATCAGCCTGCCAGCTATGCGCGGGCCGCGACGCTGCTGCAACAGGCGCGCGGCGTCGCCATTTTTACCGCCGGCGGCAACGATGCGCTATATGGTTTACAGGTGCAACACCAGCTGATGGCGCTGGGCATAACGACCACCCTGAGCCAGGAGCTGGCGCTGATCGGGATGAATGCGGCGATGCTGAACGGGGATCAGGTGCTACTGGTAATTTCTGCCGATAAGTCGGCGGCCGGTTTGCAAAGCGCCACGCTTCAGGCGCGCACGAAAGGCGTGCCGGTGATTGCCCTGGCGGCACCCGCCGATCCGCTGGCGCCGATGGCGGATACGTTACTGGCGCTGCCCGATGATCCTGGGCTGGCACGCTACGGTCTGCTGATGGCGTTAGATTTGTTAAGCATGGAAATCGGTACCGCGCAGTAAAGGCCAACGATAAATTTAACGTTAAATGTGTCGCCGCCCGCTGCCGGTTCGCCATTAATCGGATGCTCAATTTGGTGCCAGGCTTACGGCACTGAAATGGCAAGTTTTAGCATCAACCTGATAGCGGCCTGGTACTATTTTTAGCAACGATTTTCTCACACCAGCGGCTATTTTCTGGCTTTCTGCCCAGCAAAAATCCGCTGTTGCGCCCCCTGCTTTCCTGCAAAATAAATCAATCTGTTAGCCTGTTTTGCGCTATTACCCGGCTGCCTCGTCTCATTTTTCCAGACTTTTCCTGTATTAAAAATAACCTTATTCTCTTGGTGGTTTCTGTCCGTTTAAGATTTCATCCACCGTCGGCGATCCTTGTTCTGCATCAAGAAAAGCACGGTTATATAGAGCGAAAACCCCATATATAGCGTTTACTATTCATCACCAATCCTACATATAGTAATCACGCTAAAGGAGACCGGTGGTGACAACGACGGTAGTAAAACGAGACGGCTGTCAGGTAGCCTTTGATCAACAGCGCATCGCAGAGGCCATTCGCGCCGCAGCCCGCGCCGCTCAGATTGAAGATGACGCGTATTGCGCAGAAGTCGCGCAGCAGGTCAGCGATAAGATGTGCAGCTGCGAGCGGGTTGATATTCACGAGATCCAGCAGGAAGTAGAAAATTTACTTATGGCGGGCCGCTATCCACAGCTGGCGCGTCAGTATATTGAGTACCGTCACGATCGCGATCAGGCGCGCGAGCAGCGCGGCAAACTCAGCAAAGCCATCCGCGGCCTGGTAGAACAAACCGATCCCGCTCTGCTGCATGAAAACGCCAATAAAGACAGCAAGGTGATCCCGACTCAGCGCGATCTGCTGGCGGGCATTGTGGCTAAACATTATGCCCAGCAGCATATGCTGCCGCGTGACGTGGTGCTGGCGCACCAGCGCGGTGAAATTCACTATCACGATCTCGACTATTCACCTTTCTTCCCTATGTTTAACTGCATGCTGATCGATCTGAAAGGCATGCTGACCAACGGCTTCAAAATGGGCAATGCCGAAATCGAGCCGCCTAAATCTATCGCGACCGCCACGGCTGTCACCGCGCAAATTATCGCGCAGGTCGCCAGCCATATTTACGGCGGTACCACCATTAACCGCATTGATGAAATTCTGGCGCCGTTTGTTGAAGCCAGTTATGAAAAACATCTGGCGGTTGCGCGTGAATGGCAGATTGGCGAAAGCGAACGCTACGCCCGTGAACGCACGGAAAAAGAGTGTTTCGACGCTTTCCAGTCGCTGGAATATGAGGTCAATACGCTGCACACCGCCAACGGGCAGACGCCATTTGTGACTTTCGGCTTCGGTCTGGGCACCAGCTGGGCGGCGCGCCTGATCCAGCAATCTATCCTGCGCAACCGCATCGCCGGTCTGGGTAAAAATCGTAAAACCGCCGTGTTCCCTAAGCTGGTCTTCGCCATTCGCGAGGGGCTGAACCGTCGTCCCGGCGATGTCAATTACGATATTAAACAGCTGGCGCTGGAGTGCGCCAGCAAGCGTATGTATCCCGATATTCTTAATTACGATCGTGTTGTTGAAGTGACCGGCTCGTTTAAAACCCCAATGGGCTGCCGCAGTTTCCTCGGCGTCTATGAGGAGAACGGCGAGCAGATTCATGATGGCCGCAACAATATTGGCGTAATCAGCCTTAACCTGCCGCGCATTGCGCTGGAGGCGAAAGGTGACGAAGCCCGTTTCTGGCAGCTGCTGGACGAGCGTTTGCAGATCGCGAAGAAAGCGCTGATGACGCGTATCGCCCGCCTGGAGCATACCAAAGCGCGTGTGGCGCCGATTCTCTATATGGAAGGTGCCTGCGGCGTGCGGCTTAACGCCGATGATAACGTGGCTGAGATCTTTAAGCATGGCCGCGCCTCAATTTCGCTTGGCTATATCGGCCTGCATGAAACCATCAATGCTCTGAGCGGCGGCGAAACCCACCTGTACGATGACGAAGCGCTGCGTGCGAAAGCGGTCGCTATCGTTACCCGACTGCGCGAAGCGGTTGATGCCTGGAAAGAGGAAACCGGCTACGGCTTTAGCCTGTACAGCACGCCCAGCGAAAACCTCTGCGATCGCTTCTGCCGCCTCGATGCCGCCGAGTTCGGCCAGGTGAAAGGCGTAACGGATAAAGGTTATTACACCAACAGCTTCCACCTGGATGTGGAGAAGAAGGTGAATCCTTACGATAAGCTTGATTTTGAAGCGGTTTATCCGCCCATCGCTAACGGTGGCTTTATCTGTTACGGCGAGTATCCAAATCTCCAGCACAACCTGAAGGCGCTGGAGGATGTTTGGGATTACAGCTATAACCTCGTCCCCTATTACGGCACCAATACGCCGATTGATGAGTGCTACGAATGCGGCTTTACCGGCGAGTTCGACTGCACCAGCAAAGGCTTTACCTGCCCGGCATGCGGCAACCACGATCCGGCCCGCGTTTCCGTAACGCGCCGCGTCTGCGGCTATTTGGGCAGCCCGGACGCGCGGCCCTTTAACGCCGGGAAACAGGAAGAGGTGAAACGGCGGGTCAAACACCTGTGAATATCCATCAGTACTACCCCATCGATGTGGTTAACGGGCCCGGCACGCGCTGTACGTTGTTTGTCGCAGGCTGTGAGCATGAATGTCCGGGCTGCTATAACCAGCGTACCTGGCGGCTTAACTCCGGCCTTCCTTTTACCATTGAGATGGAAGAACAGCTGATCGGCGATCTGAACGATCGCCGTATTCCGCGTCAGGGCTTATCCCTTTCCGGCGGCGATCCGCTGCATCCGGCCAATGTGCCGGATGTGCTGCGCCTGGTGCGCCGCGTGCGCCGCAGCTGCCCCGGTAAAGATATTTGGTTGTGGACCGGCTATACGCTGGCGGAGCTGAGTGCAGCGCAGCGTAAGGTGGTTGCCGAACTGGATGTGCTGGTAGACGGGAAGTTTATTAGGGAATTAAAAGATCCCGCGCTGGTATGGCGCGGGAGCAGTAATCAGGTGATTCACTACTTGCGCTGAGCTATAGCCATAGCAGCGCCAGCGTACCGGTCAGAATGCCGCACAGAATAACCAGCCCCAACGTTAGCCAAAGCGCTTTTGCCGGAAAAACCCGGCGCAGCATAATCAGCGATGGCACGCTTAAGGCCGGTAGCGTAATCAGCAGCGCCAGCGCTGGCGCGATTCCCATGCCAGCCAGCATCATGGTTTGCACAATGGGAATTTCCGCTGCGGTTGGGATCACGAACAGCGCGCCAGCCACGGCCATCGCCACAATCCACCAGACAGAATTATCAACCACCCCTTGCGTATGTGGAAACAGCCAGACCTGCGCCGCGCCCAGGGCCAGCACCGCCAGTAAGTAAACCGGCACCGTCTGCCAGAACAGGCTCCACAGCGAAACAGCCCAACGTTGCAGGAAAGATCGCTCGTCTACCGGTAACGGCTCCGGTAACAGGCGAATTATCTCATCTGATGTGATCTTCTGGACGGCAAATGCCACGCTGAAAACCGTTACCAGCCCCACCACCAAACGTATCGCGCTGAACTGCCAGCCAAGCACAAAGCCCATAAAAATCAGCGTCGCCGGATTTAACAGCGGATTACCCAGCCAGAATGCCAGCGTGCTGCTGGCCGGAACGGAACATTTGCGCATGCCAACCGCAACCGGCGCCGCGCAGCAGGTACACATCATGCCCGGCAGTGAGAAAATGGCGGCCAGCAACGGGCCGGAAAAACGCCCTTTGCCAAACAGCGTAATCAGCCAACGACGCGGGATCAGCACTTGGATCAGCGATCCCAGAATAATGCCCAGCACGGCGGCTTTCCAGACGGCAAGAAAATAGATCTGCGCATAGCGCCAGGCAGCCTGTAAGGGATGATCCTGTACGTCCGCTAATAGCGAATGACCGATATTATGCGTTTCCGCAGCCAACAGCGCTTTACCGTAGTAAGGCTGCCATTTGACTAACCACAGACCAATAACGACTACAGCGAGGAACAGTAAAGGTTTCCACCAGCGCACAGCGGGCGCGGCGGTGAGAGAAGAGATAGACATAGTAGATCCGTATTCAACCTGAATAACGTATCGGCCTGCGCCGACGAAAGGGTTGAATAGTATATCGGCTTACTGTTAAAGAAATTGATGCAGATTAGATTTTATTCGCGCGTTGTTAACCGATGGCGCGAAATGGCTGCTGATTCAATAATGGTGACATCATTGCGGCCAGGCGAAAAGGCTTCCCGCATCAGCGCGGCGGCCACATCTTTTGCCGTTACCGCACGCCAGTTGCCGGGCAGCAGTTTAAATAACGGTGCCAGGAAAGCCTCGCCCGGTCGCGGCTGCTGACGATCGCCTAACAGCAGCGAAGGCCGAATCAGCGTTAAACGCGGCCAGTTTTGCTGGCGCAGCGCCCGCTCCATCTCCCCTTTTACCCGATGATAGAAGAAGGGAGAGTTAACGCTGGCACCATGCGCGCTGACCGCCAGCATATGTTTTGCCCCCAGCCGCTGACCGGCAATGGCGCTGTCAATAACCAGCGTATAGTCCACATGCAGAAAAGCCGCTTTGCTGCCCGCCAGTTTGCGCGTGGTGCCCAGGCAGCAGAAAACAATATCAACCGGTTGCTGGAGCGGACGCAGTACATCCGTCAGATCGGCCTCAACAGGATTGATCACTTTCTTCATCGGCGGCAGAGGGCGGCGCGTAGGCGCGATAATTTCGCTAACACGCGGTTCGGCAATCAGCAGTCGCAGCAGATGATTTCCCACCAGGCCACTGGCTCCGGTTAATAATATCCGACTCATCTTCTCCTCCGATAAGCGGCTGACGACAGCCTGCGCCTTTACGATTAACTACCTGTTATCAGTGAGATTAGCAGAGATGTCTCCAGTGAGGATTTGATTTTTCAGCATACTCAACCAGGCTTAACCGGTAGTTCCATATAAACAGGAGGATAAAGATGAGCAAGAAGATAGCGGTACTGATTACCGATGAATTTGAAGACTCTGAATTTACCTCCCCTGCTGAAGCCTATACCAAAGCGGGCCATGAAGTCGTGACCATCGAGATGGAAGCCGGTAAAACGGTAACGGGTAAGCAGGGAAAGGCACAGGTAAAAATAGATAAAGATATTGATCATGTCAGTCCGGCGGAATTTGATGCGCTGCTGCTACCAGGCGGTCATTCGCCAGATAGCCTGCGCGGCGATGACCGCTTTGTGCAATTTACTAAGGAGTTTGTCGCCAGCGGGAAGCCGATCTTTGCCATTTGTCATGGCCCGCAGCTGCTGATTAGCGCTAACGGCGTGCGCGGCCGCAAAATGACCTGCGTAAAGGCCATCGCCATCGATCTGAAAAATGCCGGTGCGGATTTCTACGATAAAGAGGTGGTCGTGGATAATGACAAGCTGGTGACCAGCCGGACGCCAGAAGACCTGCCCGCTTTTAATCAGGAATCCTTGCGCATTCTGAACATGAGTTAATGTGGTTTCTGCTGTGCGGCTGCGGGTCGCACAGCGTTACTACTGGCCCGTTATGGCTGGTGAAATCCTTCGCTTCGCGCGGCAGGCCTTTACGACAGACCGTCATACTTCATCGCGTAGCCACTGATTTTTCTTACCGAAACCCAGCGTATTATCCGTCATCTTTACTTCATCCAGCCGAATTTCCCACAGCGGCGCCGATACCGCGCGGGCAACAGGGAAACGCTGACAGTAAGCGGCGCGCGCCTGCTTATCTTCCTCACCGTTCAGCAAACGCGCCTCACCGCGATACTGAATGCCTTTTATCAGCATCACGGTTTTGGTCTGCCCGCTGACCGTGCCTGCTACCTGCGGCTGCTGCGTCATTAACGCGCCGTGTCGCGTGTTGGCTTCCGTCATAATCCAGAACACCATACGCGCTTCATCGAACGCGTAAAAACAGTTGGCACACCAGAATGTCTCTTCATCACGGCAGCAAAGCGATAACACATGCTGCTTTTTTAAATAGCGAATAATCGCGCTAACGTCAGACAACCTTTTCTCCAGTGATAAAAAAGCGGCTCCCCATGACGGACAGGCGGCGTTGCCGCTACAATGCCCAACCCGCAACTGAGGTGATCGGCATGAGTGAAATCGACCCTGCGTCCTGGCAACTTTATATTCTGCGTACCGCCGCTGGCTGGCTCTATACCGGCATCAGCAATAATGTGCCGCGTCGCTTACAGCAGCACCAAAAAGGTACCGGCGCCAAAGCGCTACGCGGTAAAGGCCCGCTGGAACTGCTGTTCACCTGCGAAGCGGGGGATCGCGCGATGGCTTCCCGCCTCGAATACCAGGTTAAACAGCTCTCACGCCAGGAAAAGCTCAGGCTGGTGGCGAATCAGCCGGTTTCGCTGGCCAGCTGGCTTAGCGATCGAGATGGTTAAAATGGGTTGAGTAAGCGACTTCGCCGCCGACGTCGCTAAAAGCGTCATCGGCCAGTTTACAGACCTGGAAAGCCGCCTCGGTGCCCGGCCATGGGCAGTGCAGCTGATGGCGTGCCGCCGGCTCAAAACCATAGCGTCCGAACCACATCGGATCGCCCAGCACCACCACTGCGGCGTAGCCAAATTCATTAAGCGTATCCAGCCCTTCGAAAACCAGCTGTTTACCGATGCCCTGTCCGCGAACGCTGGCGTCAACCGCCAACGGCGCCAGGCCGACCCAGTTGCGATCTTCGCCCTGTAATGTGACCGGGCTGAAGGCCGCATAGCCGAGGACCTGCCCTTCATCGTCGGTGGCAACTACCCCTAAGGTTAGCTGCCCGTCTTCACGCAGCCGTTGCACCAGCTCCGCTTCGGCTGCGGTAGTAAAGCAGCGGCGCAGCAGGCTATCGATTCCTGCCGCGTCCACGCCGATTTCAGTACGAATTAACATGAAACACCTGCGCGATCTCCCGGAGATTTCGCGTCCTCGTTCAGGCCAGCTTCGACAAAGTCGGCCAGCTGCATTAATCCAATGCGCAGCGGCGCTGGCATATTTTCCAGTTCGATCGCATCCATCAGATTCTTAACCTCCAGCCCCAGCTCGGTGTCGCCTTCGATAATCAGGCGTCGCTGGAAAAACAGCGTGTCTGGATCGCGTTTGCGGGCCGCGATCAGCAACAGATCGTTAGCCGTGCCGCGGAACCAGACATCCGCATCCTCACGATCGTTAATCTGTAAGCGATCGTTTTCCAGCGTTACGGCCCAGCGCAGCGCAATATCGTGAATATCTATGCCCAGCCAGCGGCCTTCCAGAAAGTCTAACTCACCTTCCGCCAGAGCATGACGAAACTGCGTATTCAGCAGCTGTTGCAGTAGGATTTTTTTCAGAGCGAATGGCGTAAGCTGTACCGGCAGACGCAGCAGACGCGGCCCCTGATTAACACACCGAGCGCGAAGCATATTTAACACAGTTTTTACTCCTCCAAAATAAGCAGCGCTTATTTTGCCACAGCGCCACTTTTCTCTGGCTGGCTGGATCAACAAATCATTCTTTCAGACGAACAATTCAGCAACACTTACCCGATCAATACGCCATTCGCTGCCTTAAATCAAAATTTCTCGCGCTGAGCTTGTCTACACTCGGCGCAAGTATTCATTGCTTACAGGATATGTCATGGAACTCCTTTGCCCGGCGGGAAATCTCCCCGCGCTGAAGGCAGCGATTGAGAACGGAGCAGATGCAGTTTACATCGGCCTGAAAGATGACACGAACGCGCGTCACTTTGCGGGTCTGAATTTTACCGATAAACGTCTGAAGGAAGCGGCCCGCGTGGTGCATCAGCATCAGCGCAAACTGCATGTTGCGATTAACACCTTTGCGCATCCAGACGGCTTTGGACGCTGGCAGAATGCGATTGATATGGCCGTTGATAACGGCGCCGATGCGCTGATTATTGCCGATCTCGCAATGCTGGAGTATGCCGCCAGCCGCTATCCGCAGGTTGAGCGCCATGTGTCGGTGCAGGCTTCCGCCACCAACCTGGAAGCGATCCGTTTTTATCACCAGAATTTCGATGTTGCACGCGTGGTCTTGCCACGCGTGCTGTCTATTCATCAGGTGCGCCAGCTGGCGCGTAGTACGCCGGTGCCGCTGGAAGTGTTCGCCTTCGGCAGCCTGTGCATTATGGCGGAAGGACGTTGTTACCTGTCGTCATGGATGACGGGCGAATCGCCCAATACAGTAGGTGCCTGTTCGCCAGCCCGTTTTGTGCGCTGGCAGCAAACGCCCAACGGACTGGAATCGCGCCTTAATGAAGTGCTGATCGACCGCTATAACGCCAATGAAAACGCGGGCTATCCTACGTTATGTAAAGGGCGTTACCAGGTCGATAATCAGCGCTACCACGTACTGGAAGAGCCCACCAGCCTGAATACACTGGAATTATTGCCCGATCTGCTCGCCGCCAATATCGCCTCCGTGAAAATTGAAGGCCGCCAGCGCAGCCCGGCCTATGTCGCGCAGGTCGCTCGCATCTGGCGCCAGGCGATCGATCGCTGCAAAGCGGATCCGAGCGCCTTTGCCGTTCAGGAAAACTGGATGACGGAGCTGGGCGCGCTGTCAGAAGGTACGCAGACCACACTTGGCGCTTACCACCGCAAATGGCAATAAGGAAAGATCATGAAATATTCTTTAGGGCCGGTACTGTGGTACTGGCCGACTGATACGCTGGCGGATTTTTATCAGGCCGCCGCGCAAAGCAGCGCCGATATTGTTTATCTGGGCGAATCCGTGTGCAGCAAGCGTCGCGCCACGCGCTTTAATCAGTGGATGGAGTTTGCTCGCCTGCTGGCGGAAAGCGGTAAACAGGTGGTGTTCAGTACGCTGGCGCTGGTTCAGTCCGCCTCGGAATTGCAGGAAATTAAGCGCTATGTCGATAATGGCGAATTCCAGATCGAGGCTAACGATCTGGGCACGGTAAATATGGCGGCGGAACAGAAGCTCCCGTTTGTCGTCGGACACGCCCTTAACTGTTATAACGCGGTAACGCTGCGTATGCTGCTAAAAATGGGCATGACGCGCTGGTGTATGCCGGTTGAACTGTCGCGTGACTGGCTGGTCGGCATTCAAGAGCAATGCGATCAGTTAGGGATTCACGGCAAGTTTGAGACCGAAGTGCTGGCTTATGGTCATCTGCCGCTGGCGCTGTCGGCGCGCTGTTTTACCGCACGTTCAGAAGATAAGCCCAAGGATGAATGCGAAACCTGTTGCATTAAATATCCGCAGGGCCGTCGCGTGCTGTCGCAGGAGAACCAGCAGGTTTTTGTGCTGAACGGCATCCAGACGATGAGCGGCTACTGCTATAACCTCGGCAACGACCTGAGCAGTATGCACGGTCTGGTTGATGTGGTTCGTCTCTCGCCGGAAGATAAGCAGACGCTCACCTTAATTGACCGCTTCCGTGCCAATGAGCAAGGAGAAGCACCGCTGATGATGGCGCAGCGCAATGATTGCAACGGCTACTGGCGTAAGCTGGCCGGTATGGCACTACAATCCTGACGACAGGCACAGCGAGTTCGATCGCTGTGCTTTTTCCTTTCCCGGACCGCTCTTTTTACTCTTTCCCGAGCTGTTTTTCGCTGTCTGAACGATCAAGGCCATCCTCTCGCCACATTCACAGGCCGTGACGCCTGCTATATTTGTCTGCATTGCGGTTTTTTCTCAGCAAACGCTGCTTTGCTTGCAGGGCATATTCTGGCTACTCTGCTAAAACTGCAATACGGTAAAGTAAATACCTGTTTTTCTATAAGGCTGACGGGCTTTTGCTGCGTCTGCCCTGTAGCCAACTAAGTGAGCAGATATGTCTGAGAAAAAAAACGTCCCCCTGTCAGTGTTGGATTTGGCGCCTATCCCACAGGGCGCCACTCCGCGTGACGCTTTCCACGCCTCGCTGTCGCTGGCTCAGCAGGCGGAAAAACTGGGCTTTCATCGCTACTGGCTGGCAGAACACCACAATATGACCGGCATCGCCAGCGCTGCGACTTCGGTACTCATTAGCTATCTGGCGGCCAATACCTTGACTCTGCGCCTTGGCTCTGGCGGGATTATGCTGCCGAACCATGCGCCGCTGGTGATCGCTGAGCAGTTCGGTACGCTGGAATCCCTTTACCCGGGCCGTATCGATCTGGGTTTGGGACGGGCTCCAGGCTCCGATCAACGCACAATGATGGCTTTGCGTCGCCATCAAAGCTCCAGCATGATTGACAGCTTCCCGGAAGATGTGGAAACGCTGATTGCCTGGTTTGATGCCGAGAAAGGCATGCAGCTGCCGGTACAGCCGGTACCGGGCATGGGACTGAAGATACCGGTCTGGCTGTTGGGCTCCAGCCTGTACAGCGCACAGCTGGCTGCCAGACTGGGCTTGCCGTTTGCCTTTGCTTCCCACTTTGCCCCCGACCTCCTTTACCAGGCGCTACATATGTATCGCGAGAACTTCCAGCCTTCTGAACGGCTGGAAAAACCTTATGCCATGGTATGTATCAATATTGTTGCCGCTGAAAGCGAGCGCGAAGCGCGTTTTCTCTTCACCTCTATGCAGCAGCAATTTATTAATCTGCGTCGGGGACAGCCAGGCCCGTTGCCGGCTCCTGTAGAGAATATGGATAGTCTCTGGACGCCATCTGAACAGTTTGGTGTGCAACAGGCGCTGAGCATGTCGATTGTGGGCGATCAGACTAAAGTTCAGCATGGACTGGCGGCGTTAATTCGCGAAACCCAGGCTGATGAAATTATGGTTAATGGACAGATTTTCGATCGGCAGGCACGTCTGCGTTCGTTCGAACTGGCGATGCTGGCCGCGCAGTCACTGTAATAGCTGCTGAATAACGGACATAAAAAAACCAGCCTGACGGCTGGTTTTTTATTTACGGCTTAGCGATTAATAGTCGCGACGGCGAACAGCACCGGTACCGGCACCCTCTTCGCGACGCGGACCACGGCTGGCGCCATCACGGCTACCATTACCGCGACCGCCTTCCCGACGCTCGCTGAAACGACGACCGCCGCCTTCACGACCACCTTCGCGACGCTCGCCGTCAAAGCCGCCACGACCGCCAGCAGGACGACGCTCGCCGCCACGCTCAGAACGCTCACGCGGTTGCGCATCGCCCATCAGCTGCATATTCATCGGCTTATTGAGAATACGCGTGCGGGTGAAGTGCTGTAAGATCTCGCCCGGCATACCTTTTGGCAGCTCAATGGTAGAGTGAGAAGCAAACAGTTTAATGTTGCCGATGTAACGGCTGCTGATATCGCCTTCGTTAGCAATTGCGCCAACGATATGACGAACTTCAACGCCATCATCACGACCCACTTCGATACGATACAGTTCCATATCGCCAACATCACGACGCTCGCGACGCGGACGATCGCCATCACGGCTGTCACGTGCATCACGCGGGCTACGACGATCGTCACGCTCACGGAATTCACGACGCTGCGGACGCGGTGCATCCGGCGGCAGGATCAGCGGACGCTCGCCCTGCGCCATTTTCAGCAATGCAGCAGCCAGGGTTTCCATTTCCAGATCGCTTTCCGGCGACAGTTTGCTCAGCAGAGCGCGGTACTGGTCCAGATCGCTGCTTTCCAGCTGCTGCTGTACTTTCGCAGCGAATTTTTCCAGGCGACGTGCGCTCAGCAGTTCACCATTCGGCAGCTCAACCTCAGGAATGGTCAGCTTCATGGTGCGCTCAATGTTGCGCAGCAGACGACGCTCGCGGTTCTCTACGAACAGCAGCGCGCGGCCTGCACGGCCTGCACGACCGGTACGGCCGATACGGTGTACGTAAGACTCTGAATCCATTGGGATGTCATAGTTTACCACCAGGCTGATACGCTCTACATCAAGACCACGAGCAGCAACGTCAGTCGCGATCAGAATGTCCAGACGACCATCTTTCAGACGCTCCAGCGTTTGCTCACGCAGCGCCTGGTTCATGTCACCGTTCAACGCTGCGCTGCTGTAACCGCTACGCTCCAGCGCTTCAGCGACTTCCAGCGTGGCATTTTTGGTACGTACGAAAATAATCGCCGCATCAAAATCTTCAGCTTCCAGGAAGCGAACCAGCGCGTCAGTTTTACGGCCCCAGACGGTCCAGTAGCTCTGGCTGATGTCAGGACGCGTCGTCACGCTGCTCTGGATACGCACTTCCTGCGGATCTTTCATGAAGCGACGGGTAATACGACGAATCGCTTCCGGCATGGTGGCAGAGAACAGCGCGGTCTGATGACCTTCCGGGATCTGCGCCATGATAGTTTCTACGTCTTCGATAAAGCCCATGCGCAGCATTTCATCTGCTTCGTCCAGTACCAGACCGCGCAGGTTAGAAAGATCCAGCGTACCGCGTTTCAGGTGGTCAAGCAGACGACCCGGCGTACCGACGACGATCTGCGGACCCTGACGCAGCGCGCGCAGCTGCACGTCATAACGTTGACCGCCGTACAGGGCCAGCACGTTTACGCCATGCATATGTTTAGAAAAGTCGTTGCAGGCTTCTGCAACCTGAACCGCCAGCTCACGCGTCGGCGCCAGCACCAGAATCTGCGGTGCTTTCAGTTCAGGGTCAAGGTTGTGCAGCAGCGGTAAAGAGAACGCTGCGGTTTTGCCACTACCGGTTTGCGCCATACCCAGCACGTCGCGGCCTTCCAGCAGATGCGGAATACAGGCGGCCTGGATAGGTGACGGTTTCTCATAGCCCAGGTCATTCAGAGCTTTGATGATAGATTCGTTAAGACCCAGATCGGAAAAAGTGGTTTGGATATCAGTCATGTAGTACAAGTGCCTCTTAGATTACGGCGGCCAGTCTACATAACTCGTCCTGAAAATATGCAATCATTTTCATTGAAAAATGTGAACCGGCTCAAATTAGATGTTTTGACGAACAAAAAAGCCGTCACCCCGAAAGGTGATGACATTTACGAAAAAATGGACTCAGGTGTTCGTCAGCTATTGCTGGTCAGATTCTGTTAAATCGTCTTGTGTCTGGCCTAACAGCGCCAGTTCCAACAATGCGTATCGGTGCTCAACAAAATTGTGTACGTTGTTAGCAACCGCCAGTTTGAATAACGCTTCCGCGTTATCCTTCTCCCCCAGACTTAGGTAGTACTTACCTAAATAGAAGTTGGTTTCACTGAGATGTTCAGCGAGCGAGGTGTTATCCGTTGCGTCCGCCTTGAGACGTTCCATTAACGTTGCTTCGCTAATGTCGCCAAGGTAGAACTCGACAATATTCCATCCCCATTGATCGCGATTCGCCTTATCGTAACGCTGCTTCAGCGCTACTTTTGCCTTATCGGCGTCCATCTCGCGTTCATCGAGATAAAGCCACAGGCTGCGGAACGGATCGTTAGGATCGTCTTGATAAAACGCCAGCAGATCATCTTGCGCTAACTTGTATCGTCCGCCGTAATAGAGGGCGATACCACGGTTTAAATGCGCATAATTGTAAGTTGGATCAAGCTCAAGTACAGAATCGAACGCTTCATAGGCGGCATCAAAATTGCCCGCCTGCGTTAAGTATATACCTAAATAATTAAATACTTCAGGCATATCTGGTCTTATAGACAGCGCTTGCGAAAAATCGTTCCGCGCCAGTGCCCTCAGACCCAAACTATCATACAACACTCCGCGCTCATATAATAGCTGTGCGCGTTCATCATCGGTCAGTGCCCGACTGGCAAGAATTTGTTCCATGCGCGCCAGGATAACTTCCTGTTGCAGAGTTGGCTGTAGCGGAACCGCCAGCACGTCGCTCTTACGCCAATTTGAGTTGCTGCATCCTGCCAGCGTGATAGCTGTCGCAACGAAACACCAGCGCAAAAAAGGCTTCATTTCCCACTCCCGAATACCAACATTGGGATGTACGTCCTGTCATCCGCCTGCCATGCACAAGGATTCCCGCCCTCGCAACGAAACAGCTCTCCCCACGGGGAGGAGAGCTCAATGTCGAACGCGCTTTTACTCTGCTTCAGGGTTAACGGCTGCCGTTTCTGCCTGCGGCTGCTGTTCTGTCGCTTCTTTAATGCTCAGACGTACACGGCCCTGACGGTCCACTTCCAGTACCTTAACCGGTACTTCCTGGCCCATCTGCAGGTAGTCGGTGACTTTCTCAACGCGCTTATCAGCGATTTGAGAAATATGCACCAGACCTTCTTTACCGCCGCCAATGGCAACGAAAGCACCGAAGTCAACGATACGCGTTACTTTACCGTTGTAAATGCGTCCAACTTCAATCTCGGCCGTAATCTCTTCGATGCGACGAATAGCGTGCTTCGCTTTGTCGCCATCAGTTGCGGCGATTTTCACCGTACCGTCATCTTCGATTTCGATGGTTGTACCGGTTTCTTCAGTCAGCGCGCGAATCACTGAACCACCTTTACCGATCACATCCTTGATTTTGTCCGGATTGATCTTAATGGTGTGGATACGCGGTGCGAACTCAGAAATGTCGCCACGCGGCGTGCTGATAGCCTGCTCCATCACGCCCAGAATGTGCAGACGAGCGCCTTTGGCCTGATTCAGCGCAACCTGCATGATTTCGCGGGTAATGCCTTCGATTTTGATGTCCATCTGCAGCGCGGTAATACCTTCACGGCTGCCGGCTACTTTGAAGTCCATATCGCCAAGGTGATCTTCATCGCCCAGGATGTCGGACAGTACGACATAACGATCGCCTTCTTTAACCAGGCCCATGGCGATACCCGCTACGGCCGCTTTAATCGGCACGCCAGCATCCATCAGCGCCAGCGAAGCGCCGCACACGGAAGCCATAGAAGATGAACCGTTAGATTCAGTGATTTCAGAAACCACACGTACGGTATATGGGAACTCGTCCAGCTTCGGCATAACTGCCAGCACGCCGCGTTTCGCCAGTCGGCCATGACCGATCTCACGACGCTTCGGCGAACCAACCATACCGGTTTCACCTACGGAGTACGGAGGGAAGTTATAGTGGAACAGGAAGTTGTCAGTACGCTCACCCATCAGTTCATCAAGGTTCTGCGCATCACGTGCGGTACCCAGCGTTGCGGCTACCAGCGCCTGCGTTTCGCCACGGGTAAACAGTGCGGAACCGTGCGTACGCGGCAGAACGCCAGTACGTACATCCAGACCACGGATCATATCTTTCTCACGGCCATCGATACGCGGTTCGCCGTTCAGTACACGGCTACGTACCACGTTCTTCTCAATAGCGTGCAGAATGTCACTGATTTCGCCTTCATCCAGCGTTTCGTCTTCAGCCAGCAGAGCCGCAGTGGTTTCTGATTTAATCAGGTCAACCTGTGCGTAACGCTCCTGCTTTTCAGTAATGCGATAAGCATCGCTCAGGCGTGATTCTGCCAGCGCAGCGATACGCGCATTCAGCGCTTCGTTGGCCGCTTCAGGCTGCCAGTCCCAACGCGGTTTGCCCGCTTCAGCAACCAGAGCATTGATGTTTTCAATCACCACCTGCTGTTGCTCATGACCGAACACAACAGCGCCCAGCATCTGCTCTTCGGTAAGAATATCCGCTTCGGACTCAACCATCAGCACAGCGCCCTGCGTACCGGCAACAACCAGATCCAGGCGAGACTGTTTGATTTCGTCAGAAGTCGGGTTCAGTACATACTGATCGTTGATATAGCCTACGCGAGCCGCGCCAATCGGACCGTTGAACGGAATGCCAGACAGGCTCAGCGCCGCAGAAGCACCAATCATCGCTACGATGTCCGGGTTAACCTGCGGGTTTACTGATACGACGGTAGCGATAACCTGAACTTCATTAACGAAGCCTTCCGGGAACAGCGGACGAACCGGACGGTCAATCAGACGCGCAATCAGGGTTTCGCCTTCGCTTGGACGGCCTTCGCGACGGAAGAAGCTGCCTGGGATACGGCCAGCAGCGTAGGTACGCTCTTGATAGTTAACGGTCAGCGGAAAGAAATCCTGACCTGGCTTCGCTTTTTTCTGGCCAACAACGGTAACAAATACCGCAGTATCATCCATGCTCACCATAACGGCAGCGGTAGCCTGACGAGCCATCATACCGGTCTCAAGCGTCACGGTATGCTGACCATACTGGAATTTACGTATAATCGGATTCAGCAAAATAACTTCCTTTACGTCTAAACAGGCACTAACTGACTGCCTGCTGTGGGTTTTAAACCTTCACTGCATCCTCGCGACTAATGACAATCCTTATACCATTCGGGCATAAAGCCTCTCATTAGCCGCGCGAATCTCTGCAAATGAAGATCACATACTGCAACAATACAATAGATTGCTAAAGATTGCTGCCGGTTGCTTGAAAAAAGGGGCCCGGAGGCCCCCTTTTTTACGAAACTTGCACCATGCTGTTTTGCTGACGGTTGCGCCATAAAACAGCACGTTAAGACTTAGCGACGCAGGCCCAGGCTTTCGATCAGGCTGGTGTAGCGAGCAACATCTTTACGCTTCAGGTAATCCAGCAGTTTACGACGCTGGGAAACCATACGCAGCAGACCGCGACGGCTGTGGTGGTCTTTCTTATGCTCAGCAAAGTGACCTTGCAGGTGGTTGATCTGAGCAGTCAGCAGTGCAACCTGAACTTCGGTTGAGCCGCTGTCGTTAGTGCCACGACCGTATTTAGCAACGATCTCTGCTTTAGCTTCGGTACTTAGAGACATGATGAACTCCAGTTAAATGATGAATGTCAGGGCGCCGATCTCTAATTCAGCTACCCCATGTAAAGCCGCGTTATTCTACTCTCAGGCTGAGATGAGTGCAAATGACTCAGGCAGAATATTCTACTACCAGACGGCGTGGCGCAACGCGGCCATCGTCGGCGATTTCCGCCATGCCGATAAACTTGCGCATCTCGCCTTCGGTAACCCGAACCAGGCCTTCGCGCGGCGCGCCCGATGCCTGAACCGGCTGGCCCTGCTTGAAATAACCGGCGGCAATCTCGCTGAGGTTGACTTCAGGGTAATCGGATGCCGGGCTGTCCATCGGCATCAGCAGCGCATCCAGCCTGGCCTGAGCTTCCGGGGTTAAGTCCCCCGGCTCGCCCTGCAGCTCGAACAGGTCTTCAAGCGTGATCATTTTTTCGATGGGATAACGCGCGACCTGCAGACGACGCAACATAATTACGTGCGCACCGCAGCCGAGCTTTTCACCCAAATCGTCAATAATGGTGCGGATATAAGTGCCTTTAGAGCAGTGAATTTCCAGCTCCAGCTCGTTATCCTGCCAGCGAATAAATTGCAGCTCGTGAACGATGATAGCGCGCGCTTCGCGCGGCACTTCAAGACCCTGACGCGCATACTCATACAGCGGTCGCCCCTGATATTTCAGGGCCGAGTACATGGAAGGCACCTGCTGCGTTTCGCCACGAAAACTTTCCAGTGCTTCATCCAGCTGTGCCTGATTAAAGGTTAGCGGGCGTTCACTAATAATCTGTCCATCCGCGTCGGACGTATCGGTACGCTGTCCCAGACGAGCGATAACCCGATAACGTTTATCCGCATCCAGCAGGTATTGAGAGAATTTCGTCGCTTCACCCAAGCAGATGGGCAGCATCCCGGTCGCTAACGGATCCAGCGCGCCAGTATGGCCCGCTTTATTAGCACGGAAAATACGCTTCACTTTTTGTAAAGCGTCATTGGAAGAGAGGCCCTGAGGCTTATCAAGCAGCAGCACGCCGTGAATGTCGCGACCGCGACGACGAGGACGGCTCATTACTCCTCCTTGTCGTCGTCTTCTGTCGGACCTCGGCGCTGAGCGTCATTTTTCACAACGTTAGTAACCAGGTTGGACATACGCATCCCTTCTACCAACGAGTTGTCGTAGAAGAACGTCAGCTCCGGCACGATACGCAGGCGCATCGCTTTGCCGAGCAGTGAGCGAATGTAGCCAGAAGCGTCCTGTAGAGCCTTAACGCCAGATTTAATGGAGTCAGCATCTTCGTCGTTAAGAAAAGTAACAAACACTTTGGCATAGGCCAGATCGCGCGAAACCTCAACGCCAGAAACGGTTACCATCATCCCAACGCGCGGATCTTTAATTTCCCGCTGGATGATCATCGCGATCTCTTTTTGCAGTTCCTGCGCAACACGCTGTGGGCGACCAAATTCTTTCGCCATAATTATATTCTCCTGATAATGGCTGAGCCCCGACATTGAAATGGCGGGGCTCAGCAGGGGAAGCGCAAGGCTTCCCAAATGTCATGCGATGCGATCGTTATTCAATGGTACGCTGGATTTCGATCACTTCGAAGACTTCGATCATATCGCCGGTGCGAACGTCGTTATAGTTCTTAACGCCGATACCACATTCCATGCCGTTACGTACTTCGTTAACGTCATCTTTGAAGCGACGCAGGGATTCCAGCTCGCCTTCATAAATAACCACGTTATCACGCAGTACACGGATTGGGTTGTGACGTTTCACCACGCCTTCGGTAACCATACAGCCAGCAATTGCGCCAAACTTCGGTGATTTGAATACATCGCGCACTTCGGCCAGGCCAATGATCTGCTGTTTGTATTCCGGCGCCAGCATACCGCTCATCGCTGCCTTCACTTCATCGATCAGATTATAGATGACCGAGTAGTAACGCAGATCCAGACTTTCTGCTTCGATAACACGGCGCGCAGAGGCGTCGGCACGAACGTTGAAGCCCAGAATAATGGCGTTGGATGCCGCTGCCAGCGTTGCGTCGGTTTCGGTAATACCGCCCACGCCAGAACCCACGATCTTCACTTTCACTTCATCAGTAGAAAGTTTCAGCAGCGAGTCGGAAATCGCTTCGACAGAACCCTGTACGTCAGCTTTCAGCACAATATTCAGCTCGGAAACGTCGCCATCGTTCATGTTGGCAAACATATTTTCCAGCTTGGATTTCTGCTGACGCGCCAGTTTAACTTCGCGGAATTTGCCCTGACGATACAGCGCTACTTCACGCGCTTTCTTCTCGTCACGCACTACGGTTGCTTCATCGCCCGCAGCCGGAACACCGGACAGACCCAGAATTTCCACTGGAATTGAAGGACCCGCTTCGGTCACTTCATGGCCCATCTCGTCACGCATCGCACGTACACGGCCATATTCAAAACCGCACAGAACGATGTCGCCTTTGCGCAGCGTACCTTCACGAACCAGAACGGTTGCTACCGGACCACGACCTTTATCCAGGAAGGATTCGATAACGACACCGCTGGCCATGCCAGCACGGACCGCGTTCAGTTCCAGAACTTCAGACTGAAGCAGAATAGCATTCAGCAGATCGTCAACGCCGGTACCCGCTTTCGCAGAAACGTTAACGAACATGTTCTCACCGCCCCACTCTTCTGGAATGATTCCGTACTGAGTCAGTTCGTTTTTCACGCGATCCGGATCGGCGTCAGGCTTATCGATCTTGTTGACTGCTACAACAACCGGTACGCCAGCGGCTTTCGCATGCTGAACGGCTTCGATAGTCTGCGGCATCACGCCATCATCTGCAGCTACAACCAGCACGACAATATCCGTCGCCTGCGCACCACGGGCACGCATTGCGGTAAACGCGGCGTGGCCTGGGGTGTCAAGGAAGGTGATCATGCCATTATCGGTTTCAACATGGTAAGCACCGATATGCTGGGTAATGCCGCCCGCTTCGCCAGAGGCGATTTTAGTTGAGCGAATGTAGTCCAGCAGTGAGGTTTTACCGTGGTCGACGTGACCCATGATTGTTACTACAGGCGCACGGGATTCAGCAGCGGCACCAGTGTCACGATCGCTCATTACCGCTTCTTCCAGCTCGTTCTCGCGGCGCAGGATCACTTTGTGTCCCATCTCTTCCGCGACCAGCTGAGCGGTCTCCTGATCGATAACCTGGTTGATGGTGGCCATTGCGCCCATTTTCATCATCGCTTTGATGACCTGGGAGCCTTTCACCGCCATTTTGTTAGCCAGTTCCGCTACGGTGATGGTTTCACCAATGATTACGTCACGGTTAACGGCCTGCGCCGGGCGATTAAAGCCCTGTTGTAGCGTGCTGCCTTTACGATGCTTGCCGCCTTTACCGCCACGAATGGCCGCACGGGCTTCTTCACGATCGGTTTTTGCTTCCGCATGTTTGTTGCCCTTACGCGGGCGCGGCGCTTTAGCTGTCGTGCGAGTACGGCCACGACCACCTTCAACTTCACGGTCGCTTTCGTCTTCAGCCTGACGAGCATGCTGAGAGGTGGTGACGAGGTAATCAGCGTCATCGCCTTCGGTTGGTTTTACTTCCCAGTCGCCTGCTTTCTGCTCGGCCAGTTTACGTGCTTCTTCAGCTACGCGGCGCGCATCTTCTTCCAGCTTACGGCGGGCTTCTTCTTCCACTTTACGCTTCAGCTCTGCGGCTTCTGCTTCGCGGCGGGCTTTTTCAGACTGTCCGGCCCGGGTCATTTCGTCGGTTTGTTGGTTCGTCACTTTCTCACTTTCCGCTGCTTCGCGCTTAGCCTTTTCCGCGGCCTCACGTTTGGCTTGCTCTTCGGCTTCACGCTTCGCTTTTTCCGCTGCTTCGCGCATGGCTTTTTCTTCCGCCTCACGACGAGCCTGTTCTTCCGCTTCACGCTGCGCCTGCGCTTCTGCTTCAGCCTTAGCTTTTTCAGCCTCAGCATCCTCTTTTACATAGGTGCGCTTTTTGCGGACTTCGATTTGCACCGACTTACTTTTACCCCCGGTGCCAGGAATATTCAAGGTGCTGCGCGTTTTACGCTGCAAGGTTAATTTGCCTGACGAGCTGCCATTATCGCGGTTCAGGTGCGTCAGTAAGGTTTCTTTTTCTTGCTGCGTCACAGAGTCATTTTCAGACTTGCGGATCCCTGCATCAGCAAATTGCTGTACCAGGCGTTCCACCGAAGTCTGAATCTCTGCGGCCAGCGATTTTACGGTTACATCTGTCATGCTGTTCCTTCCTGTTATTACGCGTCATCGCCGAACCAGCAGATATTACGCGCCGCCATAATCAGGGCGCCGGCCTTCTCATCGTCCAGGCCTTCAATATCTGTCAGATCGTCAACACCCTGCTCAGCCAGGTCTTCCAGCGTGCAAACACCTCTTGCCGCCAGTTTATTGGCCAGATCGCGATCCATACCTTCCAGGTTCAGCAGATCGTCCGCAGGTACGCCGTTGCCAAGGCTCTCGGCCTTTTCCAGCGCCAGGGTAGTCAACGCATTTTTCGCACGTTCGCGCAGTGCTTCTACGGTCGCTTCATCCAGGCCGTCGATTTCAAGCAACTCATTCATCGGCACATAGGCCAACTCTTCCAGGGAAGAGAAACCTTCTTCGACCAGCACGGTGGCGAACTCTTCGTCGATGTCCAGGTGTTTAGTAAAGACACCAATAGCAGCATGTGCTTCTGCCTGATGCTTCGCCTGTAGATCATCAACCGTCATCACGTTTAGCTCCCAACCGCTCAGTTGTGAAGCCAGACGTACGTTTTGGCCGTTACGGCCGATCGCCTGAGCCAGATTTCCAGCTTCTACAGCGATATCCATGGTGTGATTGTCTTCATCCACCACGATTGAAGCGACATCGGCCGGCGCCATCGCGTTAATCACGAACTGCGCCGGATTATCATCCCACAGGACAATATCGATACGTTCGCCGCCCAGCTCACTGGAGACGGCCTGAACGCGCGCACCGCGCATACCGACGCAGGCGCCGACGGGATCGATACGCTTATCGTTGGTCTTCACCGCAATTTTAGCGCGTGAACCTGGATCGCGTGCCGCCGCTTTAATCTCAATGACTTCTTCGCCGATTTCCGGTACTTCGATACGGAACAGCTCAATCAGCATTTCAGGTTTAGAACGGCTGACAAACAGCTGTGCGCCACGTGCTTCCGGGCGAACGGCATACAGCACGCCACGGATACGGTCACCGGGACGGAAGTTTTCACGCGGCAGCATGTCTTCACGCAGAATCACGGCTTCGGCGTTATTGCCCAAATCCAGCGTGATATTATCGCGGTTAACTTTTTTCACCACGCCAGTGATGATTTCGCCTTCCTGCTCGCGGAATTGATCGACCACCATTGCGCGCTCGGCTTCACGTACTTTCTGTACGATAACCTGTTTAGCAGTTTGCGTGGTGATACGGTCAAATTTTACTGATTCAATCTGGTCTTCAATATAGTCGCCCGGATTGATGGTTTCATCTTCATAACGGGCGGCTTCCAGCGTGATTTCACGCGTCGGCTGCGTCACTTCTTCTACTGCCTGCCAGCGACGGAAAGTATCGAAATCACCGCTCTTACGATCGATGCTTACGCGGACATCGATCTCCTGCTCATATTTTTTCTTGGTTGCAGTGGCCAGTGCGCTCTCCAGCGCTTCGAAGATTTTCTCACGCGGCAGGGCTTTTTCATTAGAAACGGCTTCTACAACAGCTAAGATCTCTTTATTCATCCTGGTTAGCCTCAATCCGGACTTTTAAAAGTGGGGGACCAGGTTCGCTTTCTGAATATTGCTCAGCGCGAACACTTCATCTTTACCCTCGACGGTCACCGTAATCATTTCACCTTCGACAGCTTTAATGATGCCCTGCCATTTGCGGCGGTTCTGGACGGCCATACGCAGCACCAGGCTGACTTCCTCACCTGTGAATCGTGCATAGTGTTCAGCGGTAAACAGCGGGCGCTCAAGACCCGGCGAGGAAACTTCAAGGTTGTAAGCGACCGTGATGGGATCTTCCACATCCAAAACTGCGCTTACCTGGTGGCTGACATCAGCACAATCATCAACATTGATGCCATCTTCACTATCAATATAGATGCGCAACGTCGAAGTGCGACCACGAATGAACTCGATACCGACCAGTTCGTAGCCAAGCGCTTCTACCGGTGCTGAAATCATCTCTGTTAATTTCTGCTCTAATGTGGACAAGCCCACCCCCAAGACATAAAAAAAGGGCATATAGCCCAGTATTGCGATTCCTGATAACAAAAAACCCCGAAAAATCGGGGCTTAATGCGACTGGACCCTGTATGCCGCGACTGCGGCTCGGCACACCATCCAAAGAATTTTTTTCAAAATTAGCTGAGGATGCGTCCGAAGATACATACAGTATATTTGAAAAATAACTCTAAGGGAAAGTGGTTGCGGGGGCCGGATTTGAACCGACGACCTTCGGGTTATGAGCCCGACGAGCTACCAGGCTGCTCCACCCCGCGTCCGAAAACGTGGCGAATATTACGCCGAACTTGCGTAAAATGCAAGTAAAACTGAGATTTGGTACCGAGGACGGGACTTGAACCCGTAAGCCCAATCGGGCACTACCACCTCAAGGTAGCGTGTCTACCAATTCCACCACCTCGGCACTTTAAGACTGCGACCTTATCCTGAGTCGCGTCGAAAGCTTTAGAACTAACTTACTGTGGGATGTCGCTGCCCGGCGCTGCCGGTTTAGCTGGTGCAGTCTGCTGAGACTGTGCCGGCTGAGTCAGGTTTTCCCACTCACTTCCTTTGGCTGTTTTGTTGCTGTTCAGGTTACCCAGAATCAGACTGATAACGAAGAACAGGGTCGCCAACACAGCGGTCATGCGGGTCATGAAGTTACCAGAACCTGCAGATCCAAACAGCGTGCCGGAAGCGCCTGCACCAAAGGAGGCTCCCATATCAGCGCCTTTACCCTGCTGCAGCATGATCAGACCAACAAGGCCAATTGCTACTAACAGAAAAACGACTAACAGAGCTTCGTACATAATCAACCTGTTTCCTTGCGCGGTCACCGCACATCAAAAGCTTCAAACCAGTTAACGGGAATGATCTTTATCACCCATCAGAAGCGGGTGTGAATACTAACCAAAGGCTTAAACATCTGCAAGTGCAATTTTTGTCTGCCGCACCGATTGCAGAAAAAACCGCCACCGTGCTGTTTTTTACGCCAAAACAGCGGGTTCCATTACTGACCGGATAATGCGTAGCCATTATGAAACCCGCTTCTTAACCTTTGCCTTTGATTTATCGCTGGCCTTAATAAGTTTGCATTTATTGCAGAGAGCTTAGGCGGCCTTTACCGCATCGGCAATACGATGTGCCAGCGCCGTTACCTGCGCCTCATCTTCGCCTTCCACCATGACGCGAATTAGCGGTTCGGTGCCGGATTTACGCAGCAGGACGCGTCCACGACCAGCCAGCGCGTTTTCCACCTCGGCCGTTACGGCTTTAACTTCCGCGCTCTCCAGCGGATTGGTATCACCGCTGAAACGGACGTTCACCAGGATTTGTGGCAGCAGCTTCATACCACTGCAAAGATCGTGCAGCGTCATATGATTGCGCGCCATTGCGGTAAGTACTTGCAAACCTGCAACAATGCCGTCACCGGTAGTAGTTTTATCCAGCAGGATGACATGACCGGAGTTTTCCGCACCTAAACGCCAGCCTTTTTCCTGCAACTTCTCCAGCACGTAACGATCGCCAACTTTGGCACGCGCGAAAGGGATCCCCAGCTGTTTTAATGCCAGCTCAAGCCCCATATTACTCATCAATGTACCCACAACGCCGCCGCGCAGTTGGCCCTGTCGCAAGCCTTCACGTGCGATGATATAGAGGATTTGATCGCCATCGACTTTATTGCCCAGATGGTCAACCATCATCACCCGATCGCCGTCACCGTCAAAAGCCAGGCCGATGTCCGCCTTGGTTTCCAGCACGCGCTGTTGCAGTGCGCGTACGTCGGTAGCGCCGCACTCTTTGTTGATATTCATGCCATCAGGCTGCACGCCGAGTGAAATCACGGTTGCGCCCAGTTCGCGCATCACATTCGGCGCGATGTGGTAAGTCGCTCCGTTCGCGCAATCGACAACAATTTTCAGACCGTTCAGGCTGAGTTCGCCTGGAAAGGTGCCTTTACAGAATTCGATGTAACGGCCAGCGGCATCCACAATACGACTTGCGCGCCCCAGCTCCGCTGATTCCACGCAGGTCAGCGGCTTTTCCATTTCCAGTTCAATTGCTTCCTCTACTTCATCCGGCAGTTTAGTGCCTTCAGATGAGAAGAATTTGATGCCGTTATCCTCAAAAGGATTATGCGATGCAGAAATCACAATACCGGCTTCAGCACGGAAAGTGCGGGTGAGGTAAGCAATGGCTGGCGTCGGCATCGGACCGGTAAAAGAAGCAGAAAGTCCCGCCGCCGCCAGTCCGGCTTCCAGCGCTGACTCCAGCATATAGCCGGAAATACGCGTATCTTTACCGATGATGATTTTTTTCGAACCGTGGCGAGCTAAGACCTTTCCTGCCGCCCAGCCCAGCTTAAGCACAAAATCAGGCGTGATAGGCATTTCGCCCACTTTCCCGCGAATGCCATCGGTGCCAAAATATTTACGATTACTCATAGCGTTTTATTCCTTCGCTGAACGTGTCGCTTCGACGACGCGCATCGCCTCTACGGTCTCTTTCACATCATGTACGCGTATAATCTGCGCGCCTTGCATAGCCGCGATAACGGCGCAGGCCAGGCTGCCGGTCAGGCGCTGAGAAGGCCCAACATTGAGCAATTGCCCGATCATCGATTTGCGCGACATGCCTACCAACAGCGGCAGCCCAAAATGATGAAAATCGGCCAGATGCGCCAGAAGTTGATAATTGTGGCTGAGATTCTTACCGAATCCGAAGCCGGGGTCGAGTAGCAGCTGTGATTTTTTGATACCTGCAGCTTCACAGCGGGCGATTTGCTGGGCAAAAAAATCGTTCACTTCCTGCAATAAATTGGCGTACTGCGGGGCGGTCTGCATAGTACCAGGCTCGCCCTGCATATGCATCAGGCAGACCGGCAAACCAGTTTCTGCTGCAGCTTCTAACGCGCCTGGCAGTTGTAAGGAGCGAATATCATTAATGATGTGAGCGCCTACTCGCGCGGATTCGCGAATAACCTCAGGCTTGGAAGTATCAACTGAAATCCAGACTTCAAAACGTTGAGCGATCGCTTCGATAACCGGAATGACGCGTTCCAGTTCTTCTTCCGTGCTGACCTCATCGGCGCCCGGCCGGGTCGATTCACCGCCAATATCAATAATCGTCGCGCCGGCATTCACCATCTTGTTCGCATGCGTTAACGCCGCGACCAATGAGTTATGCTTGCCGCCGTCGGAGAAAGAGTCAGGAGTGACGTTAAGAATGCCCATAACATGGGGATGCGACAAATCCAGTAGGGAATCCCTTGCGTACAACTTCATCTTTATTTCTCCTTTTAGTGTCGTTTTATGGATGTAAAAAACCCCGGACCAGCCGGGGTTTTTAGAAGTCTGCCTGCGTTTATTTATTAAACTGCTCAGACATGGTGTTACCTGGGTTTGGCGTGCGTGGTTCGTCAACCGGACGCGGCGCCTTCGGCGAGCCGTTATTGTCCGAGTTGCCGGAACCGGCGCCTGGATCTTCCCAACCCGCAGGCGGACGCACTTCACGGCGTGCCATCAGGTCATCGATTTGTGGCGCATCGATAGTTTCATACTTCATCAGTGCGTCTTTCATCGAATGCAGAATATCCATATTCTCGTTAAGAATGTGACGCGCACGCTCATAGTTTCTGTCAATCAGCTGTTTAACTTCCTGATCGATCAGGCGGGCTGTCTCATCAGACATATGCTTCGCTTTCGCCACGGAACGGCCAAGGAAAACCTCGCCTTCTTCTTCCGCATACAGCAACGGCCCCAGCTTTTCAGAGAAGCCCCACTGCGTCACCATGTTGCGTGCCAGGTTAGTGGCCACTTTGATGTCGTTAGAAGCGCCGGTAGAAACATGCTCTGAACCGTAGATAATCTCTTCCGCCAGACGACCGCCGTACAGCGTTGAAATCTGACTTTCCAGCTTCTGACGGCTGGCGCTGATTGCATCCCCTTCTGGCAGGAAGAAGGTCACGCCAAGCGCACGTCCGCGAGGAATAATGGTGACCTTATGCACCGGATCGTGTTCCGGCACCAGGCGACCGATAATCGCATGGCCCGCTTCGTGATAGGCGGTAGATTCTTTCTGCGCTTCCGTCATTACCATGGAGCGGCGTTCCGCACCCATCATAATTTTGTCTTTCGCTTTTTCGAACTCAACCATCGATACGACGCGCTTGTTACCGCGGGCGGCAAACAGAGCGGCTTCGTTAACCAAGTTAGCGAGATCGGCACCGGAGAAGCCAGGCGTACCGCGGGCAATGATTGCCGCATCAATATCGGTAGCCAACGGAACACGGCGCATATGCACTTTCAGAATCTGCTCACGACCACGGACGTCCGGCAGACCAACAACAACCTGACGGTCAAAACGACCCGGACGCAGCAGCGCTGGGTCAAGTACGTCAGGACGGTTAGTTGCAGCAATAACGATAATGCCTTCATTACCTTCAAAGCCGTCCATCTCAACCAGCATCTGGTTTAGCGTCTGCTCACGTTCATCGTGACCGCCGCCTAAACCCGCGCCGCGCTGACGACCGACCGCATCGATTTCATCGATAAAGATGATGCATGGCGCTGCTTTCTTCGCCTGCTCGAACATGTCACGCACGCGAGAGGCACCCACGCCGACAAACATTTCAACGAAGTCAGAACCAGAGATGGTGAAGAACGGCACTTTTGCTTCGCCAGCGATCGCTTTCGCCAGCAGCGTTTTACCAGTACCCGGCGGGCCCACCATCAGAACGCCTTTCGGAATTTTACCGCCCAGTTTCTGGAAACGGCTGGGTTCGCGCAGATATTCCACCAGCTCACCCACTTCCTCTTTCGCTTCGTCGCAACCCGCAACGTCGGCGAAAGTGGTTTTAATCTGATCCTCTGTCAGCATACGGGCTTTGCTTTTGCCGAAGGACATCGCGCCCTTGCCGCCGCCGCCCTGCATCTGACGCATAAAGAAGATCCAGACACCAATCAGTAGCAGCATCGGGAACCAGGAGATGAAGATAGAAGCCAGCAGGCTTGGCTCTTCCGGCGGTTCACCAACCACTTTTACATTTTTGGTCAACAGGTTATCGAGTAACTTGGGATCGTTGACGGGAATGTAGGTCGTGTATCGATTACTGTCTTTTTTGGTAACGTTGATTTCACGCCCGTTAATACGTGCCTCGCGGACCTGATCCTGGTTCACTTCCGACAGGAAGGTTGAATAATCAACCCTACGGCCATTCGACTCGCTGGGCCCAAAGCTCTGGAAGACAGACATCAGCACGACCGCGATGACTAACCAGAGAATCAGGTTTTTCGCCATGTCACTCAAGGGATTAACCTCTTATTACAACTGTGTTAACAGACAGCGTAGGGTACTATATATCCTTCATACTTGGAATCGCTGCGGTGTTGACTGCGCTCGCTTCCCCAATGCGCTTACCAGCGTAAGCTTATTGGGACTCGCTCCCTCGTCGCTCTGCCGCGAATCCAACCACTTTGGCTATAGTTTGCGCCCTGTCGCTACAATGTACACTTCGCGTGAACGAGATCGCGAAGCGTCCGGCTTACGAATTTTCACTTTCGTAAACAGGGAGCGAATTTCCCGCAGGTATTCATCGAAGCCATCTCCCTGAAATACTTTCACTACAAAACTGCCACCGGGTGCCAGTACATCGCGACACATTTCCAGTGCCAGCTCAACCAAATACATCGACCGGGGAATATCAACGGCTGGAGTACCGCTCATGTTGGGCGCCATATCGGACATGACAACCTGGACCTTTTCTTCACCGACGCGTTCCAGCAGCGCCTTCAGTACAGATTCTTCACGAAAATCGCCCTGAAGGAAATCGACACCAACGATAGGATCCATCGGCAAAATGTCACAGGCAATAATACGACCCTTTGAACCAATCTGGGTAGCGACATATTGAGACCAACCACCAGGCGCCGCGCCAAGGTCAACCACGGTCATCCCTGGCTTAAAGAGCTTATCGCCCTGCTGTATTTCATCAAGTTTAAACCAGGCGCGTGAACGCAACCCTTTTTTCTGTGCCTGTTGCACATATTTATCGCTAAAGTGTTCCTGAAGCCAGCGGCTGGAACTGGCTGAACGCTTTTTACCTGTCATACTTTTTCCAACTATTCTTCATCGTAGCGATAAATAACCAAACATAACGACGTCCTGTTTGGTGATATACCAGAGATGGCGGTAGAATGTACCGTTTTCAATCCCAATGTAAGTAAAAATATACGATGAATCTGAGTACCAAACAAAAACAGCACCTGAAAGGTCTGGCGCATCCGCTGAAACCCGTCGTTATGCTGGGTAACCACGGCCTGACCGAAGGCGTGCTGGCCGAAATCGAACAGGCGCTCGCGCATCACGAACTGATTAAGGTGAAGATCGCTACCGAGGATCGGGAAACGAAAAACCTGATGGTGGAAGCCATTGTTCGTGAAACGAAAGCCTGTAACGTGCAGGTTATCGGCAAGACGCTGGTGCTGTACCGACCTTCAGAAGAACGCAAAATCTCCCTGCCGCGTTAATCGGGCGAGCTGATTATTCAGCCGGAAGAAATTGCCATGCTCCTGCATAGGATAAAAGGCCGCAGCGCGGCCTTTTTCCTTTCTTTACAAACGCGCAAGGCGTTCTGTAAAGATTAAAGATATTCCACTTTCAGAATTTCATACTCAACGTCGCCGCCGGGCGTTTTGATGACGACCACGTCATCCACTTCTTTCCCGATCAAGCCGCGCGCCATCGGCGAGTTTACTGAAATCAGGTTCTGCTTAAAGTCCGCCTCATCATCGCCTACGATGCGATAGGTTGACTCTTCGTCAGTTTCAATATTCAGCACAGAAACCGTCGCGCCGAAAATTACGCGGCCATTGTTAGGAATCTTTGTAACATCAATCACCTGCGCATTAGACAGCTTGGCTTCGATTTCCTGAATGCGCCCTTCACAAAAGCCCTGTTCTTCACGTGCAGCGTGATACTCGGCATTCTCTTTCAGATCGCCATGCTCACGCGCTTCCGCTATGGAGGCGATAATACGGGGGCGTCTGACGGTCTTCAGCTCTTCGAGTTCTTCGCGCAGCTTCTCCGCGCCCCTTAACGTCATCGGAATCTGATTCATTTTAATACCTCGTCATCGGTCCTGTTTGCTTGTTGTCGTCCTGACCAGTGGTCGTCGGCCTGACGCGTTATGCAACGCTACCGGCTGATTCGCAAACAAAAAGAAACCTGACCCGGAGCAGGCTCCAGGTCAGGATTCAGGTTTGCATTTTGATACGTATTTTAACCCAGAGTTCCCTGTGGGTCATCGTTTACTTTCTACTGTAATGCACCGTAGTATGGACGGCTTCACCCGTCAGTTACCGCGAGATTATGCGATTTTTACGACTTGTTACCGGACTAACCTGTGCGTTTATGCTGCAAGCTCAGGCAGCACCTGTGGAAGAATACACACAATATTTACCGGATGGCGCAAACCTGGCGCTGATGGCACAAAAAGTGGGTTTATCAACGCCGCTGGTCGATTATCACAGCAAACAAATGGCTTTGCCAGCCAGCACCATGAAAGTAGTGACGGCGCTCGCAGCCCTGCTGGAATTAGGGCCGGACTTTCGCTTCCGTACTACGCTGGAAAGCCAGGGCAAGGTCGATAACGGCACCCTCACGGGCGATTTAGTTGCGCGTTTCGGCGGCGATCCGACCTTTTCGCGCCAGAGTTTGCGCAATATGGTCGCAGCGCTGAAGAAGCAAGGCATTACCCATATTCAGGGCAATCTGGTGGTTGATACCTCGGTCTTCGCCAGCCATGACAAAGCGCCAGGCTGGCCGTGGAACGATATCACCGAATGTTTTAGTGCGCCGCCCGCCGCCGCTATCGTCGATAAAAACTGCTTTTCCGTATCGTTGTATAGCGCAGAGCGCCCCAATGATAACGCTTTTATCCGCGTCGCCTCTTATTATCCAGTGACCATGTTCAGCCAGGTGCGCACCTTAGCGAAAGGTTCGCCGGACGCGCCCTATTGCGAGCTGGATGTAGTACCGGGCGAGCTGAATCGCTTTACGCTGACCGGTTGCATGACGCAACGCAGCGAACCCTTACCGTTGGCCTTCGCGATTCAGGATGGCGCAGCCTGGGCCGGTGCAATTTTAAAAGCGATGCTGAACGACGTCGGTATTGATTATACCGGGCATCTGGTGCGTCAAACCCGCGTCACAGAACCCGCTACAGTTCTGGCGGAAACCCAGTCCGCGCCGCTGCATGATCTGCTGAAAATCATGCTGAAAAAATCGGACAATATGATTGCCGATACGGTTTTCCGCACTATTGGCCGCCACTATTTCAACGTGCCGGGCACCTGGCGCGCCGGTTCAGACGCCGTGCGCCGCATCCTGCGGCAAAAAGCGAATATCGACTTAGGCAACAGCATTCAGGTCGATGGTTCGGGCCTGTCGCGTCACGATTTAATTTCACCTGCCACTATGATGCAGGTGCTGCAATATATTGCGCAGAACGATCAACAGCTAAACTTTATCTCGATGCTGCCGTTGGCTGGTTATGACGGTACGCTGCGCTATCGCGGCGGTCTGCATGAAGCGGGCGTTGACGGCAAAGTCTCGGCGAAAACCGGTTCCTTATCCGGCGTTTATAATCTGGCTGGTTTTATTACTACCGCCAGCGGCCAGCGCGTCGCCTTTGTGCAGTTCCTGTCCGGCTATGCTGTACCGCCTGAAGATAAGCGTATCCGCCGTGTTCCGCTGGTGCGTTTTGAAAGCCGCTTGTACAAGGACATCTATCAAAATAACTGAGGCGCATGAAAATTCTCATTGTGGAAGATGATGTGCTGCTGCAGGAAGGCGTCGCGCTCGCCCTGAGCGGCGAGGGTTACGCCACCGACTGTGCTGCTAACGCGGCGCAGGCAGATGCCCTGCTGCACAGTGGCCAGTACAGTTTAATTGTTCTGGATCTGGGTCTGCCTGATACGGACGGCGCGGATTTGCTGCGCCGCTGGCGTCGGCAAAGCATCGACCTGCCGGTATTGATTTTGACGGCGCGCGATGCGCTGGAGGATCGCGTCAGCGGGCTGGATGCTGGGGCGGACGACTATCTGGTAAAGCCCTTCGCGCTTGCTGAGCTAAAAGCGCGCGTACGGGCGCTGATACGCCGTTATCAGGGCCATAGCGATAATCAAATCCAACATGGCGATCTTTCTCTCAATCTCTCCTCGCTGCAGGTGACCGTTGATCATCAGCCGGTAGACGTGACGCCTAAAGAGTTTGCCTTACTGACACGCCTGCTGATGCGCATTGGCCAAACCATCCATCGCGAAACGCTCCAGCAGGATCTTTACAGCTGGCAGGATGACAACGGCTCTAATACGCTGGAAGTCCATATCCATAATTTGCGCCGCAAGCTGGGCAAAGATCGGATTAAAACCGTGCGCGGCGTCGGCTACCGGCTGGAAGAGCGCGCATGAACAGCATGCGTCGGCGATTGCTCATCATGCTGGCGCTGATTCTGCTGACCTGCCAGCTGATGAGCGCCATTTGGTTATGGCATGAGAGCCGTGAGCAGATCGGCTTTCTGGTCAACGAAACGCTGACGGCGAAATCACGTAATCAGCATGTCGAAAACGAGATCCGTGAAGCCATCGCTTCTCTCCTCCTGCCCTCGTTAGTCATGGTGGGCTTTACGCTGGTTCTCTCTTTCTGGGCCATCAGCTGGGTGATTCGCCCGCTGAACGCTTTACAGAACAGCCTGGCAGAACGCTCCGCCAATAATCTCTCGCCACTGCCGGTCTATTCAGAAATGGAAGAGATTGTCGCGGTGACGCGAGCAATGAATCAGCTACTGGCAAGGCTCGATCAAACGCTTCAGCAGGAGCGGCTGTTTACCGCCGATGCGGCCCATGAACTGCGTACGCCGCTGGCCGGGCTACGTCTGCATCTTGAACTAATGGCGCAACAGGAGATTAAACAGGCTCCGGCGCTGGTTGCGCGTATCGATCAACTTATGCACGTTATTGAGCAGCTATTGATGCTGTCGCGCGCTGGACAGGCATTAGCCAGCGGACACTACCAGACCCTGAACTGGCAGCAGGATATTTTTCTGCCGTTAAAGACAGAAGCTGACGAGCTGGTAAAGCAGCGTCACCAGCGCCTGGGCTGGCCGCAGTCGGACAGCAGCAGCGTACAGGGCGATGCCGTTTTGCTGCGTCTGATGGTACGCAATTTACTGGAGAACGCTTCTCGCTATAGCCCGGAAGCGTCGTTGATTACGATATTGCTGGAGGAGAAGGATGGCGGCAGCCGGTTGACGATATGCGATGAAGGTTGCGGCATCGACGAGGAAACGGCCGATCAGCTTACGCAGGCGTTTCATCGCCGCGATCGGCGCTACGGCGGCAGCGGTCTGGGTTTAAATATCGTATTACGCATCCTCCAGCTGCACGGCGGAAAGCTCCAGTTAAGCAATCGCCGCGATCGATCCGGGCTGAAAGCGCAATGCTGGTTGCCCGCCACCCTCAACTAAGGCGGCGGGCCGATGGTCAGAAGTGCGTATTCAGACTCATATACCAGGTACGCCCTGATTCGTTATAGGTATTGGCGCCCGCGCCATACATATAAGAATTGGTCGTAGCGTTGCCGGTAGTTTGCGCATTACCGGCACGGAAATGGCGTTTATCCAGCAGGTTGTCCACGCCCAGCGTTACGCTGACATATTTATTAACGTCCAGCGTACCGCTCAGCCCCAGCACCGAATAAGGACTGACCTCATCTTTCTCGCTGCCGGTGACCGCTTCTCCTTTGTAGTTGTATTTCTTCGGCGTTTGTCTGCCGTACCAGGTGAAGGTGGTTTGCAGCGACAGATCCTGCGTCGCCTGCCAGCTCAGCATAGAGTTCAGCGTGTATTGCGGAATAATCGACAGCCGATCGCCCGTCTCTTTGTTTTTACTTTGCAGCATCCAGGTCAGGTTATTATTCCAGCTGATCGTATCGCTGAGCGGAACATTTACCGTTCCTTCCAGCCCTTCCACCACGGCTTTCGGTACGTTCTCCCATTTATAAACGTCCGTACTGCCGTTAGTTGAGGTTCCGCCTGGCAGATAACCCGCTTCGATTTTGTCACGGTAATCATTACGGAACCAGGTCAGGCCGGTCTGGTATCCTTCATGTTTCCACTCCAGCCCAACTTCTTTGTTGATGCTGGTTTCCGCCTTCAGATCTTCATTACCGATCAGATAGCAGGCGCCAGCGCTGGCCGCACAGCCCTGGCCGCGACTATAAAGGACATAGTTAGGATTGGTCTGGTAAAGGCTTGGCGCTTTGTAAGCACGGGCGATGCCCAGCTTCAGCGTAACTTCCTCGCCCAGCGCCTGGGAAAGGTTTAGCGACGGGCTCCAGTTGTTGCCGACGATAGAGTGGTGATCGAAGCGCAAGCCCGGCACCAGCATGGTGCTGTCGGTCAACTCAACGTTATCTTCGGCAAACAGCGAGAAAATTTCCGCCTGCGTGTAAGGACTACGAGTGCCGGTCGAGACGCCATCAATATTGCCGCCGGAAAGCGCCTGCGTTGTCGAGCTGGGATCTTTCATCCGCTGCTGGTTCCATTCGGCGCCGAACGTTGCGGTTTGATTAACCAGCAGCTCAAAGGGAACGCTGATTTCGCTGTGCAGCAGAACATCATTCAACTCAATGGTAGAGAAACTGTCGCTGGCAAAAATCCCTTCGGGGCCGCCCGCCAGTCC